>CASDVE010000036.1 GCA_949284175.1 uncultured Eubacteriales bacterium
GCAACTGATTTTTTAAAAAAATGCCGAATCAAATATAGGGACTTTCTGCGCCTTTAAGGGCTGAGAGGTTTACTGTATTTGAACTAGCACAACGAGTTAGATTATGAATTTTTTATAGGTGCATATAAAAAAGAATCTGGGAAAAAAGTAGAGGAAAGGAAAAATAGAAGAAATAAAAGCCTAGAAAACTAATTCCGAATGTAAAAATATGAGAAAAATTATAATAAATGACTATATAGAAGAAAAAATAATTCATATATACAACAATGTTGAAGTAATATCTCCAACATTGTTGTATATATATAGATTTATTTTAATGTAACTCTTTAACTTATTTGTTAAGTTTCACGATGTTGATTTGGATATTACCAAGTGCTCCCGAATCAGTATTAATTCCAGTTAATTCTACCATAAAATTATCGGAGTGCTTTTCCCAAGTACAAGTATTAGTTTTTGAGCCCCATGGACAATCCCAGTAGAGTTTTCCAATGGTTTCGTCTTGATAATTTAAAAGAAAAGAACCTTCAGTTCCTGATGCAGAATCAGAACGTCCACACGCAGAAATAATGCGTTGGTTATGAGGAGTCTTGTCAGTAATAATTTTTCCTTCAATATCTTTTGACTTAATTTCATGATCTTTGTCATTGAAGGCATAAAATTTTCCCCAATTCAATTTAACATCTCTGATAATAACTGAAGTATCTGGTTTGAGTACATTGATTTGAAAAGTAGCCCATTGTGCGTATGCCATAATGATTCCTCCTTGTTGTTATTAGTTATAGTTTTTGTAACAATATTATTTTAATATTTTTGGGTATATTTTGGAAGATTTTGGCTTTATTTGGATACGTATTGGCTGTAAAATGTGTGAAAAAAATTAATATTTAGATAGATATATGAACAAAATGTAAGATACAATTGAAATGTTGAAAAAATTTTGTATATGAATTAGAAAAAGATAAAACAGAAATTTTTAATAGTAATCTATAACTAAAACTACACTATGAGATAGAATAAGAAAAAACGATACTGGAGATGATGAAAAGTATAGAATTTTAAAAGTTAGAGAGGTTAAAAATTATGAGAAAAAAGACAGTGGTATTTGATTTTGATGGAGTGATTCATAGTTATACAAGCGGATGGAAAGGAGCAGGAATTGCACAAGATCCAGTTGTTCCGGGAATTCAAAAAGTTATAAAAATACTGAGAGAAAAAGGATATGAAGTTGTTGTTGTGTCTGCTAGATGTTCTTATGCAGAAGGCATAGAAGCTATAAAACAATATTTAGAAGATAATGACATTATAGTAGATAGGGTGACTAAGGAGAAACCACCAGCCATTTGTTACATTGATGATAGAGCTATTTGTTTTGATGGCAATACAAAGGATTTAGTGGAGAAAATTAAAAAATTTAAACCATGGAATAGATGAGAATAAAATCCTCTTGCAGAAGATGAAATATCTCTCAAAAATTTTCCAACAAAATTAGAAATTCATATGGATCTATTCTGAGTGGTAGGAATGTGATAAATGCCTTGTTATATTTCAGATGGGAGATACAGATATTAGAACTATCAAAGGATATTACGATCAGAATAGAAAGATGAATAAATATAAAATAGAAATTATAAATAAAATTGTAGAGTTATAGCAAAGAAAAAAAACCAACATATACACAAAGTATACATTGGTTTGATTACCATTAGTTTATATAAGGTGACAAATCCTTATATAATCAGGATTCCAAGTGGACCTGAGGGGAATCGAACCCCTGTCCGAAAGCCACTCCATTCGAGTATCTCCCATTACAGTCGATATTTTGACATTCCCTCCGTAAAACGCCTACCGACAGGCTTTTTACTTTAGTAGCTTCATATTACTTCATACACCGCAAAGCTTAGGTATATGAGGGTCCCACATCGTTTGATGCCGGGATTCTAAGCTGTGAGTGACTTAGAGCCGACAGCTACCGCAATTAGGCAGCGTACGCTAAATTTTCGTCTGCGTTTATATTTAAGTCCAAGTTATTACGCAGTCCTGGTCTGCGAATGGCTGCTCAAACTTCATAACCCCCGTCGAAACCAGTACAAGCCCTTAGTTTTGTACGGTTGATTATTTTGTTTAAAACAATCTTTCTCTATCATAATTGAAAAAGTTTTTTTTGTCAAGGTGGATTTTCATGATTTTGTTGATAAACAAATATGATGAAAAAATGCGTGTTAGTGAAGGGAGCAGATAAAACGATTTACAACAAATGATGATTGGGGTAAATGTTCATGATTCGACCTTTTTCGACCGTTTATGGACTTTTATAATAGAAAATGATATAATGATAAACAAAAAATATTTTTTATGACAAAGAAGTATTGTTTAGGAACTTGAATGAAATAGGGGAGTCAAGGGAGGAAGATAAAAATATTTTAATAAGGGTTTTATAAGGAAAAGCACCAATCCTTATAAAAAGTATAAGAGGGAGATATATGTTTGAAAAAAAAAGAAGTATATGGATTAATGCACTTGTTTTTATTGTGTTTGTGATATTCAGTGTACTGAGTATCTTAAAGCTCAATAAAATTGTATTGGAAACATCACAGATTATGGGGAACGAAATCACTGCACGTTTAGCTGATAATGAAAATATGTATTTTGAAAAATATGAGATTTTTTTGAACAATGGAGCCTTTAAATTACAAAATTTGATTGAGGATCATGAGGGGAAAAAAGAAATTATAGCGTGGATAAAGGAATATGAAAACTATATGGGGAACTCTCTTGATTTACAGACAATGGAGTTTTTTGCCTATATAGATGGAAAAGTATTCATAGTTGATCAAGAAAAGGAAAAACAGTTAAAAGAGATAGAAAATACATCTTGGTATAAAAATACGCTAAAAGCTGGTGGCGATTGTTATTATACCAATATATATTTGGATCAAGGTAAAAAGGAACCTGTCATTACAATTTCAAAAGTAGTTGGCAATACAAAAGATATTTTTGCAGTCAATCTTTACCCAAAAAGAATTAAAAATTGGATATCTTTAAAGCATGTTCCAAAGGGAACAAAGTATTATCTATATGATTCCAATGGATTTCTAATTCATGTGGATGGAGTGGCAGAAGATGCAGAGGAAGAAACAGAAGTATTTGCCGCGAAGTTATTTGAAGAAGTGAAAGCAGGAAAACATGATTTACCAACTTCTTCTATTTTAGGACCCAATGGTTTGAAAAAAGGTGTGTATTATCATGTATCGGATAGTGGCTGGTATTTTGTTATCACAATTCCTTATATAGAATTGCTTGGAGAGATTCAGCCACTGAATTATATTTTCATGGGGATGATTGTTCTATATTTTATTGGTTTATTAATATTGATAATTTCAGAACGGTATTCCAATCGCAAGGCAGTGCTTTATAATCAAATGACAAATATTCTTGGTGATTTTTATTATGGAATTTATTTGATTGATATTGATAAAAATACATATTCCATGATAAAAGGTTCTGAATACATGAAAACACATCTACCGAATTATGGAAGTTATGATAATTTTTCAAGTGCCATTGGAGAAATTATTGAACAAAAATATTATGAAGAATATCTTAGCAATTTTTCTATTGAAAGAATTAGAGAGCTTGTAGCTCAAAATGTGCGTGATTTTGAAAGGGAATTTCGGTTTTTATTCCATGAAAAATTTTTGTGGAGTCAAGTGCAGTTATTGCAAGATCCGTCCGTAGTTGGGGATAAAATTATACTTTGTTTTAAAGAAGTAAATGAGCAAAAAGAACAAGAATTAGTGAGAAAACAATTGTTGGAAGAGTCTTTAGAAACGGTAAAAAATGCTCTTCAATCTAAAAATATGTTTTTTTCCAGTATTTCCCATGATATGAGAACACCGCTTAATGCAATTATTGGTCTTTCCGACTTAGCACAACATCATATTGATGATAAGAAGAAGATAGAAGACTATATGAAGAAAATCAATGTTTCTAGTAAGCAACTTTTAGGTTTGATCAATGATATTCTTGATATTTCTAAATTCGAGCAAGAAACAAAAGAAGTTAGTAAAAGTGAATTTGATCTTGTGGAGTTTATAGAAGAAACGGTGTCAGTATTTGAAGTACAAGCCTACAATGAGAAAAAACATTTTACACTACATATCGATGTGAAAAATTGTTTAGTGGCTAGCGATTGGGCTAAATTACAAAGGTTGTTAAATAATTTATTATCCAATGCGATGAAATTTACAAAAGAAGATGATTCCATTGATGTTTATGTAAAACAATTACAGTATCGCAGTAACCTTTATGCCGAGTATCAGTTTATCGTACAAGATACTGGAATCGGAATGAGTAAAGAATTTTTAAATCGTATTTTTCTACCTTTTGAAAGGGAAATTAATGTAAACACTTCTAAAGTGAGTGGAACAGGACTTGGAATGCCTATTGTGCATAGCGTAGTACAACAGATGAATGGACAGATCCAAGTGGAAAGTGAACTTTCTAAAGGAACGAAATTTGTGATTACAATTCCGATTGAAGTGATAGAAGAAAAAAGAATCGATTTTTCAGATGGAGAAACTGAGAGAAAAAAGAAAAAACAAGAATGCAAAAAAAGCGAATACTATGTGCTTCTTGTAGAGGATAATGAATTTAATATGGAGATCTCCACTGAAATTTTAAAACTCCATGGATTTAACGTTACACAGGCTTGGAATGGAAAAGAAGCAGTAGAGAAGTTTAAGCAGAGTGAAGAAGGATTCTTTGATGTTATTTTAATGGATATGCAGATGCCAGTTATGAATGGATGTCAAGGGACAAAAGAAATAAGAAAGTTAAATCGCAACGATGCAAAGAAGATTCCGATTATTGCTTTAACAGCCAATGCGTTTACAGAAGATATTGTGGAAACAAAAGAAGCTGGAATGAATGGACATATTACAAAGCCGATTGATATGGATGTATTTGAGAAAACATTAAGAGAAATTATGAATGAACAATAATGAAATAAAATTTTATTTTAGAACAAAGTGTGGTTTCCACGGAATATACGATATAGAAAAGAGGTGCTAAAAAGCACCTCTTTTCTATATCGTAGTTTTCAATATTTGATTTACGCAAAGAGTGTTTCTCATCGTTTCCATTTATAATGTTGATACCGCTCACAAACATGAGAAATTCATGAAATATATTTTTATTGCTTATTGAAAACAGATAATGTTTATTCAGATTGCTCTGGCTTCCTTAATATAGATTCTATTTCTGCGATGTATAAAGTATGGAAGTCCTTATCTTTATACCAACGCTCGATAAGAGAAGGATCAAGAAAAGCAGATTCTTCCACAGATTGTGCAAATAGTTTTTTGCATACCATGACAAGTTTTGCATCTGAAAAATATGGAACGCCATCTTCTCTTTCAATAGAAAGATTAGAATTTTTGATCTTATCTTCCGTTCTTCCAGAAACCGTACCAAAGTAATTTAATTGTTTTCTATATTGTTCTGGGAGAACAGATAAAGAAAAGTGAGTTGACGAATCAATAAATTCCTTTGTATATCTTTGTGGTCTTACGAAGATATAGGCAACAGGCTTACCAAATAGGATTCCAACGCCTCCCCATGAAGCTGTCATAGTGTTAACTAAGCCATCTTTTTCAGCCGTAATTAAGAGCCACTCTTTTCCAATTGTTTGAAAAGGGTTAAATGTGAGTGTTTCAGCTGATTGTCTTATAAAATTAGACATAATAAACCTCCAGTACTAAGATTAATGATTTAGTTTTCATTATACGCCTTTCCTTTTAGAGTAGCAAGGAATAATTGGGTTATTTTCCATACAAAGAAGAAAGATAGAAAAAGAACGTTAATTAATTGACAATAAATAAGAAAAAAAGAATCTGTTAATTAATTGTCAAAGAATAGTTAAAATTTTATCAAGATGTACGAAAAAAAGAACAATTTTATGACTATAATACTGTATACAAAAAACGAAAATTGTGTTAATCTAAGAATAGACGAAATGTAAAAGAGATAGGCAAGGAAAAAGTCGTCCAATTTGAAAGGGGATTATTATGAAAGTATTAGTTGTAAATTGTGGTAGTTCATCCTTAAAATATCAATTAATTGAAACAGATACAGAAAAAGTTTTAGCAAAAGGATTATGTGAAAGAATTGGTATTGATGGACGTTTAACACATACACCAGATGGAAAACCAAAGATGGAAAAAGAAGTTGCCATGCCAAATCATACAGTTGCTGTAAAACTTGTACTTGAACAGCTTACAGATAAAGAAAATGGCGTATTAACTTCTTTAGACGAAATTTCAGCAGTTGGACATCGTGTTGTTCATGGTGGAGAAAAATTTGCTCAGTCCACTATGATTACAGATGAAGTTTTAAGACAGATTGAGGAATGTAATGAATTAGCTCCACTTCATAATCCAGCTAACTTAATTGGTATTCGTGCTTGTGAAGAATTAATGCCAGGTGTGCCAATGGTGGCCGTTTTTGATACTGCTTTCCATCAGACAATGCCAGCTAGAGCTTATTTATATGGACTTCCATATGAATATTATGATAAATATAAAGTGCGTAGATATGGATTCCATGGAACATCTCACAGCTATGTATCTCAAAGAACTGCCGATATTCTTGGAAAAGATATTAAAGATTTAAAGATTATCGTTTGTCACCTCGGAAATGGTGCTAGTGTATGTGCTGTGGATCATGGAAAATCTATTGATACAAGTATGGGATTCACTCCACTTGAAGGACTTTTAATGGGAACAAGAAGTGGAGATATTGATCCAGCTATTATGGAATACATAGCAGAAAAAGAAAATCTTGATTTACCAGCGGTGATGGAAGTATTGAATAAGAAATCTGGTGTGTTTGGGTTATCTCAAAAATCCAGTGACTTCCGTGATTTAAAAGCAGCAGCAGAAGCAGACGATGAACTTTGTAAAGCTACATTAGAAGTATACTGGTATCATGTAGCAAAATATATTGGATCTTATGTTGCAGCTATGAATGGTGTGGATGCCATTGCTTTCACAGCTGGACTTGGTGAAAATGACAATGTAACTCGCGAAAAAGTTTGTGCATATTTAGGATATTTAGGTATTACAATTGATCCAGAAAAGAACGATGTTCATGGAGAAGAAAGAGTTATCACAACGGATGATTCTTTAAGAAAAGTGCTTGTTGTACCTACAAACGAAGAGCTTGCAATTGCAAGAGAAACACTAGCTCTCGTAAAATAATTTGTTATATCGTTGAACTCCTTCATATATGATAAAACCGATAGTCAATTAGGCTATCGGTTTTTATATTTGCGTGGAAGGCATAAGTCAAGCGGAAATGCTTGCATTTCTATTTGACGCCGCCCACGAACGTGAGAAGTTCGCAAAGCGTGCTTCTCATCGTTATAGAAAATTATATTTCTTAGTTTTGGTTTTCTGTATTCTCCATGTATCGAGAAGATTGTGAATAGTATTCAAAGGGAATTTATGATAAAATTAAGGAAAATGATAGGAGGAAATGGAAGATGAAAGAAAATTTTACGATGACATCAGCAGATGGTCAAACGATGTTACATGGTTTTATTTGGAAACCAGATCAAGAAAGACCAAAAGCTATCTTACAAATAGCCCATGGAATGGTAGAGTATATAGAACGGTACGATGAATTTGCTAATTATTTAACGAAAAAAGGGTATCTTGTTGTGGGATATGATCACTTAGGACATGGTGCATCGGTGCAGTCCGAGGAACTTCATGGATATTTTGCAGAAAAGAATGGTTATAATATTTTAATTAAAGATATAAGAAAACTTTATATAAACATAAAAAAAGAGTATAAAAATATTCCGTATTTTCTGATGGGGCATAGCATGGGCTCTTTTTTAGTAAGACGATATTTAACTGTTTATGGGGGAAATGATTTAGATGGAACGATTCTTATGGGAACAGGAAAACAACCATTTTTGGTGGCTCTTTTTGGAGTGTTTATGACAGAGATAATGAAGCGATGGAAAGGGAGTATGTACCGAAGTTGTTTTATTAATAATATGGCTTTTGGAGCTTATAATCGGAAGTTTGAGTCCCCAAGAACGGACAAGGATTGGTTGTCAAGGGACGAAGAACAAGTGGATCGGTATCGAGAACATCCGTGGTGTAATTTTGTGTTTACCGTAAGTGCTTATCAAGATCTGTTTCGAACACTTTGTGCCATTGAAAAAAGAGATAATCTCATAAGAATGGATAAAAATATGCCTATTTTTCTTGTATCAGGCGGTGAGGATCCCGTTGGCAATTTTGGAAAAGGGGTGCGAAAAGTATATGAACAATATATCAGTCTTGGGATGAAAGATGTGATGTTAAAGCTCTATCCATTGGATCGACATGAAATACTAAATGAACTGGATCGGAATGATGTCTATTCTGATATCTATCGCTGGATGGAAAAAAGAAGGGGAAATTCACAGTTTTAACATATTCCTATGATAGACTAAAAAAAGAACAGATGTGTTTAGGAGGATATGAAAGATGGATAAATATAAAATTTTAGTTGTTGATGACGAGAGCAGAATGAGAAAACTGGTAAAAGATTTTCTGATTCGCAGTGGTTTTTCTGTGGTAGAAGCAGGAGATGGGGAAGAGGCAGTGGATGTATTTTTTGATGAAAAAAATTTAGACATTAGTTTGGTTATTTTGGATGTGATGATGCCAAAAATGAGCGGATGGGAAGTATGCAAGGAGATCAGACGTTTTTCAAAAGTTCCTATTATTATGTTGACTGCCAAAAGCGAAGAAAGTGATGAATTGCAAGGGTTTGAGCTAGGAGTGGATGAGTATATTTCTAAACCATTTAGTCCTAAAATTCTTGTGGCAAGAGTGGAAGCTATTTTAAGAAGAACAAGTGGACTGAATAAGGCGGATATTTTGTCAGCAGGAGGAATTGAAGTGGATAACTCTGCTCATCAAGTGCGAATTGATGGAAAGCCAATTGAGTTAAGTTTTAAAGAATTTGAGCTTTTAAATTATTTCTTCCTAAATCAAGGGGTGGCACTTTCAAGAGAAAATATTTTAAATCATGTATGGAATTATGATTATTTTGGAGATGCGAGAACCATTGATACTCACGTAAAAAAATTACGCAGTAAACTGGGTGATAAAGGAGAATATATTAAAACGATTTGGGGAATGGGATATAAGTTTGAGGTAACAAAATGAAGCATTCGATTCGCATTAAGCTAACATTATTGCTTATTTTCTTGACAAGCTCCATTATTTTAGTTTCTTGGATGGTCAACAAGACGATTGGAATGGACTATTATATGAAAAGTGAAGAAAAAAGTTTAATAAAGACCTATAATCAGTTGAAACAAATTTATTGGTCAACAGACGATTTTCAAGGTAGCGATGATGATTTTAGAACGTTTAGAGAACAACAAGTGGATCTTCTCATGTCCAGCACCCATTTCAATATTTTAATTGTGAATAATAATTTTCAAAGGGTATATCCTCTTTCTGAACGCAGTAGTAAAATGGATACGAGTATGTTGCGGTATCTCAATGAACTAATTAAGGCAAGACCCGGCGATGGGAGCAGTGTGGATGAAATATTTGAGCAAGGATATACCATTCAAAAAAATAATGTAAAGGATTTAAATGGAGAGTATCTCGATTTATTTGGTATTATGTTTGATCGGTATGACAACAAATATTTGCTCATTCTCCGTTCTCCAATTCAGGGAGTGCAAGGGGCAGCTAATATTTCCAGTCAATTATTTGCCTATATCGGTATTCTTATGAGCGTGATCGGGGCGATTGTTATGTTTTGGGTTAGTAAAAAATATACGGTTCCGATTCAAGAGATGGCAATGATTGCCAATCGAATGGTACATCTTGATTTTGATGCACGGGTGACAAGAATTAATCAAGATGAGCTTGGGCAACTTGGAAATAATATGAACGAGTTATCGGCAAAATTAGAAGAAACGATCAGCGAATTAAAAACGGCGAATAATGAACTGAGAAAAGATATTGACCAAAAGATACAAATTGATGAGATGCGAAAGGAATTTATTTCTCATGTATCCCATGAATTGAAAACGCCAATCGCTCTGATACAAGGATATGCAGAAGGATTAAAGGACAATGTAAACGACGATCCAGAAAGCCGAGAATTTTATTGCGAAGTTATTGTGGATGAAGCACATAAAATGAACACGATGGTGAAGAAGTTGTTGACATTAAATCAAATAGAATTTGGAAATAATGTTGTCCATATGGAACGATTTGATATTGTAGCCCTTGTAAAAAATTTGATTCAAGCGTCCGATATTTTATATAAAAAAGCGGAGGCAACCATCGACTTTCAACAAGAAGAGCCGATTTATGTATGGGCAGATGAATACATGATAGAAGAAGTCATTTCCAACTATTTAAGCAATGCACTTCATCATTTATCAGAAAAAGGAACGATTACTGTTCGATTTGAGCCAAGAGGAAATGAAGTTCGGGTCTATGTTGCCAATACAGGAAAACAGATCCCAGAAGAAGAATTGGATAAATTATGGATTAAATTCTACAAAGTGGATAAGGCGAGAACAAGGGAATATGGCGGAAGTGGTGTCGGTCTTTCTATTGTAGCTGCGACCATGAATGCTCATGGAAAAGCCTATGGGGTACAAAATACCGAAGATGGCGTTGAATTTTACATTGATCTTGACAGAAATCCAACAGAAAAAATACAAGAAGACCAGACGAATCTGCCAAACGATCTATCGAAAAAAGATGCAAATAGTTAAAGTGAACGTTGTCATATAAAAGAGCAAGGATGAAAAAAGAGCAATTTTTCAAGGGGAAAACTGCTCTTTTTTCATAAAACGTTGTTTAATCTTCAAAAGGAAAACTCCCTTTTGTATCCCCGTTTATCACATAATATACGGTCAGTTCTTCTGGCTTTACATAGAGGTCAAGAGTATTGATATCTTTAATTTTATTTCCCATGCTCACCCAAATTTCTTTTGTTTTTGCAATAAAATCTTTTTGTTCTTTTTTAGAACCTTGGTATTCAACATAGATATTAGATTTCATAATAATCCCTCCATTTCTATATACTTCCATATTTCTCTCTTACTATATACCAAATTTATCCAAAAATCAACACTGCTTTTTAGAGATGAAATAAAAAAATGAAATTTTTAGATAAAATCTTGCAAAAATGCGGTTTTTGATGATAAGATTTATAATACAAGATGACAAGAAGAAAGGATGAATCATAGTGACAATGATTTCTTTAAAAAAAGAGATAGAGAATGCGGATATGGTTGTAGTTGGCATTGGTGCAGAACTGCAAGCAAAGAATTTGATTCCATATCAGGCAAAAGAAATTGCACAATTTTATCAAAAACTTGGGATGACAAAATATGAGGAAATTTGTGCACACGCCAATGAGGAGGAATTTACATATATAAAAGATTTATATTATTTCTATTATATTGTGACACAAAAAATTCCTACTATCTATGATAGATTGGAAAAAATATTAGCTGGGAAAAACTTTTTTATTATAACTAGCAATACAGACGATCTCATATATAGTTCAACATTGGATGAAACTAAAATTGTAGCTCCATGTGGGACAAGAAGATATTTCCAATGCTCAAAAGGATGTGAGAAAAATCTTTATCCAGCCAAGGAATTGATGTTTGCAAAGCTAAAAGAATTTGAAGAAACTGGTGAAACAAGTAAAATTGGATGCGGACTTTGTAAAGCACCGTTGGAGTTTAATATAAGAACAAAAGATACAGCAGCCCATTATGTGGAAGAAGGCTATTTATTACAATGGGGCAAATATACAAAATGGTTACAAGGGACATTGAATAAACGATTTCTTGTGTTGGAACTGGGAGAAGGGTTTGAACAGCCAAATCTTTTTCACTGGCCATTTGAAAGGCTTGTGTATTTGAATCAAAAGGCGAAGTTGATTCGTGTCCATAGCAAATTATCACAAATAGGAGAAGAGCTAAAAGAAAGGGCGGTATCAGTTCCTATGTCCGCCATTGATTTTCTCATGGAACAAGAACTTGATGATAAAAATGAAGGAAAAAACTGCTAAAAAGTGAAGGAAGGGGAAGGAAAATGGTAGCAATTATTGACTATGATGCTGGTAATTTAAAAAGTGTACAAAAGGCATTAGAATATCTTGGGGCAGAAGTTTGTGTCACAAGAGATCGAGAAGTATTATTAAAAAGCGATCACATTATTCTACCGGGTGTTGGTGCTTTTGGACAAGCCATGGATAATTTACAACACTATGGTTTGGTGGATACCATTAAAGAAGTGGTAAAAAAGGGCATTCCATTTCTTGGAATCTGTCTTGGAATGCAGTTATTATTTGAATCAAGTGAGGAATCAGAAGGCGTACAAGGGCTTTCTTTACTCACAGGAAAGATTATAAAAATTCCTAAAGTGGATGGGATAAAAATTCCTCATATGGGATGGAATTCTTTGGAACTAAGAAATAAAGCCACTCTGTTTCAAGGCTTGCCAGAACATCCTTATGTATACTTTGTACATTCTTATTATTTAGAGGCAAAAAGGGAGTTAGATGTGTCAGCGGTTGCTGAGTATGGCACTACCCTCCATGTGTCAGTGGAGAGAGAGAATTTGTTTGGATGCCAATTCCATCCCGAAAAAAGTGGAGAAATTGGACTTACAATTCTTAAAAACTTTTTAGAAGTGGGAGGGAAATGCTGATGTATACGAAAAGAATTATTCCATGTCTTGATGTGAAAAATGGTCGAGTGGTAAAAGGGGTTAACTTTGTAAATTTGATTGATGCAGGAGATCCAGTGGAAGTGGCAAAAGCCTATGATAAAGCTGGGGCAGATGAGTTAGTATTTCTTGATATTACAGCTTCTTCTGATGCAAGAGAAATTAAACTTGACATGGTGCGAAAAGTTGCTGAGAGTATTTTTATTCCGTTTACAGTTGGAGGAGGAATCCGGACAGTGGATGACTTTAAAGCTATCTTAAGAGAAGGGGCTGATAAGATATCTATTAATTCTTCTGCCATTGAACAACCCGAGCTCATCAGTCGAGCTGCGGAGAAGTTTGGAAGCCAATGTGTTGTTGTAGCCATTGATGCGAGGAAAAGAGAGGATGGCACAGGATGGAATGTGTATAAAAATGGTGGAAGAGTGGACGTAGGATGGGATGCTGTGGAATGGGCAAAGAAAGCGTGTGAACTTGGAGCAGGTGAGATTTTGCTTACCAGTATGGATTGCGATGGAACAAAGGCTGGTTATGATCTAGAATTGACAAGCCAAATTGCAAGAGAAGTGCCTGTTCCTGTGATCGCATCTGGAGGTGCAGGAACAAAAGAGCATTTTTATGATGTGTTAACAAAAGGAGGAGCGGATGCAGGATTGGCAGCCTCATTATTTCATTTTAAAGAATTGGAGATAAAAGATTTAAAACAATATTTGGATGAAAAAGGTGTGAGTGTTCGTCTGCTTTCCAAATGAAAATAGAATCAGAACAAAGTGTGCAAGATACATTGTATAAAAAAGGCTTACGATCCTGTATGGATGGTAAGCCTTTTTGCCTTTTTATTTGCGTGGAAGGCATAAGTCAAGCGGAAATGCTTGCATTTCTATTTTACGCGAAGGCGACGAGTCAGAAACTATGCTTGCATACGTTTATGACGACTGCCCGCGAACATGTATCATGTTGATGCCGCCCACGAACGTGAGAAGTTCGCAAAGTGTGCTTCTCATCGTTCTTTGTTTTTCATATTCATACGTGCCGTAGAAAGCATTAATTTGATACGATTGATTTGATTGACCTCGGAAGCACCTGGATCATAATCAATTGGAACAATATTTGCCTCTGGATGTTCTGCACGAAGTTGTTTGATAACACCTTTTCCAACGACATGGTTTGGAAGACAGCCAAATGGCTGTGTACAAACAATATTTGTAGTACCACTGTGAATGAGTTCTAGCATTTCACCTGTTAAGAACCAACCTTCACCTGTTTGGTTTCCAAGAGATACAATGCCTTCTGCATAGTTGGCAATTGTTTTAATTGGGACTGGTGGTTCAAAACGACGGCTCTTTTCAAGAGATTTTCTAAGTGTCTTTCGATATTGTTCAAGAAGCCAGATTCCAGTATTGCTCATAATGGCACTAGAAGCTGATTTTCCTAAGTGTTTATGTTTAAAGTTACTGTTGTAGAAACTATACATAAAGAAATCAAGTAAATCCGGAACAACTGCTTCTGCTCCTTCTTCCTCCAATAAATCCACAAGATGGTTATTGGCAGCAGGAAGGAATTTTACAAGGATTTCTCCCACAATACCGACCTTTGGTTTTTCCATCTCAACGATTGGTAAATTATCAAAATCTTGAATGATGGATTTGATATTTCTTTGGAATTCATTAAATCCACCTTTTACGATAGAAGTTTGGCAGATTTTCAACCATTTTTGATGAAGGGCATTGGCAGAACCTTTTACTTTTTCATATGGTCTGGTGCGATAGAGAACACGCATAAATAAATCACCATAAATTAAGGCTTGCACTGCTTTATGTATCATAGGAATTGTAAAGTGGAAACCGGAGTTCTTTTCGATTCCTTGTACGCTGATGGAAACAACTGGTATCTGAGGAAGTCCCGCTTTTCTAAGTGCACGACGAATGAATCCAATATAGTTGGTTGCACGACAACCGCCACCAGTTTGTGAAATTACAAGACCAATTTTATTCACATCATATTTTCCTGATTTTAAGGCTTCCATAAGCTGACCAACTACAATTAAAGATGGATAGCAAGCGTCATTATTTACGAATTTAAGACCAGTATCCACTGCGGATTTATCTGGATCTGGAAGAATCTCTAAATTCAATCCACAGGAGCGAAGAGCAGGAAGGAGTAAATCAAAATGGATAGGGGACATCTGTGGACAGAGCAAAGTATAATCTTTTGACATTTCCTTTGTAAATTCCACTCGTTCAAAAGCGGCAGATGTAATCTTTGGTTCCACATGATGAGTTCTTCTCACTTTGACTGCACTAATTAAAGAACGAATCCGGATTTTGGCAGCACCTAAGTTGCTCACTTCATCGATCTTTAAGACGGTATAAATTCGTCCAGATTGGGTTAAAATATCGGATACAGCATCGGTTGTTACAGCATCAAGACCACATCCAAAGGAATTGAGCTGAATTACTTCTAAACGTTTGTTTGTCTTTGCATAGTTTGCGGCAGCATAAAGGCGAGAATGATACATCCATTGATCCTGTACAATTAATGGGCGTTCCACTGGTGCTAAATGAGAGATGGAGTCTTCTGTCAGCACCGCCAGACCATAAGAAGTGATAAGCTCTGGAATACCATGATTAATTTCAGGATCTACATGATATGGTCGCCCACAAAGCACGATACCATGTTTATGATTGGTTTCTAACCATTGGATGGTTTCTTCTCCTTTCTTTTTGACATCATTTCTGACACAGGTTGCTTCTTCATAAGCAGAATTAAGAGCTTTTACAACTTCCGCCTTTGGAATGTGATAGCGGTCAGATAGGCAAGAAAAGAGCTGTTCAGAAAGTGCCTTTTTATTATCAAGAGCAATAAATGGATTCATGAAATTGACATGATAAGTCTTAATTTCTTCCATATTGTTTTTGATATTTTCTGCATAGGATGTTACAATTGGACAATTATAATGGTTGTTAGCATCCTTAATTTCATTTTGCTCGTAAGGCACACAAGGATAAAAAATGTCTTTAATTCCTTGTTTGATAAGCCAAACCACATGACCATGAGAAATTTTAGCAGGATAACATTCGGATTCACTTGGGATGGATTCAATCCCCATTTCATAAATTTTATGGGTCGATTCTGGAGAAAGAATGACACGGAATCCTAATTTTGTGAAAAATGTGAACCAAAACGGATAGTTCTCATACATATTGAGAACACGAGGGATTCCAATTGTACCACGAGTTGCCTTTTCTTCTGATAATGGTTCATAATCAAAAATTCGTTTTAATTTGTAAGCGAAAAGGTTTGGAATTTCACCAGTTGTTTTTTCTTTTCCAATTCCTCGTTCACAGCGATTTCCAGTGATGAACCTGCGATTGCCATTGAACTTATTGATGGTGAGCAAACAGTGATTTGTACAGCGATTGCATCTTGTCATGCTTGTATCATAAGTAAGGCTATTGATTTCCTCAATGGAGAGCATAGTCGTTGGTTTTTCTGAGTCAAAGCGTTCTCTTGCGATTAAAGCAGAACCAAACGCACCCATGATTCCTGCAATATCAGGGCGTACGGCTTTGCATTCTGAAATTCGTTCAAAACTTCTTAAAACGGCATCATTGTAGAAGGTACCGCCTTGTACTACAATCTTAGTACCAAGCTCTTTTGGATCGGTCAATTTAATAACTTTTAAAAGAGCGTTCTTGATAACGGAGTAGGCAAGACCAGCGGAGATGTCACCAACGGATGCTCCCTCTTTTTGGGCTTGTTTTACTTTTGAATTCATAAAGACTGTACAGCGAGAACCAAGATCGATTGGATTTTTGGCAAAAAGAGCTAGTTTTGCAAACTCTTCAATGCTATAATTCAAAGATTTTGCAAAGGTTTCAATAAAAGAACCGCAACCCGATGAGCAGGCTTCGTTTAACATAACATTATCAACAACGCCATCTTTGATTTTAATACACTTCATATCTTGACCACCAATGTCTAGGATGCAGTCAACCTCTGGTTCAAAAAAGGCAGCGGCGTAATAATGAGCGATGGTTTCCACTTCGCCAAAATCAAGCATAAGTGCTGATTTTATAAGGGCTTCTCCATATCCTGTGGAACAGGAAGCACAAATTTTGGCATCGCTTGGAAGTTGTTGATAGATCTCTTGGATCGCTTGAATGGTTGTATTCAGTGGATTTCCTTGATTGCTACCATAAAAGCTATAAAGCAATTTGCCATCATCATCAATAAGAGCAATTTTCGTTGTTGTAGAACCAGCATCCACTCCAAGATAGCAGTTTCCATGGCATTCTGAAATTTCTCCTCGAGCGATGGCAAAACGGTTATGTTTGTCAAGAAATGCCTGATAGTCTTCTTCGTCTTTGAATAAAGGTTGTAATCGTTGCACTTCAGGAGCAATTTCAATCTTATTGTCGAATCTATGATATAATTCGCTCAATGGTAAAAGAACATTTTCTTCGCTGTTTAAAGCAGCTCCCATGGCTGCAAATAAGTGAGAATTTGCAGGATCGATGGTCTGTTCTTCGGTAAGATTGAGTGTTCGGATAAAAGCATTTTTTAATTCTGGTAAGAAATGAAGTGGACCTCCTAAAAATGCCACATTTCCTCGGATTGGTTTTCCACAAGCAAGACCGCTGATTGTTTGGTTAACAACGGCTTGGAAAATGGATACCGCAAGGTTTTCTTTGGAAGCACCTTCATTAATTAAAGGTTGAATATCGGTTTTAGCAAATACACCACAACGAGCAGCAATTGGGTAAATGGTATCATAATTTTTTGCGTATTCGTTAAGACCAGTTGCATCTGTTTGAAGTAAAGATGCCATTTGATCAATAAAAGAGCCTGTACCGCCAGCACAGACACCATTCATGCGCTGTTCAATTCCATTTGTAAAATAAATAATTTTTGCATCTTCTCCACCGAGCTCGATGGCAACATCAGTTTGAGGGGCAACATCCTTTAAAGCAGTTGCTACACAAACAACTTCTTGACAAAATGGAATCTGCAAGAAATTTGCAAGAGAAAGACCGCCAGAACCTGTAATAACAGGAGAAACTTTAATATCTCCAAGCTCTTTGATTGCTTTATGTAATAAGTCTGCAAGTGTCTCTTGGATATTTGCAAAATGCCGTTTATAATCAGCAAAAAGAAATTCATGTGCTTCATTTAAAATGGCGACTTTGACAGTGGTAGAACCAATGTCCACGCCAAGCGTGTAGTGATTACTTGATTCCATAAATCGGTAACTCCTTTCTTTTTCGTCTACGCCTTCTTTTTGCAAGCAAAAATGGTTTGTTTCTACCTATTAAAAAGAAGTATATAGAATCGACTTTATTATACAAAAAAAAACGGCAGTTTACAACTAAAGAAAAATTTGCACCTAAAATAGATATTTTGAATACAATAGTAAAAAAACGAGGTTTTTCCATGAACGAAACGAAATCAATTCAGTGTAAAGGTACAATTTATGTTGTACAGCCAGGAGATACCATGTATAAAATTGCCAAAAAGTATAGGATAAATATGGAAACAATTATGCAAAATAATCCCTATTTGAATGTTTTCAACCTAAAACCGGGGGATGAAATGTGTCTTCCGCTGAAAACATCCATGCCTATTGAAAATGTACATCCATATGTGGTAAAATCACAGCAAAGCCTGTTGGATATTCTAAAGGAAACAGGAGTAACTTTTGAAGAACTAGCAAAGTTAAATCGTGGTGTAAGACAGATTACTTTACCGGCAGGGACAATTTTAATTCTTCCAAATAAAAAATAAAAATCTTTTCATTTGGAGTTTGACAAAGAAAATAAAGTTTCATATAATCTAAATAGTGGCAACGGGAGAAATTCCGTTGCCAACAAAAGAGAATAGAGAAAGGGAGTCCACTCATGATAAGGGTTTTTCGAACAATTGATGATTCTATTCATCAAATTAATGAGATATATGACGGATGTTGGGTGGCTTTATCTGCACCATCAGCTACCGAACTTTTGGATATTTCCAATCGATTTCATATTGATATTGATCATTTAAGAGCTCCCCTTGATGAAGAAGAGCGTTCTCGTATTGAAGTGGAAGAAGAGTACACTTTGATTATCGTGGATATTCCTATTGTGGAAGAGCGTAAAGGAAAAGACTACTTTATTACCATTCCTTGTGGGATTATTTTAACAGATAAATTGATCTTTACTGTTTGTTTAATTGAAACACCAATTCTTGAAGTATTTATGGACGGACGTGTCCGTAATTTTTGGACATTTAAGAAAACAAGATTTATCCTTCAGATTTTGTATAAAAATGCGAGTATGTATTTGCAGTATCTGAGGAATATTGATAAAAAGAGCGATGAAGTGGAGAAAAAACTTCACATTGCAACAAAAAATAGTGAGTTGATTGAGTTGCTTGAGTTGCAAAAGAGTTTGCTCTATTTTTCTACATCTTTGCGTGCAAACGAAGTTGTATTGGAAAAAATGTTAAAAATTGAACGAATTAAACAGTATCCAGAAGATGAAGATCTGTTGGAAGATGTTATTATCGAAAATAAACAGGCGATTGAAATGTCACAACTTTATAGTGGGATTTTGAATGGAACGACGGACGCTTATGCCTCCATCATTTCCAATAATTTGAATATTGTTATGAAATTTTTAGCGATTGTAACCATTGTTATGTCAATACCAAACGTTATTGGTGCGTTTTGGGGAATGAATGTAGGTGGAATTCCCTATGAAAATGATCCGACTGGATTTTGGAAAATAGTAATTTTTAGTGTTGTTGTTACAGTCATTGGAGCGATTTGGTTACAGCGTAAAAACCTATTTAAGTAACGATAACAAGAAAGGATAACAATAAATTTATGAACCCTTTGGAAAAGTTTTTAAATAAACTTGAAAGAAAATATGGACGTTTTGCAATTCATAATTTACCGATGTATATTGTGGTACTCTATGGAATAGGGTTTGTTTTGCAGTTAGTAAATCCCTATATGTCCTATTACTTGGAGTTGAATCCGTACTTGGTATTACATGGAGAACCGTGGCGTATTTTGACATTTCTAATTATGCCACCAAATGCTGACCCAATTTTTATTATTTTTGTATTATTATTTTATTATAGCATATGTCAATCATTGGAGCATGTATGGGGTTCGTTCCGCTTTAATGTCTATTATTTTACAGGCGTGATTGGAACGATTATTGGAAGTTTTATCCTTTATGCCATTACAAGCAATTCTATGATTTTCATGAATACGTATTATTTGAATATGTCTTTGTTCCTCGCTTTTGCAGCGAGTTTTCCTAATATGGTCGTATACTTTATGTTTATTTTACCAGTCAAAGTCAAATGGCTTGGGGTGCTGGATGCTGTATATTTAGGCATGGCATTTTTAAGAGGTGATCTGGGAACAAAGATAGCAATTGTTGTTGCGATGTTGAACTTTTTATTGTTTTTCTTCGCTACAAGAAATTACAAAAGGGTTTCTCCAACGCAAGTTAGGAGAAAAAAATACTATCAAAAGGCGGTTCAACAAGCGACGACTAGAGCAGGAGAGCCAAGACATCATTGTGCGGTGTGTGGCAGAACGGAGCTTGATGATCCAAATTTAGAGTTTCGGTATTGTTCTAAATGTGATGGCGATTATGAATATTGTCAGGATCATTTATTTACACATACACATATAAAGAAATAACTAAGGAGAGTTCAGACGATGAAGAAAACAAAAATTATTTGTACAATGGGACCAAATACTGATGACCGTAACTTACTTTTAGAACTTGTAAAAAACGGTATGGATATTGCGAGATTGAACTTCTCACATGGTGACCATCAAGAACATTTAGAGCGTATTAAAAACGTTCGTTGGGTACGTGAACAGACAGGACTTCCAATTGCAATTCTCTTAGATACTCAGGGACCAGAAATTCGTACAGGTGTTCTTAAAGAGGGTAAAGTGACACTTGAAGATGGACAGAAATTTACTCTGACAACAAGAGAAGTGGAAGGAGATACAACAATCACTTCTGTAACTTATAAAGATCTTCCTAAGGATTTAACAGTTGGTGATCGTGTTTTAATTGATGATGGTTTAATTGGATTAAGAGTGGATGAACTCACAGATACAGAAATCGTTTGTACTGTATTAAATGGTGGTCTTTTAGGAAACAAAAAAGGTGTAAATGTTCCTAATGTAAGCATTAAACTTCCAGCTATTACAGAAAAAGATAGAAGTGACATTATTTTTGGTATTGAAAATGGAATTGACTTTATTGCAGCATCTTTTGTAAGAAATGCTGATGCAATTAGAGAAATTCGTGATATTTTAAAAGAATATGGCGGAGAACATGTTGCAATTATTGCGAAAATCGAAAATAGCGAAGGTATCAACAACTTTGATGAAATCCTCGATGAGGCAGATGGTATTATGGTTGCCAGAGGTGACTTAGGTGTTGAAGTTGAAACTTCTAAGATTCCACATATTCAAAAAGATTTAATCAAAAGATGTAACAAAGTGTACAAGCCAGTTATCACAGCAACTCAGATGCTTGATTCTATGATTCGCAATCCACGTCCTACAAGAGCGGAAGCAACAGACGTAGCGAATGCTATTTATGATGGAACAGATGCAATCATGTTATCTGGTGAAACTGCAATGGGTAAATATCCAGTGGAAGCAGTAACTACAATGCGTGAAATTGCTGAAGAAACAGAAAAATATACAGTGACTCATGAAATGGCTGAATATCGTCAAAGATATGTAAGAAGAAACATTTCTAGTGCTGTTGCTTATTCAGCAGTAACAACAGCTACAAACTTAAATGCAACTGCAATTTTAACACCAACCATGTCTGGTTTCTCTGCAAGAATCGTATCTAAATATCGTCCAGAAGCTAGAATTATTGGTTTAACACCATCAGAATATACTCTTCGTAAAATGCAGTTATACTGGGGTGTCACTCCAATGAAACAAAAAGAAACATTTGCTGTTGATGAAATGATGGATTTTGCAGTGGAAACAGCAAAAACAACAGAATTTGTAAAAGAAGGGGATACTGTTGTTGTTACAGCAGGAGTTCCAATTGGAAAAGCTGGCGTAACAAACGTAATGAAAGCAGTTGTTGTTGAATAGTATATAATTTAGAACCTAGGAGTTACGCAATGATTTTATACGAGAATCCATACATTGGAGATTGTTTACAACAGAATAAGGATAAAGTCATTCGTAAGATGAAAAAAGGCAAGGTCATATTACGCTTATTTTGCGTGACCTTGCCTTTAGGTTCTCATGGACTGCTTGAGATTTATCCTTATTACGAATTACAGCAAACTTGGATGAAAAGTCAAAATCCTATTGTTATTGGTATTGCAAAAGATCGACAGGAAGCATTTTTATTAGTACAAGGGATTATCGGAGAAGTGTATCAAAAAACAGGTGGATTTCAGATAGCGGAATATCTTGGATTACAATAAGGGGGAGCACCATGATTCATATACTATTATTATTGTTGAAAGTCATTGGGATTTTATTACTTGTTCTCATTTTATTACTTTTATTCCTTGTTTTGATTATTTTATTCTCTCCAATTCGATATCGATTTTTTGCAGAATATGATCAAGAGTTTGAGGGAGAAGCTGGTATTACATGGCTCAGTCATATGATATCGCTTCAAATGAGATATGAAGATAATAAGTTTTTATATACAGTAAAAATATTTGGAATTACGATTTTTCCAAAACGAAAAAAATCTTCTCATCAACGTCAGAAGGTTCATAAAAAGAAAGAGGTTCCAGAAACCATTGGACATTTATCCCCTCCTTCCAAGAAAGAGAATACCAGTGGAAGGAAACAGGAAGAAAAGCCTAAGAAAGAGGATGTAAATCGGGAAGAACCAGTGGAAACTGTGATGGATACAAAAGAAAATAATCAGGAAGAAGAGGAAGTTTTTCCTGTTAGGATAGAGGACAAGCCAGAATCTAAGAAGAGAAATTCCTTTGGAAGCAAGGTGAAATCCTTTGTGAAAAAGATAAAAAAAACGATACGAAATATAAAAAGATTTTTTCGTTCCATTCCAAAGAAAATAAAACGATACGGAAGACGAATAGAGGACATTAAGAAAAAAATCAAAGAATATCGAGATTTTTATAAAGAAGAGGCGACACAAAATGCTTTGCGATTGGGAAAGAATCTGGCAAAAAAATTTATTTTACACACGTTGCCAAGAAAGTTTCGTGGTGTTGTCACCTTTGGAACGAGCGATCCTGCATTAACGGGGCAGATTTTGGGCATTCTATCTATGGGAATGCCGATCTATAAAGATAAGTTGCAACTTTGTCCAGTATTTGACGAAACCACATTTCAGTTTCGTGTGGAAGGAAAAGGCAAAATTCAAATTGGATATTATGTATATTTAGTATTGCACGCAGTTATTAATAAAGATGTGCGATATGTGATAAAAAAAGCAATGACAAAGTTTAAATAGGAGGAGTCACTTATGGCAAATAATAATGATTTTAGTTCAGCGGTTGGTGCGTTATTCAAAGGAATGGATAACTTTATTACAACAAAGACTGTGGTGGGAGAACCACAGAAAGTAGGAGATACCATCATTCTTCCGTTAGTCGATGTGTCTTTCGGGGTCGGTGCTGGAGCGTTTTCCAACGATAATGGAAAGAAAAATAACGGTGGTGGAGGTTTAGGTGGTAAGATCACACCTAGTGCTGTTTTGGTAATTCAAAATGGACAGACCAAATTGGTGAACATCCGAAATCAAGAAACTATTACAAAAGTGCTCGATATGGTGCCGGATGTGGTTGATAAAGTGAGTGGATTCTTTTCAGGAAAAAAAGAAGATGATATAACAGAAGAAACGTTATTCGCTGATGAAAAAACAGATTCTGCTGATGTAAAGAAAGAAGAAATATAATTTTAGGAAACTTTTATGGAAAATGGCATATAGATAGAATAAGCAGAAAAAGGAAGATCAGACTTGTTTATGAAAAAAGTAATTGGTTTTGCAATGTTTTTTACAGGGTTTGGTATGTTGTTAGCTTGTCTAATGACTAGCAGTCTGGCAAAATTCCTTCTAACAACTTGTTTGCTTATTGCTTCTTATATGTTATTTTTCCGATGTTCTTGATTACTCGTAATTTTTATGAATAGAAATAGAAATGATAAGAAACTAGCCTAAACGATGAGAAGCACGCTTTGCGAATGTGAGCTCTTGCATGGTTTGTTGTCTTTACGTAAATAAAAAAGCCATCTAGATATTCTAGGTGGCTTTCGTTCATTAATTAAGCACGTTCAACTTTGTTAGATCTTAAGCAAGAAGTACATACATACATCTTCTTAGCTGTACCATTGATGATACATTTAACTGATTTAACGTTAGATTTCCACATTTTGTTAGATCTTCTATGAGAGTGGCTCACAGCGTTACCAAAATGAGCGCCTTTTCCACAAATTTCACATTTAGCCATTTGTCCGCACCTCCTTACTTGTACTGAGTCCGTAGACTTACAACATATAAGATTCTATCAGATTTCATTCCATTATGCAAGCAAAAAAATAAGAAATTTGTAAAAGGTTTTAATTCATAGAAAAAAATTGTTTCAATTTACAGGAAAAAAGGGTATAATATACCTGATACACATAAATATAAGGAACCGGAAGGCGTGTTTACACGAAGATATGGTGACAAGGTTTAAAGACATTATGTTCTCAATTTGATTTGAAATGTGGATTTTTTTCGTATTTTAAAAACATGGGTTAATTGGGAGTTAAAGAATATCAGAATGGAGGTAAGTGGACGATGAAAGGTCATATGAATACAAAGAATGGTAATATCATTATAGAAAACGAAGTCATTGCCAAATATGCTGGTCTTTCCGCTGTGGAATGCTTTGGAATTGTAGGTATGGCAGCGGTCAATATGAAAGATGGTTTTGTAAAACTGTTAAAAGGTGACAGCATTACAAAAGGTGTCAATGTGGTCGTTGAGGAAAATCGTCTTACTATTGATTTTCATATTATTGTGGCATATGGTGTGAGTATTTCAGCAGTGACAGAGAATCTGATGTCAACTGTCCAATATAAAGTGGAAGAGTTCACAGGTATGAAAGTCGATCGGATTAATATTTTTGTGGAAGGTGTCCGTATTTTGGACTAATGAACATCAAGGAGGAAATTACAGTGATAATTCATACATTAGATGCGAGTATGCTCAAAAAAATGTTTTTAGGTGGAGCATACCGGATTGAGGCGAAGAAAGAATACATTAATGAACTGAATGTATTTCCAGTGCCTGATGGTGATACCGGTACGAATATGTCGATGACGATTATGGCAGCAGCAAAGGAAGTAAGTGCTCTTGATGAACCAGATATGAAAGAATTAGCAAAGGCTATTTCCAGCGGTTCATTAAGAGGTGCTAGAGGAAACTCAGGCGTTATTCTTTCTCAATTATTCCGCGGTTTTACAAAAGAAATTGTAAAATATGAAACATTGGATACAAAGGCAGTTGCTTTAGGATTTGAAAAAGCTGTTGAAACAGCGTATAAAGCAGTTATGAAACCAAAAGAAGGAACAATTCTCACTGTTGCAAAAGAAACAGCGGTTAAGGCACAAGAGATTGCAAAACACATCACAGATTTTGTAGAATTTGGAGCCGTTGTATTGGAACATGCAGAATATACATTGAGCCAGACACCAGAAATGCTTCCTGTTTTAAAAGAAGCAGGTGTTGTGGATTCCGGTGGACAAGGGCTATTAGAAGTCTTAAAAGGTGCTTTTGATGCCATGATTGATAAAGAACCTGATTATGAAATAAAACCGGTGGAAAAAGCGGTGAAACGCCCAGCAATGGATAAGGCAAATGATATTCCAGCAAATATTACATTTGGATATTGTACCGAATTTATTGTCATGCTTGAAAAGGAATTTAATGAGGATACAGAGCGTGAATTTAAAGACTATTTAACATCCATTGGAGATTCCATTGTTGTTGTATCTGATGATGAGATTGTGAAAGTTCACGTGCATACAAATCATCCAGGGCTTGCATTTGAAAAAGGTCTTACTTATGGTTCTTTAACTCGTATGAAAGTTGACAATATGCGAGAAGAGCATGAAGAAAAACTGATCAAAGATGCAGAGCGTATTGCAAGAGAACAAGCAGAATCTCAAAAGCCTCATAAAGATATGGGATTCATTACGGTATCCATTGGAGATGGTATTAATGAGATTTTTAAAGGTCTTGGTGTAGACTATATTATTGAAGGTGGTCAGACCATGAACCCAAGCACAGAAGACATGTTGAATGCAATTGATAAGGTAAATGCAGATCATATCTTTATTTTACCAAACAATAAAAATATTATTCTTGCAGCAGAACAGGCAAGAGATCTTGTGGAAGATAAAGAAATTATTGTTCTTCCTACAAAAACAATACCACAAGGAATTTCAGCACTCATAAGTTTTGTGCCAGAAGATTCTGTAAAGGCAAATGAAGAAGCGATGCAAGAGAGCCTTTCCCTTGTGAAAACAGGTCAAGTGACATATGCGGTACGTGATACCAGTGTGGATGGAAAAGAAATTCACGTTGGCGACATTATGGGGATTGCAGATGATGGCATCAAAGCAGTTGGAAAAGAAATTGACCAAACAGTTTTTGAGTTATTAGAAGCCATTGTTGATGAAGAATCCGAGATCATTTGCTTATATTATGGAGAAGAAGTAAAAGAAGAAGAGGCAAGTGCATTGGCAAAACAAGTAGAAGAACGTTATCCAGATTGTGATGTAGAATTGCAATATGGTGGACAGCCAATCTACTATTATGTGATATCAGTAGAATAGAATATAAGATAAAAAAGAGGCTCTTTGGAGAAATCCAGAGGGTCTTTTTTATGTTATAGGAAATTGCGTTTTTTATAAAAAAAGGCACAGGTATTGAACTACAATGAAAATACGAAAGCAACCCAGTTAAGCATTTTAAATGGTGTTGGTGATGTGATAGCAGAAGGAGTGAAATCTGCAGCGTATGTTGGCAATATTGTAGAATGAAAGCATTTCGTTTTTAACTCATTTTTTCGTAACTGACAACTTATTTATTTTGTTGAAAATAAGAATATATTAAGTAATTTGTGGTGTAAAATATTATGATATATGTTATATAGGTGATTTAGGTATATATAAACAATAGTAAAGAAAAATATAGTTATAAAATTGTATGTTTTTTACATATACAAAATATAATGCAATATTATATAATTGTATTCAAATTATTATATAATATTGCATTCAAATTATTATATATAAAGTTAGTTTTGATAAAAAATAAATTCGGAAAAGAAACGAGTGGTTATATGAAAAATTCAATACTATTAAGAAAACTATGTCCCAAAACAATAGAACAACAATATAATATTTATGATGGTTTGTGTAGTAAATATTCTTTTGAAAAGATAATCGAAGGAGAAAAGAAAGTTGATATTTTATTACTGAGAGGAATTTTACAAAGACTTGGAAAAAGTACAGAAAATCTAGAAATTTTATTGCAAGAGAAAGATTATATACAGATAGAATATGAAGAAATGATAGAATGTTTCATAGAAGAAGGGCGATATAAAGAAGCAGAAGAAAAAATAGTTTCCTATGAAAGGGATTGTAAAGAAAGTGAAAATTTAAAACAACAAAAAATTCATCAGTGGAGGGCAGAAATTTTTTTTAACAAAAAAGGATATAAAATATCCTATGATGAGGTAGAAATGGCACTTAATTGTACGAAGAGGAATTTAAGGCGAAATGAAACTATTTGGGAACTTCCAATGACGATGACAGAAATTCAATTGCATCAACAAAGATTAGAATTAGAATACTTATTAGGGAATACAAAACAAAGTCAGGAAGAGGCAAAGAAATTAGAACGAGCCTTACTTAAATTTGTAACAGATAAAGAGTTGTTAGTAAAAGTGTATCCTCGCACTATTTCTTTTTTAGCAAACCATTGCTATCAGACAGAGGGATATGAAAGATGTCTTTTTTATTGTAAGAAAGGAATTGATATTCTACGATGGACAGATTCTCTTTTATATGGTATAGAGTTGTTTCAGTTACAAGCAAATGCTATGAAAGAGGGAAAGCTAGGGAGTGAAAAAGAGAGAAAACAGGCAGATTTCGAGGCATATGCTATGGAATCGCTCTATAATGAAGAAATACAATTAGATGAAGTGGTGGAAAAGGAAATAGGTGAAGAACTATGGGAATTTATATAATCGGTGATGTGATTCGGAATACAAGAATTGCGATGAATCTAAGCCAAGAGGAGTTGGCAGAAGGAATCTGTATGCCTAATTATTTATCAAGAATTGAATGTGGAAAACAAGTGCCACAAAAAAAGATCTATGATATGTTAATGGACAAGATGGAAAGTCATATGAATCGTATGACAGTTTCTCTTGATGTCGATGAGTTTGAATTGTTAGAGAAGAGATGGGACATAGCAATAGCACTGGCGGATGCAAGGTATGAAAAGGCACAAGAATTATTGTGGGAACTAGAGGTAGAACTTGATCAAACATCTGTTATAAATCGACAATATATAGAAATGGTACAACTTACCTTAGACAAAGAAAAGAAGAAAATTACATTAGAGGAATATAAAGAGAAATTAATACAAAGTTTGCACTTGACGATTCCAGACTATTATGAGGAGTGGATAATTAAAAAAATATTAAGCCATAATGAAGTGAGTATTCTTATGAAACTTTATGGAATATGTGGAGAAGAAGGGAAATATGAAAAGAGTCTATCTTTTTATGAAGAGTTACAGAAATATTATGAAGAATTGTATCCAAGAGGAAATGAACATTATTATCGGATACTATTAAGTCATATGAGTAAGTGGTATGGATTACTTGGAAAGCATAAAAAGGCAATTGAAATGGCGAAAAAAGGAATTTCAGAGTGCAAAAGAGGGAAGAAGGAGATTGCTTTACCACATTTTTTATATGATATTGCGTGGAATATAAACGAGTTATTAGAAAAGAATAATTATCCAAAAGAAAAAGAAGAGAAAATGAAAAAGGCTCGTAAACAGTATGTGTTACAAGCCTATGGGATTAGTTTAGCTTATGGACAAAGAAAATATAGCTTGTTCTATAAAAGAAAATTTGAGATTTGGTTTGGTACAGAAGCAATTTCTACATTATCTTGATCTGAATTTATTACATTAGTAGAAGATTTGATATATGTTCTATTATCCAGTTTTGTTATTGTAGAAACAAAAAGAATAGCTAAAAGAAAACAGACAGCAATTACACGATAATTATATTTCATAAGTCATACCTCCGTAAAATTATATTTTATATTTATTCCTATTATATAATAAAGATATGAAAAATGACATGCACAATTTGTATAAAAAAAGAAAAGGATTGTGCATGGTAATTGTTTGAGAAAAAGGTAGAATGAAAACGTAGCTACAAAAAATTATAACTTAGGAAAAATAGCGTCATCATAGCACAATAGCTGTTGAAACAAGGGAAATATCTATGAAATTAACATTTACAAGGAGGAATTTTATGAAGAGAACAATGAAAAAATTAGTGGCATTAACTGTTGCAACTGCTGTTTGTTTCCCAACATCATTAGTAGTTTCTGCTGCAACACCACAAAATGACTTATCCATTTCCTATATTGAATCGTCCCAATCTCAATTAGATGTTGTTGGTATGGATCAATATATGACACTAACAGAGCAAGGAACAATTGCTTTAGATACGACTTCAGCAAAAAATAATGGATTTTCTCAAGAAGCAATAGCTAAAGTACAATCACAAATTAATTCCATGAATAATTTAGTATTGGAAAGAAAGGCATATATCAATAACTCTTTTGAAGCTGTTACGAATCTTTCAAGAGGAAGAGCCGCTGTAAGAGGGCAAAGCAAAATTGTAAGACATTGGTATGGTCTTACAGAAGTTTATATGAATTCTATAGAAACACAGGCTCTAATAGACAATTTTGGTAGAGTGAGTGCAACATCCACAATGGCAGGCTTACTTTCATTAATTCCTGGAAAATTGTTTTCAAATTTAGGGGTCATAGATACATTATATTCAGTAAGTGTACAAGGTTATAGTTGGCAAATTCAACAAGCAGCCAAATCAGGACGTGGTATTATTATGAATATTCAAATAAATACTGAAACCAATATGCCAATGGTATGGTTTGTATCACAATAAGCATATAGTGTTTATAGATAATAATGAACGACCTACATAATTAACTTGTTGTGCTAGTTCAAATACAGTGAACCTCTCAGCCTTTAAAGGCGCAGAAAGTCCCTATATTTGATTCGGCATTTTTTTTAAAAATCAGTTGCTTTATTTTTCCAATGTCACAACTATTTCCAAAAAGGTAATTCAATACCATGCACAAATTATATGCCAAGATTTTATTTACCAACCGGGTGCATAAGCCTTGAAAACTTTTGGCTAGTACTCTTTC
>CASDVE010000037.1 GCA_949284175.1 uncultured Eubacteriales bacterium
TTATCCACATTTTATTCTTAAATTCGTGCAAAGCACGAATTCTTCCTTGTTTTACTTCAAGATTATGAACGAGCTTAGCGAGTTTCGCAATTACCTATTATCATATAATACACATCACATCCTATGTTAACCAATTAAGATAAAAAAGAATTTCTAACTAAAAGGTATTGTTTTTATTATATCATTTCTATTTTTTATTTTGAAGTGCTTTTTCGTCAATCCTCTGTAACTGTACCATTATACGGAACAACAAATAAAGCATCTAGTTGATATTACTGCACACTATTCTTAACTAATATTCAATCTCTTGTAAAAATAACCCCTTTGCATCTGCCATTTCAATTTCTTCATTCCGAGTTTGACTTTCAAAAATCTCTTTGATCACTTGAGGCTCTTGCACTTCTTCTCCAATCTCGATTAAAACTCCAGCAATAATTCTCGCCATATTATGAAGAAAATCATTGGCCTTCATTGTGATCTGAACTTCATTTCCATCGCTATAAATATCAATGCTTTCCATGGTTCTCACTGTGGATTTCTTGCTTTTTTTAACAGAAGAAAAGCCTTTAAAATCGTGAGTTCCAATGAAAAGTTCACTGGCTTCTTTCATCTTATCAAGATTTAATTTTCCAAAACAATAATACACATACTTTCTATCAAAAACTGGAATCGTATCCCCAACAGCAATACGATATACATAGGTTACATTTTTTACATTTAATGTGGCATGGAATCGTTCTGCTACTTCTTCTACATAGGTAACTGCAATATCTCTTGGAAGATAACGATTAAAATAATGTTTCATTTCCAATGGTCGCATTCCACTTTTAGTCTGAAAATTAGCTACTTGTTCATAAGCATGAACTCCTACCTCTGTTCTAGAACCACAGTGTAACACAACATTTTCATTGGTCATTTTCCGAATCACTTCTAGCAATTTTTGTTCTATGGTATTGGAAGATTCATCCTTACCAAGTCGTTGCCATCCATCGTATCTTCCACCATCATATTCTATTGTTAATTTAATATTCCTCATAGTTTCTCCTTAATTTATCTCATCTATCGTTCTTATTTTTATTGTAGCATTACCTTCTATTGTATGTCCACTAGGAACTTTTTTAACCCTCTAATTCACTCGCTTTTTTTATGATATGCTCCGCCTTTTTTGCTGATTTTTCTATCTCCTCAATAATCTCTTGTAACTTCTCCTTCTTTTTCACTGGATAATTCTGATCAAACAAACAAACGCCCTCCTTAAACCCAAACCGAATCCACTGATTTTTTTCTCCTTGTACCATTCGCTGATTCCCTTGTGCCTTTAGACATTCATATCGCTCAAAATTATTCAAAAGTGCCTGACAATACTCTTTCCATTCTCCACCTTGTACTTGAAATGCCCTTTTTTTATATCGTTTATCCGGACCTTGTTCTTCAAAAGATAAATACCATCTGCTTTCCAAAACAACTAAAGTGGCCTTGCAATGTAACTCTTCTTTATAAAGTATTTTCATTTCCATTCTCCTTTTTCCACACTTTAAATTTCTTCTATTCAAAAACTTGTAACCGCTTTTTTGAGTTTTATCAATTGGTTATAATAAAAAATAATACCATATTCGACCATTGTTTATAAATTTTTTTGAAAAATTAATTTTTCTCATTTTTAACTTGCAAAATAGATAGATACCCCTTATATTTACTATATTTTTCCATATATTTAAAATAATATTTCTCTTTCATTATGGAAATAAATGTATATTTTTTCAATAAAAACCAAAACAACCATTGACACTATCACGTTACTATGATAAATTATTTCAAAAGAAAAATACTGTGATGAGGAATAGTAAGAACACAAATGGAATCTCCAGAGAGCTGTTGGTGGTGAAAAACAGCGATGACATGGTTCTGAACTCGCCTCTGAGTAGCGTGCTGAACGATCCAATACGAAGTAGGCATTGCCGGAAACCCTACCGTTATCTTGGGAGGATATAAGATTTTCCAATCCGTATCCATAGAGTGCATACCATCTGGTATGAAATAGAGTGGTACCGCGTAAGTTCTGTCTTTCGTCTCTAGTTAATATTCTAAGAGATGAAGGACTTTTTTTATTTATGGCTTCTCTATACTCTCTTATCTTATTTTTTAACTTCAAATACTTCATAAAAAATGACGGTGAGAATCATCACCCCTTATTTACACAACCATAGAAAGGAAATTCAATTATGAAAAATTGCAGTAAATATCACAAAATGTATTTCATGCCACCTGAAACTTGTTTGGATTGGGTAAAAAAAGAATATATTGAAAAGCCACCGATTTGGTGCAGTGTCGATTTACGAGATGGAAACCAAGCCTTAATTATTCCCATGAGTTTAGAAGAAAAAATTGAATTTTTTCAACATCTTGTAAAAGTGGGATTCAAAGAAATTGAAGTAGGATTTCCCGCTGCTTCTGAAACAGAATATGCTTTTTTACGTGCACTGATTGAGCAGGATCTGATTCCAGAAGATGTCACAATCCAAGTGTTAACCCAAGCAAGAGAACATATTATCAAAAAGACTTTTGAATCACTAAAGGGCTGTAAATCCAAAGTGATTGTACATCTTTATAATTCTACTTCCGTTGCCCAAAGACAACAAGTGTTCAAGAAATCCGAAGAAGAAATTGTCAAAATTGCAGAAGATGGAGCCCATCTCTTAAAAGAGCTCGCCAAAGACGCAGGAGATAATATTTATTTTGAATACTCTCCTGAGAGCTTCACAGGAACAGAAATGGAATTCGCACTAAAGATTTGCAATGCTGTCATCGACATCTGGCAACCAACAAAGGATTGGAAGGTCATCATCAACCTTCCAGTCACCGTAGAGCATTCCATGCCTCATGTATACGCAAGCCAAATTGAATACATGAGCAAACATATGCACCATCGTGAACATATTATTCTTTCCGTTCATCCACACAACGATCGTGGGTGCGGTGTAGCTGATACGGAACTGGCTCTTTTGGCTGGAGCGGATCGAGTGGAAGGCACTTTATTTGGCAATGGTGAACGAACAGGAAATGTGGATATTGTCACACTGGCTTTAAATATGTACACCCATGGTGTCGATCCAAAACTGGACTTTAGCAATATGCCTGAGCTGGTTTCTATTTACGAAAAGGTCAGTGGAATGACTGTATATGAACGCTCTCCTTATTCCGGAAAACTCGTCTTTGCAGCTTTTTCCGGCTCTCATCAAGACGCCATCGCAAAAGGAATGAAATGGAGAGAAGAACATAATTGTGAAGACTGGACTGTTCCATACTTGCCAATCGATCCTCATGATCTTGGAAGAGTATATGAAGGTGATGTCATCCGCATTAACAGTCAATCTGGAAAAGGCGGTATTGGCTACATTCTTGAACATAAATATGGATTTGATCTTCCAGCAAAAATGCGTGAAGATGTTGGATACTATATTAAAAATATTTCCGATCACCAGCATAAGGAACTGACTCCACAAGAGATCTTTGAATCTTTCAAAGCAGGATATATTGATTTATGCTCTCCTATTGAGTTAAAAAGTAGCACCTTTACCCATTTAGACAATGGCAGAGTGGAGGCAGAAGTTTCCATTATAAAACACGGTATCCCTAAAATTTATCACGGCTGGGGAAATGGTCGCTTAAATGCAGTTTGCAACGCCATTGAACGACATAGTCAAGTAATGGAACATTATACTGTGTTCACCTATGAAGAACATGCCTTGGAAACGGGTTCCAATGCCAAAGCCTGTGCTTATGTGGGAATCCAAGCCCCTGATGGCACTGTAATATGGGGTGCTGGAATCCATGACGATATTATTGACGCCTCTGTTCGAGCATTAATAAGTGCTTTAAATAAAATCGACTTCTAATCAAACTGCTCATGTTGACAGACAGTCACCCTATGTAAGGATCACTGATCTTACATGGCTTATTTTTCTATGCTATGGAATTCCTTTCCTAGCATAGAAAAAATTAGGCGGAAAAGTTATTAAAATAACTCTCCCGCCTAATTTATTTTATGTAAAGAAAACAAGTCAGACACTATGCTTACATTTTTATTTCTTTAATATTTATCTGAATAGTCAGAAATAGGCATCATACCTGCTTCATATTGTTTATTTAAGTCTTCGAATCCATCTTCCTCTTGTTCATTGCACTCTTCTGATACAGATTCTATCTTACTTTTAGCTATATTCTCTACCTTTTTTGTTCTTCTTTTTTTAGAAACACTCGGTTGCTTTACATCCTCATCCTCTTTTTGGGTATGAAAGATAGCTCCTTCCTCAACATGATCCAGTTTCTTTAGGGAGAACTGCCCTACCAGTTCTTTTAAGGCCTCTGCCTGATCAGATAACTCTTTACTTGTTGCGGCACTCTCTTCTGCCGTTGCTGATGTCGTTTGTACCACAGCAGAAATCTGATCCACTCCCTGTGTCACTTGTCCTAAAGAACTAGCCAATGCTGATTCCGATTCTGAAATCTCGTTGATCAATACAACCGCTTTTTCTGTTGCCTCTTTTGTAGTAATTAAAGAATTGGCAGTTTCTTCTGTAATCTCACTACCTTTATTCACCGCTTGAATGGAACGCTCAATAAGCAACTCTGTATTCTTAGATGCCTCACTGCTCTTTGAAGCCAAATTACGAACTTCATCAGCAACTACTGCAAATCCTTTTCCAGCGGTTCCTGCTCTTGCAGCCTCCACCGCTGCATTCAAAGCAAGAATATTGGTTTGAAATGCGATGTCATCGATAGTTTTAATAATCTTCTTAATCTCTCCTGAGCTTTCTTTGATCTCTTCCATCGCCTTTGTGAGTTCTGCCATTTTTTGTGTGCTCACATCCATTTCTGCCTTCGTAGAATTTGCTTTTTCACTCGCCTCTTGGGCATTATCAGAGATATGTTGAATATCATTTAAAATCTCTTGAATCATGGCTGCTAATTCTTCCACAGAGGATGCCTGTTCTGTTGCACCCTGTGCTAATATTTGAGAACCAGATGCTACCTGCATAGAACCTGTTGAAACTTGGTTTGCTGAAATATCAATGGTTTCCAACGTTCTATTTAACCGATGATTGATATTATGAATGGCAATTCTAAGCTCTTCTAAATCTCCTATATATAATTCATGTTTTGAATAAACATCAAAATTACCATCTGCCATAGAATCCAACATATACGTTAAATCCCCAATTAAATCATTTAAATAGCTCACAATATCTTGCATTGCATTGATTAAAACGCCAGTTTCATCTTTACTATCAATTTCTGGCACTGGTGTTGTCAAATCTCCCATTGCCAACAGTTTTAATCGCTCTGCTGACTGGATAATTGGTGTTGCAATTCGTTTTGCCAAATAATTAGCAACAAGTACCGCTATAATAATGGAAAGTACAACCAGTACTATAATCACTAAAATAGAAATGTTGATTGACTTTTGAAAATCTGAATCTGGCACTGTAATTCCTAAACCCCAACCATTCGTTCCCGCAACAGGTGTATAGGCAATGGACTTTTGAATTCCATCAATGGTATAGTGTTTAAACCCTTTATTTCCAGCTCTCATATCTGCATGAGCACTTGCTAAGGCTGATAAAGTAGAATCACTCTTAGCTTCTTGTTCTATATTTTGTGTCATAACATTCTCTGTGTTTGTATCTGCAATGGTATATCCATCTGCATCAATCATATAGGCTCCACTATTCTCACTAATATGGATAGAAGCCATAATATCATTTAAAAAATTATCAATACATGCTCTTAATACACCGATAACTTCTGTATCTTTTTCTCCATCTTTCCAAATAGGAACGGCTACTACAACGGTCATATTTCCATCAATTTTACTCGTAACTGGACTGGATATACTTGAAATTCCTGATACCGCTTGTTGAAAATACTCTCGATCGGCATAATTATTTCCATCTGCCTTAGAATTTCCATTCAAATCTAAGACAGCACCATTGGTCATCCGATACTTCTCTACAAGAGAACTGACAATTTTATTTTTCTTATTTATGGAAACTTTTTTATTGACGATCTCTGTTCTACTTGCAATGGATTCTAACACCTTTGCATAGGCTTGTAACTGTTGTGTCACATCCTCTGATGCTAAATCCGCTACTGCTTCCATCGAAAGCTCCAACTGTTCATCAGAACTATTTTTACTTAATACAATACTACTCCCACCTACAATGAGGACAAATACCGTCACTGTCACAAGAATTCCAATTCGAATTTTAGTTTTAATACTTTTCATGATTATCCTCCTATCCTATTTTAATCACTTTTGTATTCACTAATTTCATCTATTTGGGATTTTTTCTTTGGGCTTTTCCACCTTTTCCTCCTTTCTCTTCACTTTATCTTACCATGAATGGAAAAATTCGACAATATAAAACCTTTTTCTTTCTATTCCCCATTGACCCTCTAACAGTTTTCTTTTCAATTTTTTCTCTTTTTTGTGTATTTTGTTATATATTTATCATTATTACAAATTAAAATCCCATTTTTTCTGTTAATATTCAATATAAATTAATATATTTATGTTAGTTTTTTAACTTATATTGACTAATCAATCTAATTTTGTTACTCTTATAGGTACTTGACATTACTTTTATAAAGGAGAACGATATGGAAATAACAAACCAACTTACGGCAGAAGAAAAATATTCCATCATTCGTGAAAACGGGGGGGACACAGAGCATCTTTTGAAGATTCTTCATGAACTTCAGAATGCTTCCGGCTTAAACTACATCGATCAGGAAACAGCAGAGATGGTCGCAAAAGAAGTGGGACTCCCTGCTACACGAGTCTATGAAATTATCACATTCTATGCCATGTTAAAAACAAAACCAAAGGCACAATTTGTTTTGAAAGTCTGTAATAGTACACCTTGTCATTTTTCTCGCTCTGAGGAAATTGTACAGATTTTAGAAGAAGAACTGGGAGTGAAAATGGGTGAAACAACCAAGGACGGTATGTTCGCCTATCACTATATTCCTTGTGTTGGTGCCTGCGACATTGGCCCTGTCATCAAAGTAAAAGATACTGTTTATGGCAATCTCAATCGAGAAGTGATTCAAAAACTTCTATCCGATTTGAGAAATGGTAAACGTGATCAGTAAAACAGAAAGTGGGGATATTATGATAAAACAACCATCTGTCCTGTTAAAACGCATCGGAAAAATGAATCCAACTTCCGTATCTGAGTTCGTTGCTCTTGGTGGTTTTTCAGGGATAAAAAAAGCTCTTACAATGGAAAAGGAAGAGATTATTGAAGAAATTATAAAGGCAAATGTGAAAGGTCGTGGTGGTGCTGGTTATCCAGCTGGACGCAAATGGAAAAGCCTTTATCACATTGAAGGGGAACCAAAATATATTGTCTGTAATGCAGATGAAGGAGAACCGGGAACATTTAAAGACCGCGTTTTATTAGAGCATACACCTCTTAGCATCATTGAAGGGATGTTAATTGCTGGCTATGTCTTTCACGCAAAACAAGGTTACATATATATTCGAGGGGAATATCGTACGATTCAAAAGGTATTTGAAACCGCCATTGAAAATGCAAAAAAGGCCGGTTATTTAGGAAAAAATATTCTTGGTGTCGATGGTTTTGACTATGAAATTACCATCGTTTCTGGTGGTGGGGCTTATGTATGCGGAGAAAACTCTGCTCTTTTAAACTCCATTGAAGGAAAAACAGGACGCCCTAGAATCAAACCTCCACATCTTGCCGAAGTAGGACTTTACGGAAAACCAACACTTGTAAATAATGTTGAAACCTTTGCTTGTATTCCTGTCATTCTCTCCGAAGGCAGTGAAACATTTTTAGACTATGGAACAAAAGAAAGTGGTGGAACAAAATTAATTTCCATCAGCGGACATTCCAAGAATCGTGGTGTTTTTGAAGTTGGTCTTGGAACGCCTTTACGAGATCTCATTATGGATGAACAATTGGGAGGCGGAAGTGCCACTGGAAAACCTTTAAAATTCTTCCACATTGGAGGACAGTCCGGTCCAATCGCATTTCCAGAACAACTAGATACCCTCTATTCTTATGAGGATATGCTAAAAGAAGGGCTTGCCATCGGTTCAGGAGCCATTGTTGTCATGGATGAGAGTGTCTGTCTTGTTGAATACATTCAAAAAGTATTTGAATTCTTTGTTCATGAATCTTGCGGAAAATGTACACCTTGCCGTCTTGGAACCACTCGTATCTTAGAATTACTCACAGACTTTGTAGAAGGTCGTGCAAAAGAAGGGGATGTAGAACGATTAGAAACAATGAGCAATCAAGTTTCTGCTCTCTCCGCTTGCGGTCTTGGTCAGTCTGTAAACAAGGCTTTAAATTCTTGTCTAAAACACAGACGTCATGAATTTGAAGCTCTTATTTCAAAACATGGCTGTACATTAAACGCTTGTCAGCATTAGAAAACAGGAGGAACTCATACATGTCAATTCATATAGAAATTAACGGAATTCCTTGTGAAGTTGCGGAAGAAACTACCATCTTAACAGCCGCTTCTTCTCTAGGAATTGAAATACCAACTCTTTGTTACATGAAGGAACTTGCTCCAGATGGTTCCTGTCGTATGTGTGTAGTAGAAGTTGAAGGCGGAAGAAAGAAAGGTCTTGTAACTGCTTGTTCTGAACATTGTGCAGAAGGAATGAAAATTTATACCCATTCTGAAAAAGTAAAAGAAGCAAGACATTTCATCCTCGATCTTTTAATGAGCAATCATAAGGAACATTGCTTCTCTTGCACACAAAATGGTAACTGCAAATTACAAGACTATTGTTTAGAATACGGTGTGGAATACACAAGTTTTTCAGGAAAACGTGTTCTTCCAGGTAAAGATACTTCTAGCCCATTTTTTGAATACAATCCAGAACTTTGCATTATGTGCCGTCGTTGTGCTCGTGTCTGTGAACATTTGCAATGTCGTGATGTGATCAGCGTAAAGGATCGCGGTTTCGATACGAAAATATCCACAATCTACGATCTTCCTTGGTCTGAAACTGCCTGTGAATCCTGTGGTAACTGCGTATCTCATTGTCCAACAGGGGCATTATCTGCAAAGGATCACAAAAAATATCGTGAATGGGAAGTGAATAAAGTTCTCACTACTTGTCCACATTGCGGAACAGGATGCCAATTCTATCTCGTTGTAAAAGATAACGAAGTGGTTGGAGTAGAACCAGCCGATGGCCCTGCAAACCATAATTTATTATGTGTAAAAGGAAAATTTGGTTCTTACAAATTCATCCGCTCTGGGGATCGCTTAACCCATCCATTAATTAGAAAAGATGGAGTTCTTACAAAAGCCACTTGGGAGGAGGCACTTGACCTGATTGCATCCAAATTCAAAACCATCAAAAAAGAATACGGAAGCGATGCCATCGCTGGATTCTCTTGTTCCAGAGCTCCAAATGAAGATAACTTTGTGTTCCAGAAAATGATGAGAACTGCCTTTGGCACGAATAATGTTGATAACTGTGCAAGACTTTGTCACTCCGCAACGGTTACTGGTCTTGCAAAAACACTGGGTTCAGGTGCTATGACCAATCCAATTGCCGATATTACAACGGATATTGATGTCATCCTCTTAGTTGGTTCTAACCCAACAGAAGCCCATCCTGTTATCGGAACTCAAATCCGTCAGGCATTGAAAAAAGGAACAAAACTCATTGTTGCCGATCCTAGAAAAATCGATTTAGTGGATCAAGCTGAACTTCATCTTCAATTAAAACCAGGAACTAATGTCGCATTTGCAAATGGAATGATGAATGTGATCTTAGAAGAAGGTTTAGCTGATATGGATTATATCAACGAAAGAACAGAAGGATTTGAAGCTGTAAAGGAACTTGTGAAAGAGTATACACCTGAAAAAGTAGCTAAAATATGCCATATTGATGCAGATGACTTAAGAAAAGCAGCTCGCCTCTATGCAAAAGCGGACAGAGCTCCAATCATTTATTGTCTTGGTGTCACAGAACATTCCACTGGTACAGAAGGCGTTATGAGCTTATCCAACTTAGCTATGATGGTTGGAAAACTCGGAAAATCTGGTTGTGGTGTCAATCCTCTTCGAGGACAGAATAACGTACAGGGTGCTTGTGATATGGGTTGTATGCCTACGGACTTCCCAGGTTATCAAAAAGTGGCTAACCCAGAAGTCATCGATAAATTCCAAAGAATCTGGAGTGTTGAACTGAACAAAAAAGTAGGGCTTACTTCTACACAAGTATTCCCAGGGATCTTAAAAGGCGACATCCATGGTCTTTATATCTTCGGTGAAGATCCAGTTGTCACTGATCCAGATAGCAATCACATAAAGAAAGCCCTAGAGGCCATCGACTTCCTCGTTGTTCAAGAACTGTTCTTAACAGAAACTGCTTCTTATGCGGATGTTGTCCTACCTGGTATCAGTTATGCGGAAAAAGAAGGTACTTTCACCAATACCGAGCGTCGTGTTCAAAGAGTGCGAAAAGCAGTAGAACCAATGGGTGAAGCTCGTGAAGACATTCAGATCTTTTGCGATGTTATGACTCGTATGGGCTATCCTTGTCATTATGAAAATGCTGCTCAAGTTATGGATGAAATCGCCTATGTCACTCCATCTTTTGGTGGAATCAGCCATAAGCGATTGGATGCTGGAGAATCCTTACAATGGCCATGTCCAACTCCTGAACATAAAGGCACTCCAATTCTCCACATTGGTAAGTTTTCAAGAGGACTTGGTGCTTTCTATCCTGCTGTTTATAAAGAATCAAACGAAATGCCAGATGAAGAATATCCAATTCTTCTCTCAACGGGGCGTATGCTCTACCACTATAACGCAGGTGCTATGACTGCAAGAACCGAAGGATTAAATGAAATTTGTCATGAATCTTATATTGAAATCAACACATCCGATGCACAAAAATTGGGCATTCAAGACGGAGATAAAGTGGCAGTTTCTTCCAGACGCGGAAAGATTCGAACAACCGCTCGTGTTGGGGAGATCGTTGGAGAACAAGAGGCGTTTATGACATTCCATTTCCCAGATGGAAATGCAAACCAACTAACCAACTCTGCTACGGATGATTTTGCTATTATTCCAGAATATAAGGTTTGTGCAATTCGGATTCAAAAAGCATAATAAGACTTAAAAACTATCTCTTCAGAAAGGAAATACGATATGGAACAACTCACTCACTCTCCTGCTCTTCGTTATTATGCAACGGAAACAACGGTTCAGACAGAGTTTTTAACGGAAACCATTTTATCTGAATATACACTCACTCTCTACTTAAATGGAACTCTTTATCAAAATTTTCATTGCATACCTGAGGCATTAGAGGAACTCATTTTAGGACATTTATATACCTCTGGCATGATTGGCTCTATGGAGGATGTTATTTCCTATTCTATCGATCGAACCATGGGTACGGCCTACTTTGATATAAAAAAACAAGACAGGAAAATGAAGCGGTTGTCCGATATCGCTATTCACCCTGAGGAAATTTTGCCTCTTTCCAATAAACTTTTGACTACTTCAAAAGTATTTGAAAAAACTGGTAACGTCCATAGCGTTATGCTGTGTCGTGGGGGGACAGTGTTATATTTTAGTGAAGATGTGGATCGTTATCACGCCTTTGAAAAAACGGTTGGAAAGGCATTCAAAGATGGAGTTTCTTTTGATACAACGTCCATTTATACAACAGGGCGAATCCCAAGCCAGATCGCAACAAAAGCAATCTTTGCTGGGATTCCAATGATTGTATCACGTTCTGCTCCTACCGACTTGACAATTGCACTAGCCAAAGATTATCATTTAACTGTGATTGGATTTGCAAGAGGGGAACGTATGAATGTATATTATCCGCTTTCTCCTCAAGCATTCAACAATGAAAAACTTGTGTAACAAGTTTCTCATATAAACACAAAACCGTTGCACTAGCAACTCACTATTATCTTATGGGGGAATTTTATATGAAACATATTGGATCTTTTTTGTATTCTATCCTTGCTGGAGTCAGCATCAGCATTGGCGGTGTTGTATTTCTTTCTTTGGATAATAAAGTAACAGGAGCCATCTTCTTTAGTCTTGGACTATTTGCAGTATGCACATTCGGATTCAACCTATTTACAGGAAAAGTTGGATATTTATTTGAAAATAAACCATCATATCTTCTTTTCTTATTACAAGTATGGGTTGGAAACTTAATTGGAGCACTTCTTACAGGCAATCTGATTCGTGCTACTAGAATTAGTGGCATTGCAGAAAAAGCAAAAGGACTTTGTGATACGAAATTAAATGACTCTTTATTAAGTATCTTTATTTTAGCAGTATTTTGTAATATCTTAATGTTCATCGCTGTGGATGGCTTTAAAACAAATCAACACGAAATCGGAAAATATATTGGTGTTTTCATGGGTGTTATCGTGTTCATCCTATGTGGATTTGAACACTGTGTTGCCAATATGTTCTATTTTTCTGTTGCGAATGTGTGGAGCGGAAAAACTATATTATACTTAATCGTTATGACACTCGGAAATGCTTGTGGCGGAGTTTTGATTCCACTCGCCAGACAGTTACAAAATAAAACAGTGGAAAAAGAAGTTGTTTCTTCCACCACTGTAAGCAGTCCTGCTCATTAATCACAGATGGAACTATCCGGTCTTATTTTGATGGGTGGACGAAATTCCCGAATGAATGGACAAAAAAAGGCATTTCTTACTTACGAAGGAATGCCTTTTTATCAGCGCATTGCCAACCAGCTGCCTGTTGACGGTACCATTTACTTATCCGTTGAAAACAAAGCCAATTATGAGGCATTGCCCTATCCTCTCATTGAAGATCTCTATGAAGGGATTGGCCCTATTTCTGGAATATATAGCACTCTTATGACCTGTCAAACAAAAGCACTTCTAACGACTCCTTGTGATACTCCAAATGTTTCTCGTGAACTTTTTCATGAACTCATTGCCATTTGGAGAATGGAACAAAAACCAGTACTATTATCAGAGGGAGAACGATTAAATCCTTTAATTGGAATCTATACAAAGGATTGTATGAAAGCATTGCATTCTATGATTCAAAAAGGGGACTATAAGATGTCACATTTGCTCGACCATTATACTTGCAAAGTGGTTTCTCTTTCCTCACTTGGACTTGATCAAAAACAAGTCTTTAATGTGAATACACCCGATGAATATTCTATGCTTCCATAATCAGAAAATGTTTTGGGGAATTGACCATATCTTCCAAACAAATTTAGAAAGAGGATACTATGAATAATACAAAAAACTTTCAACAAACCATGATGGAACGAATCTCTGTGGAACAGGCAATTACCTGTATGGTATCAGCAGTTAAACCGCTCAAAGACACAGAAACGATCTCCATTTTACAGGCAAATGGTCGTATTCTTTCTGAAACGATTATCGCTTCCTTTGACAACCCTCCTTTTGATCGCTCTGCGATTGATGGATATGCTTGTCATTTTGAAGATATACAAGAAGCAACAAAGGATACACCAGTGGCATTAACTGTATTGGAGGAAATCGATGCTGGACAGTATTCTTCCACTATCGTTCCTAGAGGATGTGCTGTGCGTATTATGACGGGAGCTCCCATTCCTGCTGGATGTGATTGTTGTCTTCGCCAAGAAGATACCGATTATGGTGAGAAAACAGTTTTGGTCTACCGCTCTTTAAAACAGTTTGACAACTACTGCTTTCAAGGAGAAGACTTTAAAAAAGGAACTACCATGTTACAAGCGGGTCAAAAATTAAGCTATGTGGAAATTGGAATTTTAGCAAGTCTTGGATATGCTACGGTATCTGTGATACGAAAACCTAAAATCGCCTTATTTACAACAGGGGATGAAGTTGTTCTTCCTGGAACACCTCTTCAAAACGGAAAAATCTATAACAGCAATTTGTTTTTCCTACAAGCTCGCCTTCAAGATTTTAACTTTGAACTTTGTGATATGGGTATCGTTCCCGATGAACCGTCAAAACTTGCTGAATGCTTTCAGCAGTTATCAACCAAAGTTGATTTAATTATTACAACTGGTGGTGTATCCGTCGGTAAGAAAGATATTGTTCATGATGCAGTCAAACTATGTGGTGCAAAAAAAATCTTTTGGCGTGTCCTATTAAAACCAGGTACTCCAACTATTTTTTCCATATTAAATAACACACCAATCGTAAGTCTAACAGGCAATCCATTTGGGGCACTAGCAAACTTTGAACTTCTGATTCGTCCTATGCTTGCAGTGATGACTTCTGATTCTCATTTGAACAACAAAAGAATCACCGCTATTATGAAAGATCAATTCCCAAAAGCCAGCAAAAACCGACGCTTTATTCGAGGAACTTATTGTGATGGTACTGTCACATTGCCAAAAGGATTGCACTCTTCTGGCGTATTTTCTTCTATGGCAGGATGCAATTGTATGATCGATATTCCAGCTGGTACAGAGGCTTTGCACTCTGGGGATACTGTATCTATCGTATTAATTTAACCACTTAAATATGAGAACACATTGTATGAAAAAAGAGATTCTCCTCCTAAGCCCAAAGGAGGGAATCTCTTTTTTTACGAGTTTCTAATCTTCTATTAATTTAATTCAATTTCTGCTAATTCTTTTGGTGGTAATGGTTTAGAAGATGCTTTTACAAACTTCTTAACTTCCATTGTTGCTTTATTGATTGGAATGTTAGTACCAGCACCAGCAACACATCCACCTGGACAACCCATACCTTCAATGAGGCATCCATCTTTCTTTCCAGCTTTTGCGAGCATTAACATCTTCTTACATTCTTCAAGACCTTCTGCATGCTCAATTAATACATCAACACCTGGATAATATTCATTGATACATTGTTCAATAGCACTTGCAACACCACCAGCAACCGCATAACCACGTCCTGCTCCTGTTGCATCATGAATGGACACTTCTTTTTCAAACTCATTGAAGTTAATGCCTTGTGCATCAAACATACTTGCTAATTCTTCAAATGTAATAACAAAATCAACATCACTTCTTACAGAGCTTCGCATTGCCTCTAATTTCTTAGATGCACATGGTCCAATAAATACAACGTGAGCATCTGGATGAATCTGTTTTACAGTTCTGGCTGTTGCAACCATTGGTGTTAAAGCATTAGAAACACTATCGATCATTTCTGGGAAGTATTTCTTTGCTAACATAGACCAAGATGGACAACAAGAGGTCAATAAGAAAGGAAGTTCCCCTGTTGTAACTTTTTCCACATAGTGATGTGCTTCTGTTACCGCTCCAATATCCGCACCAAGAGCTACTTCATATACTTCTTGGAATCCGATTTCCATTAAAGCTGCTTTGATTTTCTGGATAGAAGCATTTGGTCCAAACTGACCAACAACGGCTGGTGCAAGCACTGCAATTACTTTCTTTCCTTCTTTCATACAACGAATTAATTGGAAGATCTGTGATTTATCCGCAATGGCTCCAAATGGACAGCTTACCATACACTGACCACAAGATACACATTTGTCAATATTGATATGAGCACGTCCTAACGCATCATTTTCAATGGCTTTTACTCCACAAGATGCTGCACATGGACGTTCTTGTTTAATAATCGCATTGTATGGACATGCTAACTTACATTTTCCACATTTAATACACTTTTCCTGATCGATAATAGATTTTCCATTTTGTGCAAAGGAAATCGCATCTTTTGGACATACTTCTTGACAAGGATGTGCTACACAACCACGACACATATCCGTTACAAGAATCATATTTTCATGACATCCATCACATGCAGATGGAATTACCTGCATAAGAGGTGGTTCATAATATTTTTCATCAATATTGCTGGCTTCGATTCCGCTTGTAATATGAACTGGTTTGTCTTCTGGACGAAGGGACATACCCATCGCTAAACGAACACGTTCGGATGCAATAGCTCTTTCGCGATAAATACTTTCACGATAAACAGGAACATCTCCTGGTGTAATTTTATAAGGGATCGCTTCAATTGCATCATTAAGATTTTCATCATCTGCTTCGTATGCAACTTTTGCAACTTCTGTAAAGACTTGTCTTCTTAACTTTCTAACAGGTGTCTCTAAACCTCTCATAGATTGTCCTCCTAAACTTTTGCTCATGAATGAATTGTGATAATCATTTGTTTTTATTTTTTATTTTACCATATTTTGTTATATATTTAACAAATAAACACCTCTTCTAATTCTCCTACCTTTAGAAGAGGAAATGGGCATACATATGTTCCATTTACGCCCATTATATCAAAAAATATGATGTACTGCAATGATTCCGCTTGTTCAAATTACAATACAATCTTACCTTTTTCTGTATCATTGATAACATAATATGCTATTTTTTCCCCTATATTTAGGTATAAATTTAACGTTATGATATCTTTTACTTTTTTTCCACTTTCCACCCATTCCTCTTTCACTTTTGCGATCAGTTCTCGTTCTGTAATCTCACAACCGCCAAATTGATAAGAAACTTGAATCGTAGCCATTTTTTGTTGATTGCTTTTTGAGCCTTTGGTCTTCTTATTTACTGTAATCTTTGCCATAATCATTCCTCTTTCTTCTTTTTATCGTCAGCTCTTGTTATATTTTATTTATAATATACTATTGTATCACTATACTTATATTTTTCAACAATTCTTTCCATAAAAAGTAAATAATCTCCTATTTTTTCTTATGATTCAAAGATTACACTCCTATTTTACTCCATATAATCTCCACGTTTTTCCACAACCTGATACCCGATGGAAGATACTCTTCTTCTCAAGCACCCATTGCACTCTGCTGCCTCTTCTCCTGTACAGATTTTATTATCATATAAATCATATTTTTTACGAACGGTAATAGGAGATAAGTTTGGCATCAATACATTAGAACCAGATAAAATTCCTTTTTCTCTTCCTTTTTTATCCATCGTTCCAAGAGCTGTTGTAGCTGGAATCAAAGCCTTTCTGTTCATTAAACGCAAAATTCCAATTAAAAATAAGGTGAGATCCACACTGCCTGCTGGAAAATCAGCAAATTTTGTATCTTTATGAGGGATAAATGGTCCAATTCCAATCATATGAGGTTCTAGTTCTTTTATGAAAAGCAAATCTTCTACAAGACATTCCATTGTTTGATAAGGAGAACCAACCATAAATCCAGTTCCTACTTGATACCCAATCTTTTTTAGATTTCTCAAACATTCTTTTCGATTTTCTAAGGAGAGAGAATCTGGGTGAAGTAAACGATAATGCTCCTCATTGGCTGTTTCATGGCGTAGTAAAAAGCGATCCGCTCCTGCTTCATAATACTTCTTATACTGCTCATAGCTTCTTTCTCCAATTGATAACGTAATAGCACATTCCGGATATCCCTTCTTCATACTTTTTATAATATCCACAAGAATTTCATCCTTAAAAGCTAAATCCTCTCCTCCTTGTAAAACAAAAGTACGAAAACCTAAGTTATAACCAACTTCACAACATTCTAAAATCTGTTCTTTGCTCAGACGATACCGATCTGCGTTTTTATTTCCACTTCGAATCCCACAATAATAACAGTCATTTTTACAGTAGTTTGTAAACTCAATTAATCCTCTTAAATAAATATCTTTACCAAAGGATTCTTCACTTAATCCCCTTGCAAGGGAGTGCAAATATTCACTGAGTTCTTTATCTTCATACTGTTGTAATAGTGTCAAAAATTCCTCTTTCTCCAATGTCTGATTGTTATATAGTTTATCAATTAGCTGTTTCATTTCTTCCTCCTTTTTCTTGAGCATCCAGTTTCCACCAATACCCTATTCCGGTATTATTCCTTATACATATACTGATTTTAGCCCTCTTTGTCAAGGTTTTCTGGTATCATGGCTGTATTACCAGTGCGGACAAGATACTTGATCACTTCAACGGGATACTCACCCGTTGCCGTTTCTCCTGTCACCATCACAGAAGAAGCACCATCTAAAATAGCATGAAAAATATCCGATACCTCTGCTCTCGTTGGAACTTTAGAATGTGTCATAGAATGCAACATTTGGGTTACAATCATAAATGGTTTCTTCGCCTTTAAGCATTGGTCACTTAACCTCTTTTGTATGGCTGGTAGTTCCCAAAGTGGCACAGCGTTCCCAAGATCTCCTCTAGCAACGACAATCTGATCCGCCTCTTTTACAATCTCTTCGATATGCTCCACTCCTTGTAAGTTTTCAATTTTAGCAAAGATGGCGATATGCTCATTTCCTGTTTCCCTTAACACTTTTCGTACTGAAAGAATATCCTGTCTACTTCTTACAAAAGGTAGCATGACTGCTGTCACACCAAATTGTTTTGCACATCTTATATTTTCTAAATCATTTTTTGTAAGAACTGGTAATGGAACTGTTCTATCCGGCAGAGCAATACTCTTTCTTGACTGTAACATTCCTCCTCTTTTTACAACTGCTTTTGCTGTTTTACCACACATTTCACATACTTCTAATAAAATCTTTCCATCATCCAATAAAATAGCTTGTCCTTTTGTCAGGACTTGCAACACATCCTTTGGTACTAAAATATCATCTTTCCCTGTCTTTGTTTCTTCTGTTGCTAAAATATATTCTTTTCCTTCTTTTAATAAAATCGGATCTTTTAATACTCCAATACGAAGTTCTGGACCTTGTAAGTCAATCAAAAACTCTGGTGTAATTCCTGCTCTTTTCCCTGCCATTTTTACATTTTCTATCCACTCTTTACAGCTTTTTAATCCTGTATGGGATAAATTAAGCCTAATTCCTGTCATACCTTCTAAAAACATCTGATAAAGAATTTCTTCTTCACAGCACGCTGGCCCTAATGTTCCATAATACGCTATTTTTCTTCTTTCCATAAGCTCTATTCCTCACTTTCTAATCCTTATTTCCTCTTTTTTATATAGACAAAAAATAGCTGTTGTCTTTTTGAAAATCTTTCTTTCAACAACAGCTATTTTTGTTCTTTTATTTGCGTAAAAACCCCCGTCATATAAAATTATTTATGCTCTTATATGACGACTGCTTACAAACGTGAGAAACGCCCTAGGGTGTTTCTCATCGTTTTTCAAAAGGTTCGATACTGCGTTCTAATATCCCTTTCATATACGCAATAAAAATTCCATAGTTCGTAATTGGAATCTCTTGATCAACGGAACAACGAATGCGATACTTCATCTCCCGTTCATTCAATGTACAGCCTCCACAATGCACGATCATTTTATACTTTGATAAATCGGCTGGAAATTCTGTTCCACTACAAAATTCAAATTGTATTTGTTTTTTTGTATAAGCATTGAGCCAACGAGGAATCTTAACCGTTCCAATATCCTCGCATTGACGATGGTGGGTACATCCTTCTGCAATTAATATCGTATCACCATCTTCCAACGTTTCCACCGCTCTTGCTCCTCTTACGGCTTCCCACAGATTCCCTTTATAACGTGCAAATAAGACGGAAAAGGAAGTGAGTGCAACATCTTTTGGCGTTAAATCCGAAATTTCTTTAAACACTTGGCTATCTGTAATAACAAGTTTTGGTTTTACTGGCAACTTTTCCATTGTTTCTTTAAATTCTGTATCTTTTACAACAATAGAAACCGCTTTTGCCTCTAAAATATCACGAATTGTCTGCTGTTGAGGGAGAATCAGTCTTCCCTTTGGAGCAGAGGAATCAATAGGTACCACAAGAACAACAAAATCAAGAGGTTGTAATAAATCAGCCACTAACGGTCTTTTTTCTTTTTGTTCTGGAATCAGAGTGCCAAGTTTTTCTTTCAGCTCTTGAATCCCTTCTCCTGTCATGGCACTGACAAAAAGCCAATCCTCTTTTCCTTTTATTGCTTTTTTATTCTCTACACAGTCCGTTTTATTGACAACAACCAAATATGGAATTTTTTTCTCTTGTATGCGAGCCAATAATGCCCTATCTTCTTTTGACTCACCAACATTTCCATCAATGACAACTAAAGCAATATCTGTTTTATTCAAAACTTGATATGCTTTTTGCACTCTCATTTCGCCTAACGTCCCTTCATCATCAAGTCCTGGCGTATCGATGATAACCACAGGCCCTAATGGAAGAAGCTCCATAGCTTTTGATACGGGGTCCGTTGTGGTTCCTTTCATATCGGATACAATGGCAAGAGATTGACCAGTAATCGCATTAATTAAACTTGACTTTCCTGCATTTCTCTTTCCGAAAATACCAATATGCAAACGCTCCGCTGATGGTGTACTATTTAATCCCATATTCTTTCCTACTTTCTTTTTGATATCTCTGTTTATAATATCTAAGTATAATATAGAGATTTTCCGCTGTCAATTTTCTATAATGGGTAGATATTAATTCTCTTGATCTTTCCTTCTGGTGTCACCGCTGATAGATCAACGGATACCGGAACAACTTGATCTTTATATGTAATCATATACCACACGTTTCTTTCTGATTGATATTGGGGACTAAAAATAGGAAAAGGCCCTCCATTAAATCCAAATTTGTGATGAAACATCATTTCCACTGCCATTTTTCCCTCTAAGTGCATCGTATCCTGACCGATTTTAATAAGAGAGGAATCATGCAAAACTCCATAATCATCAAATAAATCAGCAAGCCCTACATTATCTCCTCGCTGCATACAATCCACAAACTGTTCTAATAATGTCATATCCCATCCTCCTTAAAATCTCTCTGAACGAAGCAGTGCATCGATTCCACCATCAATAAATAAAATAATTCCATTGATACCACTCGCCTTTTTCGATGCTAAAAATACAATTCCATTGGCAATCTCTTTGGCATCTAAAAATTCTTTTCTTCCATAGCGAGTTGGTATTGGAATTAAAAGGGCAGCATCCATTTGTGCCTCTGTCATTCCCTGTGTCATTGGAGTTGTCGTATTTCCTGGAGCAACCGCATTGATACGAAGCCCATCGGTTGCCCATGATGGAGAAACCCTTCTCACCCATCGAGCCAACGCATGCTTAGAAGAACTGTAAGCAGATGGCCCTAACTGCTTTGGAATCTCTCTTGCAATCTCCATGACTCTTTCTTCATCCATAACATTAGAAAGCATATCCACCCAATCCATACGAACGGTATGATTGGTAATGGAATTGGAAGAGGTGATGACACAATTTCCTCCCTTTTTCTTTAAAAGAGGACGTAATCCTTCTGCGATTTCAACACTGGCAAAAAAATTTAGGGCAAAAATCGTGCTTGCTGGAGCGGATGGTCCTACACCAGCGTTACAAATCAGCCCATCAATTCCATCTTCATACTTCTCCATCACTGCTTTGATAGCTCCTTGCCTTCCTTCTTTTGTTGAAAGATCGGCAAGGTAATCGCCTCCTTTGTAGTCCAGATTAAATACTTCATGCCCTTCTTCTGTTAGCATTTTCCTTACTTCAGCTCCAATTCCAGTAGTACCACCGGTGATTACATAAACAGCCATACATACCTCCTAATATTTTAAAATTTTTTCTTGTTTTATTATATTGTGTTCAATGTATCACAGGGCAAATTAATTGTCAATTTAGTTTTTTTATTAACAATTTACTTGTTAATTATTTAATTATCAGTCTTTTTGCTTTTATCTTAAACTAAAAATAGAATGTTAACTCTGCTTCTATTTCAGTTAGAAAATTATGGATTAGGAGCTTTAAAACTCAAAAGCACCATTCTCATCGTTTTATACAAAATCTAGTTCTATTTTTCCCCTTCTCCATTATATACTTTTTATAAATATGTTTTTTTTAATCTTGAATTTTTGTATTATATACACTATAATAACATGTGAGTACATTAATTAGATTGAACGTTCAGTATACGTGTCGTTTTTTTCAAAACTTTAAAAAATGAATAGGAGAGTTTTTTATGGCTAATGATTTAAACAAAGAACGTTCATCCGTATTATTTCAATTGAATGGAGTACCAAGTTTTGGAGCAGCACTTCCGCTGGCTCTTCAACACGTAGTTGCAATGATCGTAGGTTGTGTAACACCATCCATCATTGTTTCTAACTCTGCTGGCATTGATGAAAAGAATAAGGTTATCCTTATTCAAGCTGCACTTGTAATTGCAGGTATTTCTACCTTGCTTCAACTGTTCCCAATTGGTAAATATTTTGGTTCCGGACTTCCTGTTATTATGGGTGTAAGTTTTGCTTACGTTCCAAGTATGCAGGCTATCGCAGAAGGGTACGATATTGGAACTATTTTAGGGGCTCAGCTAGTAGGTGGTCTTATCGCAATCTTCGTTGGATTATTTATCAAACAGTTGCGTAAGTTTTTCCCACCCCTCATTACCGGTACTGTCGTGTTTTCTATTGGACTTTCTCTATATCCAACAGCTATCAACTACATGGCAGGTGGAACAAGTTCTGACAGCTATGGTTCTTGGAAGAACTGGGCAATCGCTATCTTCACTTTAGCAGTGGTAACATTTTTAAACCACTTTACAAAGGGATTCTTAAAACTAGCATCCATTTTAATTGGTATTATTGCTGGTTATATCGTAGCGGTTGTAGCTGGTATGGTAGATTTTTCAAGCATTGGAGAAGCTGGACTTCTCTATGTACCAACTCCAATGCACTTTGGTATTCATTTTGATATTTCTGCTTGTGTTGCTATTGGACTTTTATTCGCCATCAACTCTGTTCAGGCAATTGGCGACTTCTCAGCAACAACGATCGGTGGTCTTGATAGAGAACCAACTGACCGAGAGTTACAGGGTGGTATTGTATGCTATGGTGCAACCAATATTTTAGGCGCATTTTTAGGCGGTCTTCCAACTGCCACATATAGCCAGAACGTTGGTATCGTAGCAACAACAAAAGTTGTCAACCGTATTGTACTAGGCGGTGCAGCTGTCATTATTTTAGTCGCAGGTCTTGTTCCTAAATTTTCAGCACTTTTAACAACAATTCCTCAATGTGTACTCGGAGGTGCTACAATTTCTGTATTCGCTTCCATCGCTATGACAGGAATCAAGCTCATCACATCTCAACCTATGACATATAGAAACACATCTATTGTAGGTCTTGCCGTAGCAATTGGTATGGGTGTGACACAGGCATCTGCTTCTTTAGGAACATTCCCATCATGGGTAACAACAATTTTTGGAAAATCTCCTGTTGTATTAGCAACTATCGTTGCTATTTTCTTAAATCAGGTGCTTCCAAAAGATCCTGTGAATGAATTCACAAAAAAATAATTGATTACTTATTAACCATTCTTAGAAAAAACGACATACTGTAACGTTAAAAGGCTGTCTTTGATAAAAGGGGTTTTGCTGTATAGCAAAATATCAAAGACAGCCTTTCTCTCTTTTTTACATCATAAATCAGCAACATTTATGGTGCCATCACAATAGTCCTCTACGTCAAATTTTCGGTCTTTAAAATAATAGCAACGATCTTCTTTTGTTATTTCACGAATGACACGACAAGGATTGCCTACGGCGATTTTATTATCTGGAATATCCTTTGTAACAACACTTCCTGCTCCAATGACAACATTATTTCCAATATGAACCCCTGGATTAATAACAACATTTCCACCAATCCAAACATTATTTCCGATGGTTACCTCAATTCCGTATTCATATCCAGAATTTCTGGAATCGGGATGAACAGGATGTCCTGCCGTAAAGATGGATACATTTGGGGCAAACATAGCATTATCCCCGATGGTCACCTTTGCCACATCTAAAATTGTTAAATTATAGTTAGAATAAAAGTTTTCTCCCACCTCAATATTCGTTCCATAATCACATCGAAATGGCTGTTCCACACAAATGCTTTTGCCTGTTTTTCCAATAATCTTACGAATCAACTGATCTCTCTCTTCCTCTTTATCAGGACTCAACTGATTGTATTCATATACCTTCTTCTTGCACGCCATTCTCTCTTCTGATAGTCCATCTAACCATGCTTTATACGGTAACTGGGCTAACATTCTCTCTTTTTGATTCATTGTTTTCATCCTTTCTGATAAACACTCTTCTTATTTCCCTATTGCACACTTTGCTTTAATTTTAACACAATGGCCTCACAACTTTTTAATTCCACATAATCCCCTTTTTGTTCCTCATAATAACCATTGGATAATAATACTTCTTCAATCGGAGCCTCTAATGGTATTTGGCTCACATGATCGGATAAATTAACAAGTACACGAATTTTATTTTCCTCATCCTCTCTATCATAGGCCACAATTCCTTCTTTTTCTTCATACACTGGTAGGAACTTTCCATAGGTAAACGTATGAATATATTCTTTTGACTTTCGTAAAGCGATTAATTTTTTATAGTAGTTTAGAATAGAATCTACATCTTCCTCTTCTGCCTTTACATTGATTTCTTTATAATTTGGATTGATAAAGAGCCATGGTTTTCCTGTTGTAAAACCTGCCTGTTCTTCCTCACTCCATTGCATTGGAGTTCTTGCATTATCCCGACTAAACCTCTGACAGATTTTTAAGGCTTCTTCTTCACTGAGCCCCGCTTTTAATGCCTCTTCATATTGATCTTTTGTGCTAATATCATCGTATTGATCAATGGAATCCATGGGACAATTGGTCATTCCTATCTCCTGTCCTTGATAAATAAATGGAATGCCCTTTAATAATAAACTCACTGTGGCGATGGCTTTTGCCCCTTGTTTATTTTGTGCATAAGGAGGCAAGAAACGGCTAATGGCTCTTGGCTCATCATGATTTTCTAAAATATTGGCATAAAGTCCAATGCCCTCCGCCTCTTCTTGTGCAGAATAAATTGTTTTTTTCCAATCATCCATTGTCCACTGCCGTTCTTGATGCCAATCCCCTTCTTCTTGTGTTAAGATATGCTGTGAAAAATCAAAAATAGTGGAAAATACTCCCTCTTCTCCAATAAATGTGCCTAGCTGTTCTTTTTTCATGTTAAATACTTCTCCAACCGTAAAGGCATCATATTTTTTAAACGTCTGTTCATTTAATTCTTTTAAATATTCTTCTACCCCTTCTACGGACTCCACCATTTTTGTTACATGAACAGTTCCATCCTCGCTATCTGGCTCATAACTTGGAAAATCTAAGTCCTTTTTGATGTTCATAATCGCATCAATTCGGAAACCAGCAAGACCTTTTTCTAACCACCAGTTAATCATATCATAGAGCTTTTGTCGCAATTCTTTGTTTGTCCAATTGAGATCTGGCTGTTCTTTTGCAAAAAAATGAAGATAATAATAGTCAGTTCCTTTCACTGGCTCCCATACACTGCCTCCAAAATAAGACCTCCAGTTGTTCGGCTCTTTTCCATTTTTTCCTTTTACGAAATAAAAATATTTTCCATATTCTCCCTCTGGATTGGCAAGTGCCTTTTGAAACCATTCATGTTGATCGGAGCAGTGATTAATGACGAGATCCATAATAATGAAAATCCCTCGTTTTTTTGCCTCAGATAACAGCTCCTCCAATTCCTCCATTGTTCCAAACTCTTTTGCAATTTTATAATAGTCTGAAATATCGTATCCTTGATCGACAAATGGAGATTGATAAATTGGTGAAATCCAGATAATATCAATTCCTAAGTCCTTTAAATAGTCTAGCCGATTTATAATTCCTCTCAAATCTCCAATGCCATCCCCATTGGTATCTTGAAAACTTTTTGGATAAATTTGATAAGCAACCTTACCATGCCACCATTGTTTTTTCATATTCTTCTTCCCTTTCTACTCACTTTGTATCAAACCTTCCCCCATTGACTCACTTTGCATAGGAGTTTGCTATTTCTATTTATTACATTATACATACTTTTTATTAAGGATTCTTCCATTATATTCAGCTATTTATTACACTATTTTGACTTTTATTCTTCTTCTATCTTTTTTCTTTGTTTTTCATAGGATAATCGATACTCTAATGGTGTCATATGGGTGTATTCTTTAAATCGTTTCATAAAATATCCTATATTTTCAAATCCATTTTCCGTAGCAATATCAATTATTTTTCTCTTAGTCATAGCAATCTCCCCCTTACTTCGTTCCAATCGAAATTCATTCACATACTCTGTCACTGTTTTTCCTGTCTTTTTCTTAAAGAAACGACAAAAATACTGAGGATTCATACCAGCTATTTGAGCCAACTCTTGAATCGTTATCTTCCTTTGATACTGTTCCTTGATATATTGTAAAACTTCTTTCATTATTTTTGTTGTTTCATCCTGTTTTGCAGGCTTTTCCACCTGCAATAGCATATTTTTCTCATATAAATATCCTAACATTTCAAGTAGATAACTTTTTATCAACAGTTGTGAACTTAAAGAATGCTTTCTTAATGCTTTTTGACACCGTAAATAAAGTTGTCTAATCTCTTTAAACCCTTTTTGTTCCCCTTTGATCATAAGTGGAAATTGTAATTCTCCTTTTAACATGGGATCAATAATCCTATTTTGCACCTCATCATAAAGTTGAAAAGACAGCATATGTAAGTTAAATACAAAAGCACTTTCTCTTTGTCCCTCCTTTAAATAAATCTGATGCAGTGTCCCTGAATTGATGAACAAAATAGCAGGTGAACTCACTTCATACGTTTCCATATCATAACGAAATGTGAACTCCCCTTTTTCCAAATAAACAATCTCCATCTCATCATGCCAATGCAATAGCATATAAGTGTCCCCTTCTCCATTCCACTCATAAAATGCTAATGGAAAAAAAGGTGTTCCATGATTTTTTTGTTCTCGTAGTTGTTCTTTTTCCATTGCTTTTTCTCCTGTGATTTTATTTTGTTACTATGATTATACCACAATGTAAACAACAAAATATCTCCTAACATGGGGGCTAACCATTATTAGGAGATATTTTCTCATATCATATCTAGTTTTTCATTCCATTGACTTTCACTTCATAAATTCTAACCGCAGTATCAGAGCCTTGTGTAGGCTTATCCACCGTCAGCTTGACATATCTTGCATTTCTTGGTGCAAAGGTACCTTTTGTTTCTCCCTTTGTATTTCTCGTTACTGTAACAACATCTTCATATTGCTCTCCATCTTCACTAACAGAAATTGTATACGCCTTTGTATTCATGTCCGCTCCTTCTCCCCCAGCCTGTGCATGAAGGATTTCCACTTCGCTGATCAAACTGCTCTCTTTAAGATCAAGCACCAGTTCATGAGGAGGATTTCCAGTTGCACACCATTTTGTCTTGCTATCCCCATCCATTGCAAATGGAGGGGCTTCGTTCTCATTTACATAAGAACTAGCAGTGGCATTACAATTGTTTGATAACAATGTCAATTGTTTTGGCACATCTTTTTTTACAACAATACATCCTTTGATCGTTTTTTTCTCACTACCTTCTTCATTGTTTGCAGTAACGGTCACATCATAGACACCTTCTTTTTCATATGTAACCGTTACATTTTTACCTTTTGCAGTCTTTTTAGAAGCACCGTCCAATGTCCAGATCACCTCTTGTGTATTTTCAGAACATTGACTTGTAAATGTGACACTCTCACCCACAGGAACTAATGTTTTTGATACTGTAAAATCAGCCTTTGGTTTGCTATTGTCTGGCCAATAAGCGATTGCTGTTTCTCCAGTTCCACGCTGACCAAACTTGGATACTGGGATAACCAACAATTTCGTTTCATTGGACTTTCCATCTCTTGGCAACGCATTGACAAAGAAACTATTGTTATTCACTGCTCCTAAGAAAGAACGTGTACCATTTTCTTTTCCTTGATACACTTCATAATATTGTGCGTTTTTGCTTTCCGCCCATGATAAGCGGATTCCTGCATACATCCCATCCTCATCAAAAGAAACTCCATCCACTTTTACATTAGATACAGGAGATACCTTCTTATCTTGTTCTGTCTTGGCTGTAATATTGCCAAGTCGAATGATCATATTAGCTTGATCAGCATCGGCTGTCATCTGATAGGAAATTTCTCTCACTGTTTTTCCTGCTAAACTAGCTAAATCATAGGAAATGGTTGTCCAATCTTTTCCTAATTTCTTATCCCCTTTGATCACTTTTTTCGTTCCATCCGATAAGATAACAACGAGATCCAGATTTCCTTTGGAAGTAGCTTTTGCTGTCGTTGTATAGACCACATCATCGGTGATTTTTAAATCTGTCCTATATAACGTAATCGTTGATTTCTTTCCTTTCTCCATCTTACCAGCAAATTTTAAGGAATTGCCACCATACCAGGCGGTACTCATATCAATGGAGGCTTTTAGATCATTGTTTCCCTCTTCATCTATCATCCAGCGATAAGTTGGCAACACATCAGAAAGGCTTCGATTGTTCCAATTCATTTTGGATACTTTTTTCCCATTGATAAAGAAGTTATAACCATTACCAAGGCTGAAATTAGTCACAAACGGAAAACTTGTAACTGGTGTCCGCTCTGTTATATAAGTGGAAATTCCCTTCCAGTCAGTATTTCCCCCTTGCTCACTGTTTACAGATGGATCTCCTTGTTCATTCACCCAAAATGTATTTTCTTTTTCATAAAACTCTTCTTTATTTTCAGAACTAAAATATGTCCAACTTGGACAGTAAATACCTAAGGATGTTTGTGTACTATCTTCTGTTTTCTCAAATAAATCCCATCGAATTGGCGTGTTGTATCCGTCGGCTTGTACATCAATACCGGCATAGAGCGTATACGGATCGATTCCCAATTGTTGTGCTTTTTCTTTTGATGCCTCTAATAACTTCTGATCCACATAAGATTTACTATACCACCAAAAATTTAAGAACATGGAATCTGCAACGCTCTTTTTATCCTCCGTTTGGAGAAACATGGCATTCTTATCTGTTAACGCATTTTGCCAATCCATCCCTCCATCTTTTGTCATAGAGTCATAATAGACGATCTCCAAATCTGGTGCTTTTCCCTTGATTTCTAAAATAAACTCCTGCATGAGATCCGCATGTTTTTTTGTCAAAGGATTCTCACTTGTCCCTTCAGTTTCTTGGTTGATAAACCAGCCATCAAATCCATAAGTTCTTGCTACTTCAATGAGTTTATCCGCCATTTTAAAATGTCCACCTTCTTTCTTCAAAAAGGTATCAAGCCACTCCAATTTTCCTCCATGTGCCGTTTGTGGAAAAAAGACAGTTCCTAATACTGGCACTCCGTTTTTATGAGCACTATCTGTCACATCTGGACTTGGTGGAACAATAATACCTTCCCCTGAAGAACCACCCCAATACACAAGGGTATCCACATATTGATAATAAGAAAACGTGTTACTTTTTGCAGTATTTAAACCATGTGGGGCATTTCCGCTGGTACTCGCATTCATAATAGAAATTGCCATCACCTTTGTATCTTTATTCTGGGAGTCATTCACTGGTTCCATGACATCTTTCTTTGCCCGTTTTGCCAATGGAACATGGCTGATATTATAGGATAGATCCGGATCTTCTTTTGGATTCCACTGCAACAATTCTTCTGGAAACCAACAAGAAGCCATCGGTTGGTTATTCATTTTCAGTTTTTCATTTTTGTTTTCCCCCGTTATTTCATAAGAAATAGTATTACTTTTTGCAAACACCGTCATATTCCCCATAACCGGTGTCATAACTCCCATCCCAAGACAAAGTTCAAGTAAAATCGCAGTTATTTTTTTCCTTCTCATAGTCCCACTCCAAAGAATCCCTTTTTCTTCGGTTCTCCTTCCTTTTTTTACCAATATAACACAAAAAGATTGCTTCATAATAGGGTAGAAATTCTATATTTGATATAAAAATTATATAATCTTACGCGTTGTGCTAGTTAATTGAAATAAAAAAAGAAACTTTAACAAAAATGTGCTATCCTAATTATATACACCAAAAACAAAAGGAGGCATCATTATGTT
>CASDVE010000038.1 GCA_949284175.1 uncultured Eubacteriales bacterium
AACTTGTAAATCATAAGCACCTCCAAAGGTACTTATTATAACCTGAATTTGTACATTTTTAAATGATCGCTTTTGTACATTTCTATTGTATCATTTATACACCACCTCATTTCTTACTCTGGCAGTTCAAAGATACCGTGTTCTGTTACTAAAAATTTCCCGTGTTCCTGCAAGTGAGAAGCGTAGGCTTCAAAGTCAAAGTAATATTCTTGACAGTCCTCGGATAAATGTTTGAACGTCGGGTCGTTCATCAGTTTTTGCCTTGCAACATCAATCATGCTTTTGCAGTCGGGATAAACCATAATCACGTTCCTGCAAATATAAAGTGCTTCTAAATTTTCATACACCGCAAGAAGTGCTGTATATTCTTCCTGCATATCGACTGGTAGCTGGCGGTACATAAAATCTAATTCGTTGAGCTGGTACACGCTTGTATGTTCGTGGACTTCATCAGCAAAAGGCAACACCTCTTCGATAATGCGGTACTCTTGACTTTCTGCACCAACACCTAACTTTTCTTCAAACTCTGCAACATCTATCGGCAGGTCGAACCAGTATGATGCTGTTTCTTCGCCAGTTGTTCCTCTCGTTTCCACCAGCACCCTTGTTTCCTGCATTGTTCCTCACGTCCTTTCTGTTGTTTCATCACATCTTTTAAGGTCTGGTATGACATACCAAACACATACTTTGAAAAATCTTCTAACTGTCTTTCTTCATAGTCGGCAGGGTTCAGCCGTTTCATTTCCTGCCACACCTTACGCTTGTAAGAGGGCAGGTCGGAAATGTATTCACAACCGACGTTTACCTGCATATCCTTAAAAATATCGTTCATTTCATCACTCCAATCTGAAATTTTAGGCAAGAAAAAAGCAGTCAATCCTAAGACTAACTGCTTTAGTTGATACTATTCGCTTTTTTTATATATGGTATAAAATAACTAAGAGATGAAAAATCTTTATCAATAGATAATGTTGCCAAATGTAAACCTTGAGCAACTTCGCTTTCAGTGAAATTATCTAACAAGCGGATAATACTTACTTTATTGAAAGACATCTGTTTGGCTTGTGCCAAAAGTTTTGTTTGACGTTCTCTTTGTAGACGCTTTCGTTCTTGTTTAGGCAATAATTTTTCTGCCCTTTTTTGAGCATTACTTAAATGTCCCTTTTTCTTTTGAAAAATTGTTCCAGAAGCTATAATGTAAGGATTTGTCTTGCTTTCCTCTATAACTTCTAAAAGCTGAGGAGTAAGGAACAGTTTCAAACTAGAATTAGTTATGTTTGTTAATATATCCTTATCTTGTATTCCTTTTGCACTTTTTAGACTAGTATTGACAAGATATACATTTTGAAAAGTTGCATTTTGAAAATGCGTATTGGATAAATTGCAATTCTCAAAAATTACATTTTCAAAATGAGCCCCTTTAAATCTGCAACCACGGAAATTAACACTTTTAAATTCAATAAAACTAAATTTGCAACCATTAAACCCACAATATTTCATAGTAGCTTTGTAAAAACTGTTTCCGTAAAATATTGAATTGGTAAAACGTGTATTATATGAATTACTATAACTAAAATCTTTGTAAGAAAAATTTTTATTTTTTCTTTCAGTACAGTTATAACTAAAAAATTTGTTATATTTCTTAACTTTTTTGTTTCTCTTTTTTCTTCTCATTGCATAGCCCCACACAGCAGAGAGGTTACTACTTTCGTATTCATAACTTTTATACAAATCATCATAAGAAAACTTATCACGGTTGCCAAATCACTAATCTTACTCATAATAACACTCACCTCGCTATATTGATAGAATTTTAGCCCTCATTCCGTCCGTAGACCTCATATCAACTCAACCTCTCAGTTGAGTGGGGCAGGGCAATAATAATTGTACCATATTCCAGTAATTATTTAAAGTACTTATGCTCCGATAATCTTATTGAACAGCTCTAATAGTACATCTTTCACACCACCGGCATTGAATACCAAGCCGACAGCAATCAAGGCAACTACCAAAAAGCCGATAAGTTTGGAAAACTCACGCTTGAACCCTAAGTAGATACCGATAACCACAATCGCCATAAGCACTAAGCTCTGTGCGTTTGATAAAAACCATTGATACAAATTTTGTCCGAAATTCATTTAATTGTCCTCGCTTTCTTCTAATTGTTTCATTTCATAGTCAGCTTCTTTGCCGACATTCAAAATACACATCAAGACTACACCGATACCCATTCCCATAGATACCAGCAGGAAGTCTTTTAATAATACCCACATTTTTATCACTCCTAACTTTCTACTAAATCTTTTGCAGGGGTCGTCTGCTGTTTGATTATCATTTCATGCTTTTCTGTGAGCTTTGCCTGCTGTTCGATTGTTTCCATGTAGTCTGTACCGTTTCCCTTATCAATCTTTTTCAGCATTTTCAAGGTTGGTGCTACCTGCCTTTGTACCCACCGCAATGTACGGTCTAAGGTATAAGGCTCTGGCTTTGTCGTCAGCTTCAAGCTCTGTCTGTTATCGCCGATAAACCACGCCCAGCGGTCATTGAGTTTCCAGTCATTTTTTCGCTTGTCTGGTTCTTCATCAACAAACCGCACATACTGGTTGATGATAGAAAAGGCGGTCTGCTCTGCGTCATAATAGGTCAGCAAATCTCGTACTGCATAATAGGCTCGTTCATTCCGAAGCCGTATCTCAAAACGGTTGATAATGTCGGCTTCTTCCAGAGGTGTCCCCAGCTTGACGTACTGCTCATAGTCCTTTTCATAGATACAGAAATACACATCTGATTTCAGCGAACCAAGATAAAGGGTACGTCCCATATATTCTCTGTCGTCCTCTCTGTGCTTGATAAGCTCGCCCGACTGGTAAAACTTATAGCTTCTGGACTTTCCGATATATTCCCGTTTCCTGCATTTTTCCGCAAGCTCTGGAATATCCAAAATGCCCGTATGGTCGTTGATAGCAAGGTCGATACGCTTCATCACGCCACCGTCTACGAGTGCGTCCATGAGAAAGTCATACCAGCTTCTTTGCTGTGCCAGCAGGTAACTTTCAAACTGCCTGCACCCACGCCCCTTTAACTCTAAAAGGACACCTTTTTCTTCGTCAGCCGACGTATAGATAAAGATGTCCCCTAAAGAATAATGCTCCGTATAACTGTAACGCCCGTAATCTTCATGGAGCATATAGTTGATATTCAGTTTTAATATGTCTTTGATGATGTGCTGTATATCCAGCGTGGGAAAACGAATTTTCACATAATCAAACAGCATAGTAAGCGGTGCTTCTGGATTGAACCTTGCCAGTTCTTTATGCAGAGTTTCCAGAAGTTCTTTTGACGGCTTCATTTTTCCACTTTCTATCTTGTTGAGATATTCTCTTGTGATACCAGAAGCCACCGCCAGTCTGCCTTGTGAGATACCGTAAGCAATCCGTTTCTCCCGAAATTCTTTTATCCATTGTTCTTCATTCAGAACCATACCCCCAATCTGTAAAGTGTGAAGTTTTTTAAGGCGACTTCACAGCCGATTTTTACTAGGAAACCATGCCAGAAGCCTTATGTTTCCTATGTTTTTTGTCTATTGTCTATTTGCAAACGTACCCCTCTGTTAGATACCGAGGGGTTTTACCTGCTGGCGTGGCTTACGCCACACCAGCAACGGCTAGTCCGAGCCGTCGCCTTTCGCTTCGCACGTCGCCGTCCCGTCCTGCCTTGCTTGTGCAAGAAAACCGATTGTCTGCAAAAAATCATGTCCTTTCGGGACTAAAGGCGTGTAAAATTCACTTATGACGCTTGTTCCCACATCACAATAGCCACGCCCTTTGATACGCTTTTGGAAAAACTGCTTTTTCACATCTGAACCAAACAGCATACCGTAACCTAACTCGCTGATACGCCCCAATCCCACACGGAAATTGAAGTTATCTCTGATACCGTCCGAGAAATATTTTGCGTCTGGACGCTGGCAGGCAACGATAAGGAAATAACCTGCTTGTCGTCCTAACATGACGATTTTCTTTAACTGGCTAAGTAAGCCCACACTTTCTTTTGTCCCCAGCATTTCAAAAAACGCCACATATTCATCAAAGATAAGAAAGCAGGGTGGCAGTCCCAGATAGGCGTAATTTTCGCCCGTCTTATAGTTCGGGTGTCGTTTCATTTGCTCGCTTCGCTGTACCATGCCCTCATAAAAAGCATTGACACAGTCTATCATTTCTTCTTTGGTGTGATACACGTTTCCCATGACTGTTCCCAAGTCTGCTAAGTCCGCATTTTTCGGGTCTAAGATGTAAAGGACAGCGTTGGTATGCAGTAGGGCTTCAATGAGCGTCAGAAGAAAATATGTTTTACCGCCACCAGTCCCACCAGCAATCAGAGCGTGAGGGAGTGCGTCATATTCCCAGACAAGATTTTTCATCAGTCTAAGACAGCCGTTCTCTGCCCGTACTTCATCAATGGTAATGCGGTTCGCTATCATATCATAAAGCAGGGTATATTCGATATAGCCGTCATGCAGGGTCTTGTCGGTCAGCTCACAATACAAGCCACTTTCCAATTTATCCTCTAACCGTAAAAGCTGGTCTTGATATTTTCCTAATGTAATTTCACAGCGGATATGAAGCAGTCCCTTTTCCATTTGATAATAAATCTTTGGAAACCAGACAATTTTTTCCCTTGATCTGCTTTGCAGGTCAGTAAAAAAACCGCTGTCTTGTACGGTATCGGCTTCATACCACTTATTTTCCAGTATCATTCTTGCCAGCTTTTGACGGTGCAGTAGCTTCTTGAAACTGTCGTAACAGAAGCGGTAATACCCAAAAGCGACCAATGCACAAACACCAGTCGCTATCAATATGGTTATGAAGTTGTAAGGGGAAAGCGTCAAGCCGTTTTCTAACAAGCTGAAATGCTCCCAGTCGGTACGCATGAGCTGTTTGCTATTCAGTAGCAGGAGAACTGCCACGAACACAAACAGAAGCGTCCCTATGGAAAAATGATAAACAAGGTGCTTGTCGCTGGCTCTGATACGGTGTCCTTTGTTCCAAATCATACGCATAAATCAATCACTCCTTTCTGGGTATGAAAAAAGCAGTCAATCCTAAGACTAACTGCTTTGTGTGTAGGGATATAAAATTGTAAAACTAAGATTGCATTTCAGATATGGATTTGAAACCCCTCATAGCTGAATATACCATTCCCTTGTTTTAATTTCCCTTCATTTGACAAGTTGTGAAAAGCTGTCTCTATCTTGTCAATTATAGTAACTGGAATAGATAAATGATGATGTCCTGGCAAAATTCGACTTATCTTTAAAGATTGAATTTTTCTAACAGACTTCCAAAATTCTTGTGGGTTTGTTGATGGATAAAAAGCATCAAGGCAACCGCTATATATCAAATCGCCGGAATACAGATATTTTCTATCCGCTTCATAGAAACAACAATGTCCGGGAGAATGACCGGGCGTGTGAATAACTACCAACTTTCTGTTCCCTAAGTCAATACAATCTTCATCATGTAAAATCATTTGCGGAACCCCTTGAAAAATCTGATATTTCTCTACATTAAAATCCGAGGGGAAATCACATGGATTGCACATAATATTGTTTTTTACCACTTGCAAAGGTATAGGGAATTTGACCGATAGCCATTCTTTTTCTGCTTCATGAACTGCAATAGACCGAAAATATTTATGTCCACCGATATGATCCCAATGAACATGAGTAGTGATTACTGTAACGGGCAGTTTCGTCAATCCATCAATAACCTCTCTGATGTTGGAAACACCTAAACCTGTATCAATCAGAATGGCTCTTTTTGTCCCACACAATAGATAACAATGTGTTTCTTCCCAGTGTTTGTATTCGCTGATGACGAATGTATCTTGGTCTATTTGTTCGACGGTAAACCAACTGTCCATATACTATTCTCACTCCCTAAAAATTTTAATTTGTCGCTTTCTTCATACCCATATTATAACAGTTCCGTATATCCTCTGCAACGAAAATCTATTCAGCAAGTCTATTTTTTCGGTTGTCCCTGCGGTGCATGGTTTTGTGGATTGCCTGCGTTCTGGTTGCCTTTATTCTTCAACACAATATCCTCTGCCTTTACATACCAGTCCACATCTGCACCACCAAACGTCTTTCTTGATACCGTATCGGCTACGGGATTGACAAGCTCCACAACTGCATTGTACGGAAATTCCCTTAGCGGTGCTTCTGGCCGTACGGACACGGGGATAATTCCACCATGCAGACTGCACTTCAAATCATAGATACGCTTTTTAAGCTGGGTACTCGGTGTCCCGTCCTCATTCTGCAAGAACACATCACGCACCGCTGTAAATTTTAATTCTCCAAATGTTTTCTCTTTGTCAATAACAAATCCGTTTGATAATCTCATAAATGCTTCACTCCTTTACTTTTCTTCAACTGCTACAATATCATCAGCAAGCAACACATAATCGGTATGTCCCATATCCCCGATTGCGTAACCTCTGCCGTATAACTTCGGATTGACAAGTTTTACTTTCTGCTCATACTTGAACTTCTTTTCGCCAGCCTGCACGGGAATTTCCACCACAACATTTTCGCCTTTCTGTACGTCAGAATAAAGGTTGTAGCTTCTTCTTGCGAAAAATCTGCGGTTATCTTTATCTCTGTCAAAAACATGGTCGCTTTCGCCTGCAAATTCAAGAGTTCCAAAAGACTGTGCCATATCTGGCACGACATATTTCATTTCCATATTGTTTTACCTCATTTCTTTCTATTTTTGATAAATTGATTGTAATTTCTTATTCTGGCAGTTTTGGAAGTACCAGCAATCCCACCGATAGTAAAGGGTAAAATCAATGCTTCGCACCCTTGACTATCCGTGTTCTTGCAGGTTGTTGGCAGACAAGCCAGAATAAGCAAAAGTCTGCCGTTTGACAGCTTCGGCGGAGAGCATGATTTTTCTTTCCTCATACCGTTACCGCCTTATGATTTCTTCATTTTACGGCGTTTGTAGAAGAAGATACCTACCAGTCCAGTACCAGAAATCATAAGAAGTGCAAGCAGTCCGTAAAGGTTGGTGTTATCGCCCGTTTTGGGACTGTCGCTAGGTCTGCTAGGCTTTTCTGGTGTCTGTGGTGTTTCGGGTTTCTCTGGTTCTTCTGGGACTTCTGGCTTTCCCTTAAAGGTAATCGTCTGTCCCTTATCTTCAATATTCTTATGCTCGGTAACTTTCTTAGGCTCGTCTGGATTGCTGAAATCGTACAATTCTTCAAAAGTTACAAGCTGTTTTCCGTCAAGGGAAGTAGCATCAAAGGTAAAGGCAACTTCCACTTTCATAGTTTCGCTGTCAGCAGTAAATGTATAATCATTTTCCACACGCTTTCCATTGATTAGAAGTTCGGCATTTTCTTCTTTCAACATCTGCCAGCCCACAAGTTTGTACTGTGTGCCGACTTCTAAGCCCTCTAAGGTTACGGTATCAAGGATTGTTACCTCTTTTCCTGCTTCAAGCTCTTTGTTGCCGTCCTTATCGGTAGCAGTCGTATGAATTTTGATGATACGCTCTGTAATCAATACGGTTTGCCCGTCGTCCTCAATGTCCTTGTGTTCCGCAACTTTTACGGGTTCTTCTGGATTGCTTAAATCGTATAATTCCTCGAATGTTACCAGATTTTTACCGCCAAGCTCGGACGCATTGAATGTATAAGCAATTTCCACGTTCATAGCTTCATCATCAGCGACAAAGGTATAGTCGTTTTCTACACGCTTTCCGTCAATGATAAACTCGGCATTTTCTTCTTTCAGCATTTGCCAGCCTACAAGCTGATATTTTGTGCCTTTCTTCAAACCGTCTAATTTGACTGTATCAACGATTGTTACCTCTTTTCCTGCAAGGATAGTCTTTTCGCCGTCCTTGCTGGTCGCTGTGGTATAGATAGAAATTTCTTTTTCGTATTCATCAGTCAGCGTTCCTAAATCAATCACAAGGTTATTTCTTGATACCACGATTTCAAAAGGTGGGATAAGTTCAAAGTCTTTGTTACTGTCGCAACGCATTTCTTCAATGATGTAGGTATCATAAGGTAATGCACCCTTGCTGTCGTCTGGTTCAGAAGTTCCAAACCACACACCGTCCTCGCTGGTCTTGCCTGCGTTGGTATTGTGCTTATGAGAAGCCCAGTCAGCAGAAGTAGCGAATTGCCCGTTATCATCAGTTACCACTACATGATTTTCGCCCGTCGTCTTGCTTGTGTTCCGAAACGGAACATCAGCAAGACGCTTGTGTGTGCCTGCACCGATTTTCACGCCCTCAATATCTCCACGCTTAATCTGATTATAGATAGAATGGGCTTCGTCGGTTAAGTCCACGATTTTTCCATTTTCTGTGATTGTAAAATCAATCGGTTTTGCACCGTCAGTTAAGTAACCGTTGGGAGCTTCACTTTCAACGATACGGAATTTTCCATAAGGTAAAAGGTCAGCAGAAGTAGAAGCGATACCCTCAAGGTCTGTATGGATTGTTTTTACCACTTCATTTTTCTTGTATAGCTTTCCCTCAACTAAAACAGAATTATCATTTAAGGAAATGATGTCAAAGGCAGTATCTTTCAAAGTGGCACTTCCTTGTGGCTTTGTATCGCCCGTTTCTAAATCTCGTTTCTGAATTTTCACACCGCCACGGATAACCTTGTCTGATACGGAAAACTGGTTACTTCCAGATAGTACGGCAAGGTCGCCGTCCTCTGTAATCTGTGTAAGGTATAAGCCCTTAATCTGTTCGGACTTATCGCCAGCCTGCATATATGCACCGTCTAATAAATAGCCATTTGGTGCTTTTGTTTCCTCAATGGTTAGCGTCCCAAGTGGAAGAACGGCTTTTCCGTCCTGCATATAGAAGCTGTCGCCAGATACCTTGTAAGCGTCCGCTAATTTTGTGATGTAGTGGGTTGTTCCGTCGCTGTCTGTTTCAGAGATTGTCTTTGTAACCCATGTACGAGTAGCTTCGGCAGGGAGATTGTCTTTATTATAGAAGCCTGCATAATACTTCCATGTAAATTCCGCACCTGCTAGAAAAGCGTTCCCCTGCGGATTGTCTTTCTGTGTTTCCATATCTATTTTGAAAAGCTCAATCAAAGTGTCTGTTACTTTCGGTGTATCAGATACTTTTAAGGTCGCTGTTTCGCCAGCTTTGATTGTCAATGGATAGACTGTTTTATCCACTTTATATCCTGCTGGTGCGGATAATTCCTTGATATAAACTGTGCCAGCCGTTACCTCTACAACGCCCGTATTTCCGTTTTCATCAGTCGTAAGGGTGGCAAGCTGTTTTGTGCAGTCCTTATCAGAAAAGACACCGTAGGTTGCACCAGTGATTGAGTAATTCCCGTTACCGTCTGTAATGCTGTCATTACTGGAAGTCTTTTGCAGTTTCGCATTTCCGACATTCAGCTTCGCCCAGAATTGTCCCAATTCCTGCCCCTCGCCAGAGTAGATATAACCGCCACATTCATAGCGTCCCTTATTCTCTTTGACAAAGGCTTTTGCACCAGCGAAAACTTCGTCCTGCGTAGCCTTTGGAATTTCATCATAAGAAGCTCGCACGTTATCACATTGCCAGCCAAGATGTACGCTCAATCTCTGCCAGACTACAAGCTGTCTTAAAAGGTAAGCGTGATTTTTGCTTATTCCGCTGTGGCTGTCTGTGTACTGTTTTACATATTCGATAGATAAGGCAACGTCGCTTATCTGGTCGATACTCATGCGTGAGCTTGCGTCAGCTCTGGTCTTGTAGCCATTCTTAAAATCTGTGTTAATGTCAATACAATAGGCAGTTTCGCCCTCAACTTTCATCATGCCCTCATTGAATGTAGAACCGATAGAACCGTCATTCATTACTTTTTCAATGATACCGACACGCTCTGCACTTTCCGTCCAGTATTGCTTGTTTTCTGCATGAACGGGTGTAGTTGGTAAAGCAGTAACGACAGTTGCAAGAGCTAAGAAGCCCGTACACAATCGTTTTAACATCTTTTTCATAAATCTAATGCTCCTTTCATTTTGGGTAATAAAATAGCCGTCCAATAAGAACGGCTGGAAATAGAAAAGGAACGTCATGTTAGGCGTTCCATATCTATAAAATATTCAATTTTTTATACTGATGTGTTATTCATCAAATATCAAATTAAAGTTATTTGACACCAATTTTGACACCAATTTTTTGTATATTGACGATTTTTGATGAAATGTGATAAATTCATAAAACCCGTGAAAAACCTGTAAATAGGCACTTTACGGCACTCTATGAACTAAGACAAAAGCTACGCTGTAATAACAATAGGTGAGTGCTAATTTTTTATAAAAAATATGAATATGGCAAATGGAGTGAAAACTCCTTTGGGTTTAGATAAGAATCTTCTCTCTATTTTTATCCCATAGCATGGTATACTCTATTTTTCCTGTATCTTCATCTAATTCCTCTGAAACAACCAAAAGTCCCTCTCGCAAATAAAAATCCACTGCCCGTTGATTTTGTTGATATACATTCAAAGAAAAAGAAGAAGAAATTCCTTTGATATATTCTAAGAGGGTTGTTCCAATTCCCATAGAACGAAAATTTTTATCTACAAAAATCCCAGCAATATAATCGCCCATCATACCAACAAAACCTTGTATTTTCTCATCCACTTCATATACATAAATATCTGCCTGTGAAAGCTGTTTCTTCACCAAAGGATAATTGGATACCCAATAATCTTTTGCTATAAAATCGTGGGTTTCAATGTTTCCCTCTAACCAGATTTGCATAACTCGTTCTGTATCACCTTGTTGAAATTTTCTTATCATTTTACAAAAATTCTCCCTTTTCTTTCACCTTATATTTTTTCAAAGATTTTAATTTGTAGCAACAAAGGCAAGATAGACTTCCCCTTTCTCTTGACTTATATTTTCTCATAAGTGAGAAAAGGAACGCTTTTCTTGCGTTCCTCTATGAATTAGCTATTCTATTTTTAATACTAATATAAATATATGATATGGTTCGGAATTGTGAATTTTATTCCGCTCTTCCTAACGCATCTAATCTATCTGCTTGATGAGAAATCCTCTTTACCATAGTGGATACTTGTTCTGCGGATATGGCAGTGGATTGAATAACACCGGATACTTGATTGATTTCTCCTCTAATCTCATCCATCGTTTCCAGCTGTTTTGTTGCAACACCAGAGATCTCCGATGCACGTTTTGCTACATTTTCCACACTATCCTTGATTTTACCCAAAGCATCTGATGTTCGATGAGCCACCGCAGTACCATTTTCAACTGCTTGTTGACAGCTGGATAACACCTGCATGGTTTCTTCTGTTGCTTTTGCACTGCTACCAGCTAACAGCCGTACCTCATCAGCTACTACGGCAAATCCTTTTCCCGCTTCTCCTGCTCGTGCTGCCTCCACAGCAGCGTTCAACGCAAGAATATTTGTTTGAAATGCAATATCATTCACTGTCTTAATAATATTTTCAATAGACTGCATACTTTCTTCTATTTTCTTCACTGCAGAAAGCATTTCTGTCATATGGATTCCGCCCGCATCCACATTTTGATTCATCATTTCAGAATCTAGCTGTATCTTTTGTGATAGATCAGCGGTTTCCTTCATTCGTGAAAAAAATGTTTCGACTACCGAAGACACTTGTTCCATAGAAGCAGCTTGCTGTGTCGCACCAGAAGCCAGACTCTCGGATTCATTGGATAGACTTCTTGTTTCACCAGAAACATGACTGGCTATTGCAATGATCTGCTTTAATAACTCCTGCTGTTCTTGCATCATTTCTTCATTTTGCTTGGTTTTAAAACTCAAGTTTTCTACTATTTTCTCTGCTTCTTCCTGTTTGATTGCCGATTCTGATAGATAATGAATACCATTTTTCACACCAAACTGTATGAGTACAAATCCAATAAGAATGGCAAGGAAACACTGTGCTAAAACCATAGGATCTTCGATTAAACTCCCCTGTTGCAGGCTCAATATCATAACTTGTAAAATAAATAATACAGTGCTACAAGCAAAACTTATTCAAACTAATGCACTGAAAAAAAATACCATAGCAAGAGCACCTACACAAATATACAAAGGTGCACTCGGTGCAAAACGCCCGTTTAATGTTTGTATCACAAATGTTGCAATATTGCAACTGATTATCAAATAAGACATAAAAAAGTGTGTATTGGAGTCATTCACCAAAAACCTGCAAGGAAGTACAATTGCTAATCCCATGACTAACAACAAGATCATAAAAGAAAACTCTTGCTTAAAAAGATAAAGCATAGAAAAGGCAATGATTACACCACTTACAATATAAGCACAACTTCTTAACATTTTAACTTGATCAATCATACTTAAGTCCCCTTTATATTATTTTCGGGGATATTATATCACGTAAATCTAAATTCTTCTAGAATTTTTTTCCAATTTTATCCTTTCTCTCTCCGCCCCTCTTAACAATAAAAAATTGGAATATAATACTATATTACTAAAATAACTCGTTATATTTCCATCAAAACAATCATTATTATATAAGGAATGTTTGCTCTTAAGAAAATACTATTAAAATAAATAACAAAAAAATATCCGTCATTTATCAAAAAATATGATATAATGAAAATAACAAGTCAAACCCCAACTATTTGACGAGTACAACCAGATTATGAATGAATTTCAGAATCTAAGGAAAACAAGGAAGATAATTTAAACGGAGGCATAAACATGATTGTAGAATTTGATGATAATTTAATTACAGGAAATGAAATGATCGATACACAACACAGAGAGTTAATTAGCAGAATTAGCCAATTACTCAGTAGCTGTGAAAATGGAGATGGCACACAAAAAGCCATTGAAATGCTTGACTACCTTATGGATTATACCGTATTTCATTTTGGTGAAGAAGAAAAACTGCAAGAAGAAATTGAATATCCAGGTATCAAAGAACATAAAGAAAAACATGAAGAATTCAAGCAGACAATCCGTTCTCTCAAAAATACATTAACAGAAGGAGGAGAACCTACTGCTGAATTTGTAGCACAAGTACAAGAGAATGTGGCTGATTGGTTAATTCGCCATATTCAAGGATTTGATCGTTCCGTAGCTGAATACAAATTCATGACATCAAACCCTAGCTTGCTATAAATATTTATAAATCCTAACTCCCAACAATAAAGCAGATAGGAAAAAGAAACGGCAAAGGGACAACTCCCAGTACCGTTTCTTTTTTCTTATATCATTTTATCCCCATACTTCTTCTGCGATCTCTTTTACAAGTGCAAGTTTCGCCCATTGCTCTTCTTCCGTTAATTTATTTCCAATTTCACAAGAGGCAAATCCGCATTGAGGGCTTAAATATAATCGTTCTAAAGGAATATACTTTGTCGCTTCATGAATGCGAGCGATGATTTTCTCTTTATCCTCTAATTTTGGTGATTTTGTTGTAATTAAACCAAGAACAACTTTTTTATGTTCTGGTACTAATTGCAATGGTTCAAATCCACCAGAACGTTCATCATCATATTCCAAATAATAAGCATCTACATTTTCCCGAGTAAACAAAAATTCTGCCACAGAATCATATGCTCCACTACTAAAGAAAGTGGAATGATAATTTCCTCTACACACATGAGTATTGATCACAAGATCGTCTGGCTTTCCTTCGATGGCTAAATTATTCACTCTTAATAACTGTTCCATAATCTCTTTTATATCAACGCCTTCTCCATATCTTCCGATATTTTCTTTTGCCACACAAGCTCCCCAAGTACAGTCATCAAGCTGAATGTTTCGACATCCTGCCTCATATAAGTCTTTTATGACTTTACGATATCCTTTTGCAATATCCTGAATTAACTCTTCATTGGTCTTATAATATTTTCTTGTCGTTTCAATATTAAAAGGTAAAATCATCTGTTGCAAAAACTGAGCTGGTGCTGGTATTGTCTGTTTTGCAACGGTGTGTTCATCTTCCAATGCTTTTACAAACTTAAAATGATCAACGAATGGGTGATGTCCCACTGAAATTTTACCAACCAAATAGGTATCATCAATCAATGCCTGTTCTCCATGAAAACGGATTCCATTTTCTGTCTTTTTATGTTCCACTCCATCAAATCCCCACATAAAATCTAAATGCCATGTGGCACGACGAAATTCTCCATCGGTAATTACAGAGTATCCTGCTTGTTTTTGCTTTTCTACTAATGCTGTTATCTCTCTATCTTCAACTTCTGTTAATTGTTCTCTTGTAATAATACCTGCTTCATAATCTGCTCTCGCCTTTTTTAAAGATTCTGGTCTTAAAAAACTTCCTACATAATCAAATCGAAATGGTGTGCTTTTCTTCATTTTCTTCTCCTTCTCTTTTCCAAAATATAAAAACTTAATTCTTGTTGTTTCTTATTGCTCATTATACCGCCCAAAACAACATTTGAATAATACGAAAAAAAAGAGGTTTGATATAGTTTTAAACTATGTCAGATCTCTTTTTATGTTATAGGAAATTCCTCGCAAAGCTATAAAGATAACATATGAAAATATAAAAAGAAGTCATACAATAATAGGTTTTAGATGTAAAGCAGTATCAATATTACATATTGATGAAAATCAAATACCTAAAAGAACAAAAGATAAAGTGTTATTATCTAAATTGAAACAAATATCAAAGACTAGAACACTTACTAAAAAAGAACAAGAAGAATATAATAAATTAATTGAAATTCTTGAGTAGCGAGCACAGTAAGTGAGTTCCCTAACACCCCAAAACGGGAGGCAATTTTTAAAAATTCAATACAAATTCAAATAATTTATAGTAATATTTTAAACAAATATTTTTCATTTGAAATATTATTAATTTTATGATATATTAATTATTTATAAGGATATAATTCTGTTTTTTTTGAATATATAATTTAAATTACAAGAAATTAATTAATAAATAACTAATTTTTCAATCAAATCAAAGAGAGATTTCCTATGAAAAAATATATTTCTATTTTACTATCTTTTATAATGATCTTCAATTTATCAACTCCTGTATTGGCAGCATCCAATGTTGTATCTTTGCCATCTACTTATCAAGATCAATCATTCCATTAAGTGATGGAAGCAAAAATCGTTTAGAAATTCTCTCTTCAAGTGATACTAATACACATAAGTTAAAGAAAGGTGAAGAATTTTTTATTCAAGAATTCAAAAACAATCAAGGAATTCATACTGTGCAAGGAACATATGGCGGAAATACACTCGGTGGTAAAATTGGTGTCACATTTCCTGAACCCGTTGCTGTTGAAGCAACATATTACACATTAACAGGATATCATTCCGCTTCAAATTACTATGCTCCTGCACAGAAAGGTGTTGCAAGATTAGTCAAGACTAAAAAGAGTAGTGCATACAATCAATGGTTTTATGAAGGATACACTCCACAGAATTGGAAAAAGGGTGATGATTTCGCTACTATCTTATGGATGTCAGTCTTTGCTAGACCTTTTCCATATGTTTATGCCTATCGCTAAATTAAATATTTCATAATTTTATACTATTTATGGAGGAACATTAAATATGAAACCTATCCCTCTTTCCCTAGTGACAAAGATATCAATCATATTTTCTATTTTAGGTATTTTACTTCTTATTTTAGGTATTGCTATTGGCTCTATAACAGGCATAATTGTGATAATTTTAGGGTGGATTGTACTTATAGGGACTATAATTTTTAAAGTTATTTTTTACCGATGTCCTTATTGTGAAAATTTTATTGGAATACCATATCACAATCATTATTGTCCACATTGTGGAAAACGCTTGGATTAGAGTTCTTATAAAGCCTTTTTAGAAAATAATAAGAATTCGTAAAATTTATATTTTGCGAATTCTTATCTTTGCTAAAAAAGTTTCACTTTGTCCATTTTACTCTCTTTTTCTTTAAGTTGTTCTTTGAGTTCATCAACTGTCTTTTCCAAATTGTGAACTTCAGCCAATGTATTTTTTAATTCTTCCATTTGAGAAAGCAAGGACAATACTTGTTCTTTATAGGTATCTTAATTTTTTTTGATTAATTCTGATACGTGGCAATATACTTTTTTAATGCTTCGATATAACTCTTTCCTAACCGGCTTGGTAAACACTTCTCATGTGTTAAATACCCGATGTGCATATCCCCTTTTTCCTTTAATGGCACTGCCACAATGTTTTTTCCGTTTAGTTCCTCATCGATGACCCCACTGCATACCGTATAGCCATTTAAGCCAATTAATAAGTTAAACAGCGTGGCTCGATCTCTCACTCGAATATTTTTCGTCCGCTCTTCCATACTAAAGATTTCTTCGGAATAATAAAAAGAATTATGCTCTCCTTGTTCAAAAGAAAGATATGGATATTGGCTTAACTGCTCAATTGTAACCGCTTCTTTGCTTGCTAGTGGATGTTTACTGCTAATAAAAACATGAGGTTGTGCTATAAATAACTCATGAAAAATAATTCCATTGGCTTTTAAAATCTTGCGAAGAACGGTTTCATTAAAATCATTTAAATATAAAATACCAATTTCACTCTTCATTCTCGCTACATCATCAATAATCTCATATGTCTGTGTCTCTCGAAGACTAAAATCATATTCTTCTTGTCCATATTCTTTAATTAAATCCACAAAAGCATTGACCGCAAAGGAATAATGCTGGGTTGATACACAAAACTGTTGTTTTCCACCTTTGTTATGAATATATTTTTCTTCTAACAAGTTGGCCTGTTCTAATACCTGTCTTGCATATCCTAAGAAAATCTCACCTTCTTTTGATATAATAATCCCTTTATTCGTCCGATTAAAAATTATCAAATTCATTTCCTTTTCCAATTCTCGAATGGCATTTGTTAAACTTGGCTGTGAGATAAATAAAACCTTAGCAGCGTCGGTAATCGTTCCCTTTTCCGCTACTGTTATCACATATTTTAGTTGTTGAAGTGTCATAACCTCTTTCCTTTCACAACTTTATTTTTCCTCCCCTATACATAAGAATGCACCTTCAAATATTCGTTTTCCCTAACATTTGAGGTGCATTTTCCGATTCATTTTCTTTTTTTATCGCTTCTCTAATGGCGTGTATTGCTTTCTTGGTGCAACAGCCTTATACGCTGGACGAATAATCTTTCCTTCATTGATCAATTCTTCCATTCTATGAGCACTCCATCCTGCAATTCTTGCAATGGCGAAAATTGGCGTATAAAGTTCCAATGGAAGATCCAACATAGAATATACAAATCCACTATAAAAATCAATATTTGGACTAACCCCTTTATAGATTTTACGTTCTTGTGCAATGATTTCAGGTGCAAGTCGCTCTACCTTAGAGTAGAGTGCATATTCTTTTTCTCTTCCTTTGGAAGCTGATAACTTACCTACATAAGCTTTAAAGATCTCTGCTCTTGGATCGGATAGAGAATATACCGCATGTCCCATACCATAGATCAAACCTTTTTTATCAAATTTCTCTTTTCTAAGAAGTCCAAGAAGATATTCTGTTATCTCGTGTTCGTCTTCCCAGTCCTTTAAATTGGATTTCATATCTTCAAACATCTGCACAACTTTAATATTCGCTCCACCATGCTTTGGCCCTTTTAAAGACCCCAGTGATGCAGCAATGGCAGAGTATGTATCGGTTCCAGAGGAGGTAACAACGTGGGTTGTAAAGGTAGAGTTATTACCGCCCCCATGCTCTGCGTGAAGGACAAGAGCAATATCTAAAATTTTTGCCTCTAACTCTGTATACTGCCCATCAGCTCTTAAAAGTTGGAGAATATTTTCTGCTGTTGAAAGTCCCGGTTTTGGTTGGTGAATGAATAAACTTTGTCCATTGACATAGTGATTATATGCTTGATATCCATAAACGGATAGAAGTGGAAATATAGCGATTAATTGAATACATTGACGTAATACGTTAGGAAGAGAAGTATCATCGGCTTTATCATCATAAGAATACATAGTTAGAACACTTCTTGCTAAGGTGTTCATCATATCTTTACTTGGTGCTTTCATAATAATATCACGCACAAAACTTGTTGGTAACGCTCGATACTCTGTAAGCAAATCCTGAAAATCATCCAATTGCTCTTTTGTTGGAAGTTCTCCAAAAAGTAATAAGTAAATGGTTTCTTCAAATCCAAATCTCTTTTCTTTAATAAAGCCACCAACAATTTCTCGAACATTAATTCCTCGATAATATAATCGTCCTTGGCATGGAACCATCTCATGATCTTCCACCACATAGGATTGTATCTGAGATATTTCCGTTAATCCCGTTAAGACTCCTTGTCCACTGACATCACGAAGTCCTCTCTTTACATCATATTTTTTGTATAGCTCTGGATCAATTCCACCATTTTTTATGCACAAACTCGCAAGCTGTTCAATCTGTGGTGTCACTTCTGAAAAATCTTTATTTTGTATTTCTTTCATACTTTCCTATCGCCACAAAACAATTCTGCTCTGCTCCCCCTTATACGCCAAAATTGCTTGTAGCACTCCTTTCTTGTTTTTTATAAAGCGACAAAGAGCTCCTCTTTCCAAATATAATACGGATCTAGACATTCTAAAAAATATAGCGATGAGAAACCTTTGTCAGATGGAAAACTACCTTCTTTCCACAAGATGAGCGATGAGAAACTAGCTCGTGGACATGAGAAATACGCATAACATATCTCTCAATCTTTAACACATCATATATGTGGAAACTATGAAACAATGTGTATTTGAAAAGTATTATATCACAAAATAAAGTGCTAACGTATGAAGTTTATAGAAATTTAACATTTTTACACAATTATTCATACTTTTTATACAGAGTATTCACATTTTCTATTCAAATCTACCAAAGATATTAATATTTTTTACTCTTTCCAAAAATGCTTCATATAAGATTGGATGTTCTTTTTCCTCTCTCTTGTCTTCTTAATATCTCTTCGATATTTCCCTTTTTGATAGGATAATACATCCTCTTCCTTTGCTTTTTTTGGAAGTTTTGAACGTTTTACTACGATTTCTTCTCCATTCTCCTTTTCTAAAATTGCGGTATCCCCTTCCATACGACTAATCACATAGTATTCCTTTGGCGTTACCTTTTTCGTTTTGGCAAAAACAGTATCCAAATTCCCAATGGATAAACATAAAAACAATGCCACAACAAGTCCCATGACTCCTTGATATAATAATTTTTTTCCTGTTACAACCTTTTTCATATTCACTTGCTCCTTTCTTTTTCTCTGACAGATCTGCCTTTAATTTAGCCGATTTCATAAGAAAAAAAAAGAAAGAGGTGTCCCCTTCTAGGGACACCTTCTTTATGATAATTTCATCATTTTTCTTTTAATTGTACAGGAATTTCTTTATCTAAAATTAAGGAATCTTCTGTAACAATGCAATCATAAGCAAGAATATGGACTCCTTTTTTCTGAGCTTCTATCAAGGCTTTTCCAAACTCTTTTTGCGTACGATTATTTGGTTCAAATTGAACAATCCCCTTCATTTGAATCACAAAGATAAGATAGGCTTCATATCCGTCTTGTATACAACGTCCCAGTTCTTTTATATGTTTGATTCCTCTTTCTGTGGGAGCATCAGGAAATCTAGCGATTCCCTCTTCTTCTAATGTAACACCTTTTACCTCGATAAAACATCGATGTTCCTCTGCCTCCACATAAAAATCAAAACGAGAATCCCCATATGTTTTTTCTGGCTTTATAACAGAAGGGTTTTCATAAAGACCTCCTGCTTTTAACCATTCCATGACAACTTTATTGGGAGCTTGAGAATCCATGTTGACAATCTGGTCACCTTTTTTTACTCCAATTAAAGAATAGTTTGTTTTTCTCTTTGGATTATTATGGTGTTCCACATATACGGTAACTCCTTCTATTAAAAGTTCTTTGCATCGCCCTGTATTTTTCACATGACAGATTTCTTCCTTTTTCTCCACTTCAACATGAGCAAGAAAACGGTTTGGTCTTTTTTTAAAGATACCTTCTTTTATGTTTTGATATTTCATTATTTTCTATATACCTCAATGAATGCCTGTGTTCCCAATTCTCCCATTCCTGCCTCATCCATTTGCTCGTAAGAACGCAGAACACGCTCTAATACACCAAGTTCTAGTTCTTCTTCTTGACTTTCTTCTAACGCAATTTTCATATCTTTAATGAAATGCTTTACAAAAAATCCTGGTGCATAGTCTAATTGTATCATTTTAACGCCATTATTACTCATTTGCCAACTGCCTGCTGCTCCAGCACTAATACTATTTAACATGGTATTCAGATCAAGTCCTACCGCTTCCCCATAGGCAATGGCTTCTGCAACTCCTGCAATGGTTCCTGCAATTGCAATCTGATTCGCCATCTTCGTATGCTGTCCAAAACCAGCTTTCCCTTCATAAACGATATTCGTTCCCATAGCTTTAAACACTTCATAACAAGCGTCAAAGTCTTCTTTATCTCCGCCAACCATAATGGAAAGTGTTCCATTTTTTGCACCACTATCCCCACCGGATACTGGAGCATCTAACACTTTTTTACCAACGGCTTTGCCCTCTTCATAAATAGACTTTGCAAGTTTTGGGCTTGTAGTTGTCATATCAATCAGATAAGAACCTTCTTTTGCATTAGCAATAATTCCTTCTTCCCCAAAATACACTTCTTTTACATCCGTAGGATATCCCACCATTGTGATGATGACATCTTTGTTTTTTGCACATTCTGCTACGCTTTCACACCAAGTAGCTCCTTCTAATATCACATCTTCTGCCTTTTCTTTTGTTCTTGTATAAATGGATACTTCATATCCTTTTGCTCTAAGATTGCGTACCATAGATTTTCCCATCACACCAATACCAATAAATCCGATTGTTTTCATGCTATTTTTCTCCTTTTCCTGTCCTATGATTCTTTTCTTATCTTTATTATTTTCTTTATCTTATACTATTTCTTATTCTTTATCAAGAACACCTCTTTGTTCTATATTTTTTTCCATACCTTTCTCATCTAAAATATGCTATGATACTATCAAACAGCAATGAGAAACATGCTATATAAGTTTCTCACGTTCGCAAGCAATCGTCATATAAGAGCATACATGGTCTTGTATGACTCGTTGTCTTCACGTAAATGAATTTTATACTGCTTAGCCTTTCTAATTATGTTAGGAATGTTAGGCACAGAGAAATAAGGAGAATCTATGTATTATTTTATTATTAATCCAAGCTCAAGAAGTGGAAAAGGTATGGCTCTTTGGAAGGAAATTCAAACAGAATTAAATCGTCATAATATCTCCTACCAAGCCATTCATACAACAGGCTCTGGACATGCTACCAAATTATCTCACCATCTCTCTTTAGACTCTCGAAAAAAAATGCTAATTGTTCTCGGAGGCGATGGAACGCTCCATGAGGTAATTAATGGGTTATCCCCTTCCTCTTCCCTTGCACTTGGCTATATTCCAACCGGTTCAAGCAACGACTTAGCTCGCAGTTTAAAATTAGAATCAAAGCCTTTAAAAGCACTTTCCAATATTTTATCAGGAGTTCCTTTAAGACAAGTGGACTATGGAACATTATCCCTTTCTGATGGCAGTATCCATCGCTTTGTTGTAAGTTGTGGAATTGGATTTGATGCTTCTATCTGTGCAGAGAGTGTCGATTCTCCCATCAAAAAACTATGTAACTTCTTACACCTTGGAAAACTAAGCTATATCGCCATTGGAATCAAACATATTTTCACACAGAAAGGATGTGATGGAACTTTGGTTCTTGATGATAGAGAAACCATTCCTTTAAAAAATCTTTTTTTTGCTTCTTCTCATATTCACCCGTTTGAAGGTGGTGGTCTAGCCTTTTGTCCCAATGCGGATTACAAAGATGGTGCTCTTGATCTATGTGTTGTAGAAGCGAAATGGATTCCAAAACGTCTTTTTATTCTCATTTGTGCTTTGCTAAAAAAACATGAATCCTGTAAAGGTGTTCACATCTATCGCTGTCAAAAAGCGGTATTCCACTTGGATAAACCGCTCTTTTTACATACGGATGGAGAAAGCAAGTACGAAAAAACTGCCGATTTTACCGTTTCTTCTTCTCCGACAGATCACTATCAGATCATCGGATAACGAAACTTTTCTTTTCTCTTTGCATATGCTGTATTAAAAAGCTTTTTGGAGTTTTTATGAAAAAAAGATGCTCTTTAGCACTATTGCTCACTCTGGCACTCACCCTGCCCTTCCTTTCTGGTTGTGGAACAACAGAAAAATCTAATTTAAAACAAGTCACATTAAACGAAGTTGCTCACTCTATTTTTTATGCTCCCCAATATGTGGCATATGAAAATGGCTATTTTAAAGAAGAAGGATTGGATGTAAAAATCGTCACCGGCTTTGGAGCGGATAAAACCATGACCGCTTTAATCAGTGGCGATGCCGATATCGGATTCATGGGTTCAGAAGCCTCTATTTATCAGTACAACGAAGGAAATGAAGACTATGCCATTAACTTCGCCCAATTGACCCAGCGAGCTGGAAACTTTCTTGTTGGAAGGCAGGCAGAACCAGACTTTCAATGGAGTAATTTACAGGGAAAAGAACTGATCGGTGGTCGAAAAGGCGGTATGCCACAAATGATTTTAGAATATGTATTAAAAAAGAATGGTCTTGATCCAGAAAAAGATGTAACCTTAATACAAAATGTGGATTTTGCCAATACCGCTGGGGCATTTGCAGGTGGTTCTGGGGATTATACCGTAGAATTTGAACCAAATGCCACTTCTTTAGAACAACAGGGCACTGGTTTTGTTGTGGCTTCTTTAGGGGTTGATAGCGGTTATGTACCTTATACCGCCTATTGTGCCAAAAAGAGTTATATTGAAAAAAATAGTGATGTCATTCAAAAATTCACAAATGCTATTTATAAAGGACAGCAATATGTTGCAACTCATAGTGCAGAAGAAATTGCAAAAGTCATAAAACCACAATTTCCAGAAACGGATCTTGACACTTTAATTTCTATTGTAGAACGGTATGCAAAACAAGATACCTTTAAAGAAAATCCTCTATTTGAGGCAGATTCTTTTGAACTCCTTCAAGAGATTTTAAATGAAGCTGGCGAACTTACAAAACCTGTCGATTATGAAGTTTTAGTGAATACGGAGTTTGCAAAAAAAGCCATGGAATAACAGAATAAATATGTGTTGCATCCATCGTTTGAATGTAATGCTTTTAATATGATAGGAAAAAATTTTCCTATCATATTAAGGAAGCGAGAACATTGCTTATCAATGCTCTCGCTTCCTTATCACAAATGGGACAACCCTTATTACTAGTATTAGGAGGTATTGTTATGAATTTTCAATCTATTAAAAATATGTATTTTAGCCCAACTGGAGGAACAAAAAAAGTAACGACTCTTTTAAGTCAGTGCTTTTCCCTTCCAATGGATGAAATCGACTTTTCTTCCCCATCATTTTTAAACCAAGCACCGGACAAGCTCTCCTTTTCTCCTGAAACCCTTTGTATTATTGGAGTTCCTTCCTTTGGCGGACGAGTTCCTGCCATCGCTTTACAAAATCTCTCTACCTTAAAAGGGGAACAAGCTCCCGTTATTTTGGTTGTTTCTTACGGAAATCGTGATTTTGAAGATACACTTTTGGAACTTAGAAATCAGTTAACTGCACAAGGATTCCATTGTATTGCCGGTATTAGTGCTGTGACGCAACATTCCATTATGAACCAATATGGAAACGGTCGCCCTGATTCATCCGATGAGCAAATGCTACAAGCATTTATGGAACAGTTAAAATCTTCTCTTGCCTCTATTTCCACACCAAAAGAACTCCCTTTCGTAGACGTTCCTGGCAATTTTCCATATCGTCAATACGGTGTTATCCCTATGTACCCACAGACTTCTCTTGCCTGTAATGGGTGTGGACTTTGTTCCAAGCAATGTCCTGTTCAAGCTATTCCAAAAGAATCACCAAACAAAACGGATACCTCTCGTTGTATTTCCTGCATGCGTTGTATTTCTATCTGTCCAAATCATGCCAGAGCCTGCGATCCTCTTATGTTAACAGCGGTTAGTGAAAAACTAAAGCCCGTTTGTTCCACTCGAAAAGAGAATCAATTTTTCTTTTCTAACATTTAAAAAACACGCTTTCTGACTTTTTCATATCCTCCGTTCGTCTCATCTAAAAAACAGCTTGTACTAATACCATATAACAAATGGTACCTACCCCAATGCTCAAGAGATTATTTCGTTTCCAAAGGTGCAACAAAGACACAATCAAGATTCCAATTCCCTCTGGTAAACCATAAGGATAGTGAAAGACAGTCACTCCTTTTACACAATATACAACTAAAACTCCCATAACTGCCATCGGTAACACTTTTCCAAGATATTCTATTTTTGGTGGAAGTTCTTTTCTTCCACCAAAGATCATAAATGGAAACGCCCTTGTAAACATTGTGATCAACATAACAACAAAGACAATGGCTAAGGCATCTTCTATTTTAATTGGCATCTGCTTTCCCTTCTTTCCTCATGATTCTTTTCTCCACCATCATTAAGCTAATAACGGCTCCAATTAAGGCTGGTAACATAAATCTATCTTTCCCAAAAAGAAGTAAGGAAATCACTGCACAAGAAATTCCGATAACAGCGGGAAGATGAGATTTACTTCCGAGCCATTGTTCAATAAAAATAACAACAAATAAGGCAGTCATTGCAAAATCAATTCCTGTTGTATCAAAAGGAATTTTATTCCCAATAAAAGCTCCAATTATCGATCCAACAATCCAATAACTATGGTTGAGAATTGCCATATAAAACTGAACCTCTTCTTCGTTCATCCCTTTTTGAACTTTCGTTCCACATAAAACGGAATATGTTTCATCCGTCAAAGAAAATATCATATACAAACCTTTTTTTCCCATCTTTTTAAACGCTTCCACAAAGGAAAGCCCATAAAACATATGTCTGCTATTGATGGATAATGTCATAAGTGCCACTGTAAGCAAATTGGTGCCACCTGTTAAAAAGGTTACCATAACAAATTGCATCGACCCTGCATAGACAACAAGGCTAATGAGTAGTGCCCATGATACTCCATAGCCTGCATTTTCCAATAAAATTCCAAATGCCATCCCCAAAAAGAGATAACCACAAAGAACTGGAATTGTCTGCAAAAAAGCATAGCGAAATGCTTCTATTTTCTTACTTTTCATATGTAAACTGATAATCCTTTTTTAATTGATCATAAATTTCATATAAGACTGGGCAAATGGATAGATTAGAAAGAATACCTAATAAACTTTCCTTTCTATTGTCTTCTTTTGTATAAGGAAATCCTTTACATGATTCTGGCTTGCACTTTTCTACTATACAGCCTTGCTCTGTTAAAAATGGACAATCTTCATCTTCCATCACCTGATAGGCGTCATAATCCACTTGATCACATACATCCAAAATATCTTCTATCATGATCTGCGCATTTCTTGCCAACTCTTCCAATTCTCTTCCTTGAAAAAGAGCTTTTAATTGCTTACAACAATTTCTACATTGATTACAATCATACTGTTCAAAGTATTGATCATGGTATTTTTTAAATTGTGCATCTAATTCTTCCCCTTTTGCATTCTCCTTTAAAAACATACAAAAGGCGTTGTTCTCCTCTTTATGCACTTTGGCATATTCTTTTAGTTCCTTTGGATTTACCATATTGCTTTGCTCCCTTCATTTTCTATTCGTATTTTTATTTGAACCTCATTATAAGAAAGAGAAGAAAAAGAACAGTATCTCCTCTGTCTTTTCTTCTCCTTTTTGTTTTATCTAAAATATAAGAAACCTGTAAAGAGTATTTCTCTTATTGTGCTGTTGTGCTCTCTGCACTTGTTGCAGACTCTTGTCCTGTTGTGCTCTCTGCACTCGTTGTAGATTCTTGTCCTGTTGTACTTTCTACACTTGTTGTATTTTCTGTGCTCTCTGCTTTTGGAAGTGTGGAATTGTTTTCGAATTTAATTAAATCCCAAAGTTCCTCATCCACTTTTACATCGGATTCAGAAACCCATTTCTGACTTGTTGTGTTATAGTATTCCATTTGTTTTTCTGAAACCAACTCTTCTTTTGCTGTCTTTGTGGCATCTTTATCTGTTTCTTCCATACATTGAATCACATAATACCCATAGTCTGTTTTGATTGGTTTTGTGATCTCACCTTTTTTTAACACCATAGATTCTGTCACAATTTCTTGTGGAATTTGATCATTATTTTTTCCATAAGTCGCTTCATTGACATCGAGTTTTAATGCTTTAGCAGATTGTGCTAAACTCTTTGTATCTTTTGCATGATTCATTAATTTTGTCGCCTGTTGTTTCGCTTTTGTCTTTGCCTTATCCGTAGCATCTGATTCCACTTTAAACACAACATAGTTAACTTTCACTTGTCTTGCTTCTTCATCAGATACGGTAATATTTCCTTCTTTTGCTACCTCAGATGCCACTTTTTGAATCGTTAATGTATCTTCTAAATAAGATTCTACTTTTTCTTTATCAGGGTTTGTTAACGCTTTAAATTCATCTGTCACCTGTTCTAAAAATAAATCTGCTTGTTCTTCAATGGATTTTTTCTCTTCTTCTGTCAATTCCACTTTATAATCTTTTGCGTGATTTAAAGTTGCTTGGTTGATCTTTAATCCATCAAGCAATACGGATTTCATAGATGTTTCAAAGGTATCTTCTCCTTGTAATTTCTGTGTCCAGATATCTGTTCCATACATACTTTCATATTGTGTCTGTAAAAGACGGGCTTGGAAATTGGCGTCCCAAAAAGAAACACTTTCTCCATCTACGGTTATAACCGCTTTCTCCCCGTACTTTTCTAAATCAAATTTTTTACTTCCACAGCCAGCTAACATGGCTATACTTAAAGTAGCTGTCATAAGTACAACTGCAATTTTTTTTCCCTTGATCATAAGAACCTCCTTGTGTTCATCAATTCTAACTTATTTTCTTTGTGTTCTGAAGTTAAATTTTTCTCTTCAAACCAAATGACTCCTCTATTTTTTATTATTTCTTCTCTTCAGACACACATTTTCTATTATATCAAAAAGACACAAGTTTACAACCTTTCTTTCTTTAAATTTTATATAAAAAGCCTGTACAAATCGTAACATTTGTACAGGCTAGTATTCTTCTTTATTCTCTTACAACGGAAATTCTTTGCTGAATATGATTTCCACTGATACATTCATCCACCATAGCCATTGCATAATCTGCGTAACTAATAATACTTTCTCCTTTTGTATTAAGTGTCAATTCCTCTCCGCCTAAAATATAATGACCTGTTCTTTCTCCATCTGCCTGAAAATCTCCAGCAGGACTGATATAAGTCCATTTTACATCATTTCTGGTACGAAGTTCTTCTAATGCCTTTGCCATAGCCAGAGCTAATGGTTTGAATGCCTCTGGAAAATCTACTCCATCACAAACACACACTGTATGTTCTGGATTAACATACAAACTTCCTGCTCCTCCAACGACTAAAAGTCTTATCTTTGTTCCACTCAAAAGATCACAAAGATGTTTTAAAGATGTACTGTGTTGTGGAAGTGTTTCCGGTGTCCATGCACCAAAAGCATCAATCACAACGTCAAAATTCTCAACATCAGAAGCCGTTAAATCAAACAAATCTTTCTGGATTACCTTTTTTGCATTTGAACTATTGTTGCCACGAACAACAGTGGTAACATCCAATCCTCTTTCTATCGCCTCTTTAACAATTAATTTCCCTGCTTTACCATTAGCACCAATCACTGCAATTTTCATAACCAATGACCTCCTTATAAAATTGAAACTTGTTATTTTTTCTTTCTGCTCTTATCATATGTCCATAAGGAGTTATTGTAAAGTAAGCACTTTTTTGTGCCATAGGTACCCAAAAGATACTATACAAGCATTTCCGCTTGACTTATGCCTTCCACGCAAACGATGAGAAGCACGCTTTGCGAACTTCTCACGTTCGCAAACAGTCGCCATATGTGAGCATAAATGCTCTCGCATGGCTCAACATCATAAACTTAAGAAAATTTACTATACTCTTAAAAGGGATTTATAAAAATTTCTTTTTGTCAAGTCTATTTCATTAAAAAAAGCTCACAATTCCATTTCTTTTTGTCAAGTCTATTTCATTAAAAAAAGCTCACAATTCCCCCTTAAACAGAATGTGAGCTTTTTAAAAACTATTTTTTTGATTATTTTTGTATTTATTAGAGCTATTTTTCTTACGAGCTTTACTTGGTAGCTTTCTTATTGGTAACACATAGCGTTCCATCTCTTGTTGTAATTCTTCAAGTTTCTTTACACGTTTTGTTGTTTCCAATTCTAAAAGAATCTTTATCATAGATTCCTTGAAAAGACCAATTGCTATATTTTCATTGGTATGCATAGGATATTTATTCCCATTATTCCCTCCAGCAC
>CASDVE010000039.1 GCA_949284175.1 uncultured Eubacteriales bacterium
TCTGCAAATGGTCCTTTTTTAAGTGAGCGAGCCATAGGTTACCTCCTTATTATTTTACGTTCTTACCGTCTCTAGTTCTTACGATCATTTTGTTAGATTGTTTGTTTTTCTTTCTTGTCTTTAAGCCAAGAGCAGGTTTACCCCAAGGTGTACATGGACCTGGACGACCGATACCTGTCTTACCTTCACCACCACCGTGTGGATGGTCATTAGGGTTCATTACGGAACCACGAACTGTTGGACGGATACCCATATGGCGCTTACGTCCTGCTTTACCGATGTTTACAAGGTCGTGTTCGATGTTACCAACCTGACCGATTGTTGCACGGCATACGATTGGGATTAATCTCATTTCGCCTGAAGGAAGTCTTAATGTAGCATATTTTCCTTCTTTCGCCATTAACTGAGCAGAGTTACCAGCGGAACGAACTAACTGACCACCTTTTCCTGGGTACATTTCGATGTTGTGAATTTCTGTACCAACTGGAATATTTTCAAGTGGTAAGCAGTTTCCAACTTTGATTTCAGCATCTTTTCCGCTCATTAATACTTCACCAACCTGTAATTTAGCAGGTGCGATGATATATCTTTTTTCACCATCAGCATAGCTTAATAATGCGATGTTAGCTGTTCTGTTTGGATCGTATTCGATACCAACAACTTTTGCTGGAATACCATCTTTATTTCTTTTGAAGTCGATTAATCTATATTTCTTTTTAGCTCCGCCTCCGCGGTGTCTTACTGTAATTTTTCCCTGATTGTTACGACCAGCTGTTTTGTTTAAAGAAACTAATAAAGATTTCTCTGGAGTTTTCTTTGTGATTTCAGCGAAATCTAAGCTAGTCATATTTCTTCTGGAAGGTGTATATGGGTTAAATGTTTTAATTCCCATTATTAGCACTCCTTTCGATACTCAATTTCATGTCACGCTTTTATTGCGTATAGTTTTCAATTTCTTTTTCCAACTCGCCTACCACTTTTCAAAATTTGAGAAACAAATCTTGAACGTTCACGGGCAGTCGCCCAATATCGCTTTCGTATCATGCGATATATCGCATTTACTCACGCGTTGCTAGGCTCGTTACTTTCGTGCAGATTAAAGTCCTGCAAAAATTTCAATATCTTTGCTTTCAGCTGTTAATTTAACGATAGCTTTTTTTGTTTTAGCTGTTTTTCCGTAAACCATACCACGTCTTTTTGTTTTTCCGTCGCAGTTCATTGTGTTTACTTTTTCAACTTTTGTTCCTTCGAACATTTTTTCTACTGCCTCTTTAATCTGGCTTTTTGTAGCTTCTGGGTGTACTAAGAAAGTATATTTTTTCTCGCCCATAGCGTTCATACTTTTTTCTGTAATAACTGGTTTCAGAATTACGTCGTAATATCTTAAAGCTGCCATTATGCGTACACCTCCTCAATTGTTGCTAACGCATCTTTTGTTACAACAACTGTATCGTATTTCAAGATGTCGTATACATTAATTGTATTTGTTAAAGCAGTTTTTACTGATGGAATGTTTCTTGCAGAAAGAATAACATTTTCATCTTTTTCGTTCATAACTACTAAAGCTTTTTCTACTTTTAAGTTATTTAAAACTGCCTGGAATTTCTTAGTTTTGATTTCATCTAATTTTAACTCGTCAAGTACGATGAATTTGTTTTCATTTACTCTAGATGTTAAAGCAGATTTTAATGCGATTCTCTTTTCTTTTTTGTTTAATCTGATAGAGTAATCTCTTGGCTTTGGTGCGAATACTACTCCGCCGCCTGTCCATTGTGGAGCTCTGATAGAACCTTGTCTTGCATGACCAGTTCCTTTTTGTCTCCAAGGTTTTCTTCCGCCTCCACGAACTTCTGCGCGAGTTTTTGCGCTCTGTGTTCCTTGACGGTTGTTAGCGAGCTGTGCTACGACAGCCATGTGCACTAAGTGTTCATTTACTTCTACACCGAAGATTGCGTCGTTTAATTCAACGGTACCAACCTGTGCACCTTCCATATTTAAAACAGATACTGATGCCATCTGTGTGTCCTCCTTCCTTGTGAAAGCCTAATTATTTACCGCTTTTTACAGTTTCTCTTAACATTACTAAAGCTTTTTTTGGTCCTGGAACAGAACCTTTTACTAAGATAATGTTATTGTCTGCGTCGATTCTTACGATTTCAAGATTCTGGATTGTAACTCTTTCACATCCCATGTGACCAGCCATCTTTTTACCTTTCCAAACGCGTCCTGGTGTTGTTGCAGAACCGTTAGAACCGATGTGTCTGTGGTGTTTAGAACCGTGAGTTACAGGACCTCTGTGGAAATTATGTCTTTTGATTGCACCTGCATATCCTTTACCTTTAGATGTTGCAGTTGCATCAATTTTGTCACCTTCTGCGAAGATGTCAACTTTGATTTCCTGTCCTACTGTGTACTCTTCAGCGTTTTCGAATCTGAATTCTCTTACGAATCTCTTTGGAGCTACACCAGCTTTATCAAAGTGACCTTTCTGTGGTTTGTTGATAAGGCGTTCTGCTTTATCCATGAAACCAACCTGAACGGCACTATATCCGTCATTTTCCATTGTTTTTACTTGTGTTACTGCACATGGACCAGCCTGTAATACAGTAACTGGAGTTAACACTCCATCTTCGTTGAAGATTTGAGTCATTCCGACTTTTGTTGCTAAAATCGCTTTCTTCATTGCTGAATTTACCTCCTATTTGATCTACAGCGGATTGCATCGATGTGCAATCATCCTAGATGGCTTATATCTATTCATTAATAAACCTTAAAGGATTTTTCCTAATCTTGGACTTTTTTATTTCATTTTGATGCTGATATCAACACCTGCTGGCATTTCTAAACCAGATAAAGCATCAACAGTCTTCTGAGTTGGTGTGATGATATCAATTAATCTTTTATGTGTTCTTTGTTCGAACTGTTCTCTAGAATCTTTGTATTTGTGAACCGCTCTAAGAATTGTTACTACCTCTTTCTTAGTAGGCATTGGTACTGGACCACTCACCTTTGCTCCTGTCTTTTTTACAGTTTCGATAATAGATTTAGCAGAAGCATCAATTAACTGATGATCATACGCTTTTAATGTAATTCTCATTACTTGACTTGCCATAAAAAAAGTCGCCTCCTTTTCGCACTTAATATTAGTACGACAAGCGGTGACTGTACACTTACCCGTGTGTATCTTCTGAATATCCTTTCGATACGCACTCCCATCCCTGTTTATTACAGTTCTATTGTTCTTGTACAGTGACTTGTCGCCAGTTTCTCTAACTTGACATTCGCTCCACGGAAAACCTACATCTTGTGTAGCAACCTCACGCTTCATCGCTATCATGTCACAACAGGTATTAGTATATACCATATTTTGTGGCTTTGCAAGTGTTTTTTTATCAAATAGACAAATTTTTTCAATATAAATTCTTGTCTATAAGAAAGATTTTTTTGTGCATTTTCACCACTTACTTATTTCACCATATTTTCTATATATTCCCGAAATCAATATTTTTATGCTGGTGACATTTCCAAAGAAACGTGTTTCTTCTATATATAATAACAAAAGATAAAAAGGACTTTTCCGTTTCCTTTTCACGAAAAAATCCTTTTTATCACTATCGCAACGCTGGGGGGATCATATCCATTGTGATAAAATCCACTCCTGCATTCTGCATTCTCATATACTCTTTATCATTTAAAATTGTCCAACAGTTGACTAAAACATCTTGGCTATGGGCGTATTCCACTTTCGACTTCGTCAGTCCACTGAATTTTGTATCAATATCCATCCTTTTGATACTGCATTCATTGATATGACTAACCGACATATTTTTTTCAATCCATTGAAGCTGTAATGTATCCGAATGATTTCTAAGAAGTTCAAGTAGCTGCATTTTAAAAGAAATCACAACGGCTCGCCCTTCCATATCATATTTTCTGATAACCTCTAAAAAGGAAGGAATTTCTGATGGTTTTACTTCTTTTAACTCAATAACAGGCGTCATATCATAACTTTGACATAACTTCAATACATCAGCAAGTTCTGGGATTCTTTGAATGGGCAATTGCTCCAAATTCTCTCCGCTGTCGATTTTATACCGCCTCAGTTCCCATCTCGAATAATCTTTTACATATCCCGTTCCATTTGTCATACGGGCAATATCAGAATCGTGCATAACAACAAAGTGATGATCTTTTGTGGACTGGACATCAAACTCAATCCCCCAAAATCCTTCCAGCAATCCGAAAAGCTGCCATTGTATTTTCTGGTGCTTCTGTCACAATTCCTCGATGAGCGATATTTTTCACTTTTGAGATCGTTTTTGTAACATCCACCGTAATACGGCTTCTCACACCACTTCCATCGGTACTCGAAATGGTAATAATAGCTCTTCCTGGCTTTAATCCTTTCATCACACCTTTACTATCAACAGATACCACTTTTTTATCGGAACTTGAAAAGGTTACTTTCGTATTCCATGCGGTTGTTGGTAAAACTTGATAGTATAGTTGTTGGCTCGTTCCCTCAATTATCTTTAACTGGGGAGCATTGACTTTAATTGCCATCACTTTCGTGTGATAGACATTTGGAAGAGGTGGCGTTTCATTTGTTTTTGCCTGTACCTTGCTTGGAACGGTACATAAAGTCATAAGAATCAAAACCAATAACCCAAAAACAACAGAAACTTTATTCCATATAAGAAATTTGCTACCCATACTTCTCATTATTTTTCCCAGCGTCCGGAAGCTCCACATGGAAGAACTAAACCATTAGAGGAAACAGGCAATCCAATTTCTCCTGCTTCCACCTTTCCTCCGAATTTTTTTACAATCTCTACATTCATCATATAGGAAAGTACCGCTGGCTGTAAACCTGTTGTATAAGAGTTAATAAGGAAGAACAATGGATCATCGGATAAAATCTTTGTACAAAGCTGGATAAATGGATGGATTTTCTCCTCAATCTTCCAAATCTCTCCTTTTGGCCCTCTTCCATAAGAAGGAGGATCCATAATAATTCCATCATATTGATTGCCACGACGAATTTCTCTTTCTACAAATTTTACACAATCATCCACTAACCAACGAATTGGTGCTTCTTCAAGCCCAGAGGAGCGAGCATTTTCCTTTGCCCAAGTTACCATTCCCTTTGAGGCATCCACATGAGTAACGGAAGCTCCCGCTGCTGCTGCTGCAATAGTCGCTCCTCCTGTATAGGCGAATAAATTCAGCACCTTAACTGGTCGATTCGCCTTTTTGATCTTATCGGAAAACCAATCCCAGTTGGTCGCTTGCTCTGGAAATAACCCTGTATGCTTAAAACTAAAAGGTTGTAAATTAAATGTGAGATCTTTATAATGAATCTGCCACTGCTTTGGAAGATCAAAAAACTCCCATTCTCCGCCCCCTTTACTACTTCTATGGTAATGCCCATTCATAGTTCTCCAACGCTTATCTTTTTTCTCTGTATCCCAAATTACTTGTGGATCTGGTCGAACAAGAATATAGTCGCCCCATCTCTCCAATTTTTCTCCACAAGAAGAATCAATGACTTCATAGTCTTTCCATCCATCTGCTAACCACATATCTTTTCTCTCTTTCTATTTCTATACTATTTATCTTTTCGTATATCATAAGAAATATGTTCTACCAATTTCTTATGATAGGACAAGTATGACGGAATATCCACACAAATACCAATATCCTGCCGACACCTTGGCGAAAAAAAAGAGGATTTTGCAAAACTTGCTCTCTTATTTGCGACTTCCTCTTCTGATTGCTTTATATCCACTCGTCTTTTTTACGAAGTTTCTTTTCTTTTACATTGAAATTCTATCATTTTCATATGGAGAATGCAACTATTTTATCATCCTTCTTTGGCATATACACTTTTGGTCTTATAAACGAAAACTACTTATGCTTCTACACGTTCAAATATATCTGAATTATTTTTCTTTGTTTAATATTGTCTTACAATGTCTTAAGTTTTTATAAAACCTATTGTGAATAAATCTATGTATATAGTATTATTTCATATAATTTATAATAATTTTATCATTTAAAAATAACATAAGACGGAGGAATATAATGATAAAAAAGTATCGAATCCCTATATTATTAATTTATTATCTCATAATCATGATAATATTACCCAATTTACCAATAACAGCAAATATTATAGTTTTTATTGCTAAGGACAATATCACAAAAGCCACTGAATATCTCACAATCTTGTTTTATTTTAGTCATTTTGTTTTATTCGTTATTGGTTATTTATCTTTGAGGAAAGAAATAAAGATAAAGACAAAAGACTTTATCTTAAACTGGAAAAAGAACTTAGCATATATTTTTATTGGATTTATTACTATCATGGTTGCCAATTTTATTATTGGTATCTTTTTACAACAGCAGGGAAGTAACCAAGAAGCGCTAAGTAGTATACAACAAAGCTCTACAAAATTCATGCTCTTATGTTTTTACCTTGTTACAGTCATACTTGGACCAGTCAATGAAGAACTCATATTTAGACGAATTATTATAGGTGAAGGCAAAAAATACTTATCCATATGGAGTATTTTAATTTTATCATCCATTATCTTTGGATTTATTCATATACATAATGTAAAAGAAATCATTTTAGTGATACCGTATATATGCACAGGTCTTGTATTCGGATATATCTATCATAAGAGTGATAATATAATAACCAGTAGTTTATTACATATATTGAATAATTTAATCGGGACAATTATTTTAGCGACTCTATAACAAATAAATATATATTCAAGTAAGTGAAAAAGGTATCTATCATAAAATAATAGATACCTTTTTCACTTACAAAAGAAACTAACAAGGGAAGTTTCTCTTAGTAATTAAAGACAAGCCTTAATTTTTTCAATCATTTCTTCATATTCTTTTTCTGTTAAATATGTTTTGTCTGGATTCATTTGGAATACGCCTCCCCATTCATCCTGTCCTTCATATTTTGGAACAAGATGGAAGTGTAAATGGCAACCAGTATCTCCATATGCACCATAGTTTACTTTATTTGGATTGAAAGCCTTATGAATAGCTCTTGCTGCTCTTGTCACATCTGCAAAGAAACGATTTCTTTCTTCATCGCTGATATCTACGATTTCACTCACATGATCTTTGTAAGCTACAATACATCTTCCTGGTTTACTCTGTTCTTTGAATAAAATTAATTGGCTCACATCTAAATCACAGATTGGAATTCCAAATTTCGCCAATACTTCTCCACCTACACAATATCCACAATTTTGATCTTTCATTTTTTATTCCTCCTTTTATCCTATAAATGATTACGAAATGATAAAAGCATATCCTATGGGGTTTTCTGCTTAACTGATACCTTTTCTGTAAGTCATATAACATTTGAGTATTATACTCCTTTTTCCTTCAATGGTAAAGCTAAGATTCCATTATACTTTCACATGATTCGTTGCCTTCGCGTAAAATAGAAATACAAGCATTTCCGCTTGACTTATGCCTTCTACGCAAATACAAAAGGACATCCCCTTTCTATGGAATCCTTCCATATTCTATAAGAGATGCCCTTTATTATTGTTCCATAAATTCTTAGTACTTAATTCCTTTCCAATAAATTGGAGTTGAAATTTGTGCACACTCTGGAAGTTCTACATCTTTTAATGCCCATTTTTTGAACTCTTCAAAACCAGTTCTATCGATAATATAACCGATATGCTCTTTTCCTCCTGGTGCGTCTTTATCAATATATTCTGTCACATAATCGTATGTGTTTTTAATAATTTTTACAATGCTATCCGCATCGACCCATTTAATAAAATCTTCTCCAAGTCTTGGATTTTTCTTTCCAGAGCGTCCCATTAACGTCAAACGGAAATACTTATTGGTATCCCTTGTCCATGCAGAAGTTGGGCAGTTAATCACGCATTCCCCACATCCAATACATTTGCTCTCATCCCTTTGTGGACGGAAGTTGACAGCCTTTAAGGCTTCTGTGGATTTCTTCTTACAAGCACGAACACAAGCACCACAACTAATGCAACGATCTCTATCCAGCATTGGAAGGGTCATTCCCATAATCCCAAAATCGTGCATACGAACTTTTGCACAATCATTTGGACAGCCAGTTAATGCTATCTTAAAGTGAAGATCATTTGGGAAAATCTCTTTCTCAATTCTCTTTGCGAGAGAAGTCGTATCATAACAAGCATAAGGACAGACGCGATTTCCAATACAAGCAATGACGTTTCTTGTTCCAGAAGCAGAATATCCTGTGTTCGGCTCTACTTGATTGATTTCCAACCCTTCAATAATCGGCTGAAGCATTTCATTGACTTTTGGCATATCCTCAAATCGAATTCCTGGAACTTCAAAGCCTTGACGATTGGTAATATGCACCGTTCCATTTCCATATGTTTCTGCGATTTCCTGAATTTTGGACAAATATTTCGCATCCAAATGTCCACCTGGAACTCGTATTCTTGATGCGGTAATACCTCTCACCTTTGTCACACGAAAGGCATTTTTTTTGAGTTTTTTTGTATTCATATCCATGATTTTGCCCTCCTAATCAAGTAACTGACTACCCACTGTGTAATTGTAAACAGGTCCATCTAAACAGACATAACTGTCATTAATTTTACAGTGTCCACATTTACCAATTCCACAACACATCTTTCTTTCATGGGAAATCCATATATTTTCTTCCTGAAATCCACGTTGTAACAATCCCATGACAGAGAATTTCATCATGGCTGGAGGTCCAACCACAACAGCCACCGCCCGTTTCACATCTTGTAACTCTAATTCTGGAATATAAGCAGTAACAAGACCTTCCTTATAAGTGGCATCTCCTTGGTTATTATCTAAAGTAAGTACCAAGTTCAGATTTTTTTCCCAACGTTTTAGGTCTTCCCGGAATAAAATATCTTTTGGGGATTTAAAACCTGCAATGACGGTTGTGGCAATGGATTCTTCCTTGTGTGCAGAAAAGTACTCAATGACACCTCGTACCGGCGATACACCAGTTCCTCCTGCCACAATGACAAGCTCTTTTCCTCTATAATTTTCAATATCAAATCCATTTCCATAAGGCCCACGGAGGAATAAATGATCCCCGATATAACGTTCAAATACTTCATTTGTCACCTTACCAACTCGACGAATGGTAAGATCCACTGTATTTTCTCCAATTCCGCTGACAGAAATCGGTGCTTCACCGTATTTTGGAATGGACACTTCAAAAAACTGCCCTGGCTTTACCTCTTTTGCCTTATCATACTCCATGCGGAATGTGTATTCAATATCCGTATGTTTGATCACTTCTTTAATTTCAGATAAAAATGGAATGTATTCATTGTTATTCATGATCAGAAACCTCCTTCATTCCTTCTTCCAGATGATTTAAACAGTTAGAAAAAGAGATATATTCTGGACAGACATCATCACATCTTCCGCATCCAACACACATCTGATATCCATTTCTTTGTTTAAAATCTAACACTTTATGGAGGACTTTAAAACGCATTCTCTCACCATTTTTCTTTCTGTACTGTCCACCACCGGCAACACCTGTAAATCCATCTACCATACAAGAGGCATGGACTCTTCTCCTTTCTCCCACTTTTCCATTATCCGTATAGAATAAATCCTGCATTGTAAAACAAGTGCAAGTAGGACAAGAGAAATTACAGCGTCCACAAGCGATACAGCGACTATCGTATTCATCCCACATGGTGCTTTTTGCCACAGCAAAGCTGAGATTTTCTGGAATGTGAACTGTCGTTTTTGTTTCTGTCACATAAGGGATTGTAACATCTTGTTCTTTTGTAGCATTCAGAGAAAAGAGTTCTTTCCACTCTTCTTCTTTCACATCAAGATAGTAATCCTCTCCTTTTTTGTCAACACCTGCACTATACTCTTTGGAACGATTGGTTCCCATATCCACGCAAAAACAGCTATCAAAAGACTCAGAACATCCTATTAAAATAAACTTTACCTTCTCACGGATTCTTTTATAATAAACATCTTCAAAGCCATTTCTTAAATAAATTTCATCAAGACGTTTTACCGCATGGAGATCACAACTTCTCAAAAATACAATGGCACCCCTTTGCTCACTATCGGCTTCTTTTATTTCATTTTCTGTAAAGTAAAATAATGTCTGTGTGATTGGAAGGAGAATCTCCTTAAAAGAAAATCTTGATTTTTCATTAAATTCAATTTCTTCTACCGTTTTTACTTCTCCGTAACGAATTAAATCAGTATCGGAAAATGCACCTTTCCCATCAAAACGCTTCGGAGCATAGATCGTATATTCTTTGCTAAGTTTTAAAAGACATTGATCAAATGCCTTTTGATCCATATGATAACCCATGCTTTTACCTCTTCTTTCTCTTTTTGTGATGTTTCTTTGCTATCATTGTTATGATATACTATCGCTATCCTTTATGTTAAAAGTATAACAATCTTGAATATGTTAAAAGTATAACAAGTTTTTTTTAGTATGACTGTGATTTATCTCACACTTTTCAAAAAATTTTTTAATTATTTTTCGCAACATACACTTTCAAGACCTCCTTCACTAGTTTCCTTGTGTAAACGATAAAAAGCCATGATATGAAATAACTTTCCTATCATGGCTTTTTATATAAACCAAATCTTTTCTTATTTTTCTTCTATTACATCGTTAAAGAATCTTCTTGAAATTTTTTGATTCCTTGATCTGTCAATGGATGTTTTGTCATTTGTTCAAGGACAGCATATGGAACTGTTGCAATATCAGCCCCTGCTTTTGCACATTCCAATACATGAATTGGATGTCTCACACTGGCTGCAATAATTTCCGTTTGAATTTTATGCAGTCTAAAAATCTCTACAATCTGTTCCACTAATGCAACTCCGTATGTGGAAATATCATCCAATCGTCCAAGAAATGGAGATACATAATCCGCTCCTGCTCTTGCTGCCAATAACGCCTGTGTTGCTGTGAAAATCAAAGTCACATTTGTTTTAATTCCTTCTTTTGATAATACCTTTACCGCTTTTAGTCCCTCTGCTGTCATCGGGATCTTCACAACCATATTGGGATGAATCTTTGCTATCTCTCGTCCTTCTTTGATCATCCCTTCACAATCCATTGTTGTCGCTTTAACTTCTCCACTGATGGGACCATCCACAATGGAAGTAATCTCTTGAATCACCGCCTGAAAATCTCTTCCTTCTTTGGCAATCAGGGAAGGATTTGTTGTTACACCACAAATAATTCCCATCTCATCGGCTTTTCTAATATCTTCTACGTTTGCCGTATCAATAAAAAATTTCATCTTTGTTTCCTTTCCTACATCCGTTGATTTCTTCTCTCTTCTAATGCTAAGTCCTCTTGACTCATGTAACGCTTAAAAATACTCTCTAATATCGTCGATAAAAGACGAGCCCAAACACATGGCATAAAAAATAGAGCAATTGGAAATAGCCAACAAATAAGAACGGCACTGACGGATAAGATGGTAGCAAGAATGGTTTTTATCATATGATGTAGCATCATAAAACAGCTATTCATCATAACCATTGTATTGGTTGCTGAAAATCTTGCAATGTATGGGAAAATATATATAATCCCAAAAATACTGAGCATAGATAATCCATAAAAAAGGGATTTATAAAGATTTCTCAACATACCTTCTTCTAGCATCTCGGTCACTATTTTAATATCAAAATATACAATACATCCAATCAATAGAAAGAATATCCAAAAAGTGGTAGATTGCTTGAAAGAGGAGCGAAAACTCTTAAAAAATTCTGGTAGAATATCGCCTCTCTCATTTCGGATTACTTTATTGGTTGTATAATAGAGTGCTGTCGTTGACGCTCCAATGGTTATAATGGGAATAGAACATAAAAGCCATAAAAAGCTAACGAAAATATAATCCAAGATTTTGTTAATCCCACTAAAAAAGAAGTTATCTGCATCAAATATATGACTCACCTTTTTCTCCCCCTTATCCTTCTCCATTCTTTATTTCTTTTCTTCTTTATCCATTTTTTTGTTGTCCATAATACGCATTTGGACCATGTTTTCTCATAAAATGTTTATTTTGTAAATAGCTTGGTGCTTCTTTTACATTCCGATCAATACACCTTGTAAAGAAATTCATTTTTGCAACTTCTTCTAAGACAACTGCATTATGAACCGCTTCTTTGGCATCTTTCCCCCATGTAAAAGCTCCATGATTTTTGCATAAAGTAGCTGGCACATGGAGAGGATTTTTTCCGTTAAAGGTTTCAATAATCACCTTTCCTGTATACGTTTCATAGGCACTTTCAATTTCTTCTTTTGTAAGTCCTCTTGTACAAGGAATTTCTCCAAAGAAATAATCCGCCTGTGTTGTACCATAACAAGTAAGACCTTCTCCCGCTTGTGCCCATGCAGTAGCATAAGAAGAATGAGTATGTACAATACCACCAACTTCTTTGAATGCCTTATATAATTCTAAATGAGTTGCGGTATCAGAAGATGGGTTATACTCTCCCTCTATTTTATTTCCTTCTAAATCCAGAACAACCATATCCTCTGGCTTTAAGACATCATAAGAAACTCCACTTGGTTTGATGACAAAAAGCCCCTTTTCTCTATCAATTCCACTCACATTTCCCCATGTATAGGTTACTAATCCTCTACGAGGCAATTCCATATTTGCCTCGTATACTTGTCTTTTTAATTCTTCTAACATCTTTTACTCTCCGATCTGATACATTGCAATCTCATTGATTTCTCTATTGGTAGCAACAAGAAAATCCTTTCCCTCTCGTTTAAAATGTATCACATTTGCAGAACCACAATCTTCATCAATTACCTCATGAACAAATTTCTTTTTCTTGGCGTCCCAGAAAAAGAGATAGAGGTTTCGTTTGCCTTTTCTATGTCCAATGACAACCGCAGGTCGTCCTCCTATGATTCCTCCACAAATAGCATGGGCAAACTCCAATGGTTCCTCGCATTCATATACTTTTTCAAAGGTGTCCCCTTCTTCTTTATAGATCAAGATTTGTTCTCCATGAAATGGTGCGATTACAATCAGTTCTTTCTTTCCATCTCCATCTAGATCCATAAGAACAGCATCACTGGCAGAAACATCCAGCAGTTTTTTTATTTCCCATTCTTTGTCCGGTGCAACTGGTGGAGTGAAACGAAAGATTCCTTCTTGACAGCTAATAATAGCGGATTCTTGTCCGTCATATTCCACCTTATAATAGCCATGATTTTTCGTCATTCCATCTTGAATCACTGTTAGTGCCACTTGATTGTCCTTTGAGTAGGAAGATAAGTCCGATGGTAAAACTCCTGCATATACTTTCCCAGGGGAAGTCCAATCTTCCTTATATTGATGATCGGATTTTATCGTGCAGGCAATCAAGTATTGCACACCATTTCGTTTTAGAATATCAAACCGATGTACAAATGGAAGCTCTTTTATTGTGTTCACGTTCCACCCATGATTCTCTGGACTCACACACACGATCTTAGCTTCCTTTGAGTCGTTGGGAGAATAAAATTTGTGAGTAGCTAAAAATACCCCGTCACTTTCTGGAACTTGAACCATGCTCATCGTGCCTCCCGGTTGCTCCCAGATCGTTTCTTCATATTCTCCCTCTATGTTAAAAAGCTGACAAGCATCTTGTTTTTCAGCAGCGATTAAAAGATGTTCTTTTCCTTCAAACACAAGTCTTTGAACACAATAGCATTTTTCCAATGTTCCCAGTTTCTTTTTTTCTACCTTCATTTTACTCTCCGTCCTCCTCATTGCTCGTCTTTTATGAATATTGTTTATCTAAAATTTCTCTCATCATATGATTTGCATTTTGCAAATCATCCCTCCACGTTGGACTTCCGATATACCAAAATTCTGTCACAAATTTTCGAACTCCAGCATTCCAAGCCGTCTTAATACCGCTTACAAAGTCCACATGGCCTGTTCCAAAAGGGACTTCACGAAAGATTCCCGGTTTTGTTTCCTTTAAGTGCATCGCCACTAAATGTCCTGCTCCGCATTGAATATCATCCAGCACATCTTCCTTTAATTGTTTCGTAGCGTTTGTGATATTTCCTAGATCCGGATACACACCTAAATACGGTGAATTGACTTTTTCCACATAGTACATGGCTTTCTTAACTGTATTCATAAAGTCCGTTTCCATCGTTTCAAATCCCATTAAAATTCCAGCAGAAGATGCCATGGCAACTGCTTCTTTTAAATTTTGTTCAAACCATGCTTTTGTTTCTTCATCGCCTTCTTCATAATAAACATCGTAGCCAGCTAATTGTATAATGCGAATGCCAAGTTTTTCAGAAAGTCGGATGGCCTTTTTCATAATCTCCATCCCTTTTTCTCGAACCTCTTTATCATGACTTCCCAATGGATATTTTCGATGTCCACTTAAGCACATGGTACGAATAGGAATGCCCACTTTCATCATTAAATTCACCAATTCCATACAATGTTCATCACTCATATCCAGTCTTTTTAGCTTTTCATCGGTTTCATCAATGCTAATCTCTACAAAATCAAATCCTGCTTTTTTTGCCTCAATTAACTTCTCTTCCCATGTAAGAAAGGTTGGCATGGATTTCTCATAAAGACCAATTGTATACTGTTCCATACATGATTCCTTTCTTCTATAATAATGAGCGGAATGGAATATTTTGTGGTGCTTCAAAACAATCCTCGAATCCTCTTCTGTGATGATATGCTCGTTTTTCTTTATCAAGAGGATATACATATTTTCCTCCCACTTCCCAGAAGAATGGATGGAATTGGTATCCTAATCGATCCTTTTTCATATCATAAAGCACTTTAATTTCATTAATATCTGCCATAAAATTTGTCCACACATCATAATGAATTGGAATTACCACTTTACATCTTAACGCTTCTGCCATTCTTAAAATATCACAAGAAGTCATTTTATCCGCCATACCTACTGGATTTTCTCCATAAGAACCAAAGGCAACATCAATGTCGTGATCTTTTCCATGTTTTGCAAAATAGATGGAATAGTGAGAATCTCCACTGTGATAAATATTTCCTCCTGGTGTTTTAATTAAATAGTTCACCGCTTTTTCATCCATATCCGTTGGGCAGATTCCTGTTAACTCTTCTCGATTTTCAGATGTATCATCGGTTGTAACAAGACAAGTTCTATCAAAAGAATCTAAAACAACGATCTCAATATCTTTGATGCGGATCACATCCCCTGGTTTTACCACTTTACAACGGTCTTCTGGCACTCCCCAGTTCACCCAAGTTTCCACTGATTTTTTTGGTCCAATAAATGGAACTGGAACTTCCTTTCCATTTTCATCTTGTGTTGTCATCCCGCTTTGAATGATATGTGCTGCATAGTTTGGATCCATATGATCTTGATGATAATGGGTTGCCAATACTGCATCCACCTGTTTTACTGCAAAAGGATCTAATACGAAAGGAACGGCTCTTAAATTTGGTTGCATCTTACGAGCTCCACACATATTTGCCATTTGATGTCCCGGTTTCATTTTGCCATCTCCATGGGTTCTCTTTCCATTTCCACACCAAAAGTCTACGGTAATATTACAGCCTGCCGGTGTCTTAAACCACATACCAGTACATCCTAACCACCACATAGCCACATTACCTGGTTCTACAACTTCGTTCTCAATCTCTTCATTGAGCCATGTTCCCCATTCTGGGAATGTATTCATAATCCAACTTTCTCTTGTAATTGTATCAATTTTACTCATAGCTGTTCTCCTTTTCTTTCATTTCATTCCAGCGTTGTTTCATATAATAAGCTGACATTTTTGGTTCTCTCGTTCTCGTAAAAATTCCTTTTTTATTTCCTTGTACTCGCTTAATATTTTCCGCTGTTGCAAAATCTGCAAAGTTCCAAATATGTTCTCCTGTAATATAAGGTAGGGAGTCAAATACTTCGCTGTATGCCTTTAAAAATGCCACTTGATATTCTTCACTAAACAACCCTTCATCAATGTCGTGCATTCCTGCAATGGTATCCGCTCCATATTCTCCAAGCATAATCGGTTTTTCTGGGCATCGTTTATGGAACCGCTCTAATTCATCCTTTAAAAGTGCCGCAGCCCCTTTTAAGTTTCCTTCGGTATCATACCAACCGCGATACCGGTTGATCACCAACACATCACATAGTTCCGCAACCTTACACGTTTCAGGACTAGAACCTTCATATGTTACAATGGTAACAGGGCGATGCTGTGGATCTTTTTCTTTTGCAAGGGTGGTCAACGGTTCAAAATATTCTTTTGCCCCTTCTTCCTCACTGGCTGGCTCATTTGCCACACTCCACATCACAATACATGGATGATTCTTATCCCGCCAAATCATGTCTTCTATGACTTCTTTATGATGCTCTGCCGTTTTTAGTGTCGTCCATGTTCCTTTTGGTTCTCCCCCAATCATCCCTGTTGCCGTAAATCCTGTATGCAGTCCCACAGCTGGTGTTTCTGCTATGACCAGAATTCCTTCTTGATCGCATAGATTTAACATCTCTTCACTATATGGATAATGACTGGTACGGAAGGAATTTGCTCCCATCCACTTCATAAGTGCAAGATCTTTGATATGATAAGGCAGATTCAATCCTCTTCCTGAAATTGGTGCATCTTCATGCTTTCCAAACCCTCTTAAATATAGTTTCTTTCCGTTCAAATACAGTCGACAATCTTCAATGGCAATGGTTCTGAATCCAAAAGTTTCTGTATATTCATCCACCAGTTCCTGTCCTTTTCTCAATGTGACTTTGGCTCTATACAAATAAGGATTTTCGGTATCCCAAAGTTCACAAGGGGTAATTCTGGCTTTTCCACTTCTTCCTTGCCCTTGGTATACACAGTGTCCTCCTTTATCAAGGATGTCCACCTGCACTGATAGAGTTTCTTCTCCTTCCACCAAAACGTTCCATTCCATATTTCCTTTGTCATCTCCAAAGATCACAATATCTTTAATATAATTTTTATCGGTAGTATATAGGTGAACGGAACGCATTAAACCGCTATAATTAAAGAAATCAAAATTTGGAAGGTTATGTACTTCTGGTTCCATATTTGGAAATGTTTGATTAACGATTCTACCAGCTGGAAGGGTTGTGTTATCAATGATATTATCAACAACAACCGTTAAAAGGTTTTCTCCAACCTTAGCAAACTTTGTAATTTCAAATTCAAAAGGCAAAAAACCACCTTTATGCCCACCAATATATTCGCCATTTAAAAAAACTTCCGCTTTATGAGTAGCACTGCCAAACCGCAATACTAGACGTTTCTCTAACATTTGTTCTGTGATAGCAATGGTTCTTTGATACGCCATGCTACCCACATGATTTTTAAAGTCCCTTCCTATATAAATGTCATTATAAGAAGATGGTACTGGCATTGGGATGCTATCTTCTAACTTTTTTGATGGCTTAACTTCTTCTGTTACCAGTTGAAAATCCCACACGCCATCTAAGCTAAATACCATACGTGTTTTGGACATTTTCGGATATAGCATAAAAACCTCCTTTGAACTAATTTTAGTTATCAGAAAAACAATGAGGTGTCGAAAAATATGATTTCCATACAAGGGATAAAACCTATTCTATTTTATCCATCCTGTATCTTTCTGAAATTCTATATTCTTCGACACCTCCTTTTCGTTTAGTTATCTCCCTTTTCTTTCATCAGTTTTGAACCATTGTTCATAAGAGAAGAAACTACATTGTCAAGAGAATCCGTTCCAAGAAGAAATTTGGAACATTCATCTACCATTAACTGGGACATTTCTTTATTATAAGTTGGAACATTTGTGTAAATTAAATCTTTCCATTTTGGATTGTTCATAACTTTATCCAGTGCATCCACATCAATGTAAGTTGGATCTTCAATCTGCATATTCATAAATTCCATCTTATCAATTCCTTTTTGAGCTGATACACTGATTCCTCTAATCTTCATACCTTCTGTTGTATAATAGCGGATAAAGTCATAGGCTTCTTGTGGATGTTTTGAAGTTTTACTCACAGAATAGAAATGAGATTCTGTATACGTTGTTCCATCCTCTGCTTCTTTCCATGCTGGCATAGCTGCAAATGTAGTTGTGAAATCATGTGGATACTTATCTTGATCGTCTAACTCTGGAACAATAAAGTTACCAATTGGAAGCATTGCGATCTCTCCATTAAAGAATTTATCTCTATAATTCATGTTCATAGAAACAACATCAGAATATGGAACAGAAGTTTTATCCACATTTTCTAAATCATAACGGAACTGTAACCAATCCTTAAAATCTGGATCGTCAAAGTTAACCCCTGACATATCTTCTTTAAACATTGGGTTATCTGGATATGTTGACCACATTCCCATGTAATCATAATGATCCCATGAATGGAAATAACTTCCGTATACTTTGTCTGCTCCATCGCCCTTTGTCAATTTCTTGGCATATTCTCTATAATCATCCCATGTCCAATCAAGTTCAGGAACAGGAAGTCCAGCTTCGTCTAAATAGTCTTTATTCATAAGTACAAACCAAGATTTTACATCTCCTGGGATTCCATAGATCTTATCATTAACTTTTTGAACAATAGAATATTCCTCTTCTGGTTTTACTCCCTCTTTTTCAAAATATTCATCCAATGCTATGTACGCTCCTGAGCCAGCTCTTTGTGCATGTTCTGGAAAAGCGGATGTCATTAAAATATCCATTTCTTCTCCACCCATAACCATCAAGTCCACTTTTTTATAATATTCCGTAGCTGTCATATCTCCATAGTATTCAAATGTCACATTTACATTTGGATGCAGTTTCTTATATTCTTCTGCTACCTTTTCATCTAAATCTTTATAATTTTTATACCATGAAACAAATTTTAAGTTCACAGTTCCATCATCAGAATCTCCATTTTTTGATGTGTTACTACCCCCTGAACATCCAGAAAGTGCCCCCATTGCTAATGTTGCTGCCATAAGCATGGCTAAGATTTTTTTTCCTTTTTTCATAACCTACCTCCTATAATTTACCTTTTTTATCAAATATTATCGTTTTATTCTCATCCTTTTACAGCTCCTGTGGCAATACCATCCACAACAAATCGCTGGCAGAATAAGAAAACAATAATAAGTGGCAAAATTGCGGATACTGCTGCTGCCATAATCAAAGAATAATAGTTTCCTGATTCGGAAGCAAATTGACGCATTCCTAACTGAATCGTGTATAAATTTCTATCATTTAAAAATACAAGTGGTGTTTGATAATCATTCCATGTCCATACAAATTTTAAAGTTGCAAGAGTCGCAAGAGATGGTTTTACCATAGGAAGGATAATTTGGAAAAAGATTCGAACGTGTCCTGCCCCATCAATTTTTGCTGACTCAGATAGTGATTCTGGAATCGCCATCATCGCTTGTCTTAAAAGGAAAACACCGTATACACTAAATGCTAATAATAAAACAATTCCTGCGTGGGTATTATACAACCCAATATTTCTCATAATAATAAACTGAGAAACAATCGTTACTTGTGGTGGAATCATCATGGTTGCTAAGTACACAAGGAAAATTTTATCTCTTCCTTTAAAATGTACTTTGGAAAAACCATAAGCACCAAGTGCTGATACGAATACCTGTAAAAAGGTGGCGAAAATTGTCACCTTAATGGAGTTTAAATAATATAAACCAAAGTTATATTCTCCACCCCAAACTTCTTTCATATTTTCAACGAGATTCCATCTTCTTGGAATCCATTCAATTGGGAATTTGAATACATCCGCTTCCACCTTACATGCCGTAGAAATCATCCATACAAGAGGAACTAACATCGTAATACCAATAAACCAGAAAACAATTGTCAAAATCACTTTACTGATATTTATTTTTTTCAACATATTTTCTTCCTCCCCTACTCATTACTAAATCTGCTTTGTAATTTCCACTGTATCAAAGTTACGACAAAGACAAGCACAAACAATGCCCATGCCAACGTATTGGCATATCCCATATCATAGTACTCAAACGCTGTCCGATACACATAATAAGCCATAACTGAGCTTGAACTTCCCGGTCCTCCCTGTGTTAACACACTGATCTGATCAAACACTTTAAAGGAACCGATAATTCCCATAATTGTTAGGAAGAACGTAGTTGGAGAAACAAGAGGAATTGTCACAGAGAAGAACTGTCTGATAGCAGAAGCACCATCAATCTTTGCAGCTTCATATACTTCCTCTGGAACTCCTTTTAACCCAGCTAAAAATACAATGGCATAATAGCCAACTTGTTGCCATATGTACACAATCATAATCGATGGCAATGACCACTTAAAATCAGCCAACCATCCTGGTGGGTTGTCAATTCCGATGGATCTTAAAAATTGGTTGATTGGTCCATATGTTGGTTGAAATAAAACCATCCAGACTGCACATACAGCAACCACACTGGCTATATAAGGAATAAAAATCATAATTCGTACGACTCCGCCACCCCATATATATTTATTTAAGATCGTAGCAACAACAAGCCCCAATGCGATCAACACCGGTACCGTTACAACGGTAAAAATAATATTATTTGTATAAGAACTGATAAACCAGTCATCTGAAAACAATCGAATGTAGTTATCAAGCCCATTGAACTTAATCGCACCCCATCCTTCCATAAAGTTCCACTTAGTGAAACTAAGAAATAATGAAATAATAACAGGAATTAATGTAAAAACCAAAAATCCCAAAAAACTTGGTAAAATAAATGCCATTCCTGTCAAAAATTCTTTTTTTTCGGTTTTAATAAATTTTTTCTCCATACTTCCTCCTCACAATCCATTCTTTTTTGTTCGTTTTTGCTTCTGTAACTCTTTTTCGATTATTATATGATCATTATTCATTTATGTCAAGCTATTTTCCATAAATATTATACTTTAATCATCCATTTATTGTATATTTTCTACTTATTCTGTTCTATTTCCGTTCTTTTATTGGTTTAAAGTTCATTATTTATTGATCTTTTTTTATAATTTGCTATAATTATGATTATATATTATTTCATTTTGGTCACTTTAACTAACAAAGGGGGATTTTTATGATTATTTATGTGATCGATATCGGGACTTCTAGTATGCGTGGAATCCTATTTAAACAAGACGCGACAATTCTAATGAAAAAACAACTGACACATACACCAGAGTACTTTTCCAATGGATATGTGGAACAAGATCCGATTATTTTAAAACAGGAACTGATTTCTCTTTGCTCTTCTTTGGCAGAATATTGTGATGCTCACAATCTCACTCCGGATGCCATTGTTTTAACATCCCAAAGATCTTCTGTTATTCCATTAAAAGACGGAGAACCTCTTATGCCCGCTATTATGTGGCAGGATAAACGCACATTATCGTATAAAGAGTCTTTAAAACATCTAAACTCCGTTATCTTTTCAAAGAGTGGATCAACCGTTAATCCTGTGTTTTCGGCTTGTAAAATGGCTTGGATTCATGAAAATCTTCCTGATATTTATGACAAATGCGATATGCTTTCTGTCATTCCTGAATATCTGATTTATGCAATGACTGGTAATAAAGTATTAGATTATAGCTATGGTAGTCGCTCTCAACTGATGAATATTCGAACCAATGAATGGGATTCAGAATTATTAGATATTTTTCAAATCGATCAAAGAAAGTTAAGTGATTTAATCCCACCAGCTAGTATCTGTGGAACTCTGACAAAAGATTTTGCTAGTCTTTGTAACCTAAAAGAAGGGATTCCTGTTATCACTGCTGGCGGTGATCAACAATGTGCTGCTCTTGGACTTGGGGTGTTGCAAGACGGTGACTTTGAAATCACAACGGGAACTGGTGCTTTTATTTTAGCTTGTTGTAAGCAGATTCCTGATGATATTCAAGAGGATGTGATTTTTAGCACCTCTTCTATTCCCAATCAGTATCTGTTAGAAAGTAGTATTTTAACATGTTGTTCTGCTTTTAATTGGTTTAAACGCACGTTTTATTCGGAATGTGAGAAAAATGACTTCCATTTGATCAATGCAGAGCTAGAACATTGTAAAAATACTTCCATCCTTGCTCTACCTTATTTTCAAGGTCGGGCAACACCAGATTGGAATAGCAACTCCTTAGCTACCTTTCATAACATTTCTCTTTCCTCCACCAGAGGAGATTTTGCTCACGCTTTGCTAGAAGGAATTTGCTATGAAATAAACTGCAACATAAAGACATTGAAAAAGTATTTAAAATCTGTAAAGCATATTAAACTCTGCGGTGGTCTAACCAATTGTTCCATCTTTCCTCAATTGGAAGCTGATATTCTTCAAATGCCTATTTCTATTTATAAAAATGAAGAAGCCACAGCTCTTGGTGCTTTTATTCAAGCTATGATGTCACTGGGATTTACAAGCAATTATTCGGATGCCTTCCAAATTACAAGAAAAAATGATTTCATAAAGCAATATGTTCCAAATCCAGATTCTTCAGAATTTTATTTAAAAAAGCAAGAGGATTTTGAAGCATTGTATCATAAATTATATCCGATAACAAAGAACCTGAAAGAATCTTCTTTTAATCTTTAAACTTCTTTCTCTTTTTCCCCATCACTAAATTGCTCCTTTTCCTACCAACGGAATACACTTTTTTTGATTCACTTAACTTCTCACATTGACAGACACTCACCTATGTTAACATCAATACTCTTCATCGTTCCTTGTCTTTATGCAAAAAAAATGTCTAATGAAAATTTTTCATTAGACATTTTTAAATATAATCTTATATTAATTCTGCTCTTTTTATCTTTGCACTTCGCTTATTCTCTAAAGAGGATAAAATAGAGCTATTGGCTTTTTCATCTGTAATAATATATCCGTTTTTTACCTGTTCAATATTTCCAATAATAAAGTTATTTTGGACTCCTATCTTTCTATGATCCGCTAAAAAGACAACCATATTATTGGTCTGCTCCATCATAAGGCTATTGATCATCGTTTCTTGTAGAATTGCAGTGCTAACTTCTCCGCTATCTGTAATTCCACTCACTCCTAAAAAGCACTTATCCGCTCTCACTTTTCGAATAATTTGTAGGGCAAAATCTCCTACAAGAGAACGCTTATAACCACTGATTTCTCCACCTGTTAACACAATTTCCACCAATGGATCATATTCTTTTTCGATCACTCTACCATTATTGGTAATGACAGTGACCCTTTTATTTTTTAAATATTCTAAAATTAAAAGTGCAGTAGAACTACTATTTAAGAAAACAGTATCTCCATTTTCAATCAACTCTGCTGCTTCTCTTGCAATGGCTTGTTTATAGTTTAACAACGATTTATCCGAAGTATCTCTTGTCGGATCTTCAAGCAATGCTCCTTGAATCAATTCCGCTCCACCATAAAATCTCTTTACAATTCCTTTTTTCTGAAACTCATCAAGATCTCGCCGAATGGTAATTGGTGATACCTGTAATTCTTCCGATAAGTTTTCTACTAAAACTCTCTTATGTTTCTTTAATTCTATTAATATTTGTTGCTTTCTCTTATATACTGCTGCCTTTGTACTTTTCATGTTCTCCTTTTCTTTCCTTATAATCTCGTATCCCATCTTCCGCAGAATACATTATCGTCAAATTGTCCTTTAAATTCTGAACGTCCTGCAATTTTATCAATCGTCTGTTTGATAACTTCTCTTGTTGGTGCATAAGCATTAATAAATGTTTTTGCCATCGGAATATCAATTAAATGATTGGTGTAATTTAACGAAATAAAGACCGTTGGCACTTCCTGCATATACCATGGAATTTCAACAGAATGTCCAATAGACCAACTGAGCCTTACATTATTCGTCTGAGCATATCCTTTCATATTAATGAATACAAAAACGGCATCATATTTCTTCTTAAATTCTTCTACTTTTCCTATGATAACGGATTTTAATTCTGTTTCCAAATTAATTCCGTCTTTTAGCATGAGATCATAATAGCTATCGTGCATATGAACATCATAGCCTGCATTCTCAAGCTCTTCTTTTATCACTTTTTTCACAGGATCTTCTACATTTTTTCTTAAAATAGGTGAACTACTGATTACAAAAGTACAAACTCTTTTATGTGTTTTTGAATCAATTGGAAGTATTTTTTTTGTATCTTTTACTAGTGTAATACTGGCATCTGCTGCCTTCTTTGCCAACTCTAAATGCTTCTCGCACCCAATGACTCTAAGCTCTTGTTTCTCTTGTATTAATTTACCATATTTTCTCTTTTCATGCAACTTTAGTGACGCCTTTAATCCCAAGATTCTTCTTAAAGCATCGTGTAATCGCTCTTCTGTAATAATTCCCTCACGATACCCTTGCATCATATATTCAAAATCCTCTTCAATATCATTAAAGAATAAGAACATATCACATCCTGCTGCAATGGCTCCTGGAACTTGAAGTCTTCTTGGCTTTGCACAAGTAAGCCCTGCCATATGGGAAGCATCTGTAAGAAGCAATCCATTAAATCCTAATTTCTCTCTTAACAGATCCTGTAATAACTCTTCTGATAACGTAGCTGGTAAAATATCCTCATCTTTCATTTCAGGGCGTAACTTCTTTGAATAAGATGGCAACGCAATATGCCCCACCATAATGCTTTCAATGCCTTCATCGATGAGTGTCTTATAAACAGTTCCATAAGTTTTATCCCAGTCTTCACAGCTTAAATCATTAATTCCCATAACAAGGTGTTGATCCAGCTCTTCCGTTCCATCCCCTGGGAAATGCTTGCAACACACAGCCAGATCACTTTCTTTTACCCCTTTTATATAGGCTTTGCAGTGTTCAATTACTTTCTCTGTTTCTTTTCCATAGGCTCTTGTATTGATAATGGTATTTCTCCAGTTAAATAACAGATCGCATACTGGCCCAAAATCCCAATTGCATCCTACCGCTTTTGCTTCTTTTCCACTTACATATCCCACATCATAGGATACGCTATAATCATCACTCGCCCCACAAGCTGCCGCCGTTGCTACATACGTTCCATCTGAACAAGCACCATTTCCTCCGCTATCGCAGTTACAAGCGATGAGAACTGGAATCTTACTATTCTCCTGATAAAACTTATTTTGTTCATAAATTTTCTCTCGATCTTCGCTCTGATAACGGCATCCCCCAATATGGTATTCTTTTAAAATTCTTTTCGTTTCCTCTGGATCTTTTTTTCTATCCAACATAATAAACAATTGCCCTATCTTCTCTTCCAATGTCATATGTTCAATTGTTTCTTCTACCCATTGAATATCCTCATCTTTTAAATAAAATGGTTTTGCTTTTAAATCGACCATACCAATTCTCCTTTTCCTTCTCATATTTTTTATTGCATCGTTAAAAACAATTATTTTATGATAAGAATGATTTTTTATCATATTCCCATCATTTTATGTCTATTATATCATATTTTGTTCATAAAACAATCTTAAAATAATCATTTTTAGTTATATTTATGAGAAGTAAACACATTTCTCAACTTTTAGCATCTTTTAGCAACACATACTTTACTACGGGCAAGCTGGGTTTCGTTTGTCCTATAAAACGATGAGAAGCACGCTTCGCCAACTTCTCACATTCGTGGGTGGCATCAACATGATAAATGTTCACGGGCAGTCGTCATAAACTTATGCCAGCATAGTTTCTGACTGGTTGCTTTCGCGTAAATAAAAAACATCTTGAAATTGTTCTATTTCAAGATGCTTTTCAAATCCTTTTCTTTTATGCTTCACAAAGTTCAGCCACCACTTGGTTGATCACTTTACCATCAGCTTTTCCCTTTAATTCACCCATAACTGCTTTCATAATCTGTCCTTTATTCTTGGTAGCAAGAACTTCTGAGAACTTTTCTACTAAGAGTGCTTTAATTTCTTCTGGGGACATCATAGCAGGAGCGTATTCTTTAATTACATCATAGCGAATGGTATACTCTTCTTTTAAATCTGTTCTATCGGCAGGACAAGTATCCACTTGTTCTTTAGCTGTTTTTAATTCTTTTAAAATCACACGATCCACAAGTTCTTCTTTAATATCATCACGACATCCTTCATCAATTGCTACTTTCTTAATGGAAGAAATCAAAGAAGAAATCGCCTCTTTTCTTTGTTTATCTTTTGCCTTCATAGCAGTAATCATATCTTTTTGTAATGTTTCAAATAACATATTCATTTCTCCTTTCTTGCTTAACTCATTGCCTTCATTATATCATATGTGAGAAATGATGAAAAGCAGGCTTTATGCCTTTTCTTATGATTGTTATACCGCTCCACCTTCCACAACTAAACTTTCTGGATCGATGGTTTCCCCATAGACTGGAAGCAATGTTTCTTCAAAGTCTTTGTGGAAAAATTGTTCTTTTGCAAGACCTTTGATCTCTTCGTTCAGCCAATCCAAAAGCTCTGTATTCCCCTTGTGAACCGCTGGGGCAATGGTATCAATATCACCAATGCTCTCAATACTGGTAGAAAATCCCTCATTTTTTTGTGACCAAGCCAAAGCCTCTGTATTATCCGTTGCAAAAACATCTCCTCTTCCATCCAAAAGGGCATCGGATGCCTCTTGGTATTCATCATATTTTACAAGAGTGAGTTCTGGATGTTTCTCAGAAAAATACGTTTCTGCTGTGGTACCCTTTACAACAATAACTTTCTTATCCTTTAACTGACTCACGTCTGTAATTGAAGCATTATCTGGGGAAATAATGCCAAGTGCCACCTTCATATAAGGTAAGGCAAAGTCTACTTGTTCTTTTCTCTCATCTGTCACCGTAAAGTTTGCAAGGATCACATCCACTTTTCCTGACTGCAAGTATTCCACACGACTTGCTGCCTCCACATACACAAATTCCACCGCATCTTCACTGCCAAGCAGATCCTTTCCAATCCGTTTTGCAAAATACACATCATATCCTTGAATCTCTCCATTGGAGTCAATATAGCCAAATGGATTTTTGTCGCTGAATACTCCGATTTTAATCGTTCCATCTTCTTTGATCTCATCCAGTGTACGAATTTTTGCTTTTGTACCACTATCATTTGTAGTACTACTTGCACCACATCCTGCTAATACACCCATTGCCATTGTAATCGCTAAAATTCCACCCATTAATTTCTTTTTCATAACCATAAACGTTCCCTCCATATTGTTTTATTCTATCAACATTTACTCTTTCTCTTCTATATCATCCACTGTTTCATAATGAAATGTGTTGAGAAACTGTTTTGCTCTCTCTGTTTTAGGAGATTCAAAAAATTGTTTTGGCGTATCTTCTTCCACGATCTTTCCTTTATCAAGGAATAAAACCCGATCGGCAACTGCCTTTGCAAACTCCATCTCATGGGTTACAATCGCCATCGTCATACCATCTTTTGCAAGTTCTAATACAACTTGCAAGACTTCTCTTACCATCTCTGGATCTAATGCCGCCGTAATCTCATCCAGCAACAAAATGTCCGGATTCATAATCAAGGAACGTACAATCGCCACCCTCTGTTTTTGTCCTCCGGAAAGCTGTCTTGGATAGGCATCTTTTTTCTCCAAAAGTCCCACTCTCCTTAATAACGCCTCCGCCTCTTTTTGCACTTCTTGTTTCTGTCTTTTTTGTACGATGACGGGAGAAAGCGTGATATTTTCTAAAATCGTCATATTGGGAAATAATTCATAGCTTTGAAAGACCATTCCGATTTTTTGCCGAATTTCATGAACTTTTTTATTTTTTGTTTCCTCTCCCCTTGCAATTATTTCTCCATTTAGACGGATTTCCCCAGAGTCAATTGGTTCTAGTTTATTCAAACATCTTAAAAAGGTACTCTTTCCACAACCAGATGGTCCAACGAAAACAACCACTTCTCCTTTTTTTAGAGAAAAAGAAATATCATTTAAGACAATATGTTTCTTATCATAAGATTTCACTAAATGTTCTACTTCTAGTATGTGTTCAACCATGTCAATCTTTTAATCTCCTTTCTAATATTCCTGCTATTTTTGAGAATGGAAAACAGATCATAAAATATAAAAGAAATATCATTCCATATACCCAAATGGCGGAAGATGGTGTTGTATAACGGTTTGCATCAATAATCTGCTTTCCAACCTTTACCACTTCCACCACACCAATTAAAACGACTAAGGACGTTGTTTTTATCATTCTTGTCAGCAGATTCACCGCAGAAGGAAGCAACCTTCGAATGGTCTGTGGAATCACGATATGCACAAAAACTTGTTGTTTCGTCATCCCTAACGCATATCCACTTTCATACTGATGAACAGGAATTGCAATTAAAGCACTGCGAACGAGATCCCCCATCTCCGCTGTCCCCCAAAATGTAAAGACAATAATACCTGCCACCTCGCCTGATAAATTAATACCAAAATGTTTTGCCACTCCAAAATACACTAAAAACAGTAAGACAAGTTGTGGCATAATACGCACCACTTCCAAATAAAATCTGCACACTGCACGAACAACTGGATGTTTGCTAGTCATAATAACTCCAAATAAAATACCCAAACATATGGAAAAAATCATGGCAATTAAGGAAATTCTCAATGATACGAACAGACCTTGTAATAACCGAGTAAAATTACTCCCTTGAAAGAGAACTTGTATTCCCAAATCCTGCATACCGCACTCTCCTTTCTATCACAGTACAAAGTATAGAAACTGGCAACAAAATAATCAGATAGGCTACCACAAGCATAAGCAGTGCTTCATCCGTCTGATAATAAATTCCAATCAGATCCTTTGCTACAAACATTAAGTCCGCCAAAGCAACGGCACTAAATACAGAAGTTTCTTTGATTAAGAAAATAATATTGGCACAAAGCACTGGAACCGATGTGGCAACTGCCTGTGGCAATATAATATGCCAAAATAATTGAATCTTTGTCATACCAAGACTGAGTGCTGACTCATGTTGAATGATTGGAACACTTTCGATGCCAGAGCGAAATGCTTCTGCCATATAACTTCCACCAAGAAAAGCTAATCCAATGATGGCACAACTTTCAGAACTTAAAATAATTCCTATCTTTGGAAGACCAAAGTATAAAAAGAACAATTGAATAATTAAAGGCGTATTTCTTGATAATTCCACATAAATAGCTACAAGCTGTTTTAAAATTGGAATCTTCATCTCACGAATTAGACTGCATATGAGCCCAATTATGAATGCTAATACAATACCAATCACTGCGATTTTTATTGTAAGCACTCCCGCTTCTACATAAAGGGGAGCATAATTTCTTATAAATTCAAAATCCATGTCTTTCCTCTTTTCTATTTTTATATCCCGTTTCCCCTATCAAGATAGCACTCCACCTCTTTACTTTCTCATAGTTGTATATATGCAATTCCCTTTATAAGGAGTACCAGTTTACTTCCACTGCTACCTAAAAAATTTCTTTTCTGGAAAAACTGTACTATATTACACTAATTCAATAGTATTTTATTAATATATCACTTCAGTTTTATAAACTATTAATGTAATAAAAAATCCCGAGAACTGCATTCACACAATTCCCGGGATATTCTCACTCAAATATCAACTTCGTAAGAAAGTCACTTTGCTATCGAATGGTACGACAAGGCGACCCACACAAAGGTGTCCGGGATTGTAACATGCGACAGCAACAACAACTCAATTGTTTTTTAAACCATGTATTCATCCTTTTCACCTCCTATTTATTATCGTATCATAAAATTTTGCTTTATATGGATTATATGCTTAAACTCCTAGTTTGTCAATAGGAATTTGGCATTCTCTCTAAATTTTCTACATATTATCATTTTTATTTGGCATTATAACATAACTCGTTGTGCTAGTTCAAATACAGTAAACCTCTCAGCCCTTAAAGGCGCAGAAAGTCCCTATATTTGATTCGGCATTTTTTTAAAAAATCAGTTG
>CASDVE010000040.1 GCA_949284175.1 uncultured Eubacteriales bacterium
CAACTGATTTTTTAAAAAAATGCCGAATCAAATATAGGGACTTTCTGCGCCTTTAAGGGCTGAGAGGTTTACTGTATTTGAACTAGCACAACGAGTTATATTAATATTTTTGAAGACAGCATTTATAAAAGCTGTCTTTACTTTTATATAAATTTTCTATATAGCGATCTAAATAAAAATAGAAATCTATGATATATAAATATTAATTCTTAAATATATTAGTCATATATATTGAATTTGAAAAATATTTCATTAAATATAAAATATATACTATATTGACAAAAAAGATAAAATAATATAGATTGTATATAAAATAGAGATGGTAAATGTAGAATAATAATATTAATTAATAATATAATTTGATAAAAGTATGAAAATGATATATTTATTATATAATATATAGAAAAGTGTATAGATAAAAGGGGGAAAGAGGATGATTAAAGAGGCTATATTTGCGGCAAGAATATGTCCAATTAGTAGATTTATTGAGGAGTCACCAGTTGAATTTATAAATAGATATAAATCTCTTTTTTCAAAATTCTTAGATTTCAATGTATTGATAGGGATTTTAGAGAATAAACCAGAATACAAAGAAATTGGTTTATTGATTGATAGAGCATTAGAATTAGCAAAACATGAAACAGATACAGATGGGGGGCAAAAGGCTAGTGGAAAGAATCTTGCTTCTGTTTTTTCGCGCCTTTCTCTTACAGATATTCAAAAAAATAGAAGTGAATTTTATCGGTATCGTTTATCTGAATTATGTCCAAGGAATTCTTTTCCATCTGATAAAGTTGTTGAAAAAAATCAAGAACGATTAGTAAAAAAATTTTATGTAGAGATGGACAAGTTAAATGTAAATTCACCACAAACTTATAGTGGTTTTTTAGTTTGTTTTGATCGGATTAGTCGTCAGTATATGTGGTGTTTTACAGCATCTGATTTTGAAGGAGAAGATATTTCATTATACGATTATATGAAAGTTACAGAGTCTATTATCACTTGTCTTATAAAGTGTGAAAATAAAGAACAGCCATATACGATGGTGATGGGAGATTTTTCAGGAATTCAGAAATATATCTTTTCCATAGCCTCTGCAAATCATCATGGAGTTGCGAAACGCTTAAGAGCCAGATCGTTTTATGTGGATATTGTAAGTAGGGTCTTTTCACAGTATGTGGTTGATAATTTTGAAGTAGGACGTGCTAATATTTTACTACAAACAGGTGGTAAGTTTTATTGCATGGTTCCAACATCGAAGGATATTAATCAACAACTACAAAAAATTAGAGATGAGTTTGACACGTATCTTCATGAAACTTTTCATGGATCCGTTTCTGTAAATCTGGCTTGGCTCAGTTGTAGTGACAAGAATCTTATATATTATAGTGATACAATTGTGAAGTTGAATGAACTTCTGGGGGAAAATAAAGCCACTCCATTTGAAAGTATCTTGAAAAATAAGGAGGAGTGGAATACAAAAGCATTTATTATATGTAATAACTTAAATAAAAAACATCTGTGTAAAAATTGTGGAACAGAGTTAATTGATATATCAGAAAGTAGCTGTAAGATGTGTGATATGCAAATCGAGATGGGTGGTAAACTTCCAAGAACGAAGTATATTGTACATACAAGAAGTGAAAAAAAAGGTTCTTATAAAATCTTTAAAGATTATTACATTAGGCTCAGGGAAAATGATTCTTTAAAATTTTTCGAAGATGCTTATTTAATTGAGGCATTAAATAACGCTGAGATTAAGGAGTGTATGGTCGCTTTGCCAGTTGTTCGAAAATATATGGCGAATCATATTCCAGTGAACGAAAATGAAACAAAATCGTTTGATCAAATAGCAGAAGAGAGTTCTGGAATGGATAAAGTTGCTGTGTTGAAAGCAGATGTGGATGTTCTGGGATTCTTATTTGCACAAGGGCTTAGAATAAAGGATAGGCATTTTGGAACAATATCGAGAGTGAATACAATGTCTAGGATGTTAGAAGTGTTTTTTAGTGGCTATATTCAAGAATTATTAGAGAGCGATCCTTTATATCAAAACGTATATAGTGTTTTCTCAGGTGGAGATGATCTATTTCTTATTGGTCCGTGGGATATTATGTTGGGGCTCTCGATCATAATTAAGAAGAAGTTTAAAAGATTTGTAGCAAATAATACTGATGTAACAATGTCGGCTACAGTTTCTATTTTTGATAGTAAAGATCATATAGCTTTTATGGCTGAGCATAGTGAATTACAACTAGATAGAGCAAAAAATGAGTTACTTTCAGAAGTTTATCCTAGTAGAACGGGAAGAAATGCAGTTTGCACTATGGGACAATTGTTTGAATGGTCGGATTTTGAAGTTCAGATGGAAAATGTAAAGAAACTTAGAAAACTATTAGAGAATGGTACAATTAATGTTGGGATTTTACGTAGAATTTTGAGATATAGTGATATGTATAGACAATTTCTCATAAGTAAAGATGCTTGGAAACTTATGTTGGAACCATTATTTTATTATGATAGACAACGAAATTATCATTTTAATGAAGCTGACGAAAATTGTAAATGGTTTCAAGATGAGTATATTAAATCAATGGAGAATATTTCAGATAACAGAACCATCAGTAAAAATCTTTATTTTGCGGATACCGTTATAAAAATAGTATTGAATGAAACGAGGAGGGAGCGCAACGGATGAGCGGGTATAACAAAGAACAGAATTATAATAATGGTAAACAGAAAAAGCTGAGAGAACAGAAGAGATTTAATTCTCAATCTTTGCCCCAAAATTATCTTGTTGGAGGATATTATCATGATGATGAGAAGAAGAAGCTTAAAAAAGAATATATCATTGATTATTCTAAAAATATTGCAGAAGCTTTAGATAGAGAAGGGGGAAGAGAAAGAAATAAACGTTCTCAGATCAGAAAGTTTTATGATTATTTGTTAAGAACTGAGCAGAAATTATATTTAAATCAAAACGATTTTCTTTCTATAGAAGCCGATTTAGCAGAACTTGAGCCATATGCATTTTATGCAAAGACAAGAGGAGTAGTATCTGAAATTTTTCTTAGTTTTATTAAAGAAAATATAAAAGCGATTCATGATGAAAAAGATATAAGAGCGTTTGTTAGACATTTTGAAGCAGTAATGGCGTTTACAACAAAAAAGAATTAATAGGGGGAAAAATGATGAAATTATTAAAAACAGTAAAATATATTGGTAAAATGGAGCTTCTTTCAGGCCTTTCTATTCAGGGCACAAATAACGATTTAAATATAGGTGGAGCAGATAGTGAAGTTATTAAAAATCCTATTACAAAAATGCCGTATGTCCCTGGTTCTAGTTTAAAGGGAAAAATGAGATCTTTACTTGAACTTAGATATGGTAAGGTGGGGAGTGCAGGAAAAAGCACTACCCCTTGTAAATGTGGAAAAAGAGATTGTTTTGTATGCACTATCTTTGGAGCTCATATGAATCCAAATGCAGAGTCCGCTCCAACTAGAATTATAGTTCGAGATTGTAATTTAGCAGAAGAGTCAAGAAACTTGATTGAAAAACTTCCATTGGATAATGGAAATTTTTTAGAAGAAAAGTCTGAGAATATTATTGATAGAAGAAATGGAACAGCAGGAAGTCCTCGTGTTATGGAACGCGTGCCAGCAGGACTAAAATTTGATGTCAATATTGTATTGCAGATTTTTGAAGATGATGATGAAAAAGCTATGAAAGATAAGGTTGATGAGGCGTTAAATTTATTGGAGGATAGTTATTTAGGAGGTAGTGGATCTCGCGGTTATGGATATGTAAAATTTGAAGGGAAATGGGAATAAACTATGGTACTTTATAAGGCAAATATAAAGCCATTGGCTTCCTTTGCATCACCACTACAAAGTGATACTTTTTTTGGAGCATTTTGTTGGTCTTATCGTTATCTTTATGGGGAAGATGAGCTAGTTGGATTGTTAAAGAAAAGCATGAATGAGATACCGCAAATTATTTTTTCTAATGCGTTTCCAGCTGGTTACTTACCATTACCAATGGGAATCTATGATCAGGATAGAGAAAGATATGGGAATGTGGAAAAATCGGAAGCAAAGAAAGCCTATGAGAAAAATAAAAAATATAAAAAATATTCTCTTATTAGAAAAGATCAATTTATGGATATACAAAAGGGAATGTGGCGAGGATATTCAGAGTACCTTGGAAGTGAACAGATAACAGAAATTGAAATTCCGCATAATATGATTAGTCGCATGAGTGGAAACGTAAACGAAAGTGAGGAAGGTGGGAATCTTTTTGTCACAAGTGAATTTTTTGTTGAAGATGGAAAGACATTCGATCTTTATATACTTTCAGAGTTAGATAAAGATTGTATCCGACAAGTGCTTACATTGATGTTTGAACTCGGAATAGGAGCGGATAAATCTACGGGGAAAGGATGCTTTGGGCTTTTGGAGTTTGTTGTAGAAAAAGAGCTATGTTTTTTGGAGGGAGCTAATGCCTATATGGCTATTTCCAATTTTATTCCAGCCTCAAATGATCCGGTAAATGGCTGGTATAAGACATTTGTAAAAAATGGAAAGCTGGATAGAGAATATGCAGCTGGGCAATTTCCTTTTAAGAAACCGCTTATGTATATTCAATCTGGAGCAGTTTTTAAAACCGAGGATATTAAATCTTATTATGGGACTTTTATGGAAGATATAGCAGTTATTAATGGAGTGGTTGTCAATGCCTGTACTATTGCTATCCCAATGATTATTCCAGAGAAATAATTAGTAAATGAGTGTTTGTAATAAGATACTTTCAAGCAATAGCAATTGGTAGAAATTTTACTCAAATAGTATGGGAGGGTACAAGTATGAATAAAAAAATTTTATTTTCACCAGTAAGTGGTGCAGATCCAATATCTGAGCATAATTTATATGATGGTCCTTTACTTCATATTGCAAGACATTATAAACCGGATATGATTTATTTGTATATGTCTAAAGAAATATTGGAAAAGCATGAACAAGATGATAGATATCGGTATTGTCTGAAGAAACTTGGTGAAAAACTAAATCATAATTTTGAGGTTAAAATAATTGAACGTAAAGAACTAGAACAAGTACAATTATTTGATACTTTTTATAGAGATTTTGGTGATGAATTGAAAAAAATTCAGAGTACTACTGATGAAACAGATGAGATATTGTTAAATATATCATCTGGTACACCAGCGATGAAGAGTGCACTATTCGTTCTTGCAACTATGATGGATATTTCCTGTCAGTGTATTCAGGTGGATACACCAGAAGGAAAAATGAATCAACATAAACATAGTAAAGTTTATGATGTAGAAGAATATTGGGAAGTTAATATAGATAATGAACTTACGCCAGAAGATGAGAAGTATAATAGAACGCATGGTGAAAAGCTGATATCGCTAAAACGCATAAAATATGAACAGATTATCAAAAAATATATAGAAGGATATGATTATCATGCTGCTCTAATGCTAGCTGAGGGAATGAATCCAAACGATACAGTTCAATATATTGAGAAGTTAAAATTAGCTGATGCTAGACAGCAATTGAAGTTCAAAGAGGTGGATGGTCTTTTGAAAAAGCATGATCCCTTGGCATATAGTCCAGTTCGAGATAATGAAGAGAAGCGAAGAATATATGAATATATGCTTACTTTACAGGCAAGAGTTAGTAGAGCAGAATATGCAGATTTTCTACGTAGTCTTAGCCCAATTTTTGTGGAACTTTTTAAAGGAATTCTTCTAAAACAAACATCTTCTAATATAGATGAAGTTTTTTATTATGAAGATAAAATGCTAAAGTGGAATTTAGAAAAAGTACAAAACTTTGATGAGGTTAAATCAATTCTAGAGGAATCAAAAGATAAAACATGGGTAAAAACTTGGCAACTAATTAAGCTGATAGAGAAATTTGTAAAGAATATAGAAATTGTGGATTGTGCAAAAAAATTAAGAAATATAGAAAGTACAGTTCGTAATATGGCTGCACATAATATGATTGATGTATCAGACAATTGGATCAAGCGAAAAACTCGCTATACAAGTAGTGAAATTTTGGATTTAATGAAAGAAGCATTTAAGTATACTTCATATAATATTAAAAAAGAAGATTGGAAATCTTATGATAAAATGAATAAAGATATTATTAGGGAAATATAGAATAATAGTATGATTATATAGAGAATCAAGGGTTATATTATTCAATATTGAGGATTCTTATAAAAGGTATTGAGGGATTTTTTACTTTGTTATAATTATGCTAGGTTTGAGAGATAGTTACTTATTATGTTTTTTTCGAAAGAAAAAAGAACTTTTAGTATACGATATTCTAATTATAACTGTTTGTTTCTTTTGGGAGATTTGATTCATTTATCTTCTAAGGTAAAATGATTCTTTTTCTCTTTGAAACAACCGGTATTATGTGCCTAAAAAGGTATACTTTATTGTAATTAATTTAATTCAAAGTAGATGATAATATTCATACTATGAAATTTGTTTTATGTAATAAAAATATATTATAAATATAGAAATGTATAATTCTATATAATATTAGATGAAAAGAAAAAATGATGAATATGGAAAAGGAACTTGAAATATGCCTGTACAAAATTTCAATATCTATGAATTTGAAAATAGGGAACAATAATAATACCCATTCAAAAAAACGATATACAGATTTTCCTATGGTACTAGTTTTGTACATTAAAGAAATGTTTAGGGAGTATTTGGAGAGAAGAAAAGAGAGTTTTATTAAAGAAGTATTATCAAAAGAACAAATATATTATAATCTAATAGAAGAGTTGAAAAAAGGATGTTGGGGATGTTTTCAAAGTAATTTGGGAAGAATGATTTTGGGATATAATTAAATAAAAAGTCCATTATTATTGGATATGAATTAAATAGGTAATATTAAAAAATATATCAATAAAAAATTGGAGGAGAATACATAAATGAGAAAAAATATTGAATTAACAGAAGTACAATTGGGAGAATTTCTTGAACAGTTTTATCAGTATTTTAAAACAGGATATGAGTTTGAAGAATTTCTAAAGATATATTTAGAGAAAATTGGACTAGATGAAGTATCAGTTACGCAAAGGTCGAAAGATGGGGGGATAGATTTAAAAGCTATCAGGAATGGTATTGGTGGATTTAGCGATGCAGATTCTGTTGAGTATTATGTACAAGCAAAAAGAAATAAACCAGATACTACTATATCTGTAACTAAGATAAGAGAATTAAAGGGAACAATTCCAGTTGGAAATAAAGGTATATTCATTACGACTGCCAAATTTTCTAATGATGCAGTTGTAGAAGCTAATAATGATTTATCAAGACCGATTATTCTCATTGATGGAAAAAAATTAATTGAAAGTTGCATTGATAATGAAATTGGTTTTGTTTTTAAACCTGTTTTTAGTAAAGTAGCAATGGATTTATTAAAGGTAGGATCAATTAGTCAAGTAGAAAATAAAGTTGTAAAACAAGAGGAGAAAGATATTTATGATGTGGTTGTAGAAAGACAGATAACTTCAAATGATATTCGAGCAAGAATTTTAGTTATTCCTAAACAAATTGTAAGTTTAATTCCTAGTAAAAGGGAAACAATTTCAATTGTATTTAATGGAATGGAAGAAAAAGAATTGAAAATAGATAAAGGGCGTAGATATCTGGGTGGAGTTACAGATTTGTATAAAAAAAGTGGATTGATTTTAGAGGATGGTTCATATAATCCTCAAAAAGCAGTTTGGAAATATGAAGATGGAAAGATAAGAGTAATACTTAAAAATTAAAGCTATAGAAGCTTATTTTTAAAAGTGAAAATATGGTATAAATGGGAGTGTAAGATAAAGTGTGTAAGTTAAGAAAAATAAATTTCAAAACTTACGCACTTTGTTTCATTTATAAAGTGTGTTAAGATAACAGAAAGGATAAGGAAAAGGATGAACACACTTACAATGGGAAGAAAAAAGAAAGAATGAAAACCAAATGAACAGTTAGCAAGAACCATTCTTGAACAATACAACCAAAATCAGTAGCAGATATGCAAAACGCTTTAAAAGATATCTTTGGACCAATGTTTGAAGCAATGTTACAAGGAGAGATGAATCAACATTTAGGCTATGAAAAAAATGAACGTGGAGAAAAAGAATCTAAAAATTGTCGAAATGGTGATTCCTCCAAAACATTAAAAACTTCCGCTGGTGATGTAGCAATAAAAGTACCACGTGATCGAGAAGGCTCCTTTGAACCAATGTTAGTTCCAAAAAGAAAACGAGATGTCTCAGAGATTGAAGAAAAAGTTTTATCCATGTATGCAAGAGGTATGAGTCAGCGGGATATTGCAGACACCGTTGAAGACATCTATGGATTTGAAATCTCATATGAAACGATTTCTGAAATTACCGATCGTGTTTTAGAGCAATTAGAAGAATGGCAAAATCGACCACTTAAAAAGTTTTATACCTTTTTATTTGTTGATTGTCTCTATGTAACGATTCGAAAAGAGTATGAAGTAAAAAACTGTGCTGTCTATGTAATCCTTGGGTATGATCTTGATGGTAGAAAAGATATTTTAGGACTTTGGTTACAGGAATCAGAAAGTAAACATCAATGGATGCAGATCTTTGATGAAATCAAAAGTCGAAGAGTTGAAGATATTTTATTTCTCTCAATGGATGGAGTGAGTGGCTTATCAGAAGGAGTAAAAGCGATTTTTCCAAATGTCATCGTACAAAGATGTATCGTCCATCTTGTTCGAAATTCTATGAAATATGTTCCAAATAAGGATTACAAAGCATTTACAGCACAATTAAAAAAGATATATGGTGCAGCTAGTCTAAAAGCATGTGAGGCAGAATTCGAACGTTTTAAACAGACGTGGAGTCAGTATCCAGGGGCAGTGGATGTGTGGGCGAGAAATTTTAAACATGTTGTACAGCTGTTTCAGTATGGAAGTAATGTAAGAAAAATAATGTACACAACAAATGCGATTGAAAGTGTGAATGCGAGCTTTCGAAAAGTATTAAGAAAAGGAACATTTCCAAATGAATCTTCCGTTTTTAAACTTTTGTATCTTAGAATTACAGAACTATATGAAAAATGGAATGGTCATCCAGTAAATAACTGGGCACTTGTAAGGAACCAATTAGAGATTGATGAAAGCATGAAGGAAAGAATAAAAAAATATGACCATGGAGGATACTAATGGATGAATTCGATAAACAATGGAAAGAAATTCATCATCGTCTCCGAACTTTAGATGAGAGTGATCAAGAGGAAGAGCCTAGATTATTAGCAGAGGCTTATGAAAGATTGATGGTCGCATATCAAGAAGCAAGGAAGCTAAATGATGAAATGGAAGCTTTATTACAAGAAAACTTTAATACATTAATTCTATAAAGCTATGAATATAAAGAAATGGGGAGTATTCCTCCCCACAAAAATTTTTCTAAAACTTACACAAAAAACTTGATAAACTCTTGTAGTTTTTATGTAACTATAATATTATTACACGAATTTTCTTTTGTTTTTCATCTTGATAATACCAATTGCTATTAGAAGAATACTAATGATGACTCCCAAAATAAGAGTCAGAGAGGATACATTGGCATTGATGTTAGTGTCAGTTGACCAATTGCCAAAGTTAGTAGAGAGAATCGTTAATTGTTTTTTGTGTTCTGTGACTAATGTATAAGCATCCGTTGAAAATGCCATCCAAACACTACATATCATTACAATGATTCCAGATTTCACCCAAGTATTTATAGAGAGATATCTTGCGGTAAAGAAAACAAGCCATACACCGATCATCAAAATAGCTGTAATTGTAGATCCATCTCTAAGTCCTTGTATATCTCCATAGTGGTTACAGACTTCAAATATTGTGAAAAAGAGCCACAGAGTATCCCATGTCATTGTAATCAATGCTTTTTTATCAGATAGTACAGGAGGTAGGTCGATACTTCTAATTACAAATGGAAAGAGGGGGATAGATAAGCCGAATATCGTTGGGATTGTCCATAAAATGAATTCTCCTCCACCATTCATTCTATCCACAAAAAAGAAAATGAGTAATAGCGCAATCACACCAAAAAGAATACTTTTTACCAGTTTCTTTTGATGAGACATAAGTGGAATAACGGTTAAAGCTGCTACGAGCATCATAGAAGCCACTACTACAGAGAAAGTGCCCAAACCACCTCCACTGACTATAGAAACAATGAATGTGATCACAATGGGAAGTAATAGTAAGCCAGCGATAACAAGTCCAGCCTTATATGCAATAGTTCTCTCTTTTTTGGCGTGCCTTTCTAAAATACCAGCACTTTCTTTTTCGATAATATAATCAATGGTATGGTTCTCTAGTTTTTTATAAGTTTTTTTGCATTTCTCACAAGTTGATAAATGTTGCTGAACAAATTCCCTACTGGAAGGACTGCACGCATCATCATAATATAGTGGAAGTAAATCCTGCACAATATCGCATTCATAAAGTTCTTTTTTATCCATTCTTTTCCATCCTTTCTTGAATCTTTAATCTCGCCCTATGATAAGTCACTCTTGCCCAGTTTTCAGTTTTGTTAAAGATCAATCCGATCTGAGAAAAAGATAACTCTCCAAAGACTCGTAACTGGAAAACTTCTTTATAGGGTTCTTGCAGTTCATGAAGAATAAGGTGAATTTGAAGTGCCATATTTTTGTCTTCTACTGCCATTGTTATATCAGTATTTGGTTCTGATATTGTTTCATCTAATTCTATGAACTTTGAGTTTTTTCGACATTCATCGATTGCTAATCGTTTTGCAATGCGACATAGCCATGTCAATTCACTAGATTTTTCTTCAAACTGTTTTTTTGTCGTCATCGCCTTGAAAAACGTATTTTGTGTAATTTCTTCTGCAAGGGACTGATTTTTGATGATTGTCATTACATAAGAATATACTTGCAAATAATATGAATGATATAGCTTTTCATAATTCAGAACTGCCCACCTCCTTTTCTACATTGGTTAGACGGGGAAAAGATAGTTTCGTTACAAACTTTTTTTAAATGATTCATAATATTTTTTGATCTGAATAAAAATTATCGTTTTATTCCCATTATAATCTTATGCTATCTTTTATCTTATCACTGACATCATTATTAGAACCATTCTCCACTTTGTCTTATATGATTTTTATTCTAGCAGCATTTAAAAGAAAATTCGACTGAGTAATGTTTAAAGTGAAGGAGCTTAGTATAAAATCATTATGTTCCATAACTATATTTTTGTTAGTATCTACTGGATACTAGAAATCGATATCGATTAGGGTTATGGCTTAATTACAAGAAAAGAAGTGATCGGGAGTATTTGCATAACATTCTAAAAAATAATATAATGAATAAAAAACAATGTTAAAAGAGAGATGGATAGAAAGTTTCATAGTGTTAAGGGAGGAAAAGGAAAATGGAAAAACAATTAGAAGCTAGAGTTAAAAAATTAGAAACAATCGTAAGTTTTCATGAAAATAAGATCAGTCATTTATTTACTCTTATTTTAGCAATGCATCTAGCATTGAAACATCGTGATAGAAAAGAAGCACAGATTCCTCTAATCATTGCATTAATAGCAATTTTTTTTGATCTCATTGTGGAATTAGTTGTTGTTATTAAAAATATGAGGGAGAAATCATAAATCTAATTAAAATAAAGTGTGCAGGTTCAGAAAATTAATTTCAGAACTTACACACTTTTAAAAGGTTTAGCAGGTATTATAGGCCGACAAAAGGAGAAATCATATTTGAAGAGCATCCATGGACAAGAAAAGACTTAGAACAAATAGGGGCTTTGGTAGAAACACCGCCAATCTATGAAAATGTAAATGCAAGGGACAATTTGAAAACTCGTGCGCTTGTATTAGGGATCTCAGATGAGAGGATTAAAGAGGTATTAGAGATAGTTGGACTAGAAAATACTGGGAAAAAGAAGACAGGAGCGTTTTCACTTGGAATGAAGCAGAGATTAGGCATTGCAATTGTATTATTAAATAATCCAAGGCTACTCATTTTGGATGAACCTGTGAATGGACTGGATCCAATTGGGATTTATGTTGGAATTATGGTGCTATAAGAGCAAGGCTTATAAAACATGGATTGATTGAAAGAGTATAAAATAAAGTGTATAAGTTAGGAAGATAAAATTCAGAACTTATGCACTTTATTTTTATATCTTTATAGAATCTTTATATTGGAATTTTTCGACAAAGGGTAATATAGATTTTTGTTATATCCTATTGTTTTCTAACAAAACATGCTAAAATATAACTATTAGATAGATTGCTCAATCAAAACACATGTTCTAATATAAATCTATATTTTATAAAAAAATGGGGAGGAGTTGCTATGGGGATAAAGAAAGTGAGAATTATAATACTAGCAGGAGTGATTCTTGGAATAACAGTATGCAGTTTGATAAAGGGGAAGGCTTGCGAAGAAGAGAAAGCGGATCAGACAATCGTAATGGAAGAGCAATTATTTGGTGGAAAAAAGAATGTTTTTGGAAATGTAAGAGCACCGAAAGGATTTGACTGGAGGCAGTGTGAAGGGGTGACATTAGACTTTGCTGTGGAAAATAATTTAAATGCAGATGTGTTATCAAAAGAATGTGATCGATTTACGGAAGTAACAGGAATTAAAGTTCGGATACGAAATATGGATTTTGATACATTAAGTGAGAGAATTAATATGGAATTTATTTCACAAGCAGGGGTCTATGATCTGATTTATGTCGATCCCTATCGAGCACTTGTGCGTTTTTCTGATTCTTTAGAAGATTTAAATCGATATGAACAAGATGAGAGCCTTCCTCATATTGTGAAAGGACTAGAAAGTTTTTCTACGGAACAGGTAGAGATTTGTTCTTATTTTAAGGATAAAGATGCTTTATATGCCATTCCTTTTGATTCAACAACGATGATTCTATATTATAGAAAAGATATTTTTGATAAGTATGGGGACAAGATGAAACAAGCTCTCGGATATTATCCAGTGCCAGGAAGCAGTGAATTTACGTGGGAACGTTATATTGAAGTAGCAAAATGGATGGCAGAGAATATTCCAGAAGAAGAAATAAAGTATCCAACGATTACAATGTCAGCACAACATAGTTCTTTATTTGTAGAATTTTCTAATATATTCAATGCTTATGGTGGGGAATATTTTTTGGATCAGAATAATGATAGGTTGGGGATTGATACTCCAAAAAGTTTAGTAATTGGTTCAAAAGAGTTTCAAAAGGCATTGAATATCTATAAGCAGATTGCGGATTTAACTCCAGAGATAAAAGGAAAATTAAATTGGACACAGAGTGCAGAGCTGTTTAAAAAAGGTCAAGTGGCTATGATGGTGAATTGGGATGAGAATGTGGCATCCGTGGAAGATCAGTTGGATTCAAAAGTGAAAGGAAACGTTGGTTATGCAATTCTTCCATATGGGGATGAAAGAAGTTCTAATATTTATGGCGGTTCTGGTATTGGAATCAATCGATTTATCAGTGAGAAGAAGAAATTGGCTAGTTGGCTTTTCATTGTTTGGTGTACATCGCCCCAGGTACAGATGGATACTTTTTTAGAAAAAGAAGGGGGAAATATGCCGACGAGAATTTCATTGCAACAGTTGATTATTGCAGAATATATGGCTCAGCTTCCACAGGCAAGAACTGTATTAAATGCCCAAAGTCCATCTCATGTTTATTATCGCCCTAAAGTACGACAAAGTTATGAGCTAGAAACGATAGTAATACGTAATTTAACAGAAATGTTGGAAGAGGAAAAAGATACAACGAAAGTGATGGAAGATATTATAAAGGAATGGAATGAGATAGTAGAATTAAAATGATGATAGTAAAAAAGATATATAAATTTATATGAAAGAGAAGATAGGATAGACATGGTAATGTAGTTCAATGAAGTGAGAAAAAGTGGATTTAGAGGATGAAAAATAGGAAAGAAGATTTGAATATTAAAAAAAGCAGAACACAATTAAAATGGCAAATGATGAATTTTCTTATAGGAATTATAATTCTTGTTGTATTGATAGAAACGATTTCTTTTTCTTGTATTAAGAAGATTATGGTACAACAATATAGCGATTCAGCCAAACAATCGGTTATTGCTGTTGCAGAAAATATGGATTATATTTTAGAAAATATAGAAAATCAGACAAATGCAATTTTATTAAACCATGAAATGATAGAAGCTTTACGCTTAGGAAATAAAAAAGCATTTATTACCCAATTAAATAGCTATTTTGTTGTAGAACCTTATATAAAAGGTGTCTATATTTTAAATGAATATGGCTATTGGTATGTGGGAACTGAAATATATAGAGGGAAACAAAAATTTCAAAAAGAATTATTAGAAGATACACAGGGAGAAATTAAGTGGTTACCAACGAGAGTGGTAAATACGAAGATATTGTCGGGGATCATACCAAAGAAGTGCTTTTCTCTTGGAAGAAAAATAATTGATGCGAATTCGTTAGAACCATTGGGGTATATGGCGGTGGAAGTTAGCGAAGAAAATTTACGAGATACGTATGAATCTATTTATGAAGAGGGGTGCGAAATTTTTATTGTAGACGAGGAGGGAAGGATTATAAGCAGTCGACAAGAAGAAGTCACTCCTAATATTGAAATGGTTCAGGAAATGAATCCGAATACAGAGAGTGGGTTCACAGAATATGTCGACAAAGAGAGGGAGTATATTGCAATTTATGCTTCCTGCAATAAAAATAAATGGAAGATTATAAAAACGATTCCAAAAGATATATTATATAAAGAAACAGTAGAGTTACAACATAATGTATTGCTATTCAGTATGATAGGTTTCTCTTTTGCGTTATTCATTGGATATATTTATTGTGCATGGATTACCACACCGATTAATAAGATGATGAAGCAGATGAAGAGAGTAGAAAAAGGGGATCTAAAGGTTAAAGTTGACACGCATATGAATAATGAATTCGGACAGCTTGGGGAAAGTTTTAATCATATGGTAGAGCGACTGAATCTATTAATGGAACAAGTAGTACAAGAAGAGCGAAATAAAAAAGAATTAGAACTTGAAGTGTTGCACGCACAAATTAATCCACATTTTTTATATAATACCTTAAGCACCATTCGTTTTATGGCTAAAATAAAAGGAGAGAATAAGATAAGCGATGCCATTTTAGCTTTGACAAGATTATTAAGAGTCAGTATTAGCTTTGGCAAGGAAATGATTCCATTGAAGGAAGAGATCAAGTATGTGGAAAATTATTTGTTAATTCAGAGGTTACGTTTCAATCAAAGATTTGAACTTCAATATGAAATTGATGAAGAATGTGGGGAAATTTTAGTCCCCAAGTTGATTTTACAGCCAATTGTAGAAAATTCTTTGCTATATGGGATGGAGAATATAGAAGGAGTTATGGAAGATTCCTGTCTTAAGATTCATATTGATTCAAAAAAGATAGACAAAGGAGTCAAATTGATTGTAGAAGATAATGGGATGGGAATGACAGAGGAGGTTATGAAAAATATTTTTCGAGAAGAAGAAAATATCGAACGATTTAGCAAAGTGGGGTTAAATAATGTCAATCATAGATTGAAACTTTATTATGGAGAAGAATACGGGCTCTTTATAGAATCTAAAGTTGGAGTGGGAACGAAAATTCATATTTATCTGAAAACATAAGTTATTACGATTCAATCGAATAGTAACGTGTACATAAGCAATATAGTGAATACGGGGGAAGTAATATGTATAAAGTGATGATTGTGGATGATGAAATTTTTGTTAGAATTGGTTTACGTTCTATGATTGATTGGGAGAGTATTGGATTTCAAATTGTGGGAGAGGCTGGAAATGGAGAGGCGGCATTTGAAAAATTTTTAGCACTAAAACCAGATCTTGTTTTTACTGATATTAAAATGCCAAAGAAAGATGGATTTTGGTTAATTCATAAAATAAAAGAAGCAAATCCGAATATCGAGATTATTGTGTTAACCGCTTATGATGACTTTTCTTATGTTAGAAAAGCATTGAAGTTACAAGTATCCGACTATTTGTTAAAGGCAGAAATGGAGGAAGAACAAGTAAAGGAGATGATGATAAAAAAAAGGAATGAAATGGAAGAAAGACAAGGGAGAGGGAAAAAAGAAAGTGCAAGCTACGATATAGAGCAAGAAAAAGAGTTATTACTTGGTCTTATGTTAAACAAACAAAAGCCGATTGAAATGCTAAAAGAGAAGTTTCAGGTAATGAATATTATTTATCAAGAGTATTGTTTTTGTCTAGTACAGTTTGATTTTTCCTCTTCCTTAAAAGAGAGAAAGGGAATGATAGAACAAGATACATCTTTACTATTTGCCTGTAAACAGTTGATCAATGCAAGTTTCTTAGAACGATATGAATATTGTTTTACAAAACAATTTGGAAAATCAATTACTTGTCTTCTTATATCAAAAAAGATGAGAAATGAAGATGTAATCGGAATGATAAAAGAAATTCGAAAATCGACATATCGTTATTTTAATATTTCCTTTAAAAGTATTAATTCTTTGATTCAATGTGAGCTAGAGGAAGCGAGAAAAGATGTGGATTGGTTTTATCAGGCTACGGATTCTTTATTTTTATTAAAAAATGGAGAACATATTTTTCAAAAAAATAGATGGGAGCATATCGATGAAAGAGAAGTACAACAACAAAACATCTATACAAGAGAACAAGTAGAATTATTAGTGGAAAAGTTATGTTTTGGACAAGAAGAAAGTGCAAAAAAAATTATCGAGGAACTGAAATCTGAATGTAAATGTTGGAAGGGAACATCGATTAATTTGAAATTAAGACTTGTTCAATTTACAAATTATTTTTATCAAAGTTGTATGGGATATTTAAAGGGGGAAGAGGACAATATATTAGAATATCAAAGAGCTTTGATTCATTCTATCGATTTGGAAGAAGCATTTTCTATATTAGAAAAGTACCAAAAGAGTGTCGTAGAAGAGATTCGAGAACAAAACATAGATGATGTGGAATTATTAGTTCAAAAAGCGGTATCTTATGTGGAAAAATATTATGCAGAAAAACTTACGTTAGAAGAAGTTGCCAATTATGTTGGTATTTCACGGTATTATTTTTCCAATTTATTTAAAAAGACGAAAAAGATAGGATTTTCTACTTATTTAAATCAAGTGAGAATTGAACATGCAAAAAAATTGATTTTTGATCCAAAACTTTCCATTGTAGAAGTAGCAAATGCAGTTGGATTTCATGATCAGCCTTACTTTAGCAAAATATTTAAAAAATATACAGGAATGACGGTGACAGAATTTAGAGAAACTTGTGAAAATAAGTAATAGCGAAAAATAAATAGAGAGTAGATAACAATTCCTTTGTAACTGTTAGAAAGCGGAATACAGAGGAATTTTTTTACATTTTTATCATTAAAAATTACATAAGGATTGCAATAAAGTACAATGTTAATGGATTATCAAAGAAAATGCAATAAACTACAAAAAGATTCAAAATTGTTTGCTATAAAAAGAAAAAGGAAATTGGTATTGTTATTACATAAGCTAGTTGGAAATCTATGAAGAATGGAGGAGAGAAATGGAACAAGAAATTAAATTGAGAGTTTCTGGAATTGAAAAGTCATTTCCTGGGGTAAAAGCATTGAGCAACATAGAATTTAAAGTTAGAAAAGGTACGGTTCATGCACTTTGTGGGGAAAATGGAGCAGGAAAGTCTACCTTGATGAAAATTATCAATGGAATTTATAAACCGGATAAGGGGCAAATTTATATTGATGAAAAACCAGTAAAAATACAAAATCCAATACAAGCGAGAAATTATGGAATTGCTATGATAGCCCAAGAGTTGAATTATGTACCAGAAATGTCAATAGAAGAAAACTTATTTCTTGGAAGGCTTCCAAAGAAAAAAACAGGCTCTGTTGATTGGAAACAATTGAGAAAAAAGACAGAGGAATTTTTAAAAAATGAAAATCTTCCTTATCATCCAACACAAAAAATGAAAACATTAACCGTATCCGATATTCAGATGATAGAAATTATAAAAGCAATATCAAACGACGCTAAAATCATTGTGATGGATGAGCCTACCTCTGCTATTACACAAAAAGAGGTGGATACATTATTTGAGAAAATTAAAGTGTTGAAAGAAAAAGGAGTCAGCATTATTTATATTTCTCATAAGATGGATGAAGTTTTTCAGATAGCCGATGATATTACAGTACTTCGGGATGGAACGGTTGTAGAAAGTCATCCAGCCAGTGAAATTGATATTGATAAAGTGATTTCTCTTATGGTTGGGAGAAAGATTGAAAATGCCTATCCAAAAGAATCCATAGACATTGGGGAAACGTTATTAGAAGTGAAAGATTTAAGCAGTAAAGGGATTTATAAGGATATCAATTTCCATGTAAAAAAAGGAGAGATTATTGGATTTGCAGGTCTTGTTGGGGCAGGACGAACAGAAGTGATGCGTTCTATTTTTGGTTTGGATCCGATAACGTCAGGTTCTATTATAAAAGATGGAAAAGAGATTCAAATTAAAACAGTAAAAGATAGTATTAAAAATGACATCGTTATGCTTTCAGAAGATAGAAAACGATATGGAATTATTCCGATGAGAAGTATTACAGAAAATGCCAGTCTTTCCAGTCTTGAAAAAATAATTTATGGAGGATATGCCCACGAAAAAGAAGAAAGAAAAATTGTAAAAGATTATTTTAATAAAATGAATGTAAAAAGCCCGACAATGGATACAGCAATCCAGAACTTAAGTGGTGGAAACCAACAAAAAGTGTTATTGGCTAAGTGGATGATGCGAAATCCTGATATTTTGATTCTAGATGAACCAACAAGAGGAATTGATATCGGAGCAAAATATGAAATTTATAAATTGATGACAGATGTAGCAAAGGAAGGAAAAGGAGTTATTATTGTTTCTTCGGAACTTCCAGAATTAATTGGAATGTGTGATCGCATTTACGTTATGTGTCAAGGTGTCATTACTGGGGAATTACAAAGAGATGTATTTTCGCAAGAATCTATCATGAGATTTGCGACCGGTACAGAGTAGGAGGGAAAAATGAATTCAGAAAAGAAAAGTCAGATCAAAGAGAAGTATTCTATTTTTTTAGTACTTTTATTGATGATTGTTTTATGCACATGTTTTAATCGAAATTTTATGTCGCCAGATAATATTCCAAATATTATGAAACAACTTGCGGTAGCAACGATTTTAGCTTATGGAGAAATGTTGCTTATTATCAGTGGAATGCTTGATTTATCATCAGGTGCGGTACTTGCGTTATCTGGCGTATTTTCAGTTTATGTTTATAAAGGAACGGATTCTTTATTGTTAGCGTTTCTTGTAGCTATTTTCATTGCTGTTGCATGTAATATTGTTAATGCGATTATGGTTACTAACTTTAAAACACCGCCATTTATTGCAACACTAGCTATGCAGATGGCAGCAAGAGGGATTGCTTTGCTATTTACCAATGGACAAAATATTCCACAGTTAGGAAGATATACTGTTTTTGGGCAAGGCAGTATTGGTCCAGTTCCTATTTCGATTTTATTTATTGTCGTTATTACGATCGTAATTTGGTATATCTTAAGACATACGAGGCTTGGTCGTTCCTTATATGCCATTGGGGGAAATGAAGAGGCGGCAATTGCATCAGGAATATCTGTGAATCGAAACAAATACATAGTTTTTATTATCAACGGTGTTTTAGTAGGAATTGCAGGTGTGCTTTTTATGTCCCGTGTCAACGCTGGATTACCAAATGGTGCAGTTGGATATGAAATGGAAGGTTTAACAGCTGCCATTGTTGGAGGAACTAGCTTTTCAGGTGGCGTTGGAACCACAATGGGAACATTTGCTGGAGCATTGATTATTGGGTGTTTAAATAACATTATGAATTTAACAGGAGTCAATTCCTATGTACAACAAATTGTGAAAGGAACCATTATTGCCTTAGCAGTTATTTGGGATATTTATTCTAAAAACAAAAAAACAACAAAAGTTATTTTAGTAGAAAATGAAAAGGAGAAGGAATGGAATGAAGAAAAAAGTAGTGGCAGTATTGCTTAGTTGTGCTTTAGCAAGCACGTTGTTGGCAGGATGTGGAAGTAGCACTATAAATGGGGGAGAAGGAAAAAAGAAGGATGCAAAATATAAAGTTGCTTATGTTGCACGAGCACAAACAGATTCATTTGCAGCATGGTTCGCAAATGAAATGAGAATTGCATCTGAAAAATATGATGATATTTCAATTGATGTCTTTGATGGGCAGGCAGATGATGAGAAAGAAAATGCGGCGATTGAAAATGCCATTACCAATAAATATGATGCAATTATTGTACAACCTAATAATGTGGAGGCACAACGCCCTTATGTGGAAAAAATCGTACAATCTGGAATTATAGCCGTTGCAACAAATGGTTGGGATCAGCCAACAGAAGGAGTTTCTACTGTTGATGCAGACCCATATAAACAAGCGGCAGTCAATGCACAACTAGCATTAGAACAAGTACCACAAAATGCAAAAGTGGTTGTGTTAAACGGACCATCTGGACATTTTCATTCTGAGAAAAGAAGAGAGGCTTGGCAAAAAGAGTTTTTCGATAAAAGACCAGATGTACAAATTGTTGGAGAACAGATAGCAAATTGGAATAAAGACGAAGCCGTTCAATATATGGAAGACTGGGTAACTTCAAATGATAAAATTGATGCCATTATTTCTATGAATGATAATATGGCGGCGGGTGCATTAGAAGTGGTATTAGGAAAGGAACAATATAAAGATATTCTCTCTTACGGTGTGGATGGAACAGTAGAAGCCTGTTTATTAATTGAAGAAGGGAAAATGACATCAACTTGTTTACAATCAGCCATCGATCTTGCGGAGCTGAATTTAGAAACAGTACACAAGTTATTAGAGGGAGAAGAAAAACAAATTGAGACTAATATTGAAGAAATTTTGATTACAAAAGAAAATGCAGCAGAATATGTGAAGATGTATAAAGAAAAAGGATTATTAAAAGAATAATCATGAAATATGAAAGCAATAAGCAGTAAGAATAGTAAAAAGGGAATAGTAGGAGGAAACAGAATGCAAAGAATTATGAACGATCCAGATAATATTGTAGACGAGATGTTAAATGGTTTTTTAAAAGCACATAGTGATCTTGTTGAAGGGACAGAGAATAAAAGAGTCGTAAAGGCAAAAGAAATTCCAAATGGAAAAGTGGGTGTTATTACAGGCGGAGGTTCTGGGCATAAACCAGCTTTCATTGGATATTGTGGAAAAAATCTTTGTGATGCAGTGGCCGTAGGGGAAATTTGCTCCTCTCCAACGGCAGCAGCATTTTTAGATGCTGCTAAGGTGGCGGATCAAGGAAAAGGGGTTGCTTGTCTATATGGAAATTATTCTGGTGACAATATGAACGTAAAAATGGCCGTAAAAATGGCAAAAAAACAAGGAATTACAATAAAAACCGTTGTTGCCAACGATGATGTTGCTTCTGCACCTAAGGATCAGAGGGAGAAACGTCGTGGTGTGGCAGGCGAGGTTTTAATGTGGAAAGTTGGAGGAGCAAAAGCGGCAAAAGGTGGAGATTTAGATGAAGTAATTGCAGCTGCACAAAAAGCAATCGATCATACAAGAAGTGTTGGAATTGGATTAACACCATGTACATTACCAGCAGTAGGGCACCCGAATTTCACCATTGAAGATGGAACAATGGAAGTTGGAATTGGACATCATGGAGAACCGGGAATTGAAGTATGCCAGTTAGAAACAGCCGATAAAATGGCCAAGAGAATGGTCGATATTGTGGTTCCGGATTATCCATTTGAAGCAGGAGATGAGGTCGTTGTTTTAGTATCTGGTCTTGGTGCAACACCTGTAATGGAATTATATGTCTTATATGATGAAATTGAAAAGTTATTGAACGAAAAAGGAATTAAAATACATAGATCTTATGTTGGTAATTATTTTACTTCTCTTGAAATGATGGGAGCGACTCTTACTATTATGAAGTTAGATGAAGAATTAAAAGAGTTAATTGATATGCCAGCAACAAGTATGGGATTGACACAAGTATAAAGAAGAAAGAGTGTAGGAGAAGATAGTATGGAAAATATCAGAAAAGATAGTGGAAAAGAAATTTTACTAGCTATGGTAAAAGGAATCCAAGAAAATAAAGCATACTTAGGAGAAGTTGATGGTCTCATTGGAGATGGAGATCATGGAATGAACATGAACAAAGGATTTACTTTGTTTGAAAATCGCTTTGGAACAAAAGAATTTTCTTTTGCAGAGGGGTTGGATGAATTAGGTAATATTTTATTCTCAGAGATTGGGGGTTCCATGGGACCTATTTATGGAACAATTTTTATGGATATGGCAACAGCAGGAGAAGAGTATGAATTCATTGGTGTAAAAGAGCTTGCACATATGTTAGAATCTGGACTTCATGGGTTACAAGAAATTGTAGAAGCAGAAGTTGGAGATAAAACATTAGTGGATACATTAAGTCCAGCAGTTATGGCATTAAAAGATGCAGAGGAACAAGGGACTTCTATGAAGGAAGCGTTAGAAAGAATGAAAATTGCAGCAGAAAATGGAAGAGATTCTACAAAAAATATGGTTGCAAAGTTTGGTCGTTCTAGTCGACTAGGAGAACGTTCCAGAGGTGTCTTAGATGCAGGAGCAACTTCTTGTTGTATTCTTTTAGATTCTATGGCAGATGCAATGATTCAATTATTATAAAGCAGATCATAAGGAAAGGAGATTGAATGATGAAAATAGCGATTGGTTGCGATGAAGCCGCCTTTGATTTAAAACAGGTAATTATGGAACACTTAAAAGAAAAAGGATATGAAGTGGATGATTTTGGAGCGGAAAAAGGAGAAGTCATCTTATATCCAGATGTAGCCTATAAGGTAGCAGATGAGATTGCAAGTGGACATTATGAGAGAGGAATTTTACTTTGTGGAACAGGAATTGGAATGAGCATTTGTGCCAATAAAGTTCCAGGAATTCGGGCTGCTGTATGTCATGATCCATTTTCAGCACAGCGAGCAAGAAAAAGCAACAATGCACAGATTATGTGTCTTGGAGAACGTGTTGTTGGTAAGGAACTGGCAAAATGTCTTGTGGATATTTGGCTTACATGTGAATTTGCAGGAGGAGGTTCCACACCAAAAGTAGAAAGAATTCATGAACTAGAGATGGAATATCACAATAATTTTGCATAGAGAAAAGGAGATAAGGGACATGAAAAATTTGGTTGTAGCCCAATCAGGGGGTCCTACATCTGCAATTAATGCTACATTGGTAGGTGTGGTTACTTATGCAAAAAAGAGGAAAGAAATTGATAAAATTTTGGGAGCAAAATATGGAATCGAAGGTGTCCTAGAGGAGCAGTTTGTTGATTTAGGCGAGCGTGTGCAAGAGGAAGCGGATCTGGAACGATTAAGTCTAACCCCATCCTCAGCTCTTGGGTCTTGTAGAAGAAAGATTACAATAGACGACGAGCATACGATTGCATGTATTATAACCATTCTTCGCAAATATCATGTTGGATATTTTATTTACATTGGCGGAAATGATTCTATGGATACGGTAAATAAACTATCTGCATATTGTAAAAAGCATAAAATAGAAGATTTACAAATCATTGGTGCACCAAAGACAATTGATAACGATTTAGTACATATTGATCATTGTCCAGGATTTGGTTCAGCGGCAAAATATATTGCAACTACTTTCTTGGAATTAGAGCGAGATTGTGCCGTTTATAAAACAAAAGCAGTAACCATTGTAGAAGTGATGGGAAGAAATGCTGGGTGGCTCACGGCATCATCAGCATTAGCCAGAATCAACGGTGCAAATGGCCCAGATCTTATTTATTTATGTGAGAATCCCTTTGTTTTAAATCGATTTATAAGCGATATAAAAGAGAAACTAAAAGAGAAAAATTCTGTTTTAATCGCTGTCAGTGAAGGGATTCAAGATGAAGAGGGAAACTATTTATCCGCACAAAAGCAGAAACATCAAGTAGATGGGTTTGGTCATTCTTATTTATCAGGGGTTGCCTCTATGTTAGCAGAAGAGGTAAAACGACAAATTGGTTGTAAAGTGAGAGGAATCGAGCTAAATATTATGCAACGGTGTAGTGGTCATCTTATGAGTAAAACGGATCTGATAGAATCCAAAACACTTGGTGAAAAGGCGTGTGAATGTGCGATTCAAGGCAAAAATGGAGTCATGGTTTCCCTTATTAGACGAAAAAATAGCCCTTATCATGTGGACTATCTGGATGTTCCTGTGGAACAGGTGGCAAATTATGAAAAAAAAGTTCCGAAAACTTGGATTACAGAGAACGGAAATGATGTGACAGAAGAGATGATAGAGTATCTTTTGCCGTTAATTCAAGGAGAATGTGAAGTGGAATATAAAAATGGGATTCCGATACATATGACATTGTTTTAGCCTATTAGATCAAAGATTATTAAGAATGAAGTATTAGGGTATAGAATTAGAAAAATAGTGAGTAAAAAAGAAAGGATATGATACGATGATACCATTTGAAGGAGTAGATACTGATTTTTCACTGGAAGGATACACCGCAATTATTACAGGAGGAGCTGCAGGAATTGGATATGCAACAGCAGAATTTTTTGCAAAAAAGGGCGTAAATCTTATTATTGCAGATTTAAATCCAAAAGCAGAAGAAATTGCAAAAGGATTATCTCAAAAAGCCATTGGAATTTCAGGAGATATTACGGACGGCGATTACAGAAAGACTGTGTTAGAAGAAGGTGTAAAAGCATTTGGAAAAGTGGATATTTTAGTTAACTGTGCAGGAATCGTAGCACTAGAGAAAGCTGAGTGTATTTCTGAATCAGATTGGGATAAAACAATGGAAATCAATTTAAAATCTTCTTTTATGATGGCACAATTAGTTGGTTTTTATTTTATTAAAAATAAAATTGCAGGTTCTATTGTAAATATGGCATCCCAAGCAGGAGTCATTGCATTAGATCGACATGTGGCATATTGTGCATCCAAAGGTGCTATTATTGCTATGACAAAAGTGTTAGCTTATGAATGGGGAACTTATGGAATTCGTGTAAATGCAGTATCTCCAACTGTTGTCTTAACAGCCCTTGGACATAAGGCTTGGGATGGGGAAGTTGGGGACGCTTTTAAACAAGAAATGCCTTCTAAACGTTTTGCAGAGCCAGAGGAAATCGCAGGAGTGATTGCGTTTTTATGCAGTAAAAGTGCAAGAATGATCACAGGTCATAATCTATTAGTAGATGGGGGATATACCATTAAGTAGCAATCCTATTGCTAAAAAAGAGAAAATGAATCGAATTAAAATAAGAAAGTAAAATAACAAAAAATAAGTAATAAGAAGAAAAATTATAATAAATTGCATACCACCATGATAGAATGGGGCTGTCGCTTTAACGACTAAAAAATCGTAAAGCGATAGCCTCATTTTTTTATGTTATAGGAAATTCCTCGCAAAGCGAGTTATTCTATAACATAAAAAAGCACTACGTGCGAACGATGCGTAGCTCGCAGAGAAGATAAGTTTGCTTTGCAAACTGCTCGCGCGCGGCAAAGTGTGCATTGCTAGAAGTAACATAAAGTCGCGAAGAGTGTGCAACGCAC
>CASDVE010000041.1 GCA_949284175.1 uncultured Eubacteriales bacterium
AATAATCATAGAATCCATTCTTCTCTTGGTTATTTAACACCAAAAGAATTTGAAAAACATACCCTTAAAAAAGTTGTCTGAAAAAGTGTTGACAATCCAGTTACACCCAATAATATGATAGCTATGAACACCAATAACTCAAAGAAATCTGAAACACCCATTAATGCAACAGGTGTAGCAATATTATGTGCTCATTTGAATCTCTTACACATCACATATGCAAATGACATATAATATTAATAGCACAAAAATCAAAAGAACATGATTGGATAATTCTTGTTTATCCTTTTTTACATCTTTCATAACTAACGCTTTCTTTCTTACAAGTTTATTATATCATGAACATAGCCCTTGCTCCAATTACATTCCTCTTATATCTCTTCATTTTTATCTACCCATATTCTCTGAACAAACTCATCTACCATCTCCTTTGTTAATACTTGAAATGGCATGTACTGTTTTATTCAATAGCCATCGTTTTTCTCCTTTTCTTTTTGTAATCCCAATTCAGTCAGAATGATTCTAGCCATTCAAAAATAGAACATCTCCCTACTGACTTATTGTAAAATAGAGTTAGTGAAACCCTATCAACCAATTCGTCAGTAAGAAAATGTCCTTAACTAATCATCATCAATCTCTCTCTTTAAAAACTCCTTTTACCAACTTTCAAAATGAATTTAACAAGTAATTACTCCTGTTTGATCTCAAATTCACTCCGTAACTTCTCTACGACTTTTTTCTCTAGCCGTGACACATAACTTCTTGATATACCAAGCATAGAAGCTATCTCTCTTTGTGTATATTCTTTTGTTCCATAAAGCCCATAGCGCATAATCAGGACCTTCTTTTCCCTTCCGTCTTTCATATGCTCCACAAGTTTATAGAGTTTGCAGATCGACTGCCCAAGTACGACGGAATCTTCTACAAGAAGCTCCTGATTACACATAATATCCATTAAACTGATCTCATTTCCCTCTTTATCGGTTCCCATTGGTTCATAAAGCGAGATTTCTTTTGAACATTTACGCTCCTGTCTAAGCATCATTAGCAATTCATTTTCAATACAGCGGGAAGCATAGGTGACCAAACGATTTCCTTTTTCCATTTTATAAGTATTGATCGCCTTGATCAATCCGATAGTTCCAATGGAAATCAAGTCTTCTGTATCTCTCTCCCCATTATAATATTTTTTCACTATATGTGCTACTAACCTTAAATTACGTTCTACCAATATATTTCGGGCTTCCATATCCCCTGTCTGGCTCAATGTAAGATAATGTCGTTCTTCTTCCGATGTCAATGGTTTTTGAAATGATTGCAAAAGAAAAGCACCTTCTAAGCCCTTTTCTACTATCATATGTAAAAAGGACTTAGGAAGTGCCTATCCCAAAATTTCTTCGTTAATCAATTACATTTCGAACCGTATATGGCGTGTTATAATACATATTGCTTACACAAATTCCTTTTGACTGATTGAGTGCATGGACAACTTGATTGTTTCCTATGTATAGCGATACATGGCTAATTCTTGAACTGCCACGGCTGACATAAAAAATCAAATCTCCTGGTTGAATCTCATCAAGTGAAACTTCTCTTCCATTTAACGCTTGATCAGCGGAAACACGATTTAATTTAATTCCAAACTTACTATAAACAGATTGAATAAATCCAGAACAATCGGCCCCTTCTGTTAAACTTGTTCCACCATATACATAAGGATTCCCTACAAACTGGAGGGCATAATCGACAATCTCTCTTCTTAACTCTTCTGCATCAACATCACTAAAATTGTTATTATTATCATCATTTATTTCTTGATCTGTTGAACCGGAAGATATATCTGTGTTGGATGACTGTCCATTTTGCTCTGTTGTATCTATTGTACTGTTATCTGGTTCATTGCTTCCTACTGAATCTGTATTATTATCGGAAATTGTGACATCAGAATCAGAAGTTTCTAAAGGCGTTGCTGTACCAAAACGATAATTAATATCAATGTAATCATTGGACAAATATCCATTTTTTTTATTGTACTTGATCTTAGTCCAATTTTTTGCCTGTTCCGCAACTTCAAAAGTATCTCCTTTTGTCGCCTTACCAAGTACTTTTGCCTTTGTGCTTTTCTTTTCTCTTACATTGAGTACATCCGTCGTTACTACCGCATCTTTTTTCTTCACATTTTGTTTGGCAAACTGCTCCATGGCTTTACCAGTCAGCACATAATCATTGGATACATATCCGACTACTTTTCCTGATTTAATTTTTGTCCACTGTTTTCCCTTTTTTACAATCGTTCCAGCAGTTCCTCGCTTCATCTGTCCAACAACCTTGGAATCAGTAGACGCCTTTTCACGCACATTTAAACTATTTTCTACATCAGCGATTACCATTTTATCATATTTATTCGCTGCTTCTACGTGTACATCAAAATACATCGGAACACTACAAGTCAGCGTAGCAAACAGACATATTTTCACAAGTTTCTTTCTCACTCTGATTCCTCCTCATGTCACCTATCGACCAGTTGGATATTTTGAAAATGCTTGTACAACGGAATCGTAGATCGCTTTTCCCATCTGGTCTACTTTTTTCTCACTTTTTAAAATATCTGCATCTTGCTTGTTGGAAATAAATGCAGTTTCAATTAAAATTGCAGGCATATTCGTATAACGCACTACATAAAAATTGGCAGTCTTTACCCCACGCTTTGAACTGCCGACAGCTTTTACCATATTATCATAGGCAAGTTGGGCAAGTTTTGATGCTGTCAAACCACCATCATTTTTACGATTGTTGTTAGAACTATAATACACTTCTGTTCCTCTTGCAGAGGTATTAGAAGCAGAGTTAATATGAACACTGATAAACAAATCCGCATCCACTTCATTTGCTAAATCTGTTCTAGCTCTTAATGAAGTGCTTGTGTTAAGTCCACTGGAACCAGAAGTCATGTTGGCTTGTGAATTTGTTGTTCTTGTATAATAGACTTTTATAGATTCATCCATATCAAAATAATCTTTTGCGGCATTCACAATATTTAAAGTGCAATTTTTTTCATAAATTCCATTACCAGCAGCTCCGGGGTCTGTTCCACCGTGTCCAGCATCTAAAACAACAATTTTATCATAAATTTCTTGTGGTGTACCAACTTTTACATATAGTATACCATCTTCTTCTTTAATACGATAGCCCTTAATTTTATTTGCCTTTAAAGTTATGGTAGTATAAAAATCATCTTCTTCCACAGAAATGCTTTTAATCGCATCTGAATAATTTTCTATTAAGTTAACATCATAAAAAGACTCATACTCACCAGTAAATTTAATTTTAAACTTATGATTAAAATAATCATCCTCTACTTCATAATTACCAGAAGTGCATTCTTCATCCAATGGAATGACAATCTGATAACCATCTAAAAGTCCTTGAGGAGTTGTGAAGTTTGCACTATTTTCCACAGCATCCCATTCATATCCAAATCCAAGCTGTTCTGCGACGAACTCACCCGGAACCATATTTCCACCAGCTCCTGTACTTCTATCTTTTATGTACACAGGTTCTACTGGCATCATCACACTTTCATCATTTACTGTTGCATCTTTGCTGTTCATGGTCATAATTACTTTGTTAGAACCATATGTTAATGTAATGCTTTTTTTACTTTTTGAATAACTATACTTTATTCCTAGTTCTTTTGCCATTTTCCAAGCTGGAACCATATTGTAATCATCCACAATAAAGCCTGGAAGTTCTGTATCAATTTCCTCTCCATTTACAAGCAATGTCACTGGTGTCTTTTGATAATAATAAGAAAGTCCTGCATACATCAACTCCATTCCGCCTTCTCTATGGAGTGATACACTCTGATTCGTTTCATCAAATTCATACTGGTATCCCCATACATCAGCAATCGCTTTTGTTGGAAGCAAAATCGTATTTACACCTGTGTCCAAATACTTTGCTTTTACAGGAGCTACTGATAATGGCATCTCTTTTCCATCAAGAATTGCTGTCTTTTGATTGGTTTGAAACTCCATCTTGTGTTCTTTTGTTTCCAACACAACCGTACCAGCCTTTCCATTATAAGTCACTTTCATACCCAGTATCTTTTTAAAAACTGCCGTATGGGTTAACATAACCTCATTGTCAATTACAATTCCAGGAGCTTTTCCTAAATCCTTTTTTTCCCCATTGATTGTCAACGTCTGTATGACATCTTCATACACCTTCGTCTGATTGTTTGCATCCGTTACTTGCACTCCACTTCCTGCATATGCAGTCACTCCAGTTCCCACGAGGAGCAAACAGAACACAAGCATCATTATCCATTTCTTCATCTTTAGCCTCCTGTATTGTTTTTTGGTTCCTATAAAAATAATGCAACTTGTTACAAATTTATTGCAGAAATAATAACTTTTTATTTCTATTCCAAAACTTTATTTTTGGCTGTTTCTTCTTTATATAAATCGTTGCCTCAGTACAAAAGAAAAAGAGATTGTTACTTTGCTTGCAACAACCTCTTTTTACAAGGAACTTTATTCTTGCCGTCTTTGACGCATGGCTTCATACATAAGTACGGTTCCAGCAATGGCGGCATTTAGCGATTCTACCTGTCCATACATTGGTATTTTTATCGCTTTATTGACCTTTTTTGTGGTTTCTTCTGTCAGACCATTGCCTTCGTTTCCAATAAAAAATGCACACGCTTTTTTATAATCCTCCATATAGAAATCTTTTCCATCTAAATGTGCACCATAACTTGTAATTCCTTCTTTTTTTAAAAAAGCAAAAATTTCTTTCATCGGAAGAATCACAAATGGCATTCGAAAAATCGATCCCATTGTGGAACGAACTACTTTTGGATTATAAATATCTACTGTGTCTTCGCTCATAAGAATCCCGCTTACGCCCGCTCCTTCGCTCGTCCGAATAATCGTCCCTAAATTCCCCGGATCTTGAAGATTTTCCAGTACCATAAGACAAGGCTCTCCTCTTCCTTTTATATCATCAAGCTCATAATGAAACATTTTGACAATAGCTAAAATTCCTTGTGGTGTTTTTGTATCCGATGCCTCTTTTAGCACATTGGGAGCGACGAACTCATATTCCACATCTTCTAATAATTCTTCATGTTTCTTAAAAAACTCTTCTGTCACATAGGCTTTTACCAACCGCTCTTTTGGAATTTCTCGAAAGAGTCGTAATCCTTCTGCAACAAAAACACCTTGTTCTTTTCTCGCCTTTGTGCTTTTTTGAAGTTTTAACACATTTTTAATTTGTCCGTTTGTACTGCTTGTAATCATTCTTTCACCTGCATAAGTCTTTTCAAATCATGGTTGTATCCCGTAAGCAGTAAGTGCATTCCTACATGGAGTGCCTCAGTTGGAGCTGGACTCACATCAAGTTCTACCCCTCTTTTTACTGCGACAACGTTAACGCCATAACGCCCACGTAAGTCCAGTTCTACCAAGGTCTTGCCTTCCCATTCCGATTTCACCGTCATTTCCACCATACTTACCTTAGAAGAAAGCTCAAATAAATCAACGAAATTTCCTACTGTTAAATTTCTAGCAACTCTTGCACCCATTTCTTTTTCTGGATAAATGACATTATCCGCACCTACTTTATCAAGGATCTTTCCATGCATTTCGTTTTGAGCTTTCGCCATCACATAAGGCACGCCTTGTTCTTTTGCAAGAATAGTGGCCATAACGCTGGCTTCTATATTGCCCGCAATAGCAACAATAACTGCATCAAAATTACCAATTCCTAAGGAATTTAAAGTTTCTGGATCGGATATATCGCCTTGTACTGCATATGTCACTAAATCCGCAACATCGTGTACATTGGCTTCATCTTGATCCACCACCATAACTTCTGCTCCAGTTTCGGCCAAATGCACAGCTACACTTGTTCCAAATCTTCCTAAACCTAATACTGCAAATCCTTTTTTCATCTCACATCATCCTATCCTACTAATAGATCTTCTTCTGGGAATTCTACCAGTGTTTTTTTATTTTTAACATGAAATCCAACTGCCATTGTAATTGGTCCAACACGCCCCATATACATCGTACAAATAATAATTATTTTTCCGATGGTTGTTAAATATGGTGTTAAATTTTTGCTAAGCCCAACGGTACCAAGAGCCGACGCTACCTCATAAAAACAAGTCATAAAATCTGCCCTTGCCTCTGTTATATTTAAAATAATAGTAGCACTAAGAAGCAAAAAGAGAGTAATGCAAATAATAGCTAAACTCTTTTTTACAATTTCACCTGATACTCTTCGGTTATATATTACCACGCTTTTACTTCCTCGGACAACAGACATTACCGTCGCGAATAAAACTGCAATGGTAACCGTTTTAATTCCTCCAGCTGTTCCAACTGGCGAACCTCCAATAAACATGAGAATAATACATATCAAGGATGTATCATCCCGCAAATTTTCCTGTGGCAATGTGGCAAACCCCGCTGTACGAAGTGTCACTGACTGGAAAAAGGATGCTTGGATTTTATCCAGAAAAGAAAACGTTCCAATAGTTCCCGTATTGTTATACTCCAAAACGAAAATAAAAATGGCACCACCAATAATCAGAGAGATTGTTGTTGTTAACACGATTTTTGAATGAAGGGTCAAACGAGATAACATTTTCTTTAATGGAATTTTTTTCTCTTTCACAAGTTTACCAACTCGAATTAAATCCCACCAAACAGTAAAACCAATACCACCGCTCACAATCAATACCATGGTCACAATATTGATAAGAGGGTTATGCACATAAGGAACCAGACTGTATTCCCCAATAATGTCAATCCCCGCATTACAAAAGGCGGAAATGGCATTGAAAATGGATACCCAGATTCCTCTTGCAACGCCTAACTCTGGAATGAACTGAAACATATAAAATATTGCTCCAATTGCTTCCACAGTCAATGTACCAATTAATACTTTTTTTATGAAATTTACCATTCCAGAAAGTTTATTAAAACTATACGCTTCTTGAATTAAAATTCGTTCTTTCAAACTGACCTTTTTGCCTAATGCTAATATCATAGCCGTTAGAACAGCTACGAATCCAAGCCCGCCAAACTGGATCAGTAATAAAATAACAATATGTCCAAAAAAACTCCAATGTGCCAGTGTATTCACTGTCACAAGCCCTGTTACACAAACAGAAGTGGTAGCAGTAAACAACGCATCCACGTAAGGAGTTGCTTCCCCTGATTTTGTCGCAATGGGCAAAGATAGCAGAATAGACCCTATGAAAATCACGCTTAAAAACCCTAATAAAATAATGCGGGAAGCAGAAATATTTTTCAGCCTATCTAATAACTTATTTAACATACTCCTACCCTATTATAAGACTTACCTTTCTCAGTTTTTTTGTTATTCTCACCCTTAAAATATTCATTATTGTCACAAAAACGGACAGAAAATTTTCTGCCCGCTTTTTCACCATAGCATATAAAATGACTGCTAGTAACAAGCATTTCTCATTATGCAAGTCTACTATATCATTAGCTTAATAATTTTGCAACTTCTAATTCCCATTGTCTGATATCTTTTTGCATTTTTAAAGCATCTTGGATATCATAATCAACATATTCTCCATTTTTGTAAGCTACAACACGATTGGATTTTCCTTCGCAAAGAAGCTCCACAGCATAAGCTCCCATAAAAGAAGCGTACACACGATCTTTTGCAGTAGGACTACCCCCACGTTGCATATGTCCAAGAATAGAAGCTCTTGTTTCCACACCAGTTGCATTTTCAATAATTTTAGCCATTCCATGAGAATGTCCAATACCTTCTGCATTTATTACAAGGTGATGAGATTTTCCTTTTCTTCTACTTTCACGAATATGATCAATTAACATCTGTTCCAGCTCGACAATATTTCCATTATATCGTTCTGGAATTAAAATATCTTCTGCACCATTTGCAATACCACACCATAAAGCAATATATCCAGCATTTCTACCCATAACTTCTACAATGGAACATCTCTCATGAGAGTTTGATGTTTCACGAATTTTGTCAATGGCTTGAACTGCTGTATTTACCGCTGTATCAAAACCAATTGTATAGTCTGTACAAGCGATATCAAGGTCAATTGTACCAGGAAGTGCGATTGTGTTGATTCCAAGATTTGAAAGTTTTAATGCTCCTTGGAAAGAACCATCGCCACCAATAACAACTAATCCGTCAATTCCATGTTTTTTACAAATTTCTGCACCTTTTTTCTGACCTTCTGCTGTTTTAAACTCTTCACATCTTGCTGTAAAAAGAATGGTACCACCATGCTGAATGGTTTCTGATACATCCTTTGCAGTCATATCAAAAATATCTTCATTCAATAAACCATTGTATCCTTTACGAATACCTTTGACTTTTAAACCTTTAGCCAATGCAGCACGAACGATAGCTCTTGTCGCAGCGTTCATTCCCGGTGCATCTCCACCACTTGTTAGCACTCCAATAGTAGAAACTGCTGGTTTTTTAGTATTTGTAATGATTGATGGATTTGACACTCCTTCTAGTTTTTCTGTTACTTTTGACATAATAACTACCTCCACATTTGTTATATCGTTGTTCCCTCACTAAAACCAATGCAAGAATCATGTTTAATTCTAATGTATTTTTCGCAGATTTTCAATACTCTTCTCGACAACTTTTACATTATCTTCTCCATATTTCTGTGACAAATTCACCAATACCTCTTCAGAATCAGAAATCATTAAATTTTTTGGAAGACGATTCAGCTCCCTTTCTTCTTTGCAATAAATGATCACTGGTGTATTGCCTTTATTCTGTCCAAAAATTCGATACAGTGCTGGTGCTGATTCTGTAAACGCTTGTTTATTTTGAAATTGAATCCAAACTTCCTTTGGCAACTTATCAAATGGAACAATCATCTCACAGATCAGTTTTCCCTCTTCTTCTGAAATTGATGCACGACCTCTAATATAAACTTTTTCATCTATATTCATAATACTTTGATACTTTTCATAATCCCTTGGGAAAACTACAACTTCTACGGTTCCATAGAGATCTTCTACCGTTAAAAATGCCATATTTTGATTATTTCTTGTCATTTTTACTGTCTTATTCGCAATCATTCCACCGATAATATATAGACTTTGATCCTTTGCCTTTGCACTATTCGTTTCTGGATCAATTAGAAAATCTGTGGTTGTTGCAGTGACTATTTTTTGCAAACTCTCTGCATATTCTTCCAAAGGATGCCCACTAGCATAAATACCAAGCACCTCTTTTTCCATAGCTAATAATTGCTCTTTTTCATATTCTCCAACATCAGGATATGTCACTTCATATTCTTGCTTTTCTTCTTCTCCCATGAGATCAAACAAAGACATCTGCCCTGTCATAGAGCGTTTCTTTTCTTGATTTACGCCATCGATCACACTGACATATACTAACATCATCTGTTTTCTCGTAGCATGAAGGCTATCAAAAGCTCCTGATTTTATAAAACTTTCTACCGTTCTTTTATTGACCTCTTTGCTTGATAAACGCTCCACAAAATCTTTTAAACTTTTAAAACTGCCATGTTCTTTTCTTTCCATTACAATGGCATCAATGACAGGCTTTCCAAGACTTTTAATGGCGGATAATCCATAGCGAATACAACCATTGGATACAGAGAATCCGCTGATTCCTTCGTTAACATCTGGTGGAAGAATAGAAATTCCCATCTGTCGACAGTGCATAATGTATTCTGCTACTTTTGCAGGATTGCCAAGCACCGATGTTAAAAGTGCCGCCATAAATTCCACTGGATAATAGCATTTTAAATATGCTGTTTGATAGGATACAATGGCATAGGCAGCGGCATGGGATAGTGATAGGTAAGTCTACTGTTTCTTTGTGTTTCCGACTTTTCCCCCACTCCACACCGTACATGCACCTTTCAGCGCATACGGCGTTCCATCGATTTTAAAATTAAACCAATATGACTATATTGCGTTGGATACACATTGGTATAGGAATTAACGAATCACCTATCTCTGATTTCTTAGCGATTCTTTTGTAATTAACAATAATGTTTATACAACAATTTTGTCATTTCCAGCCATTTCTCTTAGTTTATTGACTTTTTCTAGTTCATATAGTGTTAAATTTATTATTTTAAGGTATTTATTTATTGTTTCTTTATTTTTAGCGTGGATTAATTTATGCACTGTTTCTAACACTAATGTCAGATTGGCATATTCATCTCCTCCACCTTTTTCTTTTGGGTGTTTGTGATGGCAATGAATTTCTCCAGTACTTCTGAATATTCTTTGCGTCACAGAACATTTTCCCATTTGAGCAGAAAACAACGATAACCTATTATCATTGAACTCAATACTTTGATTAGGATTTGTATTCTTCATCAATTCAATTAGCAACCTTTTATCAATTTGTAGAGAATCATGTAATCCTTTTCTACCCTCTACCGTATATGCACATACTCTTTCAAGTTTTGATATTGGTGGTTTAGGCTTTACATAACCTATTAGGTAAATGGGTTCACCACTTGATTTCATGTATCTGAGTGCTTTTGATGCTCCATACATTTTCTTTTCAAATGTTGTTAATTCTCTTCCTTTCTTACTTAGTTTGCTCTTGCGACTGTTTTTGGCATGTAGCCTATTTTTTGCCACAATGTTTATTCTATGTTGAATGATTCTGAAATCCTTACATATATCAGTTGCTATATTATAATAACCTTGTACACCTAAAACCATTGCATTGTATCTGCGAATAACAGACATTTCATGTTCTTTGTTCTTGATGTGTGGTATTTTAGCAAACTGCCATTTGAATTCTTTTAATACCTTCTCTAGTCTTTTATCACTTACATGAGATTTGACTTTCCAACCATTGCCTTTTTGATATAATTTAATTTTGAATCCCAAAAACTCCATGTATTTTCGCCTAACATTTACAATCCTTGTTTTCTCTTGCGATACTTCCAACTTTAACCTTGTTTCTATCCATTGTGTAATGGCTTCTTTACTTCGAACTGCATCCTCATAAGTTCTGCAAAATATTCTAAAATCATCTGCATATCTTATAATATACAATTCTTTAAGGTTAGTTTTTCTCATGTTTAGGTAAGCATTAGATTTTATTAGTTTTCCACTTTTATTTCTAGGTAAACTAAATTTATCTATAATTGGGCTTTTTAACCATTGACTATCAATCCAATGGTCTAGTTCATTTAAAACTATATTTGCTAGTATTGGAGATATTATTCCACCTTGCGGTGTTCCTTTTTGAGGTATAAATGTTTCTCCATTTGGCATTTTAATGGGTGCTTTTAGTATCCTTTTAATAATAAAAATAAGTTTTTTATCTTGGATACCTAACGCCCACATTTGCCTAATTAGCTTAGAGTGGTTAACATTGTCAAAGAAACCTTTGATATCGAATTCCACTACATAACCAAGTTTTGACCTTTGTAATAGTCTGTGTGTTTCTGCAATAGCATGTTCTACACACCTATTTGGTCTAAACCCATAACTGTTATTCGAAAATTTCGCTTCACATATTGGTTCTAATACTTGTTTTATACTTTGTTGAACTATTCTGTCCCATATACATGGTATGCCTAATGGTCTTAACGAACCATCTGGTTTTGGAATTTCCTTTCTTCTTACTGGCTTTGGTCTGTATCCATGAACACTCCCTACCATTATGAACCTTACTTTTTCTACTACTTCATCAGAAGTTAGTTTTGTAATGTCCTTCATGGTAACTTTATCTGATCCTGGAGTATGACTTCCTTTATTAGTTTTTATATTTCTATATGCTAACAAAATATTTTCTCTGGACAATATATCATCCATTAGATTTTGGAACTTTTCTCCATTGGAACTTCTTTGATATAAATCATCAAATCTATTCTGTAGATTGTAATATTCAGAGTGTCTTAGATTATCTACAACATTCGTTTTTCCATCATTTCTTGTAGGCACAGGCATCACCTCCTCCTTTTACAGATTGAGTGACTTTTTGATCATACTCGAAATCCTTGTTGTAGATTCGTTATTCCTATTATTTTAAAACCGACTTGTGCCCATTCCTCCACTCTCATTACAAGAGCTTCATAGGTTCGAACACTGCTTTTCAGCATTGGTTCGGTTGCTTATTATTCTTCGTCAACCTATTCCTTTATAGGAACCCAATACCTTTCCTCGTACCGATAATTCTATCTTTACATTTATACCCTTAGGTGCCTAGCTCTGCTCCTGTTGGCTTGATAAGACCCGCCGACTCTAACTTGTCTTCGTCTTATATGGTTTTTCATAACAAATATTCTTACTAGACCACACCAACGATGCGTTAGCATCCCTATGAGTTTCCCCATAGGATTCATATAGTTGCTTAAATTCGCTGGTTCGTCAGTTGTGTAGGTGCCACAACATTCTCACCATAGGTATTTTATAGACTCCCGACATATCATTAACCATGCCTTTCATAATCGATTCACACAGGCGGGCTCTAACCTCTTTTGTACCAATGTTACTATCGGTTATTACTGAGTTTAGGATAACTTCTGCCGACTTCACCGAACTTCTGACCACTAATGTTTCCATTTATGTAGCCAGTCGGAGTATTAGAGGTGATGTTTCAAGGCGTTACTCTATCATTCCATCACTCGAATTATCAGTTCTCCTCCTGTTTAAGAGTGCTACCTCTTTGTTTATTTAAAGGTAGAACGAGTCGAACACTTGTTGAAAGCATATTTTGCAAAGTCGATCATTTCATCAAAAATTTGATGAGCTATTTTTTCCTCAATTCCATTTTTAATACATCCAGGAACTCCCTCTTCTTCATTTCCATAGACAAAGTTTTGCCGTTCTTTTTCCATAACATCCGCTTTTTTCTTTGACATGGCACGACGAACAAGGTCGCTTCGTCCCATCGTGTAACCTGCGAGTTCCATAACGATTTGCATAACTTGTTCTTGGTACACAATACATCCGTATGTTGGGGATAAAATTTTCTCCAACTGCGGACAGGTATATTGAATGAGATGGCGATCATTTTTTCCCTCAATATATTTTGGAATAAAGTCCATTGGCCCCGGACGGTAAAGGGAAATTCCTGCAATAATATCTTCTAAACTTTCTGGCTTTAATTCTTTCATAAAGCTTTTCATTCCGGAACTTTCGAGCTGAAATACCCCTTCTGTTTTTCCAGAACTCAATAAATCAAATACATTTTTATCATGATAATCAATTTTATTCAGATCAATTCTTGTTCCAATCCTATCTTCAATTAAGCTAATTGCATTTTGGATTACAGTAAGAGTACGAAGCCCTAAAAAATCCATTTTTAAAAGTCCAAGCTGTTCAATTGTGGTCATCGTAAACTGTGTAACGATAGCATCATCGGAGGCTTTTGCAAGAGGCACAAACTCATCCAAAGCCTTTTGACCAATTACCACACCTGCTGCGTGCATAGAGGAGTGTCTTGGAAGACCTTCTAACCTCTTTGACATATCAATCAGATATTGAATTTGTGGATCATTTTCATAGGCTTCTCTTAAATCTTTGCTCTTTTTTAATGCAATATCTATTGTCATATTGAGCTCATTTGGAATCATTTTTGCAACAGAGTCCACCAAAGCATATGGAATATCAAGCACCCGTCCAACATCACGAATAACGGCTTTTGCGGCCATCGTTCCAAATGTAACGATCTGAACCACTTTTTCTTTTCCGTATTTTTCAACTACATAGTCAATGACTTCTTGTCTTCGTTCAAAACAAAAATCGACATCGATATCCGGCATGGACACACGTTCTGGATTTAAGAAACGCTCGAACAATAAATTATAATGGATGGGATCAATATCTGTAATCTCTAAACAATAAGAAACGATACTTCCTGCCGCAGAACCTCTTCCAGGTCCCACTGCAATCTGATGATCTTTTGCGTATTTAATAAAATCCCATACGATTAAAAAATAGTCCACATATCCCATATTTTTAATAGTTGTAAGCTCATAGTCCAACCGCTCTTTTAAATGGATTCCATCTTTAACCTCTAAATCCCCATAACGCTTTTTCATCCCCTGCTCACACAGCTCTGTCAAATAAGAAAATGCGTCATAGCCATTTGGAACATCAAATTTTGGCACTTTTTGTTCCCCAAATACAATTTCTACGTTACAGCGTTCTGCAATCTTATGAGTGTTTTCGATGGCCTCTGGTATATAAGGAAATAGTTCTCTCATTTGTTCTTCCGACTTGACAAAATATTGTCCGCCTTCATAACGCATTCGATTTTCATCCGCCACTTTTTTTCCTGTTTGAATACAGAGTAAAATATCGTGTGGCTTTTCATCTTCTTCATATACATAGTGAATATCATTGGTTGCCACAAGATCGATTCCTGTATCCTTATGAAGGCGTAACAACTCTTGATTTACTATTTGTTGTTCTGGGATTCCATGATCTTGCATCTCTAAGAAAAAGTTTCCTTGTCCAAATACACTTTGTAAATGCAAGGCTGACTTTTTGGCTTCTTCATAAAATCCTTGTCTTAAAAGCGTTGCCACCTCCCCAGCAAGACAAGCACTCAGTGCAATGATTCCTTCGTGATATTGTTCTAATACCTCATAATCCACTCTTGGCTTATAGTAAAATCCTTCTGTAAACCCTCTTGACACAATTTTCATTAAATTATGATATCCGGTATCGTTTTCTGCTAACAGCACAAGATGGTGATATTTATTCCCTGTCTTTCCTGTTTCTTTATCAAAACGAGAACCAAGTGTCACATAGATTTCACACCCTAAAATGGGCTTAATTCCCACTTCTTTGGCCGCCCTATAAAAATCAATCACACCGTACATAACGCCATGATCGGTAATAGCAATGGAGTCCATGCCTAATTCTTTTACTCTTTTTACAAGCTCTTTAATTTTACTAGAGCCATCTAAAAGACTATATTCTGTATGCACATGTAAATGTGTAAAACTCATTCTTTCTTCCTTTCTAATGTCGCTCATGAGAACGACTGCTTTTTTATGTTTTGTATGTTATCGTGTCTTTCTTTATTTTCTTATGTTAAGAAACTTTTTTCAAGGCTTTTTCATAAGGTTTAGACTTTTTTTATACTTGCACTTGATGCTATTTTCCCTTTTCGTCATATTTCTTATTTTTTGTTATTTTTTAGACAAATAAACATTCTTTTTTCCTGTTTTTTTATTATTATCTAATTTTAATTGAATTTTATAATTTCTTATCTTTTTATTTGATTATTGAATCTAATTGTGGTACAATATATTCACAAAACGATGAAAAGCTCGTATAGCATACTTTTCACATAGAGAACATACACTGCATTTTAATTTTACATATAAACAAGTAGATTGATTCCTTGTAAAAGGCTTTTTATTTATATTATGAGAAACATATTTTTTAACTTTCTCATAATAATCGTTATAACATTTCACTGTCTTTTGTATGTATAGTAAGGAAAAACAAAAAGCATTTTATCAGGATATATTAAGAAAATTTGCGTGTCTATGTTTCGTTTTGATCTCGTATTTTGAAAGGAGTATTTTGTCATGAGCAAATTATTAGAAAACAAAATTGCACTCGTTTCCTCTTCTACAAAGGGAATTGGACTTGCGTGTGCAAAGAAACTCGCTGAAAATGGTGCCAAGGTTTATTTTGGCGTTAGACGTTTAGATGCTGGTCAGGAAATCGCTGACGAAATTATCAAAGCCGGAGGACAAGCAGGCGTTGTTTATTTCAATGCTATGGAACCTGAAACATTCCATACTATGGTTGAAGATGTCATTGCAAAAGAAGGTAGAATTGACATTCTTGTCAATAACTACGGTTCTACTGATGTTAAAACAGACTTTGACTTATTAAAGGGTGACACTGACAAATTCTTTGAAATTGTAGAACGCAACTTAAGAAGTGTTTATGTAACATCAAAAGCTGCCGTAGCTTCTATGGTAAAAACTGGTGGAGGATCGATTATCAACATCTCTTCTGTTGGCGGAATGTTACCAGATCTCTCTCGTATCGCTTATGGAACAGCCAAAGCAGCGATCAACTTCTTAACAAAGAACATCGCTGTTCAATATGCACGTCAAGGTGTACGTTGTAACGCTGTTATGCCTGGATTTACAGCTACTGACGCTGCCATGAACAATATGTCTGAAGAATTTTTAAAGATGTTCCTCAAAAATGTACCACTCGATCGTCTTGGAAAACCAGAAGATTTAGCAAATGCGGTTGTATTCTTAGCAAGTGATCAATCTTCTTACATCACTGGAGAAACAATCCCTGTTGCTGGTGGATTTGGTCTTCCTTCTCCAATGTATAGTGAATACATGAATATGTCTTCTAAAGGTTGAGAATAAAGTGTAAATTGCACACTTTCGCAAATTAATGTAACAATGTATTTCCTATGAAATAAAAAAGACTCATCTTTCCTACTTGTACCTGAACTTCTTTTTCTCAGGTCTTGTATCAAAAATGAGTCTTTTTTTATTTTTTTCTCACTTTTTTATAAATGATGATCACAATCACCGCAATTAAAAGCACAAAAATTCCTATAATTCCAAGTGCCATCCATGTAAATTTATTTGGAGCACTGACTAAACTCATAAAATCCTTGCTATCATCCACTACTTTTCTTTGATGTTCGGTTTCATAATAGCTTGGCACTTTTGAAACTTCTTGTGTATTTTCTCCTTTAAAAGATTGTAAATAATCTGCAACACAAATCCATGCTTTTAATTCTTTTCCATCGGCACGATATACGATCTGATCTTCTAAATTCTCAATTGGTTTTCCATTTTTATCTTTTGGTGTAATCTTCAATAACCCAAACGACTTGGACTCTACGGCACTCAACATCTGTCCACTGTATAAATCTGCCACAACTCGATATAGCTTATCATCCTCTAATGGCTGTGGTTCTCCTGTTTCTTCATCCCAAAGTGTCACACTTGTAACTTTATTTAAAAGCAAACGATTTGGATTAAATTTAAAATGCAGTCCTGCTGTATAAAGCTGTGCCACTTCCATCATTGGAGCAATGGACGCATCCACCTCTGCCACTGTTTTTAACTCTTCTCCCGTTAAGTAGACACTAATAATTGGATACCCTGGAACTTTATCTTTTCCAATGCCTAACGACATCACCATAAACGCATCTTCTGTTCTTACTTCACCTTTTGGCAATGTTTCACGAACCACCCCTGCCGGAACAACCGCAACCGCAATGGGATCATACCGATCTCCCTCTTCTTTTTTTATTGTACTAATATAAGAATCTGCAATAAAATTCCCTAGATTTTCTTCTTGATGACGTTTTCCCATTAAACTCATTGGTGTAAAGGCTACATCATTTTCTGCTAATACTTGTCCCATCTTATAGCCATATTGAGAAAGATATTCTTTTTCTATTATCTTATGAAATTGTTCTAATTCCTTTTTTGTCTTATCATCTTCTTTTATATCAGAAGTAATCGGAATTAATTCATAGTCTTTTAATTGCCAAGAATCATCACTTTCTTTTACTAACTTCATACTTCCAATTCGGATTCCATATTCTCCAGTAGAACCGATCACTGTATTTCCAACTATAATCGGCTCGTCTAATCGAGTATGGGTATGTCCACTTATAATCACATCAATATCTGGAACTTCTTTTGCCAAAATCTCATCTTCTGATTTTTTTGGATCGGGATCCGTTCCACTGTGGGAAAGACAAACAATGAGATCCGCTCCCTCTTCTTTTAATGCCTTAACAGCTTTTTTGGCACTCTCCACTTGATCTTCAAAAGTTAACGTACACATTGGAGAATATTCAATGGATGTCTTTCCAAAAATACCAAGTAAACCGATCTTAATTCCATCCTTTTCAATGATCGTATAAGATTTTGCTCCATAGTTTTCCATGGCTTCTTTTACAACTAATTCCTCTTTTGTCGCCCCTTCAAAACTCAAATTGGAAAGCACAAATTGTGGAAGGGGATCTTTAGAATTTTTTGCAGAATTTAACATATTAGCAAGCCCTTGATTGCGATAATCCGTTTCATGGTTTCCAAGGGTTGTTGCATCAAATCCAATTTTACCAAGCATTCGAAGTTCTGATGCTTCTGATTCATAAATGGTCTGATAAAGAGTTCCCATGGAAAAATCCCCCGCATCCACAACAAGGGTAGCTGGGTTCTCCTTTTTCTTCTGTTGAATCACTGTGGCAATTCTTGAAAATCCACCTGCTTTTTGTTGCTCTCCATCAATTTCCGTTGTAAAGCTATCTAAATGTGAGTGGAGATCATGAGTAAATACAATCTCTATCTCCTTTCCTTTTGTTTCCTCTCCATAGACTGGCACACAAAATACCATTATAAGAAGTACCACTATGGATAATAGTCTTCTATATTTTTTCATATGACTGTTTCCTCCTATCATATCTGATACAAAAATACCCCTTCCTTTCAAATTCCCTATCCTAGAACAAAGTGTGCGTTGCATCCTCCTCGCGACTTTAAGTTACTTCTAGCAATGCACACTTTGCGAACTTCTCACGTTCGCAGACAGTTGCCATATGCGAGCATAAATGCTCTCGCATGGCTCGTTGTCTTTGCGTAAATAAAAAGGCAGTTCCGTCTATTTAGTATACACGAAAACTGCCTCTTACAAAAGGATTTCTTTTTTCTCACTGACTTACGCCTTCCACGCAAATAAAAAATGTAGAAAACAACACATGATTATCCCAACAGCTGTTGGAAGAAGAAACGCAATCAGCGTCCATTTCACACTATTCGTTTCTTTCTTAATTGTCAATAATGTGGTGGAACAAGGCCAATGAAATAACATAAAGACACACATACAAACAATGGTTTCTATTGTCCATCCAGCACCCAATAGCATTTGTTGTAATCCTGAAATTTGCCCAAACTCTACCAGTGTTCCTGACGTTGAATACAACATTAACATAATCGGTACAATAATTTCATTTGCAGGAAATCCAAATAAAAAAGCGGACAAAATCACTCCATCAAGCCCCATGGCATTTCCCATAGGCTCAAGAAATTGTGCAAAACGAATAGTAATTGCCACACCATCCCATTTAATCTGACTTGCAACCCACAAAATCACACCAGCTGGCATGGCTGTCATCATCGCCCTCCCTAAAACAAAGAGTGTCCGATCTAGAAAAGACCGCACAATAACTTTTAAAAACTGAGGTCTTCGATAAGGTGGGAGTTCTAATGTAAAAGCAGAAGGTTCTCCTTTTAGTATCGTCACTGATAATAAAAATGACATAAGAAATGTCATAAAAACACCAAGCAAAATCGCCCCCATCAAAAGAAGAGCCGATAAAAAACTTTCCTTAACACCAAGAAATAGCATTCCAACGGAGATCATGGCTACCAACGTTGGAAATTTCCCATTACACGGCACAAAACAGTTTGTTAACACAGCAATTAACCGCTCTCTTGGTGAATCAATAATTCGACACCCCGTCACACCAACAGCCGAACATCCAAACCCCATACACATGGTGAGTGCCTGCTTTCCACAAGCATGACACTTTGAAAATAGATGATCGAGATTAAATGCAATTCTTGGTAAATATCCATAATCCTCTAATATAGTGAAAAGCGGGAAAAAAATTGCCATTGGAGGAAGCATAACAGAAATCACAAAACTGGTGACTTTATAAACTCCATTTAACAAAAGCCCTTGCACCCAAACAGGCATATGAATCTCTAAAAATATTCTCTCTAATTCCATTCCTAGCTTTTCAAATCCAAGTGCTAACATTGCTGATGGTCCATTTGCTCCCTTAATTGTCAACCAAAAAACTCCAAACAACAAAAAAAGCATAATCGGAATGCCAGTGGACTTCTTTGTGAGCAAGCTATCCAAAAATCGTTCCTTTTTTTGATACTCTGCCTTTGTGTTTGTAACCACACAGTTTGCCACCTCTTCTGCCCGCCTAATAATATCGAAATTCTCTTCCTCTTTTTTCTCTCCTTCCCCTTTTTTGTCAATGGTACAGATGGCTATTTCTTGTTCTCCTTGCTGTAAAAGCTCTTCTTGTTTCTCTTTTTTTGCTTGTTTACATGCCATGAATAACTCTTTTACTCCCTCTCCTGTCCGAGCGGTACAACCTCGTACTGGAACCCCCATCTCTTGTTCCAGTTTCTTTAAATCAACCACAATTCCCTTTTTTTTCGCTTCATCAAGCAAATTAATGCAAAGAACTACATTTTTTGTAATTTCCATAATTTCCAATGCTAATATGAGATTCCTTTTTAAACTTCCTGCATCGCATACTACAATAACAGCATCATAGGTTTCTTCTCTCAAATATTGTTCAGCAACCTTTTCTTCTTCTGAACGAGAACATAGAGAATATGTACCCGGTAAATCATAAATTTCATAAAAAACCTCTCCTTGCTTACAGATTCCCCTTGCCATCTCAACGGTCTTTCCTGTCCAGTTTCCTGTATGCTGATGTAGTCCTGTCATATAATTAAACAATGTACTTTTTCCAACATTCGGATTTCCTGCAAGTAAAATACGATATTGCTCTTTCTTTTCCTCTTCAAGCAAAAAAACAGAAATTCCTTTTATATCTTTTTTTCTCAATGCAATGGTACAACCGCATATTTCAAAGGCAATTGGATCGCCGTGAAAAGCAGAAAAAAGGCACTTTACTTCCGTTCCTTCCCTCATACCTAAAGAAAGAAACCGCTCTTTCATTCCCTCATCTGCATTCAGTTCCACAATGGTTCCTTTTTGTCCTTCTTTTAATTCTGACATCCGCATCTTCTCTTTTTTAGGAAATTTATTATTTATTTTTAGAGAACGCTTTTTCATTCACTTTTCGTCCTTTCCTTCAAAAATTTCAGAGTATTTCTTGCTATTTATTACTCTATGCAGTTTTATATGAATTGTGAAAATTTTACTTTTCCTGTTCATATTTCTTTATCCCCCTTGTTTGACAGATACTCTAATGGTATTCTAATACTGAAATCTATCTTTCATTTTTCTAAAAATATGAGGAGGCAATCACATTTGAAAAACAAAAAAAATTTCTATCATATTCTACTAGGCTTCCTATTTGGAATCGCCATAATGATGTTTGCATTTGGCATTCATACGACGTTATTAACACCAGAACCAATCACCTCAAAACCTACTGGCACATTTTCTGCAAATGCTTCTTCCATAACCTCTTTGTCACAACAGGCAAAGGCAACATCCTATTCTAAGCAAACAACAAAAAGTGCGGAAACGTCTTGGTCCTCTGATACCATTTATACTGGTGGTGAAATTGTCCATTATAAAAATGGACGCTATCGTGCCAAGTGGTGGACACAAAACGAGATCCCTGATAAAACGAAGGAATGGGGAGTCTGGGAATATTTAGGAAAAGTATCCTCATCCGGAACTTCTTCTGTTAAAAATACATCGCAAAAACCATCCACCAAAAACTCAACTTCTTCTAATAAGGACACAACAACCACAAAGAATTTTAAGGTTGTTGCCTATTATCCAAGTTGGGTAGAAAATGGTCTTAGTAAACTTCGTTTTGACACCATAACTCATGTAAATTATGCGTTTGCTATTCCAACTTCAGATGGAAGTCTACGTCCTTTAGAAAACCCAGAATTAGCAAAAAAAGTGATTAAAAAAGCTCATGAGAATGGAGCAAAAGCACTTTTAGCCATTGGGGGATGGAGTTATAACGGCACTCCATTAGAATCTACTTTTAAATCAGCCACTGCAACTAAAGCAAAGCGTAAAAAATTTGTTAATTCCATTATTGCTATGATGGAGAAATATGGGTTTGACGGTGTTGATATGGACTGGGAACATCCTCGTATGGACGATAGCTCTAAAAAACAATATGAGGCAGTGATGGTTTCCCTTTCTAAAAAACTTCACGCAAAAAACAAATTGTTAACATCTGCGGTATTAAGTGGTGCAACTCCAGATGGTCAAATCTATTATGATGCAGCAGCCCATACAGATACAGTATTAAAAGCTGTGGATTGGATTAATGTTATGGCATATGATGGTGGAGATGGTGCTCGCCATTCCAGCTATCAATTTGCCATAAACTCAGGAAAGTATTAGAAAAACACAAGAAAAATGCCAGCCAGTAAAGTGGTGCTTGGACTTCCATTTTATGGCCGTCCTTCTTGGAGCAGTTATGAGCAATTATTGCAAGTTGATAAGAATGCCTACAAGAAAAATATAGTACAAATCAATGGCATGACCGCCTATTATAATGGCATGCCGCTGATTAAGAAAAAAACAAAATATGCCATTGAAAATTTAGGCGGTGTTATGATATGGGAGATTACACAAGATACTACGGTTAAAAAATATAGCCTTTTGACAGCCGTTCAAAAAGCTATCGACGAAAAGAAAACAAAATAACGATGAGAAGCACGCTTTGGGAACTTCTCTGACTCACAGACAGTCATCAAATATCTTAATTTAGAAAATTTAAAACTTCGTTTTCAATTTTCTAAATTTGCTACTTGACTCGTTGTCTTTGCGTAAATTATGAAAAAAGTGCTTTTAGTCTTATATTAAGATTAAAGGCACTTTTTTCACCTTATCACTTTTTTTGACATATAATAAAAATGAAAAAAGAAAAAAGGATAACTCTATGGACTATCAATCTTGTTATCAATCTAATATAGACCAGTGCATCGATCAGTTGCCTTTAGCCATGGCTTATGTTCCAATGCAGTCTTTTGGTAAAGTCTATGATCTAGCAACTGGATTTCAAAAGGGAACGATTTTCCCTGATTTGTATAAACCATTTTTAGGGGCAGGAGGGACATCATGTTGCAAGTAGATAGAAGAAAATTAATGAAGTATATTGAAGAAGTTTCTTTTGCAATGGATGATCTTGTTCTATTCCTTGACACCCATCCAAAAGACCAAAGAGCCTTAAATTATTATGACAAACTGCGTGTTTTAAGACAGCAAGCAGTGGATTCCTATACCGATAATTTCGGACCGATAACGTTTCGTGATGTAAAAAACTGTGATTACTGGGCATGGGTAAAAGAACCATGGCCATGGGAAGTGGAGGGCTAATGTATGTGGACTTATGAAAGAAGATTACAATATCCAATAAAAATTAAGAATCCCGATCCAGCAATGGCTAAGGTTATTATTACGCAGTTCGGTGGACTGGGTAACTATAACATATAATATTTATAAATAGCTTAAATAAAGCGGATACTGAATATTACAATCATTGTAGGGTAGACACTGCTATGAAACTAGCAAACTCCTTACAAGTAATACTAGATGAATTATTTAGATCAAAAAAAGCTCCTGGTGATAGGAGCTTCTTCTATTAGTTGAAATTTTTATTATACTATACAACTTCTATTCTCATTAAACTAGAATTGTATTTCTCATGTTTGAAAGATAATATTGATTTCAATACAACTCTTGTTCTCATTAAACCCGCATCCGCCCATCCTGGAATAACCTCATAAGGTTATTTCAATACAACTCTTGTTCTCATTAAACGGCGTGATAATATGCTTGCTCTGTCATTATCAAAATTTCAATACAACTCTTGTTCTCATTAAACGTAATTCCAAATGCTACCATTTGCTTGTCTTCTTAATTTCAATACAACTCTTGTTCTCATTAAACACCAAAGCAGCAACAAGACAAAATCTTGCATCAGGATTTCAATACAACTCTTGTTCTCATTAAACCTAAAGCTAAAAACATTACAGCGGTAAAAGCTCTCTATTTCAATACAACTCTTGTTCTCATTAAACAAGCGTTGACCGGAAAGAGAAAACGAGTTGAATGATTTCAATACAACTCTTGTTCTCATTAAACAGGCTCTACAATTCCTTCTGCACAAATTAGTGTAATTTCAATACAACTCTTGTTCTCATTAAACCCTGCAAAATTGGTAAGATATATCTCTTAAGCCTATTTCAATACAACTCTTGTTCTCATTAAACCCTGCAAAATTGGTAAGATATATCTCTTAAGCCTATTTCAATACAACTCTTGTTCTCATTAAACTGCAACTCATAAAGAAAAAGAGGTACTATTTTCAGGATTTCAATACAACTCTTGTTCTCATTAAACTTAAACCAACGATCTTTCGGATCCGCCCCTTTACCTATTTCAATACAACTCTTGTTCTCATTAAACATTATCTTTTAGGACAGCCTGTGACGTTTACAAGATTTCAATACAACTCTTGTTCTCATTAAACTCAAATATATCATTATCATTTAAAGAAATCCTTAATTTCAATACAACTCTTGTTCTCATTAAACTTGACCACCAATTTCCACACAGTCTACTTCTCCAGATTTCAATACAACTCTTGTTCTCATTAAACTTTTAATGCAGATAAAAGCAGCATTAAAAGCAGCAGTATTTCAATACAACTCTTGTTCTCATTAAACAAGTGGGTTACATATCTATGTTGTAGATTTAGGATAATTTCAATACAACTCTTGTTCTCATTAAACAAACAGAAGAACTCCGTTTATTAGCCGTATCAATATTTCAATACAACTCTTGTTCTCATTAAACGATTTCCTGTCCAGATTCTAACGCTTCCAAACGCATATTTCAATACAACTCTTGTTCTCATTAAACACAAGGAAAAGTTGAGGCTGTTCTCAATGGACAAATTTCAATACAACTCTTGTTCTCATTAAACATCAAATAGATCGTTTTTAATGTCATCAATTAATTGTATTTCAATACAACTCTTGTTCTCATTAAACGGGCTGGCAAGTACCAGCTCTTTTTGTGTTAGAGGATTTCAATACAACTCTTGTTCTCATTAAACTGGAATATGTACCAGAAGAAAATAATAAAAATTTATTTCAATACAACTCTTGTTCTCATTAAACGTTTATACAGCCCCACATAGGGAAGCCCTACGCAAATTTCAATACAACTCTTGTTCTCATTAAACTATTATCATTTATTTTCGTAACATTGGTAACTGCTTATTTCAATACAACTCTTGTTCTCATTAAACAATCAAAAGAATAACTATGTTGGATGTATTGATATATTTCAATACAACTCTTGTTCTCATTAAACAAAGAGAAGTTAAATAGGAGGGGTAATATGAAAACATTTCAATACAACTCTTGTTCTCATTAAACCTAGGTAATTGCGAAACTCGCTAAGCTCGTTCATAATCTTGAAGTAAAACAAGGAAGAATTCGTGCTTTGCACGAATTTAAGAATAAAATGTGGATAAC
>CASDVE010000042.1 GCA_949284175.1 uncultured Eubacteriales bacterium
ACGTGGTCTTTTTGTGGTCATAATAAAAACACTCCTTTTCTATGATTCTATTTTATATGACCTTAAAAAAACTGTCTAGTTTATTGTAACCGATCCAGTCTTATCCTTCTAGTATCAAAATAGCAATGAGTGTATATAAACAGACTTCTTATAAAAGTGATACTTATGTTAAAGTTTTATTAGGGATTGATAGCAAGAATCATAGTACGTACTTTGAATATAAAGAACAAAGAGCATTTGCGTGGAAGGCACAAGTAAAGCGGAAATGCAAGCAATCTCCATAGTGATGCCATCCACGAATGTGAGAAGCCCGCATAGCGTGTTTCTCAGGGATTTTCTATAAATAAAAATAGGAATCAGAAGTTGTTTTTTTTTCTGAACCTAAATATTGAGATTTGATACTGTTTTAAAATAAAAATGATTCCAAAGTATTATAAGGTATTTTTCAGACTTGAAATTTTCATGACGTCATGATAGTTATGTAGTTTTTATAATTGTATATTCTTTTGCAATTTATCATAATCTACTCAATATTTTGGGCTTCATAACGCTTAATCCAGTTGTTAAATGTGGTAGGATTTGTATTTAAGCGTCTTGCACCTTCTCGTTTGCTGATTTTATGTTGTTTACAAAGAAGATATAACGAGTAGAAGTCTTCTGGAATAGGCAGACGAGGTCTACCTAAATGAATTCCTTTTTGTTTTGCTAATTTAATTCCTTCTGCTTGTCGTTGATGGATATTTTCTCTTTCAATTTGAGCGATATAAGATAAGAGCTGTAACACAATATCTGCAATGAATTTTCCTGTAACCCCATCAATTTGGTTTCTTGTGTCTAGTAATGGAAAATCTAAAACGATAATATTGATGTCCTTGACTTTCGTCAAATAAGTCCATTGTTCAATAATATCATCATAATTTCTGCCGAGTCTATCGATTGATTTCACATAAAGTTCATCACCAGCTTTTAAATTTTTGATAAGTCGTTGATAATTTTTGCGTTGAAAATCCATCCCAGACTGTTTATCAATATACATTTGTTTTCTGGATATTCCTATTTTTTCCATAGCATCTACTTGTCTGTCAATATTCTGGTCTTTACTGGACACGCGGATATAGGCATATTTATTAGACATTTCTGTCAGTCCTCCTTAAATTAATACTAAACTATTATTATACATGGAATTTATAGAAATGTTTATTGCCAAAATATGGAATATATTTTGAGCATTGGCAGAAAGAGTATTATGAAAAATGGATAAAATAAATAGGGAAAATATAGAAAATTGGGAATGTAAATAGAGTTGTATGGAAAATAACATAAAAAATTAGTTTAGAAAATTGAACTACATAGATAGAAAAGATTAAGTGGATTGGATAGATTTTCTTTGTATAGTTAGGAATGGGAAAAGATAATGTTCTAAAAAGACTAGAAAACATAAAAAAGAAATAAATTGTAAAAGTAATTCACTCCAATTATTGAGATAAAGGTGTAATAAAAAATGCTATAAATTAAGAGGTTATTTAAAAGATAGTATTGAGAAATATTTGTATCATGGATACAGTCATTTAGCATTATGATATTTATTAACTTGCTTGCGAATAAATAGAGGTGCTTTTCGGATAGAATATCACAGTTTCTTAAATGATCGTATTCTTTTTATAGTTGGCGATGAAATTGCTTTATAAGAAGATAAAAACTAGTAAAATGACTATATTTTTATCATTTTGAATACAATCATGTATTTTACTGATATTTTTATGATGTGAATGACTTGATAATCCACAGGTGACGCTGAGGAGGCGTCAACATATGAGCCAAAATATATGTTTATGATACCTGTGAAGATCCGTTGTGTATTAATGTTAAAGAGGAATTTCTAGTTTTGTAGATAATTCCCAATATAGTACTATTTAATTCCCTATTATTGGATATAAAATAGTTTGTGTTGCATAATACATTGATAATTTTGGTATTTAAATATATTCCCCTCTATCTTAATCTGGAATTATTAAGACTAAGACAATTTTAAAACTTATGTGTAAATAAAAGTAGACTTTTCTAAGCAGATGTAGTATTGTATATATGTTAATAAATATTGGTGTTTTTCGGTATCTTATATAACGTTCTCAGCATAAAAAGTTGATAAAACACATGAAAATAAAAGTCTACCTTTTTTTGCAAAAAATATAGTTATTTGTTGATATTACGTGGTGTTCGGGCATTCATAATGCTTAACTTTTTATATAAAATGTGTAGGATTTGTGTTGAAGTGGATAGTATTGTTCTATTCACTAATTTTAAGATGTTTGGTTCTTACTTTTCTAATGAAAATTTCTTTCGATTCTTATCTTCTATCAGTACCTTTTTTCTTCTTCCTCTTTGTTCATTCATAAGAAAAGAGTTCTCATGCCTATAAGAATGCTATTTAATATGATATAATGGTTTTAAAAACTTGTTATCAGATTATATGGCAATTGCAGTCACTTTTTCGTCTAAGTGCTAAAGGAATATTTATATTTGAAAAAGGGGAGGATGTAGTGTCAAAGAGCTTAGGAAAGATATTACAACGATTGAGAAAAGAACAGGGGATGAGCCAGAAAGAGTTGAGTCAAGGTCTTTGTTCTGTTACGACATTGTCTAGGTTTGAGTCAGGGGATAGAGAGCCAGATCAAATATTATTTGAGGCTTTAGTAAGTCGATTGGGAAAAGATAGCACAAAGTGGGAGCTTATTTTAAGTGAAAATGATAAAAAATTATTAGAAAAAAGAAGTTACATAGAATATTTAACAAGAATCGGACAATGGGATGAGGTAGAGAAAGAGTTACAAGAGTATGAACATTTCAATGGATTATCAAAAACACTTCATGAGCAATATCAGTTATATATAAAAGCGTTATTGTATGGACAAAACAAGTATTATGAAGAGGCGATAAACGCCTGTATGATAGCACTAGATAAAACAAAAATAAAAATAGGCAAAGAAAAACTGTTGATAGAAGGAGAACTCCTTTCTAAATATGAACTTCGGATTGTATGCTTCATAGGAGAAATTTTATTAGAAGCAGGGAGGGAGGATTTAGAAAAACTCTATCATTACTGGCTTAGTATTATGAAGTATGTGGAGTTGAGATGTAGTGATGAACAGTATCGGCTGAGGTTTTATAGCAAAGTTTATTATTATTTAGCCTATATTTCTTATCAAAGACAAGAATATAAAAAGAGTGTGCTTTACAGTAAAAAGGCGTTAGAAGAACTTATTCGAAGAAGACGTACTTATTACTTAAAGCAATTTATAATATTAATCAATAAAATAGAAAAAGTTTATGACATTTCTGGGATTTTAGAAATTGCATCTATGGAAGTTTTGAACATCGTATTCAAAACATTAGAAGAGTGGGAAGAAATAAATAAAAATATAGAACATAAGGAAAGATATGTGAGGTTCTACAACGGTACCTATTCTATTAATGAAATTATAAAAAACATGAGAAAGTATTGTGGGAAAACACAAGAAGGCTTTATGGAAAGTCCAAATGGTAGTGTTGTAAGCAATCAATCGGCGTTATCAAAGATCGAGAATGGGAAACGCAGTCCTAGATTGACGACAAAGAGAACTTATTTAGAAGCACTAGGATTGGAAGGAAAGGAAGAAAGCTATCAACTGTCCATTCAAGGAGAAGACTTTGAGGTTCAGGAACTGCAATGGGAGATTGATTTTTATATTTCCACTCATGAAATGGGAAAAGCAGAAGAACTTTTATGGAAATTGAAAGAAAAGATCGATCTGGATAATGTTTACAATCAACAATATGTTCGAAAAGTGGAGTTATTTATTCGGGATGCGGAGGAAACCATTCCTTATGAGGAATATCAAAAAGAAATTTTTTCAATATTGGAGTTGACCATAAAAGATATTGATAAAATCAAAGAAAATACGGATGGACAGGGATTTTTTACAACAGTAGAAATTATATTGTTGATGAATTTGGGATGTGCGTATCATAGTGGTAAGGAATATGAAAAAGCGTTGGAATATTATCAGAGGGTTGAACGATATTTTTCTGAGTTTTATCCTTTTTCCAATGCGAATATTTATAAAACATTACTGTATGATATATCACAAGTATACGGGTTATTGGGAAGATATGAAGAGTCTTTGGAAAAATGTAAGATTTGTATTTTTATAGAAATGTTTCATGAACAGGCTCTTGTTCATGCAGCAGCTTTATATAATATAGGATGGTGCTATGGGAAAATGATGATAATGGAACAAGAATCTTCAAAGAAGAAAGAATATTATAAGAAGAATTGCTTAAAATTTTTTGAACAATCTTGTTCCATTGCAAGATTCTACAAGTATAAAGTTGTAGAACAGGCTATTAAGGAAAAAAGAAAGTTGTGGGAGTTATAAAACTCCTTATGTTTATTATTGCCAATGATAGGTTTGTTTTCCTGCCTGAATGTAGTATAGCAAAAAATGGATTGTTTTTCTATGTCGTTTCTGGAAAATTAATTTTCCGCAAACGACATATTAACAGTTCCACAAAAGAAAGAAGAAGGAGTTTTTTATGAGTGCTAGTTTTGAGAATCGATATTATGCAACGGATGAAATGATGATGGAATATGTCCATCAAGTCCTTTGTAGAAGATTGAAACGATGGGGAATCGGTCTTCTTTTGTTAGGGCTTCTTTCCATAGTACATTTTATAAGCAAAGGAGATTCTATTTGGGTAGCCGTAGATGGGGTATGCTTGTTTATCATTCTTTTTTGTATCATATTTTCTCCAATTCTTATGATACGCTCTATCAAAGAAAATGATAAGCGGATTCACAATGGAAAGAAATTTGAAACAGTGGTTACATTTGATGATAAAATCTCTATTTGTGAAGGAAGTTTTTCCTTATCAGTGGAATATTCTCAAATAGTTGCGATTTATTATCTAAAGCATTCTTATGCTTTGATGTTTGGGAAAAATAGTGGAATCATAGTGAGTCCATCTGGATTTATAGGAACTGATGTTGATAATTTTAAAGCCTTTATTGAAAAAAAGTGTAACAATGCAAAGGTAGTATCTTAAATAAAATGATATGAAGTAGTTTATGGAGCTATTTCATATCATTTTTTTGTATGATAGGAAATTCCTTTTTATCATATAAAAAAGTACGTCGTTCTGTGGAAGACAATACAACCAATCATAAGATCATGTTTGAGCAGGCAAAGAGGAGATGGATATTGAAACATTTGGTACATAGAATAACGCTTTATATTATAATGCTGTTGTAGTTTAAATTGAATATAAAAGGAAGAGGTGTTTTATCTATGGAAGAAAGGAAACCACATATCAATGGGTTAAAAAGGATATGGAAAAAGAGATGGAATCCATATAGAAGTTTCGTTTTATGGGGCTGGAACGAGCAAAAAGAACCAAGTTTTTTAATCCTCTATGGAATTCATCAATTTCAACAAGAACGAAGTTACTTTGAAGAAGATAGCGATATAGAACGATTTGAAAATGTGCTATGCGATGAAGTGACGTATACAAGTTATGCCATTTTTCATGGTAAGGAGGGACATTTGCCATCCTTTGAATCTGTACATATTGTTAATGAGGCAAGCTATTATTATGATGGAGATAAAGAAGATTTTCCAAAGATGTTTTACAAAAAGGATTCAAGATGGTCTGGATGGAACTGGCAGTTAAAGGAGGAAGGAGTTGTACAAAATTATAGAAAAATAAAAGAGGATGGAATCACCTTGCCTTATTTTGAAGAAATTTCCTATGAAGCATTGGTGCAAAAGGTTCTGGATTCCTCAATATCGTTTGATGGGTTTCAGTTTGCAAAAAATCCTAATGAAATTTTAAATCTTTTGGAAGGGCAAAAAACTCAATATGAACGCTTATGTATGATGTTAGGGGATAAAAACTTATACATGAGAAAGAAGATGTTAAAAGAACTATTGGATTCTACTTTGGAGAAAGAAGTTTATGACTGTATTTTCAAAGTGGGAAGTGTAGAAAGCATTAGTGGATTGTTGTTAGAATGTGCCAAGAGGCGAATTGATTGGTTTATAAAAGAAGCGAAGTACATTTGTGAAAATGAGATTCATTATGCACAAGATTCTTATGTAAAAGGTTTAAAACGGTGTGCCACAATCTATTTAAACGCTGTGATAAAAGAAAGAAGAGAAAAAAGGGAACAGTGGATTTATGAACATATATCGGAAATAGATCTTCCTTTGATCAAAATAGATGGAAAGGAAATTGCAGAGCATAAGGTGATGACTGGCATTCAATATAGAATGTTGGCAAATCAAGGAAAACTACAAGAATATTCCTATGATTATCATGTTGAAAATGGAAGATGGGTGTCCAAAAAAATTAGAAATGAAGGACGGTACCAAAAGGGATTTTTTAATGATGGAATTATTTTTGATATTATGGCATTTAAAAATGTATTGCAAGAAGCAGAAGCCTATAAAATGGCAGATGTAATAGGGAAAATTGCTTATTATTTGGATGCACCTAGACTGCATTATTATTTTATGGGAAATGGTTTAAGTCGTATTTTAAAGTATTTTAAACGATATGTACGAAGAATATTGGAGGAATATGCAAAAAATGAACCAGATCTATTTATGAAAGCAATGAAGAGTCTGCTTACAAGTTATACAAAGGCGGATATGTTATGCAAGTTTAAGGATAATTTCCAATTTAACTATTTTATTAAAAATTTCTTGTATTATGATTTTAAGGAAAAGGCACCGATAGGTTGGGATAACTGGAGAGAGAGAGAAAATTGGATGAGAAACGATCAGCTGTTAGCACTGGAAGGGCGATATGAATTTATGAAAGCAGTGTGGGATCAGCATTTAGAAGATGTTCTCTTTATTGTAGTTCATGCCAAACTTGAAACGATACATAAGGCTTGTTACTTTATATTAAGAGAAAGCGAAAAAGCCAGTGAACTTTATGAAAAAATGGAATATAAAACCATCATTAAATTAACAGAAGTTACATATGCTCCCCTTGCAGAGATCTTTATAGGCGTATTGAAAAATCGTTTGCTCCATGAAAAAGAGTTTCATTTCACTCTTATGATCGATATGTTGGATAGTGGGAATGAATATGTCAATCAATTAGGAGTGGAATATCAAACTCGTCTAAATGGATATGCGACTAGCTCTGATTTGATAGAACTGATGTTGACTTATGATTTAGAGAAATGGAAGAACTATCTTGTTCCTATGATACAAAGCATAAATCCTGAACAATATCTGGATTTTGTGACAGTGATGTTAAAAAGAGAAGCGGAATTTACAAAACGATCTGTGAAAATTCCAGAAGAAATCAGCGACGTTCTCTCAGAATCGGTAAGTAATATTATGAAAATCACAAAAGAAGAGAGAACAAGTTTTCTAAAAAGCATTCTTCCTTCTATATTAAAAAAAGGGAGGATGGCAAACTTTGTTGAAAAGTTTTTAGAAGAGGTGATCTTTGAAGTTCCATGTGATGAATTAAAAGAAGTGCTAGAGAATATAGAACTTAGCACTCAAAATACAAAAGTAAGCAGTAGAATTTATAGAATTTTTGCTCTATTAGACTCCATAAAACAAAATGATATACCAAAAGATAATGCAATCATACAGATTTTAGATATGGGTACTTCTAAAATGGTACAGGCACTTCTTATGTTTATAACAAGTAATAAAAATCAACTTATGGAAAGAGAAACCACTAATCTTATTTTGTTAGAAAGCAATATCTTTTTATTAAATGAGATTGCCAAAGAAGTATTTGCTACAATGAGTGAAGAAAATAAAATAAAACTCCATAAAATGATTCTTGATTCCCCAGTAAAAAAGGTTTATGGTTTTGGATTGGAGAAATTAGAGGAGCTTTATGGAGAACGTATTCCAGCGGAATTTGTCATGCAGATGTTTGAACATCCATCAGCTGATGTGAAAGGATATGTTTCTAACAAGGCAAATTGTGTTTTAAATACGTTTGGTTATGGGGATGAGGAGATCTTTTTATACTATGTAAAAACATTACTTTTGTTGCCGAATAGAGTTCGTAAAAATAAAGAAGATGTATATACTGCCTTATATCAGTTTGCACTTCAATATCAAGATAGACGGCAGGAAGTGGAGCAACTTTTGCTTGATATGGGAGGATCAAACATCATAAAAGATAGAGAAAAGGCTCTTGTTATCTTAGCGAAAATAAGAAAGGAGGCGACAGCGTAATGAAGGTACAATACAATTATGCAAGCCCTTCTACTTGTGTTGGTCATGGGGAAGGGGTTACGCTTGGTTTTAGTCCAGATTTAAATAGAGATGAAAAAGTATCCTTTTTAGGGAAGGTAAAACGACCACTTGTTTTTCGAGATGCCATGCTTATGCTTAGAGAAATCGTTATCTCTGATACGACGGTGAAAAAGAAGGAGCGGACAGAATTTTTTGCATGGTTAGAGGGAGAGATTGAAAGAAGAATTTTAACTCATAAAGAATATATGCCACAAGTAAGAGAAGAATTAAAGCATGGGATGAATCGTCTTGTGGAAGAGATAAAAGAGAAAGAAAGTCAAATTGAAAAACTTAAGAAATTGCAAAGAGAAGTGAAGAAAGATATTGATAAGAGCGATGTATGGAAAGATTATTATGCCTTAGAAAGAGCCTTTTGGAATTTTATTAAGGAAAGAGATTATGATCTATGGTTTGTATTAGATCCAGTCATTACGGTTCATAAAGATCAAGTTTCTTTTGAGGCATTTTCGGTGGATGAATCCATATATGGCTGTTTGTCCGTTGACATGAAGGAATTTGACTTATTACAAGAGCCAAAACTTGGAACGACAAATATTGATTTTAGCTATCAATTAGCAAAGGAGATGGAACGGTTTCGTACATATCAAGATGTAGAGTTATCCATTCATCCAGAAGGATTTTCAGTGGAAAGTGGTGTTATGCCAGAATATATAGAAAAAAAGATTGATCTTCCAGAAACATGGATAAAAGGTTTTAATCAAGTTTCAAGTGCTGCAAGTCTTGGAGGAATTGATATAAAAATCACAAAAACGGATATGTATGATATTTGTTCTTATTTGAGAAAACACAAGGAAAAACAAAGTCCAAGATATATGAAATGGATACTAGAGCCAAAGAAACATATCAAAATTCTGTTTGAACCATGGAAAGAAACCATTACGTTACAAGGAATCTATGAGGGAGAAAAGAAACGAGAAGAAAAAATATGGGGGCGAAGAAGATGGCTTGTGATGGAGAAAATACTTCCCTTAGCGGACAGTTTCACTATTCGATTATTAGGCTTTGGGATGCCTCAATTTATCGTAGCGGATATGGGTGGTATGAAGATGACCATTGGGTTTACGTCATGGTCTGCCAATGATTGGGTGAAAGGAACGGCTTTTCATATTATGGGGGGATTTATTGGAGAAGGAAATTATAAAAAGGTCTATGGACTTTTAAAAGAAAAGCGGGCTTTATCCATAGAGGAAATTATGAATGAGCGAAAGGAAGATTCAAAATCAGAATGTAAAGCGGGGATTGGAATGCTTCTAAAAAAAGGAGAGGCATACTATGACGTGATAAACGATAAAGTCAGATTCAGAAAATTATTGCAAGAGCCTCTGAAAGAAGAATTGTATGAAACAACAGAAATGGAATTACAAGTGGAAGAACATATGAAAGAAAGTCTTGAGCCTTTTAGAGTTTCTGTTACGAAAGAAGGAGAATATGTGTTTAAACACTCTATGAAAATGCCAAATCCTAAATATGGAAAATGGAGTTATTATGGGACTCCAGACTACGTGTGGGAATATGATAAGACCGATACAGAACTTAGAATTGATCAAGATGGGGCGATCTCTTTTGTAAAATGTAATTGTAAAAGTTTTAAAAAAGGAGCAAGAAATATTTCGGAACCTTGTGCTCATATTCTGGCTTTGTATATGATTGCTACAAAGTTTTTAAAGTTAGAATTGGAAGCAGAAAAAGAATATACAATGAATGATATCATGGAGAAACTACTATAAGGGAAGATAATGGTGATACTATGGATGTTAGACAAAATTATAGAGATGCGGTAAATACGATGGGGAAAAAGGAATTTACTTTAGCAAAAATGCAGGAGTATGGTTTTTGGCCAAGTAATCTTAAAACCCCTTATGAAAAACAGCAAAATGAAACGGAAGAAGAGTATAAACAAAGAAAAGAACTGTTAGAAAAATACGAAAAAATTGTTCAAGAGATCAATGAGTGTTATGAGGAAAAGGAAACAATTAATCAGAAGTTAAAAGAACTACAAAAAAAGTACGATGATACATGGGACTATGAAAAAATAAGAAAAGATGTTGCCAAAACCATTATGAAAGAGTCCATAGAACGTAGAAAACAAAGAAAAGAACAAAAGGCACTAGAACAAAGAAAAAGATCAGAGGAATGGAAGAAATATAAAAGAGAGCATATTGTCTATATAGGAACGGGCTATTCTGGTGCATTGTTTTTAAAAGATACCAACGAAGAAAAGCTAGTACAGTTTGGACTTCCTGTCATAAAAGATGATAAAGAGCTAGCAGAATTTCTTGAAATAGAATATCAACAACTTCGTTATCTAACGTATCATCGAGATGTAGTAAAATTTGACCTCTATGATCGGTATACGATTCCTAAGAAAAAAGGAGGGGTACGCCATATTGCTGCACCGAAAAAAATTTTAAAACAGGTGCAAAGAACGATATTGGAAAAAATCCTCTATCAAGTACCAGTCAGCGAACACGCACATGGATTTGTAAAAGAAAAGTCGATTTTATCCGGTGCTAAGGAACATAAAAAAGATACAAAAGTGGAATTGTTAATCAATATGGATTTAGAGAATTTTTTTCCTACTATAACCTTTGAACGGGTAAGGGGAATGTTTCAAAGGTTTGGATATAGTGGATATGTGGCTTCCTTATTGGCGATGCTCTGTACTTATTGTGAGCGTATGGAATTGGAAGTAAAAGGAGAAACGGTATATGTAAAAACAAGTGATAGAGTGCTTCCACAAGGTTCCCCTGCAAGTCCGATGATTACCAATATTATTTGCAAGCGATTGGATAGTAGGCTCTATGGATTGGCAACAAAATATGGCTTCTCTTATTCAAGATATGCGGACGATATGAGTTTTAGTTTTCCAAAAGATTATGCTCTATTATTAGAGAAGAACGGTATTACGTTAGGAAGCCTTTTGGGTGTTATCTCTAAAATTATTGAAGAAGAGGGGTTTTGCATTAATCAGAAGAAAACAAAATTTTTAAGAGAGCACAATCAACAAGCCATTACAGGGATTGTGATTCAGAATGATGAGATTGGTGTGCCAAAAAAATGGGTGAAAAATTTTAGATCATGTATTCATCATGCTCAGGTAAAAAAGGAGAATGGCGAAAGAGTACCAAATGATATGCTTCACAAAATAAGAGGGATGATGGCGTGGCTTACTTGTGTGAATGCTAAGAGATATGAAAAGTTAATAATGGAAGCAAAAAAATTATTACAAGAATAAAAAACAAAAGTAGAAAAATATTGAATTATATCAAAAAACACTGTATAATAAGGATACAATACAAAAAGTTAATAGCATTCTTATAAATTTCTTGGTCTTTTTGCTGTGGTGTTTCGCCATGGTTGTTATTTATCCGATATCAAACATTAAGTTATGCGCAATTTCGCTTCATTGTACTAACTGTGCACATGGAAAACCTATCCTACGGTTATGTGACAGTTAGTACATTCCGCTGAAGTGTCATAACTGAATCTTATGAGTTGTTAGCAAGAAATTTATGAGAAAAAGAAGGGCAATAACAAAGCTATATAAAATAGTTTTGTTGTTGTTCTTTTTTATGCAAAGCAAGATGTAAGCTAGCAATAGGGGAATATAGACAGTTTGTAGCTTTCATGCTATACTAAGTAAAATGAATACAAAAATACAGTATACAAGACTGAAATTTTGTAAAATACTAACAGAGATAAGAAGAAAGGAAGGGTACAAATGAGTAAACATTTATCACCTGATGTAAGAGTTCCAATTGATGGAGATAATCCATCCATTAAAAGAAATGAAGAACTATGTATTAAATGCGGACAATGTAAAAATATATGTAAAGATTACATTTCTGTATTAGGACATTATGATTTGGAAAAGACAGGAGATAGAGCGATTTGCGTTCATTGTGGACAGTGTGCGAATGTCTGTCCAGTAGATTCTATTACAGAACAATATGAATTTGAAGACATCATGAAAGCGGTAGAAGATCCAAATGCCATTGTCGTTGTTAGTACATCTCCATCTGTTCGAATTTCTTTAGGTGAGGAGTTTGGAATGCCAGATGGAAGTTTTGTGCAAGGAAAAATGGTTTCTTTGCTTAGAAAATTAGGGGTTGATTATGTTTTAGATACCAATTTTGCTGCGGATTTAACGATTGTGGAAGAAGCGAGTGAATTAATTGAAAGAATTACAAAAGGAACAAAACCACTTCCTCAATATACTAGTTGCTGTCCAGCATGGGTAAAATTTGCAGAAATTTATTATCCTGAAATGCTTGATCATATTTCAACTGCGAAAAGTCCAATTGGAATGCAAGGTCCTACCATTAAGACTTACTTTGCAAAGAAAATGGGAATCGATCCAAAAAGAATTGTAAATGTAGCATTGACTCCTTGTACTGCAAAGAAATTTGAAATCAGAAGAGAAGAGATGAATGATGCTGGCATCTATCTTGGCGATGAAACGATGAGAGATATGGATCATGTTATCACCACAAGAGAAGTTGCTATGTGGGCAAGAAAAAAAGGAATTGATTTTGAATCATTAGAAGATTCTGATTTTGATAAGTTAATGGGAGAAGCAAGTGGTGCTGGTGTAATTTTTGGTAACACAGGTGGTGTTATGGAAGCCGCTTTAAGAACTGCTTATGAATTTATTACAAAACAGCCAGCTCCAGAACAATTATTTGATTTACAACCAGTAAGAGGATTAGAAGGCATTCGTGAAGCCAGCCTGCAAATTGCGGATATGACAGTGAATGTGGCAGTTGTATATGGTACTGCTAATGTTAGAAACATGATCGAACACGTAAAAGAAGGAAAGAAAGAATATCATTTTATTGAAGTGATGACTTGTCCAGGTGGTTGTATCGGCGGAGGCGGACAGCCAAAAGATAGAGAATATAAAGGCGATGCCTTACGTGAAAAACGCATTGAAGGATTATACGCAAGAGATGCACAAATGAAAAGACGTAAGAGTCATGAAAATGAAGAGATCATCGCACTTTATAAAGAGTTCTATGGAGAACCACTAAGCCCTCTTGCAGAAAAAATGTTACATACGCTTTATCATGATAGAAGTGATGAGTTAGGTGGCAGCACAACAGATGGAACAGCTGATAAAAAAGAATCATCAGCAACAAAGAAATTTGTCTGTACCATCTGTGGATATGTGCATGAAGGAGAAGAAGTCCCAGTGGAATGTCCAGTCTGTCATCAGCCAGCATCTGTATTCGAAGAAGTGAAAGAAAAGACAGAGAACATGAAAAAATTCGTCTGTACCATCTGTGGATACGTGCATGAAGGAAATGAAGCTCCAGCAGAATGTCCTCTCTGTCATCAGCCAGCATCTGTATTCAAAGAAGTGGAATAGAAGACAGAAAAGAAAATACCTGAATGATTAAAAAATTTGAATACATAAAAATCATAAAATAAACGAACATATAGTAGACTATGAAAAAACAGCAGGATAAGAAAAGAAGTCCTGCTGTTTTTCTCAGCGTTTATATGAAATTTATAAAACACACAATGGGATAAGAATTGAATTTTCAAAAAATATATATTATCATAAATATAAGGGGTGTTATCCATATAATAAGGAAAGAAGTTGATAGGATGGGTTTTGTTTCTTACTATGTCCGTTTTAGAGCGATTTCCTAAAATATGGAATGCGGGAATGGAAGTAACAGAGGGAAAATTTACCAGTCCTTTTCCTGCTGCTCTTTTTGATAATGATATTTGGAACAATGACATTTTTCTTAGTATCACTCATAAAAGCGAAATAAAAAATGGAAGAAAAAGAGAGAAGCGTGAAATGGACATAAAAAAACAGTACCATTAGGATTTTTCTAATGGTACTGTTTTTTTCATGAGATAGTTAAAAAATAACCATTTCCAACAGCTTTTTGTTTTATGATATTTTTAGTTGTTAAATTATGTAAAGCGAGGGATAGTTCTTCTTCTGAGCATTCCAAAATATAGGCTAGTTCAAATAATGTAATACTTTCATATTTTGAAATGAGTTCTTTTGCCTTTGTTTCAAGAGATTGTTTGGAATCCAAAGAGGTTTCTTTTATTTTACCATCGCTTAATTGATGGATTGCCTGTTGAAATGCTTCATAAGACTGAAATCCACGAAGTAAGATCCCTTTTCCTGTATCGTCCTTGACAAGATAAGAAGGAAAGGCATAGATTTGAAATTGCTGACAGCGTGCAAGGTCTTTTTCAAACTCTTTCTCTGCTCGTCCACTTTCCATATCCATGAGCCATTGTTGTTCATCCAGACCAACAGAGATTGCAAGTTCTTTTAATACATCAAGTCGATTGACTTGTTTTGCCTCTGTGGCAGCGGCTTCTCGAATCCTGCGTAAAAAGCGATTGGCAATCTCTTCTCCTTGAAATTGTCCTGCTTTGTAGGCGATATTTGCTGGATAAGTGGAGGTGTGCTCTTTTGTAAAAAGAGAAAATCCTTTTGTTTCCACTGGCATTTTATGTTGCTCTGATGCTTTGATCCAATGGGAGGCGATTTGCTCATTGACTTTTGAAAGGTCGCTTTCTCCACCGATACCATTAAATTCATCTTGAAAATCATTCATATCTTTTACAAGTCCACCCATAATAAAATTGGTTTTTACATCATTTGGATATCGGGTTTCCACCTTGCGAAGAATTGGTTCACTGCCCCAACACCAAGTGCAGACAGGATCAGTAAATTCAATAATTTCTATCATATGTACTTCTTCTTTCTAAAATGTTGTTGCAAGTTCCTTTGCACGTTGTTTTGCTTGCTCGATAAGTTCTGGAGCTTTCTCAGAATTTCCATCGAGATTGTCAATGGATAATGTTGTAAAGTTTGTAATTCCAAAGAATCCAAAAATAGTTCTTAAATAACGTTCGCCCATTTCGATAGGAGCATTTTCATAAGCACCGCCACGTGCAACAACGTATAAGGCTTTTTTATCGTTACAAAGTCCAACTGGACCTTCTGCTGTGTATTTAAAAGTGATTCCACTGACGCTGATATAGTCAATATATGCTTTAAGAATAGCTGGGAAACTTAAGTTCCACATTGGAGTTGCCACAATATATTTATCCGCTTTGGCAAATTGATAAGCGTATTTTAAATGTGGGTGCTGTTGGCTTTCTTCTGTCTTAGGTCCAAAGAAAACTTCTAAGTCCTGTGGTCTTAAAAAGTCAATATCTTCTTTATATAAATCTAATGTGATGATTTCATCTTCTGGATGCTGTTTTTGATATTCTTCAATAAAAGTATCAGAAACTTGATATGTGCGAGATTGTCCTTCTGGTTTGATGTTTGCTTTAATATATAATACTTTACTCATAGTAACTCCTTTATGCTTCGTTATATTTTATTTTGTTGCTTCTAATCCTCAATCGAATAGGATATTTTTTTTAATAGTCTTTTCAACTCCTGTTTTTCGTCATCCGTTAAAATAGAGAAGATAGAATGGATATTTTCATAATGTTCTGGAAGGATGTCTTTGATATATTCTTGTCCCATATCTGTTAAAGAAATATAAGAAATCCGTTTATCCATTGGATGTGCAGTTTTTTTAATAAAACCATCCCGTTCTAAATTTCGAATGACAACGGTCATATTTCCTGAAGTTGATAAATTTTTTTCAATGAGTTGTCCAATTGTTAAGTCACCTTTTGTATAGAGTGCCTCTAACACACCAAATTGGGCAGGGGTTAGGTTATGTTTCTTTATTGTTTCATACTCCTTTTTATGAATGGTATGTTCTGCCCTAGTAAAGACAGTCAATGTGGATAACTCTAAATAGTATTCGTCCAAAATTGTTTTTATGTTATTCATAGTAATAAAATATCACTAATTAGTAACAAAGTCAAATAAAAATCTCTTAACAAAATTCTATGGTTAGAAAAGGATACCAGTATAAAGAAAAATATATTGTTAAAATAGAGTACAAAGTGTTGGTTTTTCCTCTAGTATATTTTGGTAAAATGGTAGAAATATCAGGAATTATAAGGAAAATTCATGTATAAAGGTTGAAATATAGATAGATAATAAAATAATTATGAAAAAAATTATGATTTAATATAAAGATTTACAATATATATTCAAAATATTGTGTTTGTAAAGAAGTGAAGTAAAACAATAATAACCGATATGGATAAAATGCTTATTTTGACAAAAGATAAACATTTCATTTATAATAAGAGTAACATTTAGGAGAAAAAAAGCAAAGGAGAAAAGGAGAAATATGAAGAAGATACAATCATCCTGTAACTATTGTGCAATCGATTGTAATTTGGATTTTTATGTTGAGGACAATCAGATTGTAAAAGTCGTACCTACAAAAGGATATCCTGTAAACAATGGATTTAGTTGTATAAAAGGAATCTCTCTGGATAAACAGCATTCCCTCTTTAAACCAAATCCACTTCCACGTCTGAAACAAGCGGATGGTACATTTCGTCATGTTTCTTGGGAAGAAGGATATCAAGAAGTTGCTACTAGATTATTAGATATAAAAGAAAAATACGGAAACGACAGTGTAGCTGGTCTTAGTACAGGACAAATGACATTAGAGGAATTTGGAATCTTTGGGCATATGATGCGAAATCATTTGAAAGCGAATATGGATGGCAATACCCGTCTATGTATGGCCACATCCGTTGTTGCCCATAAGCAGAGTTTTGGGTTTGATGCACCAGGATATACATTACAAGATCTTGAACTTTCCGATACGATTATTTTTATTGGAGCAAACCCAGTCGTTGCTCATCCAATTTTATGGAAACGTGTTCGAAATAATAAAGATAAAAAAGTAATTGTAATCGATCCACGTCGTTCAGAAACTGCAAAAAATGCAGACTATTGGTATGGAATCCGTCATAGAAGTGATTTAGCACTTCTTTATGGAATTGCCAACGAACTGATTCAAAAAGATTATCTTGATCATGTTTTTATCAAGGAGCATACCAATCATTTCGAAGAATTTAAAGATTTTGTAAAAGACTATCCGATTGAGAAAATCGCTCCAATTTGTGGTTTGGAAGTAGAGAAAATTCAAGAATTAGTGGAATTAATACACAGTGGAAAAAGAGTTTCTTTTTGGTGGACGATGGGAATCAATCAAGGATATGAGGCAGTGAGAAGTGCACAAGCGATTATTAATCTTGCACTGATGACTGGAAATATTGGAAGACCAGGAACGGGGGCTAACTCTATTACTGGTCAGAGTAACGCTATGGGTTCACGATTATTTAGTAATACAACAGGACTATTTGGTGGCGGTGATTTTGATAATCCAGTGCGAAGACAACAGGTTGCAAAAGCATTGGAAGTAGAAGAAAGTCTACTTATTGATAAGCCAACCATCCCTTATAATCAGATCATTGAAAATATTAACGCAGGAAAAATTAAAGCACTTTGGGTTGTCTGTACCAATCCTCGTCATTCCTGGATCAACAATGATACTTTTAAAGAGGCGATGGAGAAATTAGAACTGCTTATTGTACAAGATATTTATGGGGATACGGATACATCCAAAGAATGTCATATTTACTTGCCTGCTGTTCCAGGGGTTAAGAAAGAAGGAACAGTGATCAATTTGGAACGCCGTCTTTCTGCTGTTCGTCCTGCCATTGAAAAAGAAGAGAATGAACGCACTGATTATGAGATCTTTTATGGGGTTGCAAAAGCTCTTGGATTAAAAGACATCGAAGAGAAATGGAAAACTCCAAAGGATGCGTTTACCTTTATGAGAGCCTGTACGAAAGGAATGCCTTGTGACATTACAGGAATTGAGTATGAAGATTTGGCACATAGCAAAGGGATTCAATGGCCATTTCCAAAGGGAGCAGGAAAGGGAGAGGATCAAAGAAGATTATATGAAGATGGCAACTTTTTTACTGCGGATAAGAAGGCAAACTTTGTTTTTGAGGCAGTAAGAGAAAATCCAGTAAAGTTGACAGAAGAATATCCATATGTTTTAAATACTGGTAGAGGAAGTGTGGGGCAGTGGCATACACAGACAAGAACGAGAGAAATTAAAGTGGTAGCGGACTCTTGTTCTAAAGAGGCATATGTCAATATCCATCCAAATCTTGCAAAAGAAAAAGGCATTGAGCATCATGATAGAATTAAAGTGTCTTCTAGCAATGGACAAAGTGCAATTTTTATAGCCCAGTTGAGCGAGTTTGTGGGAGAACATGAATTATTTGCACCACTCCATTACATTGAATGTAATTTATTGACACCATCTATTTATGATGCGTATTCAAAGGAGCCATCTTATAAAATGGTAGCTGTTAATATAGAACTGGTAAAATAAGTCAGCGTATTTTCAGAGAGGAGAAGTGAGCGAGAGATGAAACGAATTAAAATTGATCGCAAAAAATGTATCGGGTGTCTAACCTGTGTAACAGCATGTTGTGTTGCTCATGAATCCAGTGATTCAAGAAATAGAATCACTGTGGATTCTGAGAATAAACCAGCACCGATCTTTTGTCGTCACTGTGAACATCCAGAATGTGTGTACACTTGTATGACAGGGGCTATGTATAAAGATAAAGAAACAGGCTATGTTCAGTATGATAAAAATAAATGTGCCAGTTGTTATATGTGTATTATGGCATGTCCATATGGGGTGTTAAAGAGTGACTCTTTGGCACAAAAAGAGATTATGAAATGTAATATGTGCGTGCATCGAACAGAAGATGGAAGTGCAGAGCCCATGTGTGTAGAACAGTGTCCAATGCAAGCAATTACATTTGGGGAGGTGGATGCAACGTGCGATATGTAGTGATTGGAGCTAGTGCAGCAGGAATTAATGCTATCAAGACAGTAAGAGAATTGAGAAAAGACGATGAAATTGTTTTAATCTCAAAAGATAAAGACATTTATTCAAGATGTATTTTGTACCATCATTTAAAAGGGATTCGCAATTTAGAGCAACTTTGTTTTGTGGAGCTTGATTTTATAGAAAAATATCGGGTTGATTGGAAGAAGGGAAGAGCCGTTATCCATGTGGATAGTGAAACCCAAAGGATCACATTGGATGATAACAGTGTAGTGCCATATGATCGTCTTTTAATCGCCAGCGGTTCTCATTCCTTCTTTCCTCCAATTCAAGGATTAAAAGAGGCTAAAAACGTAGTAGGATTTCGTGACTTTGAAGATGTTTTGGCAATTGAAAGAGTTCTTCCAACGGTGGAACATATCGTTGTGATGGGAGGAGGACTTGTTGGTATTGATGTGATTGCAGGTCTTTTACCTCATAAAAAAGATGTGATGCTGGTGGAGATGGGAGATCGCATGTTGCCAATTCAGCTTGATGCGGTATCCGCTAAAACATATCAAGACGCTTTTGAAAAAGAAGGAGTAAAACAATTTTATGGGACAGGCATTGCCTCTCTTAAAATGGAGGGAGAACGTGTTGTTGGTGTTATCTTGCAAGATGGCACAGAGTTACCATGTGATTTGCTCATTTGTTGTGCTGGCGTTCGTTCCAACGTTGAATTTTTAGAAAATAGTGGTATTTTATGTGATCGGTTTGGGCTTATTTATGATGCTCATGGAAAGACAAATAAGGAAAACGTATATGGAGCTGGAGATGTTAGCGGAAAGAGTCCAATTTGGCCAGTTGCAGTAAAAGAAGGGATCATTGCCGCTTATAATATGTGTGGAATTGAAAAATCTTTGGATGACTTTTTTGCTAGTAAGTCCACCATGAATTTCTTAGGCATTCCAACCCTATCACTTGGAAAAACGTATGGATACGATGATACGTATCAAGTGGAAATGAGTCAGGATGAAAAGGGCAATTATAAAAAAATCATTCATAAAGATGGAGTGATTCATGGGGCATTATTACAGGGGGATTTGTCCTATGCGGGGATTTTAACCCAACTCATCCGAGAAAAGATCGATGTTTCAAAGGTGAAAAAGCCACTCTTTGACATTGATTATTCTGATTTCTTTCATATAACGGACAATTTTGAGTTCACATATGAAAAAAGGGAAAATTAAAAAATAATAATTGTAGAAAAAAGAGGCGATTTTAAAGATTGATAGGAGTAATAGGAGAAAATAAATGAATAAAATAAAAAAGTTACCAGTACCACTTTTGCCAACAATGGTGGGGGCTTGTACTTTATCCAATATCTATCTTTCCTTAGGATATGGATGGGTACGCCACATTACGATGGTAGTTGCAACAGTCATTTGGCTACTTTTTCTTATTCGAATTGTAACACAATGGAGCACAGTAAAAGAAGAGTATGTGCAAACAGTGCCAAGTAGCTTATACGCTGGATTTACTATGCTTATGATGATTTTAGGAAGCTATTATTTTACATGGTTTCCAGCCTTTGGAAAAGCATTTTGGCTTACAGGAATTATACTGCATGGGATTCATATTGTAGTCTTTACGTATCGAAATATAGTAAAAGGAGTACAAAAAGAAACCTTTGTACCGAGTTACTTTGTGACGTATAATGGAATTATGGTATCTGTTGTCGTTGGTGGGAGTATGAATCAGCCAGAACTTTTGAATGTGATTACGTACTACGGAATCGGTATTTTCACATTATTAATTCCCTTTATGATTTATCGGCTGGTAAAAGTTCCGTTACAAAATGGTTTTTATCATACACAGGCAATTGTTTTAGCACCGAGTTCTTTGTGCGTTGTTTCTTATCTTAATACGAATCAAGAACCGAATTTCATTTTATTATCTTACCTATATATTGCAGTGTTACTTGCATTGATTTTTATTATTTGGAAACTGCCAAAGTTCTTTTCTTTTGATTTTACACCAGCCTTTGCAGGAATGACATTCCCAATGGCAATTGGGATTGTAGCGTCTTCTAAAATGGCAGGATATTTTACAGCCAATGGGTATACGGCGATTGGAGCAGGGCTTACACAGTTAGCAGGAATCCAGACGTATCTAACAACAGGAATTATATTTTACGTTCTACTAAATATGTATATGTGGATGAAGAAAGCGTGATGGAATGACATATGAATTAAATGCCAATAAAAAACCTTATATTCTACAAATTTGTGGCTTGAAAAATACAGGAAAAACCACATTTGTAAAAGAGTTAACCGCCTACTTACATGAGAAAAATTATCGGGTTGCAGTGATAAAACATGATGGACATGATTTTGATACGAAACATTATAAAGAAGATAATTTTCAGCATTATCAAGCGGGAGCACAGGCAAGTGTAGTATTTTCAAAGACACAGTGGATGCGTGTTCAAAAAGAAGAACGTTCTTTAGAACAATTCATAGAAGAATTTCAAGAGATGGATTTTATTCTCATTGAAGGCTGTAAACAAGCATCCTATCCAAAAGTGGAATTATTAAGAAAGGGCATAAGCGAAACACCTGTATCCAATAAAGAGGGGCGTTTTGCCTGTATTGTTGATGGAGATTATACAATTGATGAACGATGTTTTTATAGGGAAGAGGAAGAACTCTATGAAAATGTGATCCGCTCTTTAATTGAGATGCAATGAATTTGATATTTGGTGTTTTATGATAAAGAGATAGAGCAAAGTCTGAAAAATAGATTTGGATTTTGCTCTATTTTTCTGTTATAAAAAGCAGTATCTTTGTTTCAGAATAGGAAGAATATCGATCATTTGGTATATTTATGCTATAATGAAAATAAAGAGTTAAGGAAGAAAAAGTTGACAATTGCCATAGGATAGGGGAAGTTATTTTGTTTAGAATTGTAGTGTGGGAATGAGAAGGGTATAGAAAGCGAAATAGAACAGTGATACAAAAAATTGGAACATTAATTTGGAAAAATTTAATTGAAAATAATCAAGTGCAAAAGGAATTATGCAGAGGTCTTTGTTCTCAAAGCGAATTATCCAAAATTTTAATGGGAAATAAAGTGCCAGATTATTTTTTGTTAGAACGGCTTTTGAATCGAGTTGGTAAAACAAACAAATATTTTGAATATATCGTATCCCAAAAGGAATATGAATTATTGGAGTTACGTTATCAAATTCAAAAGATGGTTAGAAAGAAAGATTGGCAGGCGGTCAATGAATGCTTTTTGAAGTATCAAGAGAGCTGTAAGCCAACTCCCTTACATAAACAATATATACTCTATATAAAATCTATTTTACAAATAGAACAAGGGATGATAAAAGAAGGTATTCATTCCTTAGAGGAGAGCATTGCCTGCACCGTTCAGATGGATTTACAAGAAAGCATCGATCATAATATTATGCTTGGAGGAGAAGAGATTAAATTATTGCTTCTCTTTTATCGACTGAACTATAAGTATGGGAAAGAAGAGAGAGAACAAACGCAACTTTTGATAGAAGGATTAAAAAATTATACAGGACATAAACAAAACGATATGTCCATCAAAGGAGATATTTATCCAAAACTATGTGAAGTGTTGGCCGAAGTATATGTTACACAAGAGAGATATGAAGAAATGCTTTCTTTTTGTAAAAAGGCGAAAACTTATATGGAGAGGAATATGAGGCTAGTTGGTATGAAAGCCGTTCTTTTTTGGATGATTTATACCTATGAACGGCTAGGAAGGGAAGAGGAGGAACTTTTATTATTAAAAAATCAATATAAGTATTTAACGAAGGTGTATGAAGCATATGAAGTTTATGAGGACTCGTTTTATTTTATTGAGTCGGATTTGCAAGAGTTTTCTCTTGATTGGGAAATTGTAAAAGGAATGAGAAAAACTTACGCTCTTTCACAAGGTGAATTGGCTTCTTATACGTATCGTCAAGAGAGCATTTCAAGAATTGAAACGAAAAAGAGAAAAGTGAATCATAAGAAATTTCAAGAACTGACAAAAGAAGTGGGCGTTATCCATGAATTTTATCAAAACCCATTGCTGGATGAAGATTTTCAGCTATTGGAACTCAAACATGAAATAGAATTTCAAGTGATGAAAAAAAGGCTGGATAGAGCAAGGGAGCTATTAGAGCAATTAAAAAAGTTTCCGATTAAACAGACCAATTACAATCAGCAATATTTTCAGTTGACAGAAACATTAATTCAGTTTCTAGGGGAAGAATTATCGCCAGAAGAAACGTTAATAGAACTGAGAAAAGTCTTATATTTGACGAAAAAAAGAGGAGAAAATCCATTTTTATATCATTTGGCCAAGCAAGAAGGGATTATTTTAAATAATATTGCCATCTGTTATAGGAAAATGGGAGAGTTAGAGAAGGCAATTCAAATATGGAGAGAACTATTAAAGTACTATAAAAGTGGAGGGGTGAATTGGGTATTTTATAATAGCAATGTTGGAGTGATTCTTTATAATCTAGCTTTAGTATTAGAGGAAAAAGGGGAATACGAAGAAGCCTATGGCATGTGTCAAAAAGGAATTGATGTGGATAAAAATAGCTATCGAGGAGATATGCTCGGTATATTTTTATGTGAAAAAGCGGATATTCTTATGAAAAAAGGAGAGAAAGAGAAAGCGAGAAACTATTATCGGTGTTCCTTTTGGGTATTTTTAGTTGTGGGCAACAGTACTTTAGGAAATATGGTACAAGAAGCCTATAAAGCATATTATCATTGCTCCATCTATGAGGATTCCTAAATGGATGAGGATATTTATATTGTTCATCGTTGGAAAAGAAAATTTTTTGTCGAAATTTCTAAAAAAGTCATAAGAATCAAAGTAACATATGGTATAGTGTAGGTATCATAAGATATGAAATAAAACAATTAGAAACTAAGATAAAAGAAGGAATTTCCAATGCATGATTTTATACTAACGTTGTTAGAGATGACGATTGCTGGAAACATTGCGTTTCTTATTGTAAAAGGCATTCGTTACTTTATGGGAAATGATGTATCGTCAATATTATATTATAGGCTATTGAAGGGATGCTTATTTTGTTATTTAACTCCGGCGTATTTCCTACGTCTATTGATAGTGGAACAAGGAAGACCATTTGGTTTATATGATTCTCATGTAAGGAGTTATTATTGGCAATACTATGGGAGTATTTTAGTATTTTGTTTTGGTGTTATATTTTATATTAAGAGAAAAAGAAGTCTACAAAAGCAGTATATGGAAAACCTAAACAGGACAAGTTATCCATGTACCCATCCAGAGTTGGATTGTTGTATGGGAGAGATCAAGAGAGAGTACCGAGTGCCAAAAGGAGTGCAGATTCAAGTATTCATCAATGATTGTATTACTTCGCCCATGTTAGCTGGAGTGGAACAAAGTGCCATTTATTTGCCCAATATTGCTCTTTCAAAGGAAGAGCTTAAATATGTGCTGGCTCATGAAATGGTTCATTACATACAAAAGGATTTGAGGACAGCTCGAATTTTACACGTATTAAAGACAATTTTTATATTTGATTTTGGAGTGCAGATGTATTTCAATGAAATATCCAATTGGGTGGAGTGTTCCGTAGAGGAAACGATGTTTCGAAAATCATTTGATTTTAGTCCGAAAAGATATGCCCGTGTTTTACAAATGTTTTTAAATGGAGAGCGTTTTCAGTCATGTTGTCAAGTTGTCTACATAAATAATAGGGATTTAAAAGGGTTTAAAATCCGTTTAGAACAAATGAAGCACCATAAGAAGAGAAAGAAAAGAGCAGGTATTATTTCTAGCGTTGCTTTGCTTTGTGCAATTCCACTTGCTATGGCAATTGGGGTTGGCATAACCACAAAGTTGGCAGTCTATTTTGAAACAATAACGTTCCTATCTTGATTTTCCAGTGGTGATTGACTATAATAAAAAAAGATGCAAAAAAGTGTTGCAAAATTGATAAAGATTTTTGCAACACTTTTTTTATATAAAAGTCCAGCTAATAAATGTCAATAAGAAATTTAAAAAATATTGATTATATTTTAGGACTAAAAAAGGGTGCACTTATCCCTTGGTGAAAATATCTTG
>CASDVE010000043.1 GCA_949284175.1 uncultured Eubacteriales bacterium
ATATATTCCATTATTTTAGATATTTAAAAGAATATTTTATGAAAATAGAAAAGTTGGTATGGAGCTTTGCTCCAATACCAACTTTGTCTACAGTCTGAGGGAGCCGTTTTACGGCTCCTTTTTATCGTTTGTAAAGGATGCAAAACTAGTAAAAATAAGATTTATATTTACAATAGGAAGTTTAGAGTTTTTTAATAGTTATACAATGGCATTCATATAGAATTTATGATAAAATGTTCCAAGAGATAAGTTTTTTCAGAAAACAATGAAAAGGCAAAAAGATCAGCGAAGGAGAAGTAGTGAGATGAGGAATTATGCAATTACTACAGATTCAAATTCTGATTTGTCGAGAGAGTATATTGACAAAAATCATATAGGGGTAATACCATATTTTTACGAGATTGACCATGTAGTATATGGGGAGAGAGTCAGTCTTAAGCCGAGTGATTTTTATAAGAAAATTCAAGCAGGCAGTATTCCTAAAATTATGGACTGTGAAGTGGAACGCATAAAAGACATATTTCGCAGTTATTTAGAAGAAGGGCTTGATATTTTGCACATTGGTACAGCTCGATGTTTCAACCCGGGGTATGAGAATTTGCATCAAGCAATTGAAGAATTGCGAAAAGAATATTCCCATGCAAGAATTATAGAGTTGGATTCCCGAACAATTTCTATGGGACTAGGGCTTATGATTATGAGTGCGGTTGCCATGAAAAAAAATGGTAGAACTCTGGATGAAATCATGGGATGGATTGAAAAGACAAAGACAGGTTTTTGGGCGGTATTTTTTCTTGCAGATTTGCCTTACCTGTCAAAAATTGGGCTAATGACACAAAAAGAAGTACTGCTTCATCGCGTTATGAGAAAAAATCCAGTGATTGTAATGAATGAAAATGGTTTTTGTCATAAAATAAAAGATATTCGCAATAACAAAAAAGCATTTATTAAAATGATCAAAATGATGGAACAAAGATTGGGAACCGTAAAAGAGAATGCGTTACAGTTTTGCATTTTACATGGTGATGTACCAGAACAGGCAAAGGCGGTATCTGCACATTTAATAAGAAGGTATCCACATTCTTCTGTTTTAATTCAGACGGCGAATCCTGATATGGGAGCCAAATTTGGAAAGGGAACGATTGGTATTTGTTTGATGGGGGAATATCATGATAATATAGGAGGACAACATGACCATAAAAAGCAAACGGTCGATTTTACAGGACGCAAACAAATCCGATTTGGAAAATGGAATTCGACTAAATAAATATTTAAGTGATGCTGGAATTTGTTCAAGAAGACAAGCGGATACTTTAATTGAACAGGGAAAAGTAAAAGTTGATGGAAAAACTGCGATTTCTGGAACAAGAGTACAAAAGGGACAAAAAGTTACTGTCAATAGTAAGGAAATTAAGCGACAGGACAATTTGGTTTTAATTGCTTTTCATAAGCCAAAGGGTATTGTATGTACCGCAGAAAAAAGAGAAAAAAATAATATTATAGATTATATTCAATATCCAGAGAGGATTTATCCAGTTGGAAGACTTGATAAAGACTCAGAAGGGCTGATTTTGCTTACGAATCATGGAGAACTAGCAAATCGCATTTGTAAAGCTAGATATTACCATGAAAAGGAATATATTGTTACAGTGAACAAGCCGATTGAAGATTCTTTTTTGAAGAAGATGGCTGAAGGTGTGCCGATTCTTGGAACGGTAACAAGACCTTGTAAAATAAAAAAAGAGGGAAGATGTTCTTTCCGCATTATTTTAACACAGGGACTAAATCGCCAAATCCGAAGGATGTGTGAATATTTAGGATACCAAGTTACGACACTAAAAAGAGTGCGGATTATGAATGTGGAATTAGGCGACCTAAAAGTTGGAACTTATCGAGATGTTACAGGTAAAGAATTAAAACAACTCAGTCAAATGCTTTTAAAGGAGAGAGGCAATGGAACAAAAAATAGCGAGAATCAAAGAGCTAATAAAAATTCTAAACGAGGCAAGTAAGGCATACTACCAAGAAGATCGGGAAATCATGAGCAATTTTGAATATGATGCGTTATATGATGAATTGAGTGCTTTAGAGAAAGAAACAAAGATCGTGTATGCCAATAGTCCAACGATGCGAGTTGGATACGAATTGCTCAGTGAACTACAAAAAGAACATCATAGTTCACCAATGCTTTCTCTTGATAAGACAAAAGAAGTGGAGAACTTAAAAGAATGGTTAAAAGATCAAGAGGGGTTGCTCTCTTGGAAGTTAGATGGTCTTACCATTGTTTTAACATATGAAAATGGCGAACTGATCAAAGCTGTTACAAGAGGAAATGGAGAGGTAGGAGAGGTTATCACTAACAATGCCAAGACCTTTGTCAATCTCCCAAAGAGAATCTCTTATGAAGGCAGAATGATCTTGCGAGGGGAAGCTGTTATTAAGTATTCTGATTTTGAAAAAATCAACGCAGAAATTGAAGATGTGGAGTCAAAATATAAAAATCCTAGAAATTTGTGCAGCGGTTCTGTTAGACAATTAAACAATGAAATTACGGCGAAAAGAAATGTTCATTTTTTTGCATTTAATCTTGTAGAAGCAGGAGAGATGGATTTTCATAACTCCATCGAGAATCAGTTTAAGTTTTTAAAAGAACAAGGATTTGAAGTGGTGGAGTATAAAAGAGTTTCAGCAGATACGATTGAAGAAGTTGTAAAGCAATTTGCAGATAGAATTGCGAGCAATGATTTTCCATCCGATGGACTTGTTTTAGTATATGACAATATTGCCTATGGGAAAAGTCTTGGAAGAACAGCCAAATTTCCAAGAGATTCTATCGCTTTTAAATGGGCGGATGAAATTGCAAAAACAAAGTTGGTAGAAGTGGAGTGGAGCCCGTCAAGAACAGGGCTTATTAATCCTGTTGCGATTTTTGATCCAGTGGAATTAGAAGGAACAACAGTTAGTCGGGCAAGCCTTCATAATATCAGTATTTTAGAGGGATTACAACTTGGAATCGGTGATACCATCACTGTATATAAAGCGAATATGATTATTCCACAAGTGGCAGAAAACTTAACAAAGAGTGGCAATTTGCCTATTCCAGAGCATTGTCCTGCTTGTGGTGGAAATACGAGAATACAGGATGTAAACGGTGTTCGTTCTTTATACTGCACAAATGAATTTTGTTCAGCAAAGAAAATTAAATTGTTCTCTCATTTCGTATCAAGAGATGCCATGAATATCGATGGTTTGTCAGAAATGACTTTGAATAAATTTATTGAGCAGAAGTTTTTAAATGAATTATATGATCTCTTCCAGTTAGAACAGTATGAAGAGAAGATACTTGCATTAGAAGGATTTGGAAAGAAATCCTATGACAAGCTGATAGAATCCATCAATAAAGCACGCAATACAACATTACCACGTTTTATTTATAGTTTAGGAATACCAAATATTGGTCTATCCAATGCAAAAATGCTTTGTAAAAAATATCAGTATGAATTAGAAACTTTGAAAGAAGCAAAGGAAGAGGAACTGGTTACCATTGATGGCATTGGGGAGATTATTGCAAAGAGTATTGTGGACTATTTTGAAAATGAGCATAACGAGATGGTAATTCAAAAGTTATTACAGGAATTGAGTATAGAAAAGCCAGAAGAAGATGCACAAGTGGAGCAAAAGATGGAAGGACTTACTTTTGTTATCACAGGCTCAGTGGAACATTTTAAAAATAGAAATGAAGTAAAAGCGGTCATTGAACAGTTTGGTGGAAAGGTAACAGGTTCTGTTACAGGTAAGACAAATTATTTGATTAATAATGATAACACATCCAATTCTTCTAAAAATAAAAAAGCAAAGGAATTGGGAATACCAATCATAACAGAAGAAGAATTTATGGAATTGTTTCATATTTCTTTATAAAAATAAGTCATGAAGAAGCACAGGGATTGATGAGAAAGAAAAATATCAATCCTTGTGCTTTTTTCTTTGTGTATTGTTCTCTTAAATAAAGAAAGTGTAAAGAGAGCTGGATAGTCATTTACACCATATGGACAAATAAAAAAACTATGTTATAATAGATAAACTGTCCAAATTATATATTAATTCCTGGGACAGAAAAAGTGAAAGAAGGGTGAAAGGAAGAAATGAAAATTATCATCGTAGGCTGTGGTAAAGTAGGAAGCAGTCTAGCAGAACAGTTAAACCAAGAGGGACATGAGATTACATTAATTGATAGGAATCAGCAAATTTTAGAGAGAGTTTCTACAAGTTGTGATGTGATGGGAATTGTTGGGGATGGTGTCAGTTACTATATTCAAATGGAGGCTGGTATTCGAGATACGGATCTTTTAATCGCAGTGACGGATTCCGACGAAAAGAATCTTCTTTGCTGTCTTATGGCGAAAAAGGCAGGAGATTGTAAAACGATCGCACGTGTAAGAAACCCAATTTATTATAAAGAAATGCGATATTTGCGGGAAGAACTTGGATTATCTATGATTATTAATCCTGAAAAGACGGCTGCACAGGAAATGGCAAAATTGATTCGATTTCCTTCTGCTATTAAAGTGGATACTTTTGCAAAAGAGCGAGTAGAACTTTTACAAGTGAGAATACCAATCGGAAGTAGTTTACACCAATGTGCAGTGATGGATATTTCTAAGAAAACAGGCTCTGATATTCTTGTATGTGCTGTTGAGAGAAAAGAAGAAATTGTCATTCCAGATGGAAGTTTTGTTTTACAAGAAAATGACAACATTTCGGTTATTGGCTCTTATCATCAAGTCAATCATTTCTTTAGCAAAATTGGAATTCAAGTGCCAAAAGTAAAGAAAGCCATGTTGATTGGTGGAAGTAGAATTGCATATTATTTGGCAGAAATGCTTTTAGAATCTGGGATTAAAGTCTGTATTATTGAAAAAGAAAAAAGTCGTTGTGAAGAACTGAGTGAACTTCTTCCAAAAGCTGTGATTATCGAAGGGGATGGAACAGAAAAAGAAATGTTGGAAGAAGAAGGAATAGGACAGATGGATTTCTTTGCATCTCTTACAAATTTGGATGAAGAAAATATTATGCTCGCATTATATGCCAAAAGATATTCCAACGCAAAAATTGTGACGAAAGTGAATCATTTGCGATTTGAAGAAGTGATCGACGATCTCAATTTAGGAAGTGTGGTGTATCCAAAGTATTTGACCGCCAACACTATTTTACAGTATGTTCGGGCAAAACAGAATTCGTATGGAAGCAATGTGGAAACACTGTATAAGATTATTAATAATAAAGTGGAAGCATTAGCCTTTCGAATTTATGACAATTGTCCGATTATAGGACGAACCTTTGAAGAAATGCAGTTAAAAAGCAATTTGTTAATCGGTTGTATTATAAGAGATGAAGCGATTATATTCCCAAGAGGACAAGATGTTATGAAAGTGGGAGATGTTGTGATTGTCGTAACGACCCATACAGGACTGGATGATATACAAGATATTTTAAAAGAAAGGTAGGAGAGAGTTTTGAATTATGCAATTATCCGTTATATTTTAGCATGCGTGATGGGATTTGAAGCGTTATTTCTCTCTTTACCATGTCTTGTTGCTATTATTTATCGAGAAAAATCAGGCTGGGCATTTTTTATAACCATGTTACTTTGCATAGCTTTTTGGTTCATTGGAACGAGAAGGCAGCCAAAGAGTAAAGTATTTTTTGCACGAGAAGGTTTTGTAACGGTTGCCCTTAGTTGGATTGCCCTTAGTGTTATGGGTGCCCTGCCTTTTGTTTTATCGGGAGAAATTCCACATTTTGTCGATGCCTTTTTTGAGGCAGTATCGGGATTTACAACGACAGGAGCGAGTATTGTAGCAGATGTGGAGGCACTTTCTCATACTTGTATTTTCTGGAGAAGTTTTACTCACTGGATTGGTGGTATGGGAGTGCTTGTTTTGATGCTTGCTATTTTACCATTATCAGGAAGTTACAATATTTTATTGATGAAGGCAGAGAGCCCTGGACCTTCCGTTGAAAAATTTGTTCCAAAAATTAAAACTACGGCGAAATTATTATATGGCATATATTTTTGTATGACAGTGATTCAGGTTGTTTTGTTACTGCTAGGGAAAATGCCATTATTTGATGCGTTAACGACTAGTTTTGGAACAGCTGGAACGGGAGGATTTGGAATTAAATCTGATAGCCTTGGAGGATATTCCACTTATATTCAAGGGGTAACCACTGTTTTTATGATTTTATTTGGAGTCAATTTTAATGTATATTATTTGATTTTTGCTAAAAAGTGGAAACAGGCATTGCACTGTGAAGAAATGCGGTATTATATCGGTGTTATCGCCTTTGTAGTGATTTCTGTGACCATTAATGTACATCATATGTTTTCTAGTTGGTTTATGGCATTTCATCATTCTGCATTTCAAGTGGCATCCATTATAACGACAACAGGATATTCCACAGTGGATTTTGATCAATGGCCGTCCTTTTCTAAAGGCTTATTGGTTGTTCTGATGTTTGTTGGTGCTTGTGCTGGAAGTACAGGTGGGGGAATCAAAGTATCCCGTTTTGCCATTATAATTAAGACATTTTTTAAAGAAGTATATCAAATTCTTCATCCAAGAGGAATTCGAGTCATCAAATTTGAAGATAAAAAAGTAGAACATAATGTATTGCGTTCTATCAACACATATTTTGCGGGTTATATTCTTGTTTTTGTAGCATCCGTTCTTGTTGTTTGTTTAAATAATTTTGATTTGGTGACGAATTTTACGGCAGTCGCTTCTGCCCTTAACAATATTGGACCAGGATTATCTCTTGTTGGACCAATGGGGCATTTTGGAAATTTCAACGTTTTATCAAAATTAGTGTTATCCTTTGATATGTTGGCAGGACGGTTGGAATTATTCCCAATTTTATTATTATTTGTGCCATCAACATGGAAAAAATAGGAATGGTACTTGTTGTAAACATTCGAAAAAAGAGGTATCATAAAACTAAAGTATAATCTCTGATTGGAGATATCATACTAAATGAAAATTTTTCTAAAAAATGAAGGAAGGGAGATGTTTTAACATACTGTTATTTGCACAAAGGAATTGAGCCAAAAATGAATTTAGAAAAAGAAAAACTTTTTAAATTGAGATATTTGGTCATTTCCTGAAAACGTGAGAAATTCACAAGGTGCATTTCTTGTGGTAGTAATAGAGTGATAGAAAGAGCAATTGACTAAAAATTCAATAACAACGAAAGAGAAGAGGTATAAGGTATGGAAAATATGAAATTAAGAAATCGATTCTTGATAGGATTTGGATTAAGTATTTTATTATCTATGCTATTAGGCTTAATCGGTTTAGTTGGAATGAGTATGTTGGAAAGAGGTTTACAAAAATATACAAGTACAACCTTTATGGAAACAAGTACATTGAATTCAATAGTTCAAGCGTTTGAGTCTGCACAAAAAGGATTATATCGTTGTGCAGGCACACTCGATCAAGCTACAACAACAGAAGCAGCAGAATAAGTGCAAGCAACAGCGGATTCACTAAAAGCGCTGATTGCAACCTTGCCACAGTATTCGGATGTTCAGACTGAAAATTTAGAAAAAGTAAATCGTTTGGTACAAGAAATTGATCCAATATTTAGCGATATTATGATGGATGCAAAAGATTCTACTACACAAAAGAAAAATGCAGTTCTTATTAGCAGAATTGAAAATGAATTGAAGCCCAAATTGGAGGAATTGGATAGTGTATTAGAGGAGATGTTAACAGAAGTAAAAGAGCAAGGAGATACCACTACTTCTAATTTAATCACAGGTTCTATTGCAATGCGTGGAGGGCTATTTGTAGCATTTCTTATTGCGATTATTATGGGAATAACGATTGCAATTCGTCTAAGTAAAGGAATCCTTACTCCAATTGAGGAATTAAAAGATAGTGCAGATCAGATGGCATCTGGTAATCTGGATGTACAGATTGAGTATCAATCTAAAAATGAATTAGGAATTTTAGCTGATTGTATGAGAAATACGGTTCAGACATTAAAGAGCTATGTTGAAGAAATTGAAGATAATATGGATCGGTTTTCAAAAGGAGATTTGAACGTAAAAAGCAACATGGACTATCGAGGCAATTTTGTTCAAATGGCAGAAAGCATTGTAAGTGCAGCAAATGCTGTCAATACAACTCTGGTAGAGATTACGAATACTGCCAATAAAGTGTCTTCTAGTTCAGAAGTTGTTTCTTCTGGGGCTCAAACATTAAGCCAAGGAGCTATGGAACAAGCCAGTGCCATTGAGGAACTAGCAGCTACGGTAAATGATATATCGTCAAGGGTCAAAGAAAATGCTAGCAATGCTCAAGAAGCCAATACCAATATTCATGAAGTCATGAGAGCTATGGAAGAGAGCAATATCAAAATGGAACAAGCAGTACAGGCAATTCAAGAGATTAATAATAGTTCCAATCAGATTAGTAAAATTATTAAAACCATCGAAGATATTGCGTTCCAAACTAATATTTTGGCATTGAATGCTGCTGTTGAAGCGGCAAGAGCTGGTACAGCAGGAAAAGGATTTGCTGTTGTAGCGGATGAAGTGCGAAACTTAGCGAGCAAAAGTTCTGAGGCGAGCAAAAATACAGCTGTTTTAATTGATAGTTCGTTAGTTGCAGTGAAAAATGGTATCCAAATTGTAACAGAAACAGCAGAGGCGTTGATGAATGCAGTAGAAGGTTCTAAATCCATTACAAGTTCCATCAATAAAATAACTGAGGCATCGAAAACACAGGCGGAAGCCATTGAGCAGGTGACCATTGGAATTGATCAAATCAGCGATGTTGTGCAGACAAATAGTGCAAGTGCAGAAGAAAGTGCAGCGGCAAGTCAAGAATTATCAATGCAAGCAGAACAATTGAAGAAATTAGTTGGATATTTTAATTTAAGGTATGGGAATGAAGTGAACGAACCAGAGCATATGGCGGAACAAGCTGTGGATTCGTATGGAGGAGAGCCATTAGCAATAATGGAAGATCCAATTCATGATAGTTCTAATAAGTATTAAAAGTTAGCTATCTTGATTTTCGTATTAACTTATGATATAGTTAGAAAGCTGTCTTTCCTTATGAATACAGCATTTTGTAACTATTCACTGGTGTGTTCGAAACCTTCCACACCTAAAACAAAACTAGAGGATGATAAAAATGAAACAAACAAAATCAATGTGGATCGCACAATCTGCGATTATTGCAGCGTTATATGTCGTAATAACGGTGGTATTAGCACCATTTGGATTCGGAGAAGTTCAATTGCGTGTATCAGAGGCACTTACAATTCTTCCAGTCTTTACACCGGCAGCCATTCCAGGACTCTTTATTGGATGCTTATTAGGTAATCTTTTAGGGGGAGGAATTATTCTGGATGTTTTGGTTGGAACGATTGCAACCTTGATAGGAGCTATCGGCACTTATATGTTAAGAAGGCATAAGTATATAGCACCAATTGCTCCAATTTTAGCAAATACAATATTAGTGCCATTTGTTTTAAAATATGGATACAATATTCCGTTGCCAATTCCTATGATGATGTTGACAGTGGGAATCGGTGAGGTTCTTTCTTGTGGAGTATTGGGAATTGCTCTTATGAAAGTATTAGAGAAATCAGGAGTGTTTGTACAAAGTCATGTTTTAAAGAAAACAAATGTGTTATAAGAAGAAATTTTTTTAGCGGAACAGAAATGTTCCGCTTTTTCTATATAGGAGAAAATTTAAAGAGAGAAATCCTTTCTTGCGAATAAAAACATAAAAAGTAATACACTGCATCCATAGATTCCGCATTTCATAAAAAGCTGATAAAAATTTTCTACTAAAGGAACAGCAAAAAAACTAAGACTTCCAGAAATGCAAGCAATGAATACAGGTTTCACAATGGCAATATAAGGATTAAAACGAAGTTTTGTAGATTGCAAAATTACAAATAAATGAAGAACGATTAAAATGAGATCGCTGGCGAGCAATCCCCACAAAAAACCTTTCATGCCATAAACGGGAATTGTGAGTATAACAAAGCCCAGCATGACAGCGGAAGAAATCATATTATGAAGAAAAGTTCGTGCCATTTTTCCAAGTCCGTTTAAAATACTGCTTAATGTCGTTGTTAAATATGTAAAAGGACAAATGAGCGACATCATAAATAAAAGTTCTCCTGCATTTTTATTGTGAAATAATAAGAAACCGAGTTCTTTTCCATAAAATAAAAATAAAAAGCAGGAGAAGATTCCGAGCAAGACACTATAATAGATACTGCGTGAAGAGGCGGACAAAATTGCCATATCCTGTTTTTTAGCTTTTGCAGAAGAAATGGTTGGCAAGAGCATCACAGATAAGGAATTTGTAATAGCAGAAGGGAAGTAAATAAAAGGCATTACCATTCCTGTTAATACACCATAAAATTCAAGAGAAACGTCTTTGTTATGATAATAGGCAAGAAAGGCAGAAGGAATTAAGACTGCCTCTGCACTTTGTAACAGTGTCAGAACTAAACGATTGGATGTGAGAGGAATGCTATCATGAAGGAGTTGTTTAAAAAGAGAAGGGTATCCAATCATGTGAGAATCGTCAAAATGCCGTTCTTTTCGTTCTCGTTTTAAAAAAGCGAATAGTAAAAAGAAAAAGGAACCAATTTCTCCAGCTACCATTCCAAATGTTGCCACAGAGGCGGTGGCGGTTTTTTCAGAAAACATTGTGATGGAAAGTGCATAGATGGAACCGACACGAATGATCTGTTCAATTAATTGGGTAGAAGCAGGCAATACGGAATGTGTCATACCCAGTTCATATCCTAGAATACAAGCCTTAATGGATACAAATGGTATAGAAAAAGAAATGATTTTTAAGCAAAGTGCACAGCCTGGTTCATTTAAAATATTGGCACTGATGGAGTCTGCAAAAAAGTATAAAATGAAGTATGCGATGATAGAAAGGGAAAAGGAAAGAAAGATTCCAGTGGTCAGTACCCTATGGCGGAGTTTTTTATTGTTTGCTGGACAAGAAGCTACCATACGTGAAATGGAAGTTTCAATACCTTGACAGCAAATGCTAAAACTGAGCAAGTAGACTGGAAATATCAGCTGATAAATGCCGACTTCTTTTGCACCGATAAAGTGAGATAAAAAAATTCTATTATAAAAGCCAAGAATGCGGGATAAAATACCAGCAAGCGTTAGAATCAGAGTTCCCTTGATTAAAGGATTTTTTGTTTTCATAAGCTACCAAAGGTGTCTTTTTGTAAGCCTATGCAAAAAAAGAAAAAATTATGAATTTGTATTTTTGAGGATACATATAAGATTTTAACGGATAAAGTGTTGACAGAAATTATCAATAGTGCTATTATACTAACATAAAGTTGACAAGATTAGTCGGGATTAAAAATTATTAAAAAGAGAGTCAAAAATGACAAGAAAGTTTAGAATCTGTTATTGTTGTATGAAATATAGGATAATATAAAAACATTAAAGATTGTTCTATCATACCATAATCATAGGAGAATGACAAGAAGAACTTCTATTGAACTTAACGCCGACAAATCTTAGTATTCTGTTTTGAGTATCCATATAGAAAATGATTATTTTGAATTTTTATGGTACTATGGCATTTTTTTGTTGAAAGAGATAAGAGAAAATGTTAACAGAACAGAAGAGTAAGAAGGGAGGGACTGCATGAAAATATCGACAAAAGGCAGATATGGTTTAAGAGCCATGGTGGATATTGCACTTAATGGGGAAAAAGAAGCCGTATCTATAAGCAGTATTTCAGAACGTCAAGGGATTTCTGTCAGCTATTTAGAACAGCTTTTAGCGAAACTTAGAAAAGCAGAACTCATTAAGAGTATTCGAGGTGCTCAGGGCGGGTACTTATTGAATCAGCCAGCCGAAGATATTTCAGTTGGAGCAGTTTTAAGAGCATTAGAAGGTGACTTAAGACCAGTGGATTGTACAGAGCTTTCTGATGAAGGTGGATGTGAAAGTGCTAACTTTTGTGTAACGAAATATGTGTGGCAAAAAATGAATGATAGCATTAATGATACTGTAAATCATATTTCCATCAAAGAATTGGTGGAAGAAGCAAAAGCAACACCAGCACAAAAAAGCACAAGACATTGTGAAAAATAGTATGAATGGAATTATTATATAGGAATTAGACTAACAAGAGATTGCAAGAAATAGGAGTGAATTATCGTATGGATAAAAAAGTAATTTATTTAGATCATGCAGCAACAACACCAGCAAGACCAGAAGTAGTAGAAGCAATGCTTCCATATTTTACAGAAAATTTTGGAAACCCATCAAGTGTGTATAGTTTTGCCGCAAACAATAAAAATGTAATCACAGAAGTAAGAGAAAATATTGCGAAGTCTTTAGGTGCAAAAACAGAAGAGATCTACTTTACCGCTGGTGGTAGTGAGTCTGATAACTGGGCATTAAAGGCGACAGCAGAGGCTTATGGCAATAAAGGAAAGCATATTATCACAACAAAAATCGAACATCATGCAATTCTTCATACCGCAGAGTATTTAGAAAAGCAAATGGGATTTGAAGTGACATACCTTGATGTGGATGAAAATGGTTTTGTTCGTCTTGAAGATTTAAAATCTGCAATTCGTCCAGATACGATTTTAATCTCCATTATGTTTGCAAACAATGAAATCGGAACGATTGAACCAATCAAAGAAATTGGTGCGATTGCAAAAGAGCATGGTATTTTATTCCATACAGATGCGGTTCAGGCATATGGACAGATTCCAATTAATGTCGATGAGTGCAATATTGATATGTTAAGTGCAAGTGGTCATAAATTAAATGGGCCAAAAGGAATTGGTTTCCTTTACATTAGAAAAGGTGTAAAGATTCGCTCCTTTGTACATGGTGGTGCACAAGAAAGAAGACGTCGTGCTGGAACAGAAAATGTGACAGGTATTGTTGGTCTTGGCAAAGCCATTGAAATTGCATTTCAGACAATGGAAGAACGTACAAAGAAAGAAATTGAATTACGCGATCACTTAATTAATAGAATTTTAACAGAGATTCCATACACAAGATTAAATGGTGACAAAACAAACAGACTTCCTAACAATATCAATGTAAGTTTTCAGTTTATTGAAGGAGAATCTCTTCTGATTATGCTTGATATGAAAGGAATTTGTGCATCCAGCGGTTCTGCTTGTACATCCGGATCTCTTGATCCATCTCATGTATTATTAGCCATTGGACTTCCTCATGAAATTGCACATGGTTCTCTTCGTATCACATTAGGCGATGAAAATACAATGGAAGAAATGGATTATGTAGTGGATAGTTTAAAAGAGATTGTATCTAAATTACGCTCTATGTCCCCACTATATGAAGATTTTGTTAAAAACAACTAAGGACAATAAAATAAAGCTAAGATTCACAAAACGATAGAAAATACAAAGTTGTGTTTATGTATCATAATCGACGAATAAAGGAGTAATGTAGTATGTATAGTGAAAAAGTTATGGATCATTTCCAAAACCCTAGAAACGTTGGAGAAATTGAAAATGCAAGTGGTGTCGGTACAGTTGGTAATGCAAAATGTGGAGATATTATGAGAGTGTACTTTGACATCGATGAAAATCAAGTTATCAGAGATGTAAAATTTAAAACATTTGGATGCGGTGCTGCTGTTGCTACAAGTAGTATGGCAACAGAACTTGTAAAAGGAAAGACAATTCAAGAAGCGATGAAAGTAACAAATAAAGCGGTTATGGATGCTCTTGATGGTCTTCCACCAGTGAAAGTTCACTGCTCTTTATTAGCAGAAGAAGCAATTCACGCAGCTCTTTGGGATTATGCACAGAAAAATGGAATTACAATTGAAGGTCTGGAAAAACCAAAGACAGATATCAGTGAACATGAGGAAGAAGAAGAATACTAAAATCGTATTCTTTGAAAGATAAGAAACTCCTAAATAAATGTAAAAAAAGATCTGTACAGAAAAGACCATGATTCTTAAGCTGTACAGATCTTTTTGTATGGTAGGAAATCCCTTTTTTATCATACAAAAAAAGCACTGGGTGCAGACGAGGTGAAGCTAGCCAAGATGATGGTTGCCTCGTAAACAGCTTAGCAAAAATATTTACTTTCTCTTATATTATGGATACAATATAAGAGCATGATGGCTCTATGAGTTGAAAGAACTTACGGTGTGATTTAGATAAAGGAGAAAAAAGATGGCAGAAAAAGTAGTAATTGGTATGTCAGGCGGTGTGGATTCTTCCGTTGCTGCCTATTTATTAAAAAAAGCGGGATATGATGTCATTGGTGTAACAATGCAAATCTGGCAGGAAAATGATATAGAAGTGGATCAAGAAGAAGGCGGTTGTTGTGGGCTTTCGGCTGTGGATGATGCTAGGAGAGTGGCATCTAGCTTAGGCATTCCTTATTATGTTATGAACTTTCGTGGAGAGTTTAGAAAAAATGTAATTGATTATTTTATAAAAGAATATACAGAAGGTAGAACACCCAATCCATGTATTGCATGCAATCGTTATGTGAAGTGGGAATCCTTGTTAAAACGCTCTTTGGACATTGGTGCTGATTATATTGCAACAGGGCATTATGCTCGTATTGAACAGCTTCCAAATGGACGATATGCAATTCGAAAATCCGTAACATCTGCAAAAGATCAGACCTATGCTTTATATAATCTAACACAGGAACAACTTTCAAAAACATTGATGCCTGTTGGGGAGTTCAGCAAGGATGAAATTCGTAAAATTGCAGAGGAAATCAACCTTTCTGTGGCTCATAAACCAGATAGTCAAGAGATTTGTTTTGTGTCCGATAATGACTACGCTGGTTTTATTGAAGAGCAAACAGGAAAGAAATTTGAAAAAGGTGATTTTATTGATGTGAATGGTAATGTGGTTGGACAGCATAACGGAATTATCCATTATACAGTTGGACAACGAAAGGGATTAGGATTATCTCTTGGAAGACCAGTGTTTGTTGTCGATATTTTACCAGATACGAATCAAGTTGTCGTTGGAGATAATCAAGATGTATTTGCAAAAGGTCTGATTGCCGATCGCATGAATTTTATGGCAATTGAAGAGCCTAAAATTGGAGAAGAAGTTCGTTTAATTGCAAAAATTCGTTATAATCATGAAGGAGCACCTTGCACAATTAAGATGATCGATGAAGAGCATTGCCAAGTGCTATTTGATGAGCCACAACGTGCGATTACACCAGGACAAGCAGTTGTATTTTATGAAGGAGATTATGTTGCAGGTGGCGGTACTATTTTAAAAAGAATTGTATAGAAAGCGTAGAGGAAAAGATTTCTATCATGATAAAGGGAAGGGGCAGGTGAAAAGGGATATGATCAAAAAAGGCGAACAGATTAAAATTGTAAAAAAATTAGATGATTATTCAGCGGAATATGAAGTTGGAGATGTTTTTGTAGTCAATGACATTTGGTATGGAGGTGTCCATATTACGGGAAAAACAGGAGTTCCAGTTTCTCTGGATGCGGAAGAATTTGAGCCAATGATCGGAAAAGAGGATACAAAAGAAAGTGATAAGGACGCTTCAAATATAAAAAAAGTTATTTTTCATGTCAATGAGTTGGCAAAAATAAAGATAGCAGTTGCGAATATGGAAAATATGCTTGCGTATTATGAGAAGAAAAAAGAAGAAGTAACGATTCAAATAGAATTATTATTAAATGGAGAAGGAGTAAAAGCCGTAGAAAAAAATGGAGCATTGGATGTTATGGCATTTCAAAAAAAGGGAATTAAAGTCTTTGTATGTCAAAACTCACTAAGAGCAAATGGAATTTTAGAAAACTCCCTTCAAACAGAAGTTATCATTGTTTCAACCGGTGTTGTAACATTAGCAGAAAAACAGTGGGAAGGGTATGCTTATATTAGACCATAACGAAAAATCTTTGGAAAGAGCATGAATACTATGCCTTCCAAAGATTTTTTTATTTCATAGGAAATAACTTGTCACATTAATTTGTAAAAGTCTTTCTTTCCTATGAAATAAAAAAGCACTACGTGCAAACGATGCGCAGCTCGCAAAGAAGATAATTTTGCTTCGCAAGCTGCTCGCGCGCGGCAAAGTGTGCATTGCTAGAAGTAACATAAAGTCGCGAAGAGTGTGCAACGCACACTTTGTTCTATGATATGTTTCCACACTTTGTTTTGAAAATTATAATTTTATGAACTCTGGTTTTCTATTTCTAAAAATTGTGTAGTAACGGAATCCTGCCTCTTTTAAAAGCTCAGGAAGAGTATCAAATCCATAAGCGATATGTTCTGGTTTATGACCATCAGAACCAATGGTGAGAATTTCTCCACCTAATTCAAGATAGCGTTTTAAGATTTTTATATGAGGATGTGTATACCCAAGTCCATATTTTAAACCGCTTGTATTGCATTCAATTCCCTTTCCCATAGAAATAATTTTTTTCATTGCTTCATCCAAAATATCAAAGTAATGTTCTGGTTTGTAAAAAGAATGTCCCGATGGCAAATAGCGTACGGCATAGTCTAAATGTCCATAGGCTTGGAAACCGTCAAATATTTCAATATTTTTTAAAATAGATTCAAAATAAATTCTAAGCCCTTGCTCTTCTCCAAAGGATTCAAAATAGCTAGGGTAGTAGGGATCGAGTCCACCAGCTTCATGGGAAGAACCAATAATGAAGTCAAAAGGATAGTTATTTGCCATTTCATAAATTTGTTCCCCAATGCCTTCTTTAATTCCAAATTCAACTCCAGTTAAAATTTCGATGGTTCCTTGATATTTCTCTTTATATTGTTGTATTATTGGAAAATATTGCTTTACATCCAAATCAAAGCAAAGGTTTGCGTCTTTTCCTTGTGGTTGATAAGCAAAATCCTGATGATCGGTAAAACAAATGGTTTTCAATCCTTTTGAAATAGCGGAGTTTATCATGGACTCCACAGGACTGTCGCTGTCCCCTGAAAAGCAAGTGTGTAAATGAAAATCGCTTTGAATCATAAATAATTCCTCCTTAAACAATAGAAAACGATAAAACGTAGAAAAAATTTTTCATGATTTTTATGTATAAATCTCATAAAAAATCCCCACATTAATTATTAGTATAGCGAAAGAATAGAGAGTATACAAGCGTGATAGAGTGAAATTTATATGAAATTCATAGGGAAAACTGCTGTTGAAATTGTAAAGTTTATGTAAAGTTTATGTAAAACTAATGCCAAAAAACAAGAATCTTGTTATGATAGGTAGGCAGAAAAAAGGGAATAGTCTGCGAAAAAAGGATAGGGAAGAACAAAAAATGGTCTTATTTGTTTTTCTGAAATTAGGAGGATGAAAAAATGGCACTTGAAAACTTAGGCAACTTGTTCACCTTTGTTGGTGGTCTTGGGATGTTCTTGTATGGAATGAATCAGATGGCTGATGGTCTTCAAAAATCCGCAGGAAATAAAATGAAACAGTTGCTTGGCTACTTGACAAACAACCGATTACTCGGTGTGTTAATGGGGGCTGTTATTACGGCGATTATTCAAAGTAGTTCGGCGACCACTGTCATGGTAGTTGGTTTTGTAAATGCGGGAATTATTAATCTAACGCAAGCAGTGGGTGTTATTATGGGAGCAAATATTGGTACGACAGCAACTGCTTGGATTGTATCGGCTTCTGAATGGGCAGCATTTTTAAAACCGGAATTTTTAGCACCATTATTTATTGGAATTGGTGCATTTTTATTGATTTTTACAAAGAGTATGAAAAAGCACCAAGTTGGGGAGATTATTATTGGCTTTGGTATTTTGTTCGTAGGACTTTCTTTTATGTCTGACTCAGTTAGTGTTTACAAGGATAGTCCAATTTTTGCTAAAGCGTTTAGTGTGCTCGGTGGAAATCCGATTCTTGGAATTTTAGTGGGAGCGATTGTAACAGCTATTATTCAGAGTTCTTCCGCTTCTGTTGGTATTTTACAGACATTGGCAGCAAATGGAATTGTCAATTGGCGTTCTGCTATTTTCATCACATTAGGACAGAACATTGGTACTTGTGTTACAGCTATTATTTCTAGTGCAGGAGCTAATAAAACGGCAAAAAGAGCAGCTGGAATTCACTTGCTATTCAATGTGGCAGGAGCAATTATTTTTGGAATTATTATGTTTATTGTATTCCTTGTATTTCCAGATTTGGCGAATTCTCAAATTAATAAAACAGAGATTTCTATTTTCCACACTGTCTTTAATGTGACAAATACGATTATTTTATTCCCATTTGCTCCACTTCTTGTGAAAGTAGCTACAAAATTAGTAAAAGATGATAAAAAAGAAGTGAAAGAAGAAGTAAATGAAGAAGAGATTGTATTAAAACATTTGGATGAACGTATTTTACGTACACCTTCTCTTGCTGTTGAAAATGCAGTAGAGGAAGTCACACATATGGGAGAAATTGTTCTTGCAAATATGAAACAAGCCACAGATATTTTATGTGATAAAGTTGAAGTTTCTGAACAGAGAATACAAGAGATCTTTGAAAACGAAAAAACAATCAATAAATTGGAAAAAGCAATTACCGAATATCTCGTTAAAATAAATAATCTTTCCATCACAGAAGAACAACATGAACTTGTAAATCATTTATTTTATACGATTAGCGATATGGAGCGTGTTGGTGATCATGTAGAAAATTTAGCAGAATTTGTTCAGTATCGTACCGCACATGGATTTACATTTTCTGACATTGGAAAGAAAGAACTAAAAGAAATCTGTCAGCTCGTATATGATAGTTTTCACAACAGTATCCTCGCAAGAAAGTCGGAAAATATCGAATATGTTAAAAAAGTAGCAATCTTAGAGGATGAAGTTGATAATTTAGAGGAAGAATTGCGTGAAAAACATATCGAAAGACTTTCAAAAAGAGAATGTAATGCGGAAGCGGGTATTATTTTTCTCGATATTATGAGCAATTTAGAGCGTATTTCAGATCACGCACAAAATATCGCTGGATACGTTCGTGATGAAAAAAAGGCATAATGCACAAAGAAATTAACTGAATTTATAAATTTTATGTCTTGAATTTTTTTAATAATTTAGGTATGATATAAAGGAATTAGAAATACCAATTCGTGCCAGATTAATACTATCATTTTTTATTATATATGGTAGATATTATAAAGTTAATATTATAACAAACTTAGGAGGAATTATCATGGCAGTAAAAGTAGCAATTAATGGTTTTGGACGTATTGGACGTCTTGCATTCAGACAGATGTTTGGAGCAGAAGGATACGAAGTAGTTGCAATTAACGATTTAACAAGTCCTAAAATGTTAGCTCATTTATTAAAATACGACTCTTCTCAGGGAAAATATGCTTTAGCTGATAAAGTTGAAGCTGGTGAAGATAGCATCACAGTTGATGGAAAAACAATCAAAATTTATGCAGAGGCAAATGCTGAAAATCTTCCATGGGGAGAAATTGGAGTAGACGTTGTTCTTGAATGTACAGGATTCTATACATCCAAAGCAAAAGCAGAAGCTCACGTTAAAGCTGGTGCAAGAAAAGTTGTTATCTCTGCTCCTGCAGGAAATGACCTTCCTACAATCGTTTACAATGTAAACCATGATACTTTAAAACCAGAAGATACAGTAATTTCTGCTGCATCTTGTACAACAAACTGTTTAGCACCTATGGCTGACGCATTAAACAAATATGCACCAATTCAGTCTGGTATCATGAGCACAATTCATGCTTATACAGGAGATCAGATGACTCTTGATGGACCACAGAGAAAAGGTGATTTAAGAAGATCTCGTGCAGCAGCAGTTAATATCGTACCTAACTCAACAGGTGCTGCAAAAGCTATCGGTTTAGTTATTCCAGAATTAAACGGAAAATTAATCGGTTCTGCTCAGCGTGTACCAGTTCCAACAGGTTCTACAACAATCTTAACAGCAGTTGTTAAAGGAACAGACGTAACAGTTGAAGGAATCAATGCAGCTATGAAAGCAGCAGCTAATGAATCTTATGGATACAACGAAGACGAAATCGTATCTTCTGATATCGTAGGAATGAAATTCGGTTCTTTATTCGATGCTACTCAGACAATGGTATCTAAAGTTGGCGATGATTTATATCAAGTACAAGTTGTTTCTTGGTATGATAACGAAAACAGCTACACATCTCAGATGGTAAGAACAATCAAATACTTCTCTGAATTAGCTTAATCAGTAATATTATTTGAATAAAAGATTCATTAAGGGGTCTGGTCTTTCTTAGACCGGACCCTTTTCATCATAAGGAGGATAATTCCCATGCTTAGCAAAAAAACAGTAGATGATTTACAAAACGTAGCAGGTAAAAAAGTATTAGTTCGTTGTGATTTCAACGTGCCTTTAAAAGATGGTGTCATCCAAAACTACAATCGTATTGATGGAGCTCTTCCAACAATCAAAAAATTATTAGAACAAGGATGCAAAGTAATTCTTTGCTCTCACTTAGGAAAACCAAAGGGAGAACCATTACCAGAAATGTCTTTAGCTCCAGTTGCTAAGGCTTTAACAGAACGTTTAGGTGTAGAAGTGAAGTTTGTGGACGATCCAGTTGTAACTGGAGAAGAAACAAGAAGTGTTGCTGCTTCTTTAAAAGAAGGAGAAGTATTATTACTTCAAAACACACGTTATAGAGTGGAAGAAACAAAATACGGAAAAGATGAAAAAGCAGAAGATTATGCAAAAGAATTAGCAGCTCTTTGCGATAACGAAGTATTCGTAAATGATGCGTTTGGTACTGCTCATAGATCTCACTGTTCTAATGTTGGTGTAACAAAATACACAAAAGAAAACGTAGTTGGATACTTAATGGAAAAAGAAATTAAATTCTTAGGAGAAGCTGTTGAAAATCCAGTTCGTCCATTCGTAGCCATCTTAGGAGGAGCAAAAGTATCTGATAAGATCAATGTAATCAACAACTTACTTGAAAAAGTTGATACTTTAATCATCGGCGGAGGTATGGCTTATACTTTCGCAAAAGCACAGGGACACGAAATCGGTAATTCTTTATTAGAAGCTGATAAAATGGACTACGCTTTAGAGATGATTAAAAAAGCAGAAGAAAAAGGTGTAAAATTATTACTTCCTATTGACAATGTAGCTGGTAAAGAATTCTCTAATGACACAGAAACACAGGTTTGTGGAGAAGATATTCCAGAAGGTTGGTCAGGATTTGATATTGGACCTAAATCTGTTGCATTATTCAAAGAAGCATTACAAGGTGCAAAAACAGTTGTATGGAATGGACCAATGGGCGTATTCGAATTTGAAAACTTTGCAAATGGTACATTAGAAATCTGCCGTGCAGTTGCTGATTTAAAAGAAGCTACAACAGTTGTTGGTGGTGGAGATTCTGTAAACGCTGTAAAACGTCTTGGATTTGCTGATAAAATGACACACATTTCTACTGGTGGTGGGGCATCTTTAGAATTTTTAGAAGGTAAAGAATTACCAGGTGTTGCAGCAGCAGACAATAAATAATTTATTCCATGAAATAGATGGCATGAGAAACACGTTTTACCAGTTTCTTATGTTCGTGGGTGATGTCAAGTGGAAGTACAAGCATTTCCATTTGACGGATACCTTTCATCCAAATCAAAGCTGATAAAATGGGAAGAAAGAGGGATACACATATGCGTAGAAAGATTATTGCGGGAAACTGGAAAATGAATATGACTCCAAGTGAGGCTGTTCAATTAGTAAACGAATTAAAACCATTGGTTGCCAATGAAGAAGTTGATGTGGTATTTTGTGTGCCAGCCATTGACATCATTCCAGCTATGGAAGCTGCAAAAGGTTCTAATATTAACATCGGTGCTGAAAATATGTACTTTGAAGATAAAGGAGCTTTCACAGGTGAAATTTCTCCAGCTATGTTAACAGATGTTGGAGTGAAATATGTTGTGATTGGACATTCTGAAAGAAGAGAATACTTCGCAGAAACGGATGAAACAGTAAATAAAAAAGTGAAAAAAGCATTTGAATATGGCATTACACCAATTATTTGCTGTGGAGAATCTTTAGCACAGAGAGAACAAGGTGTAACAATTGATTTTATTCGTCAGCAGATTAAAATTGCTTTCTTAGATGTAACAGCAGAACAAGCAAAAAAAGCTGTGATCGCATATGAACCAATTTGGGCAATTGGAACAGGAAAAGTTGCTACAACAGAACAGGCTCAAGAAGTTTGTAAAGCAATTCGTGAATGTATTGCAGAAATCTATGATGATGCAACAGCAGAAGAAATCCGTATTCAGTACGGTGGTTCTGTATCAGCATCTTCTGCACCAGAATTATTTGCACAACCAGATATTGATGGTGGATTAGTAGGTGGAGCATCTTTAAAACCAGATTTTGGTTCCATTGTAAATTACAACAAATAATTTTTAAATTATTGCATAATGAAAAAAGCCAGTTATTATGGAAAATCTTAGGATTTAAGCCATGTAGGTGGCTTTTTTCTTTTTCTGTTTTATACTGTATTTTTAATTCAGTGATGGTGGCTTTTTACCAGCCGTTTGGTAAGAAAAATAGAAAAACTGGCATAAATACGCCATTTTTTAGAGATACAAAAAATAGGGGGAACAGCTGGTAAAAAATGAAGAAAATGTTGAATATTCAAGGAAAAAAGAGTATAATAAAAAACAGAAATGGCGGAAATACGATGGTTTAATAAGAACAAGAGTTGTATTGAAATAACAAATGGCGGAGATATTCAATGTGATACCGCTGGTTTAATAAGAACAAGAGTTGTATTGAAATATAATTTCACCATCCTTTTCTAAATTCATTTTTGGTTTAATAAGAACAAGAGTTGTATTGAAATAAAATATATTTGTGTGCATATGCCACAGGATTAGGTTTAATAAGAACAAGAGTTGTATTGAAATGGTTCTATACACCATTTCGCATAAAGATATGCTTTGTTTAATAAGAACAAGAGTTGTATTGAAATTTTGAAAAGCTGATGTGGGAATAAATTGTAAATGAGTTTAATAAGAACAAGAGTTGTATTGAAATCTTACTGCAACAACCGGCGGTTCCGATGGAATAATTGTTTAATAAGAACAAGAGTTGTATTGAAATCTTACTGCAACAACCGGCGGTTCCGATGGAATAATTGTTTAATAAGAACAAGAGTTGTATTGAAATCGGAACTCAACCAATCGGGAAGATTGCAGTGGGCGAGTTTAATAAGAACAAGAGTTGTATTGAAATATAGAGAAGAAATGCTTGTTAATAGCAATAAGCAATAGTTTAATAAGAACAAGAGTTGTATTGAAATGTTGATTTATTTTGTATGTCTTTATTATACGACATGTTTAATAAGAACAAGAGTTGTATTGAAATTTCGTTTGTGTTGTTTTGTTTTGTAAATCCCCTCTGTTTAATAAGAACAAGAGTTGTATTGAAATATTAGCTATGCTAGGAAATATGCACTGGGAGGTCTTTGTTTAATAAGAACAAGAGTTGTATTGAAATAAGAGAGATCGCCTTTCTTATATTGATATTATTGGTTTAATAAGAACAAGAGTTGTATTGAAATTGCTCGATACAATCCTGTCCAAAGGCGATTATGTGTTTAATAAGAACAAGAGTTGTATTGAAATATAAGTTAAAACTTATTTATGAAAAATTAGATAAAAGGTTTAATAAGAACAAGAGTTGTATTGAAATCAAGAAATGGAAAGGAAGGTTTATTTTATTAACGTTTAATAAGAACAAGAGTTGTATTGAAATTCATAAAACTTATTATCGTGCAATATACATCTCTTGTTTAATAAGAACAAGAGTTGTATTGAAATGTCGTTACAACATTAACAGCTTGTAGCCCAAGTAAAGTTTAATAAGAACAAGAGTTGTATTGAAATCACCTTTAGAAGAAGTACAATGTACAAACTCTCCAGTTTAATAAGAACAAGAGTTGTATTGAAATAGAACTGATGGAGGATAAAAATACATTTGCTATCGTTTAATAAGAACAAGAGTTGTATTGAAATATAATTACAAGTTTTCCGTTCCATGTTGCCATTCCGTTTAATAAGAACAAGAGTTGTATTGAAATTATTATCGTATTTATCTTTTGCTTTCACTTTATTAAGTTTAATAAGAACAAGAGTTGTATTGTAATAAGCATAAAAAACGCTCCTAATATTAGGAGCGTTTTTGTTTTGGAGTTATAATATGTGTGAAAGGATAGAAAATTAAGGATACAATAAGGTAGTTATAGTAGAGCTGTAAATAAATATTAGAGTAACTGCTTGCTAGATGTAACGGTAATTTCTAAGACACGAGTTAAAAATGGAAATTTCTCCTTCATGAGCTCGTATTTAGATCCAGATTCAATGAATTGTGCAGTTCCTTCGATTAAGAAACCTGTTCCCTGATAGTCGTTAAATCCTAAAACTTCTTTACTTCCTAAAGTTACTTTGACTCTATTATTTTTCTTTACATCAGTTTCTGTACTGTGCATACCAGCTGCTGGTATGAGAATTTTTTCATCTTCCTGAACAACTAAATAGGAATTCCAAGTGTTTGTGACATGAGGTTCATCCACTCCCCAAGATGTAATAGAAACAACGCCTTCATTTTTTAATACTGGATCGGTTACAATAAACTAGACAGTTTTTTTAAGGTCATATAAAATAGAATCATAGAAAAGGAGTGTTTTTATTATGACCACAAAAAGACCACGT
>CASDVE010000044.1 GCA_949284175.1 uncultured Eubacteriales bacterium
CTCAACTCTATTATACCATATCCAGTGAGGAGTTATTTGATTTTTAGGAAGAAAAAATGCCGTATTTATACGGATTCTGGCGTTTCGCAAACGCCTAATCCAAAAAATATTGTGAGGAAATTTTATTGATCACACTTCCTACCTCTCATCCTCTTGCAAGTAAGAAAGATGGTATTTTTCTTAGTGAACTGGCAGGAGAAACCATGCTGTTATATACGGAAATAGGATTATGGGAAAACTTAGTCAATACAAAAATGACAAAGACAACCTTCATTCGTCAAAGTGAACGATTTGCTTTTCAGGAGTTGATAAAAGCCTCTTCTCTCCCCTCTTTTACAACAAATCTAGCTTCTGATCCCAATGAAATTTTAAGCAATCGCATTGTTCTTCCTATTCTTGATGAAGATGCAAAAATAACCTTTTATTGTAGTGTAAAAAAAGAAAACAAAAGATTGTTAAAAGGCATTCCTTTCTTTTGACCAAAAACAATGAGAAACTGTTTTTTTATCTATGTAGTTAGGAAATACTCCTGATCTACTTAACTTCTATATCACATTTTATTATATTTGCTATTACTTTTCCCTTACTTGTAAAAGCAATTTCGAGTAAAATACGAAGCTTTATTTTTCCATTATAACTTTCTACCTTTGCCAAACACGGACATAAAATATCACGCTCAATCCCTGAATAGGTATGATCAATCATGAATTGTTGTTTGTTTGGCTCATAGCAAATTTCTGTATATATGTTTTCCATGATACTCCACTACACTTCCTGAAAAACCATTTGGATCATTAATCCAGACAACTGAGGAACTAATGTGAAAAACTGGTCTACCTCTTCCTAAACCACTTGTATCACTCCCCTTTGCTCTTGGAACATTTTTTGTTCCCTTATGTACTAGTTCAAAAAGAAAGTGAATATACTATATAAAAGGAAGATTGCATGAAAAAACCAACTTTCTTTTTATAATGCCGATGGGTAACTAGATAGTGATTCCTTTTTCTATAAGAATACTATCAAAATATAACTTTTATAAAAGATCATTCATGAAATTTCTTTTATCCAAATGAAGGAGGATTGGTAAGAAAACAAAGAGTTAGTACCTTATAATAACACAGACATGTTCTAAAGGAAGAAAAGTAGAACAGAAATGGAGCGTAATATGAAGAAAAAAATAATTCGTTATTGTATTGGATTCATTATGTGTGTATCATTATTATTAGGAGTAAAAGTAGAGCCTATCCATGCGGCATCCAATGGATTTCAGGTAAGTGGTACAATCTTATACGATGGAAATGGGAATGAGTTTGTTATGAGAGGTGTCAATTATCCTCATGCATGGTTTTCATCTGAATACAAGACAGCCATTCCTGCTATCGCAAACAAAGGATTTAATTGTGTTCGAATTGTAGTGTCCAATGGTCAGAAATGGTCCAAAACAAGCTATAATGAACTAGATGAATTAATTTCCACTTGTAAACAAAATCACTTAGTTGCTATTCTTGAAGTACATGACGCAACAGGAGCTGATGATACATATAGTTTAGATCAGGCGGTCAACTACTGGATCGAAATGAAAGCTTTATTACAGCAAAATGAAAGTTACGTTATTGTGAATATTGCAAATGAATGGTATGGAACATGGGATGACGGCACTTCTTGGAAAAATGGTTATATCTCCGCAATTCGTAAGTTACGAGAAGCTGGTATTAATAATACATTAATTGTTGACTGTGCAGGTTGGGGACAATATCCACAAGTTATTTTTGATCATGGCACTTCCGTATTACAAGCAGATACACAAAATAACACTATGTTTTCCATTCATATGTACGAATATGCTGGTGGAAATAGTAACACTGTAAAAAATAATATGGATCAAGTATTAAATAAAAATCTGTGTTTAACAATTGGTGAATTTGGAGGATATCATACAAATGGTGATGTCGATGAAGATGAAATCATGCGATATGGTAACTCTAAAAATGTTGGCTGGATTGCATGGTCTTGGAAAGGAAATAATAGTGACTTAAATTATTTGGACTTATCCTATGATTGGGAAGGCAATAACTTAACAGAATTTGGAAATCGTGTTATTTATGGTACAGATGGGATACAACAAACTTCAAAAGTATGTAGCATCTTTACAAGTAATAGCTAAAATCGTTATCACAATATCATAACAATATAGAATCATTTTTTAACATATAATTTTACTATATACAAAAAGGACTGAATCTCTTCCTTATTGATTCAGTCCTTCTTTCTACTTTATACAACAAAGTTTTTATTCAATTCCCATTAAATCACAAAGTGATAACACATAGATTTGACCTGCATTTATCACGTCCTCAATATCGACATTTTCATTATAAGAATGGATTCCTTCCGTATTAGAAGGGCCATATTGTATTGTTGGGATTCCTTTTGCACGATATTCTCTTGCATCACTGGATGCCCACTGATAGGCAGGGATTACATCAATTCCCCACAACGCTTCTGCATTTTTCTTAACTGCTTGTACAATGGCTTCTTCTTCCTCTGTGTAATTTCCCTCACTATTCCAATGGTACTCACATTCAATACCCTGAGTTCCCTCTAAACAGTGATTCACAACATCGATAATCTCTTGATGTTCTACTCCAATTGGAAGGCGCACATCAACGGTAGCCTCACAATAATCGGGAACCATATTTGGTCTTGTGCCTCCATGAATCACACCGACATTGGCGGATACATGATTAATAACTTCTCCCACTCCTGCTTCCCCGATTTCTTGTTCTGCGATCATTTTTGAATTTTTTAAGGCATTTGCCTGACTTTCTTTATAATGACCCTCAATTTTTGTTAGATCTTGTAAACGTTCTAATACTTTACTTAATTTAATAATCGCATTGTCTCCTTTAAATCCCCCAAGACTTCCATGGGCAGATTTTCCATAGGATTTTAAAATTAAATGCAATCCACCTTTTTGTCCAATCTCAATTGTGTTATTGGAAGTTGGCTCTGCAATCAAACAAGCATTTGCTCCATCAGCATATCCATTTTCACAAAGCCAACGAGAGCCATATTCTCCGCCACTCTCTTCATCGGATACAATATGAAGTCTAATATTTCCATTTAAATCCGCTTTTGATTCTACTAAAATCTTCATAGCGAATAATAAACCAGCAACACCTGCCTTCATATCCGAAGTTCCACGTCCTAAAATCAGTTTGTCTGTTATTTCCCCTGAAAATGGATCGAAATTCCATTGATTTCTATCTCCTGCTGGTACCACATCAACATGACCATTTAAAATAACACTAAACCCTTCTTCTTTTCCTATTTTAGCCAGTACACAAGGATAGTCTTCATTGCAGGCAACTTCTTCACATGCAATTCCTGCATCTTGTAAGTATTTTTTTACATAATCAATGACTTCTCTTTGTGTTCCCGTTGGATTTTCGCTCGGAATTTGAATCAGTTCTGAAACGAGCTGAACTAATTCATCACTTTTACTTTTTGCTAATTCAAATATTTCTTGTCTTGAAACGCTCATATTTCACCCTACTTTCTTATTCCTTATCATATAGAAAACAAGCCACCTGATGTCCTTTTTCCACTTCTTGTAACTTTGGTATGTTATGCTTACATTCTTCCTTGCAATGTGGACATCTACCTGCCAATGGACAACCAATTTGATCGCCAATTGGACTTGGGATTTCTCCTTTTAACACAATTCTTTCTTTCTTCTCAAATGGAGATTCTTTTGGTATTGCAGATAATAATGCCTTCGTATATGGATGAAGTGGATTATCATAAATTGTTTTTGCATCACATAATTCCACAATTCTTCCTAAATACATGATGGCAATTCTATCACTAATATGCTTGATAACTCCTAAGTCATGAGAAATAAAAATATAAGTTAAATTATGCTCTTTTTGTAAACGATTGAATAAATTAAGAACTTGTGCTTGTACAGAAACATCTAATGCCGAAACCGGCTCATCACAAACAATTAACTTAGGGTTCATAGATAATGCTCTTGCCACATTAATCCTTTGACGCTGTCCTCCTGAAAATTCATGAGGAAAGCGGTGGGCATGGTGAATATCAAGCCCAACTTCTCTTAATAATCCTAATACTTTTTGTTCTCTTTCCTTTTTATTTGGAATTAATTTATGCACAAGAAGAGGCTCTTCAATTAATTTAAATGCTGTTTTTCTCGGATCTAACGAAGAATATGGATCTTGAAACACCATTTGAATATCTCTTTTTAATCGCTTTAATTCTGAACCTTTTAATTGAAAAATATTTGTTCCATTGTATTCTACAACACCTTTTGTCGCTTTATGTAGTTGAATAATTGTTTTGCCAAAGGTGGATTTTCCACACCCTGATTCTCCAATAACTCCCAATGTTTCCCCTTCATAAATATCAATGGAGACGTCATTAAGAGCATGAAGAATTTGCGGTTTCTCTCCAAACTTATTGGCTTTTAAGGTGAATTCCTTTGTCAGATTTCTCACTTTTAATAATACTTTTTTTTCATCACTCACTCTGATTCACTTCCCCTCTGACTAAAGTTTTCTCCTTATTTTGTCTGTGACAAGCAACAAAATGTCCTTCTTCCACTTCTACAAGTGGCGGTTCTTCTTGTTTGCATTGTTCTGTTGCATAGGGACAACGATTATAAAAATTACAACAATTTCCCGTTAGTCGCAGATCTGGTGGTGCACCCGGAATGGCATTTAATTCTCCCTTTTTTTCCTCAGAAAGTTTTGGCATGGAATCTAAAAGTCCCCATGTATATGGATGCAATGGTTTTTGATACAATTCTTTTGTTGTGGCATATTCTACGGTATGCCCTGCATATAGCACCATCACCGTATCACACATTTCCCATACCACACCTAAATTATGAGTGATAAGAAGAATCGACGTATTGTATTCTTCTTGTAATTCTTTTAATAAGTCTAATACTTGTGCCTGCACCGTTACATCAAGAGCTGTTGTTGGCTCATCGGCAATCACCATTTTAGGCTTACAACAGACTGCCATGGCTATAATAACTCTTTGGCACATACCACCAGAAAGTTCATGTGGATAAGATTCCATTCTTTTTTCTGGTTGTGGAATCCCAACCTTTTTTAACGCTTCCACTGCAATATCCCATGCCTCTTTTTTTGAAACATTTTGATGGGCACAGATCATTTCTACCATTTGATTTCCAATTTTAAATACGGGATCCAGACTGGTCATCGGATCCTGAAAAATGACTGCAATATCCTTTCCACGAAAATTAAGCAGTTCTTTTTTCCCTAATTTTAGAACATCTCTTCCATCAAAGGTAATCTCTCCACCTACAATTTTCCCAGTACGAGGAGGTAGTAAACGAATAATAGAAGAAGATGTGACACTCTTTCCAGAACCTGATTCTCCTACTATGCCCATGGTTTCTCCTTTTTTTAAAGTGAAACTAACACCATCTACCGCTTTTGCCACTCCACTTGCAAGAAAAAAGTAAGTTTTTAAATCTTTTACTGTTAATAATACTTCACTCATAAAAACTCCTTTTTATACTTCTTATTTCTTCATCTTTGGATCTAATACGTCACGAATCCCATCACCGAGTAGATTAAACCCTAATACTGTAACTAAAATAAATAATCCTGAAATTGTCGCTACATGAGGTGCTGTATTTAAACAGTCTTTTCCCTGTCTTAAAATACTTCCCCAAGATGACATTGGTGTTGCAATTCCAAGCCCTAAAAAGCTAAGCGCAGCTTCTGAAATAATCGCCCCTGCAATGTTTAACGTTGCATAGACGATAATTGGTGAAATGGTATTGGGTAAAATATGAGAAAATAACATTCTTGTATTCGAAACACCAATGACGCGTCCAGCGTTACAATATTCTTCATTTTTCACAATATGTACTTCTCCACGAACAACTCGGGCAAAACTTGGAATATTCCCAATCCCAATGGCAATAATAACATTGATAATACCAGAACCTAAGACAGTCATTAAAATAATGGATAACAATACAAATGGAAATGCTAATAGTCCATCCATAATGCGCATGATAATAGAATCTACAATTCCACCCATGTATCCAGCGATTAATCCTAATAAAATTCCTATAATTCCAGCTACAATCGTTCCTCCAACAGCAACGATCATGGACACTCTAGCACCATATAAAATACGGGCAAACAAATCTCGTCCAAATTCATCCGTTCCAAAAATATGTCCATCTTCTCCCGGCAATAAAAACGCATTCAATGGACTAATCTCATCGGGATCGTTTGAAGTTAATAATGGAGCAAAAATTGCAATAAAAATCATAAAGACAACGATAACAAGCCCGATCATAGCTGTTTTATTTCTTTTTAATTTATTCCATACGTTATTGGCACGTCTTTCTTTTTTTATCATCTCTTCGTGTGCAGTGACACTTAACACTTCGGATTGTTTTTTTGCTTCCATCTAATTCCCTCCTTTCCCACTCTCATAATTCACTCGCGGATTAATTAAGGTGTATACAATATCAACGATTAAATTCACAAGTACAAATACAACTGCAATAAACAACACCGTCCCTTGAATTAATTGATAATCACGATTATTAATTGCATTGACAATCATTGTTCCCATTCCCGGCCATGAAAAGATACTTTCTGTTAAAATAGCACCTGTAAATGCCTGTGCAATTTGTAATCCTAAGACGGTTACAATAGGAGGTAACGCATTTTTCAAAGCATGTTTCCATACAATACTGCTTTCTTTGATTCCTCTTGCACGTAAAGATTTAATGGAATCACTATTCACAACTTCAAGCATACTAGAACGAGTAATACGGGCAAATGTTGCCATCGGAATCGTAGCCAAACAAAAACAAGGCAAAATCATATGAGAAACTACATCACCAATTCCATTTTCTATACTTCCCATCCCAAGTGCTGGTAACCAGCCAAGATTGACACTAAATTGCATAACCAGCATCATACCAAGCCAAAAGATTGGCATAGACACTCCAACTAACGCTAATATCATAAATACATAATCAAGGATAGAATATTGATGCAAAGCTGAAAATACACCAATGGCTACTCCTATGACAACGGCAATGACTAAACTTGTAATCGCAATCAACAGTGTGTTTGGAATCCTTTCTGCAATGGCTGTTGTCACTGGTTTTTTATCCACATAAGAATATCCAAAATCCCCATGTAAAATATCCCCAATATAATTGATATATTGTTCGGCTTTACTTTTATCAAGCCCTAGCTCTTTTTCCATTTTTTCTATTGCATCCGGTGAAGCCTGTGGCCCTAATATGGTTTTTGCAGGGTTTCCTGGTATCATTCTTGTCAAAATAAAAGTTAGTGTTACAACAATGAACAAAGTCGGTATGCTTTGAAGTATTCTTTTTAAAATCGTTTTTAACACAAATTTACACCACCATTTCTTTTCTGATTCTAAACGGAAACATTTCCGTTTGACTTATGCCTTCCACGTAAATAGGGACGTAATAAACGACTTATTCCGTCCCTATTTTTATATCTAGTTATTGTACTTTCCAAACATTAAATTCTGGTGTTACAAAATACATTTGACTATCCGCTCTTTGTGTAAACTCTTGTACTTTTGGATTTACACCATGAAGAACTTTTTCGTTGGCATAATAAATACCTGGCAATTGTTCTGTAATAATTTTTAAAGCCTTCTTATAGCATTCTGCACGTTTACTTTGATCTGTTTCTTTCAGTCCTTGATCTAATAACTGATCAACCTCTGCATTGGAAAAACCTTGTCCATTGCCAAGAGCCCCAATTTCGCTTGATGCAAACATTTTATTCAAGAAGAAGAATGGATCTGGATACCAAGACCATGACATACCATACATATCTGCCTTTCCAGAAGATGCCTCTTCACTAAAGGTTCCCCATTCGCTCTTTTTAATGTTAACTGTTACATTTAAGTTTTGTTTTAAATACGCCTGTACTAAAGTTGCCATCTTTTCACGAAGTGCTGTATTTGCAATATATAAATCACAAGTAAATCCATCTGGATAACCAGCTTCTTCTAATAATTTCTTTGCCCCTTCTGGATCATATTCTGGAACAAGACTTTCCAAACTTTCATCATATCCCCAAGATCCTGGTGGTAAAGAAAGTTTTGCTGGTGTAGCCTCTCCATATTGGTAAATACTAGCTGTCATTTCTTCCACGTTAATGGCTTTGATCAAGGCTTCACGAACTTTTTTATCCTTTGTTGGTCCGTTTACTTGATTAAAATATAAATATGCAACATGAAGTCCTGGCATTTCTAATAACTGTAAGTTTGGATCTTGTCTTACAGATTCCACTGATTCTCCTGAAATACTAGAGGCAATATCAATTTCCCCTGTTTTTAAAGCATTCACTGCTTGGTTTGAATCTGTAATTACTTTAAAAACTAATTTATCAAGGTTTGGTTCTGCTACCCAATAATCCGCATTTTTTACAAGCACAGATTCTTGATCTAATTTAAAGGATTCTAAAGCAAATGGACCAGTACCAACTAAATGAGCACCAAACTCATCGCCCCAACCTTCCACTTCTTCTTTTGGTATAATGGAATTACCAGAATCTGTCAATGCTGTTAAAAAAGAAGAGTTAGCACTTTTTAATACACAAGTCACTTCATAATCACCTGTAACTTTTGCTTCTTTTAACATATCCAAACGATTGAGAGCTGATTCTTTAGCCGAACGGTTGAGTGAATACGCAACATCTTCTGCTGTCAACTCTCTTCCATCTTGATATTTTCCTTTTTGAAAATGAACTCCTTGTCGAATCGTAAATACATACTCTGTTCCATCTTCACTAATTTCCCATTTTTCTGCTAAAGAAGGAACAATCTTCGTTAAATCTTTATTATATTCCACAAGGCGATCGCAAACATTTTGGATCACCTGTCCTTCATAAGAACCGGTATATAAAACAGGATCTAAATTCCTTGGTGATGCAGACAGAGAAACCGTTAATGTTCCTCCTTTTGTTGGCTCACTTGGAACTTCAATTGTTACTTTTTCCGCTTGTGTCTGTGAAGCATCATTTCCCCCACTCTTTCCTTTGGCACTTCCACACCCTACCAAAGATAAGGTTAAAGCTGCAATCAATGCCATTGCAATACTTTTTCTTTTCATCTGAATCCTCCTTGAAATAATTCATTTTTCTGCCTTTTCGACTTTTATTATCTGAATTTTACATTTTTAGACATTCGCTTTTTAAAAACAATTCTACCCTTTATCACACTAATATGCAAGCGAATTTTATTGCTAAAGAATTTTTTTGTAAAATATATATAATTTTCATTCTTTTTTTATTATATAATTAAACTAATTTTTATATATTTTTCCAAAAATAGTTTCCAAAAAACTACAAATATACCTTTTTGGCTTTTTAAAAAATAAATTCAAAGAATTTTTATTCGACAAATATATTGATCATTTTTAATTCCTATTATAGACTATTGTTGATAATATTTAATTTTCAGGAGGGAATTCTATGATTTTACGACAAGTTCTTGAACTTTTTGATCGACTGGATACACCGTCTGCCAACGGACAAGAAATCCTAGATCTTTTTAAAAGTCGTGGTGCACATGAAGTTTCATTGGAAACGGTTACAAGTGAAAAAGGAAGCACTGACTGCATAAAAATTCTTATTAAAGGAAGTGACGGAAAAAGCAATGGTGGTCACGCCAAAACATTGGGAATTATTGGTCGACTTGGAGGATTAGGCGCACGTCCTGAAGTTACCGGTTTTGTATCCGATGGAGATGGAGCTTTAGCAGCTCTTTCTGCTGGATTAAAATTAACTGAAATGAATGCCAATGGTGACATTTTAAAAGGAGATATTATTATTGCTACCCATATTTGCCCAAATGCTCCAACACAGGATCATTATCCTGTACCATTTATGGATTCTCCAATTGATATGCAAACTAATAATGAAAAAGAAGTGGATGAACGAATGGATGCCATTTTATCCATTGATACAACAAAGGGCAATAAAGTAATCAACATCAATGGCTTTGCAATTTCTCCAACAATAAAAAGTGGTTATATTTTAGAAGTGAGTGATACCTTACTTGATGTTATGTCAAGAGTAACAGGAAAACTTCCCGCAGTATTTCCTGTTTCTCAACAAGACATCACCCCTTATGGAAACAACCTCCATCACTTAAATAGCATCTTACAGCCAGCCACTGCTACGGATGCTCCTGTTGTAGGTGTTGCAATTACAACAGAACAACCGGTTGCTGGATGTGCTACTGGTGCAAGCCATCCGTTGGATATTGAATCTGCTGCTCGGTTTGCTGTTGAGGTAGCAAAAGGCTATGGGGAAGGTTCTATTTCTTTCTATCATGAAGAGGAATATCAACATTTATTAAAACTTTACGGTGACATGAAACACTTCCAAACATTTGGAAAATAATTACCTAAGAAAGAAGGTCTAATTATGATTTGTATAAAAAATGGTCTCCTTCATACTATGGAACAAAAAGATGCTTTTTATGGAGATATTCTCATAGAAGATGGGAAAATTATTTCTATTGCACCGCAAATTGCCACGACAAAAGACATGGAGATAATAGATGCTACTAATTTATCCATTTATCCTGGTTTTGTAGAAGCCCATTGTCATATTGGTCTTGATGGATATGGAATCGGATATGAGGGCAGAGATTATTGTGAACTCAATGATTTTTCTACTCCTCATCTTCGCGGGATCGATGGCATTAATCCCTTTGATCCTTCCTTTGAACACGCTTTAAAAGCTGGTGTCACTTGTGTTGGCACAGGTCCAGGCAGTGCTGATGTTCTCGGAGGCACATTCGTCGCCTTAAAAACCTATGGAAAACGGGTAGATGATATGATCGTAAAAGATCCAATTGCAATGAAATGTGCCTTTGGAGAAAATCCAAAAAACTGTTATCGAACAGATGGCATCACATCTCGTATGACAACTGCTTCTGTTCTTAGAGAGGCACTTTTTAAAGCAACTCAATATCAGAAAAAATTTGAAAATGCTCATGGAGATCCAGCAAAAGAACCAGCCTTTGATATGAAATCAGAAGCACTGCTTCCTGTCTTAAAAAAAGAAATTCCTTTAAAAGCTCATGCTCATCAAGCAAATGATATTTTTACGGCTCTTAGAATTGCAAAGGAATTTGACTTAGATATTACACTGGAACACGTGACAGAAGGACACTTAATCGCTGAAGAGTTAGCAAAAGAAAATGTTCCATTGGCAGTGGGACCAACCCTTACTCATGCTACAAAATTTGAGTTACAAAATAAGACGTTTAAAACTCCTGGTATTCTTGCTAACATGGGCTGTCAAGTTTCTATTATTACAGATTCTCCTGTGATTCCACAAGAATACTTGCCACTTTGTGCTGGATTAGCTGTGAAATCAGGAATGGATCCATATGAGGCATTAAAAGCAATCACCATTAACCCTGCGAAACATTTAGGAATTGAAGATAGAGTGGGAAGCCTTCTTGAAGGAAAAGACGCAGATCTCGTAATTACAACAGGCAATCCTCTCTCTTTTGAAACAGAAATCAAATATGTTTTCATCGATGGTAATTTAGTACATAAAAGCGAATAAACACACTTTATATCACAAAAAGGAATGAATCGTACCGCTCTTTCTTTGATGGTATGACTCATTCCTTTTTATAGTTCTGTTTTATGATCCATTTAAAATTTTTAAATTTCTATGTTCTATGATTGTGCTAAATATGCTTTTAGCTTCTTAATAACTCCTTGATCGGCTGGTAACCATTCTACACTATCTAATGTATCCTTTGTTAGCCATCTCCCTTCCTGATGCTCTTTTAATACGAGATTTCCCGACTTTATGGAGCAAATGAAACAATCCATAGAAAGGTGAAAATTAGGGTAATCATATTCTATGTGATCGAATAATTCTCCTACTTCTATTTCTACATCCAGTTCTTCTTTGATCTCACGAACAAGTGCTTCTTTTTTCGCTTCTCCTAATTCTATTTTTCCTCCTGGAAACTCCCAACCATCCTTGAATTCTCCATATCCACGTTGAGTTGCAAATATTTTATCTTCTTGTTTCATAATTCCAGCCACTACTTTTATTATTTTCATATTCCCTCCATTAGCCATTGACTATATATTCATAAATATCCTCTCTAACAGGAGTATCTAGCATCCATTCAATCTCTACTGCCGTTTTATCTGTATTTGCCATAACAAATTCTCTCGTTCGTCCAGTGGCTTGCATCTGTCCAAGATAATAAAATTCCTTTGATATTTTATCATCTTTATTTTTTCTTACAAATAACTCCACTTGAATTCCCCTTTCCTTTGCATGAAGGAAATTCTGCACATCTTCTGATTCTAACGTCCTACTTTGCTTTGATATAGCAATAAGATGACTTGCATTTACAAAATGATCTTCATACTTGATAGAATCTTTTATTTCTTCTGATTTATCATAATTAATAAACACTGGAAATGTATTCGTTTTTTTATCGTATTTATATCCTCCAATATTCAATGGAACTTCATTATTTTCCCAGTTTAAAAGACGGCATACATCTTCATATGTATATTTTTGATATAATACAAAGTCTGTATTTTTATACGATTTACTATAATTTTCTTTATATCGCTCAATTCCAAATTCAATTAATTCCTTTAATATCTCATAGAACTTAGGATTTTCCAACATCCTGCTAAAAGAGTTAGAAATACAATAATCATCTACTACATCTTCTTTTTCTAAAAATACACAGTCTGCATAAGTCTTTTTACTAGAACCAGATGGAAACTCATTCGTCATCACATTAATAATATTTTGAGTCCCATTTTCTTGTAGTTCAATTCCATATTGATCCTCTAAAGAGTTCTTTAAAAGCCCCATCAAACCATTTTGATAATACAACATTCGATTTAATAGTTCAAGTTCATGAATTCTTTTTCCACTGGCAAGTTTCTTTGATACAAATTCAATCACTTTCTCTTCTGCTTCTGACAGTCTAACGGAATAATCTTTCTCATATTTTACAAGAAATTTATAATAAGATCCAAGACTTTTATTATCAAAAATACGAAGCACATCCATTTCCCCGTATTGATCAAAGTCTTTTAATGTTGGAATATGACCTAACTTATTTTTCAAATTTTGATAGCTTTCCTTTATCAACTTAATATCGCTAAAGTTTGCCATATCAATAGCGGAAAAAATACGTCTTTTTGAAATTTCATCAAAATGGATGGTAGAACAGCCAGGTATCATACGTTCTCCTTCTAAAACATATCTTCGAATATTATCTTTGTTATAAGTTCTGTCCCCAGACAAGGCAATAGGAATCATAAAATTATTTTTATAATTACCAATAAAATCAAGAATCACAACATACTCTTTATCTTTTGCCTTTCGAAGTCCCCGTCCTAGCTGTTGTACAAAAACAATTGGGGATTCTGTTGGACGAAGCATAATGATTTGATTCAATTCTGGAATATCCACACCTTCATTAAAAATATCCACTGTAAAAATATAATCCAATTGCTCAGACGCCTCTTCAGAAACTAAACGTTCAACGGCTTTTTCCCTTTTTTCCTGACTCGTATCGCCAGATAAGGCAACCGTTTTATATCCACGCTCATTAAATTTTTCACTGAGAATTACGGCTTCTTTTTTGGAACTACAAAAGACAAGTCCTTTTACTCGTTCTCCACAATATCCATAATACTCTATTTTGTCGATGATATAATCAACACGAGCATCCGAAGTCAATCTATTAAAATCTTTTAAATGAAGTTCTTTGTCTTCCATTTCTCCCTCTACCCACAAATCCGTAATTCCAAAATAGTGGAATGGGCATAACAAGTTCTCTTCCAATGCTTGTTGCAGTCGAATTTCATACGCGATATTGTGATGAAACGCCTGATAGACATCATAATCATCACTTCGCTCTGGAGACGCTGTCATTCCAAGCCAAAACTGAGGTTTAAAATATTCCATAATCTTTTGATAACTCTTAGCTCCAACTCGATGAGCTTCATCAACGACAATCATCTGAAATTCCTCTTTATCAAATTGAGAAAACACTTCGTCTTTTGCCATCATTTGCATAGTAGAAAAGAGATAGTCACACTCTATTTCTTTGGCATTTCCAGATAATAAGCCGAATGACTTCGTCGTTCCAAATACTTTTTTATAACTTTCAATGGCCTGCTTTGCAATCTGCTCTCGATGGACTAAAAATAACACTTTCTTTGGATTTTCTTCTCTCAAAGCGAATGCAGAAGCATAGGTCTTCCCAGTACCAGTAGCAGAGATCAATAACGCCCTTTGTTCACCTGATTTTCGAATTTTTTGCAAATTCGAAATAAATCCAAGCTGCATAGAGTTTGGTTGTAATTGATATTGTTCAATGGATGTAATTTTAGACGCCTTTGCAATTTCACGTTGTTTTTTTATAATATTATAATTGATTGTATAGTTTTCAATAAAATCCTCATAGGAAAGTGTATATTCGGAGTTCCATAGTTCTTGAAATTCTGACAAAATTTCTCCTGCATATTCTCCTTCCCCTGTCGATACAATTTTTGTATTCCACTCATGATTTTTTGTCAAAGCACTTAATGTCATATTAGAACTTCCTACAATAATCTTATAAATTTCTTCCTTTTTAAAAATATATCCCTTTGTATGAAACCCTTCCCCTGCTTCCTCTGTTACATACATCTTTATTGTAATGTTTTTTAACTCATTTAATTTCTTTAGTGCTTTAGGCTCACTAAAGTTTAAATAATCCGTAGTTAAAATTTGTCCTTTGATACCACGTTTTTCTAATTCTTTCAATGTTTGCAAAAGAGGAGTAATTCCACTCATTGTAATAAAGGCAACGCTAATAAAAAATTGTTCACATGACATAAGCTCATGTTCTATGGATGCCAGTACTTTACGTCCCTCTTTATAATTATTAAAAACAAACTGAGGACGATAGGCAAGGCTAGAAGAAGTATTTTGATTGATAAAGGCCGTAGCAAGTCCTTGTTGAAGTTGAATTATTGTATTATTTTTCATAGGCGTACTTATACTCCTTTCCTATTAAAATCTTCCCATATCTCATTTTCTTCTTACACTTTCATTTGTCTTATCCCGTAACTTTTTTATTAGATTATAACACAAAATAATATAGAATCCTATCAGTGTTCCATACCACGATTCCTTTTACATCATACAAAAACTATATTTTATATTCTCAGAGAACTTTTATTATAAAAACGAAATATGTAAATATAAAATCATTTTTAGTTAAATAAAAACAAAAAATTTAATATATATCACTTTTTTGTATAATCATTTTATTTACTTTTGATTGAATGGTTGATATAATTTATATTAATAAACATTTTAACTCCAAGGGGGTGTTATCCATATCAACGGATACATTAAGGGTATTCATCTTATAGGATAGGAGAAGTAAAGATACTATACTCTAGTATTTATTGAACCATGATGTATTGGGATTCATTGGGAGGTAAAAATGAAAATAAAAGCAGCAATTATCAGAGAAAAAGGAAAACCATTTCAGTTTGAAGAAGTTGATTTGCAATCTCCAAAAAAAGGAGAAGTGCTTGTAAAAATTCGTGCTAGTGGCGTGTGTCATACCGATGAGGTAGCACAAAATCAAATGATTCCTGTGCCTCTTCCAGCTGTACTCGGTCATGAAGGCTGTGGTATTGTAGAGGAAGTTGGAGAAGGTGTAACAGAATTTGAAAAAGGAGATCATGTTGTATTTTCTTTTGGATATTGTGGACACTGCAAAAGCTGTTTAGCGGGAAAACCTTATGCCTGTGAAAACTTTAATCAAATTAATTTTGGTGGTGTTATGAGCGATGGAACTCGGCGTTTATCAAAAGATGGAGAGGAGATTTCTTCCTTCTTTGGACAATCTTCCTTTGCCACCCACTCTGTTGTCCATCAAAACAGCATTATTAAAGTGGATAAGGATATTAATTTAGACATTTTAGGACCTTTAGGCTGTGGAATTCAAACGGGTGCTGGTGCTGTACTCAATCGATTGAAACCTACTGTCGGTTCTAGTTTAGTCGTATTCGGCTGTGGTACAGTGGGTATGAGTGCGATTATGGCAGCGAATCTATGCCCATGCAGCAGTATTATTGCAGTTGGTGGAAATGAAGAAAGTCTAGCATTGGCAAAAGAACTAGGTGCAACTCATACGATTAATCGCAAAGAATGTAAAGATATTGTTGGAGAAATTAAAAAAATTACAGGAGGAGGCGCCGATTACGCAATCGATACAAGTGGCGTAGAAGATTTTGTTAAAAAGGCTTTAGCTTGTTTAAAATTTTTGGGAACTGCTGTTGTACTAGGTGTTACAGGTGATTTAACTATCCATGTACAAGAAGAGCTTATGGGAGAGGCAAAATCTTTAGTAGGCGTTGTTGAAGGTGATTCCAATCCAAAAATCTTCATTCCTCAATTGATTTCTTATTACAAACAAGGACGTTTCCCATTTGACAAACTCATCAAGGTGTTTGAGTTTGAACAAATTAATGAGGCATTTCAAGTATCACATAGTGGAAAAGCGATCAAAGCATTGTTAAAAATGGAATAGGGGGTTCAAAATGGAATATCAATTATACATAGACGGTCAATGGAAAAATACAGTATCTGGAAAAATAATAGAAGATAGAAACCCAGCTGATGGTTCTATTTTTGCTAAGGTTCATTTTGCAGGAGAACAAGAGGTAGAAGAAGCCATTGTAGCAGCGGAACGAGCGAAAGAATCTTGGGCAAACACACCAACTGCTGAACGAGAAGCTATTTTATGGCGAGCTGCTGATTGGATGCAAGATCATGTCGATGAAGTAGCAGAAGTTTTAATGGGTGAAAGTGGTTCCGCTTTTGGAAAGGCATATTTTGAAGCAGGATTTGCCGTTGATATTTTTAAAACGGCTGCTGGAGAGTGCCGAAGAATTTTTGGAGAGTTACAACAACAAATCCCTGGAGAGATTTCCATGATGCGTAGACTCCCTCTTGGAGTCGTGGCAGGAATTGCCCCCTTTAACTTTCCATTAATATTAGCACTAAAAAAAGTAGCATTCGCGATTGCAGCAGGAAATACTTTCATCTTAAAACCAGCAAGTGCAACCCCAGTATCTGGTGTGATGATTGCAAAAGCCTTAGACGCAGCCGGACTTCCAGCAGGAGTTTTTAATCTAGTACCAGGTTCTGGCGATGTGGTTGGAAATCGTCTCATCGAAGACAAAAGAGTGAAAATGATTGCATTTACTGGTTCAACAGAAGTAGGAAGAAATATTGCATCAAAAGCCTCTACTCTATTTAAAAAATATTCCCTAGAAATGGGTGGAAAAAATCCCCTCATTCTCCTAAAAGATTTTGATATCGAACAAGCAATAAAAATCGCAGGATTTGGAGCATTCTTTCATCAAGGTCAAATTTGCATGTGCACATCAAGAATTATTGTAGAAGAACCTATCTATGATGAATTTTGTGAAAAATTTACAGAATATGCAAAAACTATGAAAGTAGGAGATCCTCATCAAAAAGATACCATTATAGGTCCTTTAATCAAAAAAGAACAATGTGAACAAATTGATAGTCAAATAAAGGATGCAGTGGAAAAAGGGGCTATTCTAATGACAGGCGGTACCCATGAAGGAAGTTATTATCAGCCAACCGTTTTAAAAGATGTAACTCCAGATATGCGTATTTTCTATGAAGAAAGTTTTGGTCCAGTCACTTCTATTATTAAGGCAAAAAATGCAGAAGATGCAGTCCGCCTATGCAATGATAATGAATATGGTCTATCCTCTTCTTTATTAACAAATGATCTTTCAAAAGCAATGGAATTATCTTTAGCAATGGAGGCAGGCATGGTGCATATCAATAATGCAACGGTTGCTGATAACTCCACCGTTGCATTCGGCGGAATCAAAAATAGTGGCGTTGGTCGAGAAGGTGGAGCTTACTCTATCGAGGAATTTACAGAACTGAAATGGATTACAGTGCAATATAAACCAACGATATTGCCATTTTAGTGAATATGCAAAATAGCTTTTTAGTTACATATAAAATCAGCGAGTCGTTTTAATATAAATGTCTCGCTGATTTTATTTTTTCTTTTTGTATAAGGAAAAACCAATATAATAAAAACATACTACTTCCTATCTGCCTTTAATATATTATACTTTATAAATCCTATTCTTCTTTTAATACAACTTTACACAAACCATAAGGTAACGCTTTATACTCAGGTAACTTTTTATTTTCATCAATATAAATCGCACTTTTTTCTGGCATTTCTTCAAACGTTCGTGCTAACAGTAATCCCTTATATCCCCCTAAAAAGAATAGATATTCTGTTTCCTTTCGATTATTTAGTATTTCTTTTAAATTATTCTGAAATTTTTTCAATGTTTCTTCACAGTCTTGTGATTTTTCAGATTTTTCTTTATGGTGAGAATTTAGTTCAATACTATCTTCTACTTTCTGTATTAACCTATGGATTTTTCTTTTAGAATCTTCATGAAGCTCTAAAAGCCTTTCCTTTATATCTTCTTCTGAATAAAAACTTCCTTCAAATGGTTCTTCATCTCTTTTTAGCATCTCAACTCCAATATTCGGAAAATAGGTATTTAATATCATTTGCTTTTGTTCTTCTTCTGATTCTTCTTGTCCCTTTTTGGGGATATACTGCACTTTATTTAATTGCCCCAACTTAATCCTATTATTAGGTATTTTAATATCATCAACTAATATTTTGGATTTTCCTCGAAATATAGCTCCTTTTAAAGAACTACCTGGTATATAATATTCAGTATTTTTCGGTTCATATTCATCATATATTCCATAGTGATAAAAAGGATAAATAATATTGATATTACCCAAATTCCCTGTTTCCTTTTGGGAACTATCCAAAAATATACCCTCCTGCTCTCTTGGAGATAATATCACATTAGAAAGCACTGTTAATTCATAATCATATTTCTTTAACTTTCTCATCTGCTCTCCTCCTTTAATCCATAAATCGGATATAAAAAAGAATTTCCAAATACAACTGACTTTTCATCAAATTTAGATGGTATTAATTGCCCAGCTCCTTTTATACTAATACCATCTTCCATTTTAACCACACTTCCTGCATTTAAAAAAGTGATAAAATATCGTTCTTCCATTTTTCCTAATCCGATTCCATCATATGGTCTACGCTCTGACATAAATGAAGTTAAATAAGAATCCTTATAATTAATTTTATTCGGCAATAACATTCCTACATTTAGATAAGTCGTTGTACGTCTTGAATCATATAAATTATATTTTTTACAGGAGATAATCTGATAGAGATTCAGACCTTGTGAACCTCTTGCTCCCATACACAATATGTCTTCCTCTTCCTTCAGTATTTTTAAAAGATTCACAATTTCTTTCTCCAGTTCTTTATCATCAAATGCGATATAAAAAGAAAATTTAAACACCTCTTCTTTTCTTTGTAATCTATTTCCACTATATTTTTTTACTAGCACTTCTGGAACTGAATAAAGACTAGATTCCATACCTGGAATTCCATATATTAACTCATCAATACATATATGTAACTGTTGTATTTTTTCCACTGAAACATATGGTATATTCTTTATTTTTCCTCCTCTTTTTATGAGATAAGACAATTCATTTTCTGAAATATAATCTCTCTTTTTTATCTCTTTATAGAATTCTTTTAAATTATTTTTGTTTTCTTTTTTGCTTATCCCCTCCATCAGAAATTCTTTTGGTGTTGGAATAAAACCTTCTGGCATAAGATTAGAAATAGCCAAGTAGTTTCCTTTTATTTTTTCTATTAAATTATCGACTTCCTTATCTTGATGTCGATTCAAATATTGATAAATTAAAGTTCCAAATATTTTTTGAGAGTCAGGTAGTTGTGTTATCCTACCCTTTCTCTCTAAATCGACCTTATATACAATAATATTTTCCATACGAGTCCCCTTTATACTATATCTATATGAACTTTACCATAGCCTCTACTTCCTGAATTTCCTATACGATAGATTCCAGAGTTTAATTCTTCCAATACATTTTTTAGTAATTCTAAAATTTTCTTTTCAATCTCACCCTTTGATACTCCACTGTTTCCCTTATACAACTGTTCACTTCCTTGGAACAAAATCTCACCATGAAATGTAACTTTTGGTCGAATCGTTTTATAAGTTCTTGGATTTGAACTGATCGTTTCATCCTTATTTAATGTAATCGCATTTTTTGTATCAATTGAAAAAACTTCTTTCTTTTCTTTTATAAACTCTTCTTCAATTCGAAGGTCATTAAAAATAAATTTTGGAGAATGATTTACTTTCTGTATTCCAAATAAATATTCCGCAGAACAATTATTTAATATTTCTTCTAATGTCTCTTTTGTCTTTTGTAATTTATCTTCTGATATTCTTTTTTTATTTATCCCATTTAACAAGTACTTAAAATAATTTTTATAAATATCTGCAATCCATATGGTGGTAGTATTTCCCTCTTCTTGTAACTCTCTTACAATTCTTCTGAATGTTCCTTTTAATGAAGAAGCTGAGATACATGGATAACCTTCATAATCTAGTATAGTTGTCATATCAACTCCTCCTATTTCAAAAGAATTAGGAGTCCCACCAATGATTAAATTTGATTCTGTTTGTAATTTAATTTTTATTTTTTCCATTTTTCTTTCCCTTTTTCTTACCTTTATTGTCTTCTCCTTCTTTATATCCCCATCCATATTTTCTTCTTACTTCTTTCCATCTATAAAAGACAAAAAGAGAGTCTATATAGTCTTTTGTCCATAAAGAAGAATCCTTATCTCCAGCCAATGCTATAAATTCTTTTTTATCAAATTTTTTTCTTGGCTTCTTATCTTCATTTACCTCAACCTTCTCTTCCACTTTATTTTCATTATTAACTTTGTCCCCTTCATTATCATCATCTATTTTATGATTTAAAAGTGACTCTAACATAGTTGCACATTTCTCTACATCTAATCCCCAATTTTTCATTCTGTGGAACATAGAAGTAGTAATTGGCAACGTGATATATTCATCATCTCTTTTTTCTATAAATATAGTATGAAGTGCCTCTCGATTCTTAGAATTTCCATTCTCTCCTTTATTATCTGACAATCTACTTTTATAAATATAATCTAAAAATATAGTTATATCACATTTCCCAATTTCATTACATTGTTTCTCTATCTCCTGATCCTCCAATGCTTTTGCTATTTGAAAACGTTCATCAGTAAATAATAGTAATAACTGTATATATTTCTGAAACAATTCTTTTTGACTACGATAGAACTTAAGTTGCCTATTTTTAATAAAAAAATATTCTAATTTTTTTAGAATTCTATATACTACTAATTTCTCAATCCTTTTTTTCTCACCCTTTTCATCACAATGTTCTGGTAATAAATGATACAAAATTCTATTGAGATATTTTTGATTATCATTTCTTATATTTGGATCTAATATTTTTTCTAATAAAGTATAAAAATAACGAGTAGATATCATCTCATGTTCCATCATATATTTCATTATTCTTGCTTCTTTTAGAAATATGTACCAATCATCTTTTCTCCTTTTCTTTTCTTGATTCGACTCAAATTTTCCTTTTTGATCATAAATACAATATACCATGCCATTTAAAGAAAGTTTTATTATTGGAGTTTCCCCATCTTTATAACTTCTCTTCTTAGCACAAGAAAGTTGCTCTTCCACTCTTGTATAATAATATCGAATCGGTTCTAAGTTGGACGTTATTTCAATTCCAATACTTAATGTAGGCTGTCTTTTATCATTTCCTAAACTTCTTTTTATTTCCCGATTAATATCCATCAATAGTTGTTTACACACTTCAATTCCAGCACACAAATCTGAAATATGAACTGCAAAGAAAATATCATCTCCAGCCATATATAAAGGGAATACTTTTAAATTTTTTTCTGGTTTTTTATTATATTTTCCTACCGTCATATTTAATACTCGTAAGGAAATTCTATCTGTTAAAATTTCACTAATCGTTTTATATTCATGAAAATTTGTTAGATTTTTGAATAGATTTCCCATACCATCTAAATCTGCCTTAATAACAGCAATTCTATGCTTTTTTTCTTCATCATTTTTGGGATTTTTACCTTGGAATTGCAATTTATCAATATTATCTACAAAATTTTCATAATTTACTTCCTCTTTCTTATCCTCTGGAAGTAATTCCATCACTTTTTGAAATTGAAATAATACATCTTTATTTTCTTCTATTATTTCATTAAATTTTTTTACTGACTTCAATTCCTCTTTCGCACGATTGATGGTCTCGATTTCACTAAGCTCATCCTTATCTTCAAAATAAATGTATTTCATCACCAAAGTACCATTATAAGAACAATAATACTCTTGAAACAATTCTTTTAGTTTATTCTTCAATTCTTCTTCCTGAATCTCTACTTTAAAAATACAAACTCCTGAACATTTTAATAAAATATCATCTTTATGGATTTCAAATATTCCTTCTCTTCCTATTGTCATTCCAAGTTTTTCATATAATGTTGTAGATATAAACTCCGATGAACGAATAATATGAGCCAGTGTTTTTTTATTCGTTTGATTATCTTGAAGTTCTGAATGAATGGCATCATATAAAAATGTTTGTACTTTATCAAAAGTAATCGCAACAACATATTTCATCTTATACCTTTCTCCTTCTCATTTTATTTCTTTTTAGAATTATGATCTAATTCCTCTGATTCCACTTCTTCCTTTTCTTCTAATATCTCATTATTTTCTTCATTCTCTTCATTTTGATTAAACAATTCTACATAAGATAGATGCGGGAATAAAATAGGATTATTAATTAGCATTAAAATTTGGTTTAATTGGAAATTAAAACTTAATAGTGTATTTTCTTTTCCTTTATCATGTACAACATAATTTTCTAATGTATATTTTTTTAACTCTTTAATTCCGTCAATTCCATCTGTTTCATCACTTCTATCATAAAAATTTAGTTCTTTATACCAGACATCTAATTTCTTCCTTTCCTCCTGTCCTTCTTCAATCTTTATCCTTTTATGTTTTGCATCTGCCATCATAACAAAATCAAATTTTCTTTTTATAGAATCATCAATACTTCCTTGTAACGCACATAAAATTCGAATTGGACGGGTTGATTTTTGAGTTTTAGTTGAGCCATTTACAACAATACCTTGAGCCAATCTTGTAATGGAATTCGTCGAAGTTCTTAAATACTCTATTGCTTCACTCCACGCTATTAAACTTTCTTGCTTCAGATCTTGACTTTTACATTCAATAACAACTGCTACCGCTTCAATTGGTATAAACTTCACTCTACCAAATTTAAAAATATATGGAGTATAGGTTTGATCCATGATTGCTAAGTCCACTTCTTTTGACACATTTCCTTTGGAATCAATAATGAATACAGAATGTTCAATGACAAATTTCTGCGGAATAAGCATTTCAAATAACTCTTTCCATATATCTTCTCTTGCAGATCCAATGGTTGTACCATGTATTTTTTGTACCATATATAACTGCTCTACAATTGAAGTTTCTAAATGTCTATAATTTTCCTTAATATTACTAATTACTTTTTTGCCTCTACTATCTTCCATACTTCTTCTCCCTTACTTTTTAACTATAATAACGCGTTGTGCTAGTTAATTGAAATAAAAAAAGAAACTTTAACAAAAATGTGCTATCCTAATTATATACACCAAAAACAAAAGGAGGCATCATTATG
>CASDVE010000045.1 GCA_949284175.1 uncultured Eubacteriales bacterium
CAGTTTTTTAATACAGAAACTTTGATCAATTCTCTTGCATCCACCGCTTCACGAATTGCCTCAATAATCTCTGGTGTAAGAGAAGATTTCCCCACTTGGAAAATTGGGTCCATTGTCATAGCAAGACCCTTTAAATATGCTCTTTGTTTACTTGTCATCATCTTATGTTACCTTTCTAAACTTGTGTCATTCTATCTATATTATTTTAATACAGTGTTTCTACCCATGTCCATCTTTTTCAAACAATTTTCTTCTTTTAGCTCTTATTTATAGTAATCAAAAGCGAGTCCATACATACGAACCGTATCACCCTCTTGGATACCAAGTTCTTCTAACTGTTCTAAAATCTTATTTGTCTTTAAGAAGTTTTGGAAAAACTCAAATCCTTTTTCAGATTCTAAGTTTGTATAACCTAACATTCTCTCAATTCTTGGTCCTTCTACCACATATTCATCCGCTTCTGCGTCATATTCCACAGTAAATGGCTCATTGCTAATATCTGGCATCTCAAATGTAAATTCTGTTTCAAATACCACTGGTTCTGGATCAACTTTTGATAACAATTCATTGATATGCCATAACAGTTCTTTTAATCCTTGACCGGATACAGCAGAAATTGGGTATACTTCAATGCCTTCTTCTCTGAACTCTGCACGAATTTTTTCAATAGCTTCTTCTAATCCTTCCCCATAAAGGGCATCGATCTTATTGGCAGCAATCACCTGTGGACGCTTTAACAAGTCTGGATTATACGCCTCTAACTCTGCATTGATCGCCTTAATATCAGCAACGGGATCTCTTCCTTCCACCCCTGCTGCATCCACCATATGAACAATAACTTTTGTTCTTTCAATATGACGAAGGAATTGCAATCCAAGTCCAATGCCTTCTGACGCTCCTTCAATGATTCCTGGAATATCTGCAATAACAAATCCTTGTCCGCCATCCAGATCAACAACTCCTAAGTTTGGATTCAATGTAGTGAAATGATAATTTGCAATCTTTGGACGTGCATTTGTTACCCTAGATAAAAATGTGGATTTACCTACATTCGGAAATCCAACAAGCCCTACATCCGCAATTACTTTTAATTCCAAATCAACGGTTAATTCTTGACTTCTTTGCCCTGGTTGTGCATATTTTGGTGCTTGCATGGTCGGTGTTACATAATGCTGATTTCCCTTTCCACCTCTTCCACCTTTTAATAAAACAACAGGATCTTTTCGATTGGACATATCAAGAATTACTTTTCCTGTTTCTGCATCTTTTACCACCGTTCCTGGTGGTACTTTTAAAATAATATCAGCACCATTGGCTCCGTGCATTTTCTTTTTAGAACCTTCTTGTCCATTCCCTGCACAGTATTTTCTCACATTACGAAAATCCGCCAATGTATTTAGCCCTTCATCTACAACGAAAATGACATCTCCGCCTTTTCCGCCATCTCCGCCATCTGGTCCTCCGTTTGGAACATAAAGTTCTCTACGAAAGCTCACATGACCATCGCCACCTTTTCCTGATTTAATAAAAATTCTGGCTCTATCTGCAAACATAATGTCCTCCATTTCTTATCTCTTTGTAAAAACACCCTTTATTTCATATAAAAAATGAATTTCTCAATTTATCTATATTTTTCACTATCACTTCGTATTTATTCCATTCTACAACAAAAACTCTTGTTAAATAAATTGAATTTTTACATTTTCATTTACAATCAATTTTAAAGAAAAAAAGCGGCCCCAAACTTTACATTTGAAGCCGTCCTTGTTTACTCATTATGCTACTGGATATACAGAACACTGTTTTTTGTCTCTGCCTTTTCTTTCGAAGCGTACTACACCATCTACTAATGCAAATAATGTATCATCTCCACCACGTCCTACGTTAACACCTGGATGGATCTTTGTTCCACGCTGTCTGTAAAGAATGTTACCAGCTTTTACAAACTGTCCGTCAGCTCTTTTCGCACCAAGTCTTTTGGATTCGGAATCTCTACCATTCTTTGTAGAACCAACTCCTTTTTTATGAGCGAAAAATTGAAGGTTCATTTTCATCATTGTTGTTACACCTCCTCGAAGATTACTTGTATATAATCTGTGCCATATGCTTCTGCTGTGGACTGAACTCCCAGTACCAAAGCATCCATCAATAGTTTTGTATCATGATCCATTTCACCATGAAATGTTAAATGAATCAGACCTCTTTTTTCATCTTGATCTAGTACAAAATTCGCATCCGTAAAAGCATCAAGTGCATTGACCGTACTGATGGTTAAGATAGAAATGGAAGCACACACGATGTCGTTTCCATAATCATCAAACTCAGCATGTCCACAGACTTGGAATTCTCTATATTGTTTCGAATCCCGTTTAATCGTTATCTTGATCATAGAACTACCTGTTCCTATACAAAATTAAGCGTTGATTTTTTCAATCTTAACCTGTGTATATGGTTGTCTATGTCCTTGTTTTTTGTGATAACCAGTTTTTCTTTTATATTTGTATACGATTACTTTTTTGCCTTTGCCTTCGCTCATAACAGTAGCTGTTACGTTAGCGTTTGCTAAAGCATCACCGCATAAAACTTCACCGTTGTTCACAAAAACAACTTGGTCAAATGTAACAGTTGAGCCAGCTTCTGCGTTAAGTTTCTCAACTTTGATGATATCGCCTTCTGCGACTTTGTACTGTTTACCACCTGTTGCAATAATTGCGTACATAATGGGTTCCTCCTTAATCATTACTCGCCAGCTTTGGTGCTTACGCTTGAAACCTCGCTGTGCGGCATACGTCAATATCATACCATCCACTACATATTGTGTCAATAGTTTTTTTCATGTTTTTAACATAATTTTCAAATATCTAACAGCGAAATTTTCCTAAAAACGCTCGCACTCTTTCATTTTGTGATTCAAACAATTGTTCTGGTGTTGCGTCTTCTACAATCACACCTTGATCCATAAAAATAATACGATCGGAAATCTCTCTTGCAAACTCCATCTCATGGGTAACAATAACCATTGTCATATGATATTCTGTCAAAGATTTTATTACTTTTAACACCTCTCCTGTCAATTCTGGATCAAGGGCTGACGTTGGCTCATCAAAAAACAATACCGTTGGCTTTAACGCCAAGGCTCTTGCAATGGAAACACGCTGAGATTGCCCGCCTGATAACTCGCATGGATAGTTATTCTCTTTATCAGAAAGTCCCAACTTTTTAAGAAGTTCTCTCGCTTCCTTTATCGCTTGCTCTTTTGGAATTTTACATACTTGAATCGGTGCTTCTGTTATGTTTCGTAAGACATTAAAGTGTGGAAACAGATTAAAATTTTGAAATACAAGTCCCGTCTTCATCCGAATCTCTCTTAAAATATTCTTAGGAGCATAGACAGGACTTCCTGTTTTACTGGATACCATAACCTGTCCATCAATCTCGATCTCTCCTCCATCCACCCGTTCCAACTGGCTCATACAACGAAGAAGTGTTGATTTGCCTGAACCTGATGAACCAATAATCGAAATAATCTCCCCATCTTTAATCTCTAATGATATATCTTTTAACACTTCATTTTTTTCAAAACTCTTTTTTAAATTCGTTACTTTTATCATGCTCAATTTCTCCTTATAGCCTCTTATCTCATCTGCTCTACTTTAATAGGAAATACGGATCAATGATAATAGCTAAGTCTTTTTTCTAAAGTCATGAAACATTTTTCCACAATCCAGTTCATAATTAAATAAAATACACCAGCAACAACAACTGGCATCATACTTCCTCTTGTTGCCATCTGATTGGTTGAAAATAAATAAAGTTCTGCAACCCCAATGACATGAGCCAAAGAAGTATCTTTTACAAGCACCATAAATTCACTTCCAAGTGGCGGAAGAATCTGTTTAATCACCTGAGGAAGGATGATTCTAAAAAATGTTTGTGCCTTTGTAAAGCCAAGCATTTCTCCGGCCTCATACTGTCCTCTTGGGATTGCTTGGATCCCACCACGATAAATTTCACAAAAATAGGCTCCATAATTTAAAGAAAATCCTACCACAACTGCTGTAAAGCGATCAAAGCGGAAATCTGGATGATACATCTGAATCCACTTTGGAATCTGGTAATAAATCAAATATAATTGTAGAATTAACGGTGTTCCTCTCATAATCAGATTATAAATCTGAACTGGGTACCGGATCAGTGCTATTTTTGACATTCTACCAAGAGCTAAAAGCATTCCTAATGGCAATCCAAATAATAAAGTAAGCAAAAATAATTTGATGGCTGTAAAGGTTGGCTCTACCATATAAGGCAGAAGACTTATTATGCTTTGAATTGTTTCATTCATCGTAGTACTCCTTTATGTCCCTTTCCAGTTTATGAAATGGTAGAAACATCCTTTCCAAACCACTTCTTATCGATTTCACTCATCGTTCCATCTTTTTTCATTTCTTTTAACTGCTCTTCTACTGCATTTTTCAATGCCTCATCCCCTTTTCTAAAAGCAATCACATATTCTTCGTCAGATAAAGGTTCATCTAAAATGCGATATTTTCCTTCATTTTGTGCTAAGTAATACTCTGCAACCACTTGATCCATTAACACCGCATCACATCCTGTTCCAAGATCCATCATCGCTTTTACGTTGTCCGCAATTAAAATCGCATCTTTTAAACTGTCTTTAAACTCTTTATTTGCTTCATCCTCTAATGCAATGGCTGCCGTTGAACCTTTTTGTAATTCTATTACTTTTCCCGCAAGATCGGCTTTTGTTTGATAAGAGGAATCCGCTTTTACAACAAGCACTTGATGATTTTCCATATAAGCACTGCTCACTGTCATATCTTTCTTTCGATCCGCATCAACCGTAAATCCATTCCAAATACAATCAATATTTTTTGTATCCAGTTCTTGTTGCTTGGAATCCCAATTAATTGGCTGTACGATCAATTCCACTCCTAAACGACTGCATACTTCCTTTGCAAGATCAATATCATAGCCAACGATTTCGTTTTTTTCATTTGTAAATCCCATTGGCGGAAAGGAAGCATCTAAACCTAAAACCAGTTCTCCTTTTGTTTTGATATTCTCTAAAGAAACATCTTCTCCTGTTGTTTCTACTTTATTTTGTGTACTATTGCTAGTGCTATTTGCTGTACCACCACATCCAGCTAATCCTCCGATCATGGCACAGATGGCTACCATTGTCACAATACCTTTTTTCCATTTTCTCATTTCTCTATCCTCCGACTTTTATAATTTCCTGAAACGCTTTCATGTTATCAAATTATCACTCTACCTCACTAAACTATATGTATGTTACCATAGAGAAAATGGAATGTCAAGTGGAACCTGTATCGGCTCTATATAGTGATAAAAGAAATTGTTCCCTTGTAAAGAAGATATCTTATACCTAGAGTCAAACATCTCTTCTTCTATGCCTAAGAAAACAAAGTATGGCGTATCTTTTTTCCACTCCATAACAACAATTTTCTCTTCTTCCTTTCCTCGATCATCCTCTAGAGAAAGTCTTCCTCCAATAAAATCAAGACCCAATGCTTGATTTTCATTTTTAATGTCCAGTTCATAACAAAGATTGTCTTGCTGAAACTGAGTTGACCACATACTATCTTTGACATCCTCTTGTTGCCAAAATACTTTTTTTATGGTGCATATGGTCGTTCCAATTGGCGTTTTTATTTCTATTTCTCGTTTTTCTTTTGGGATGTCTGCTAATCTCTTTGCAAGAGGAATTTCTATCTTTTGTACCTCGTCTTCTCTCGTGTTATATTCCAATAGCACAGAAGGAAGAGATAACGTATCTGGAATTTCATTTTTATTTTCATTGGAAACTTCATACTCTATTCTTAAATTCCCATTACCTCGATCCTGCAATTGCGGATATTCTTTTATTTTGATTTCTTTCCCGTTCTTCTTCCATTTATTAGAATGATACCATCCCTGTAAATCCGAATACACATGATCCGTTAAAAAATGGATCGTATACTGTTCTTCTTTTTCATGTACCTGTCGAAGTTGAATAGAATATCGCGTCTTCTCCTCTGTTTCCCATACCTTTTTTAAATTGCTCACAAGTAAAGTACCATCTTTAAGCGTTATCACATTTCCTAGCTGTTCTAAAGATTTCTTTGCTTTCATTGGCTTCCAAATACCATCCACAGCAAACTCTCCTCCAAACTGTTCGTGAATACTACCACTTGCCCATCTCACTTCAAATTGATACTTTTCTTTGTCATTCTCACTTTTTTCCCCTTGCTCTTCTATGATTCGATTCAAGTAAAGAACAACCTTATCTTCTTTGACTTCTGCTCCTTTGATGTCTAAAGTGGAAGCGGTCAACCATTTCATATTTTGCCCGTCCTCCTGCTGAAGTGACACATCGACTAAACGCTCTCCTATGGTGTATTCTAACATTAATTCTTTTAACTTCTGATGAATTTCTTCTTGTGTCAAATCCCCTGCAATTTCACTTTTTGGAATGGATAGGGAAAATTCAAATAAGATTTTATTCCATCCATCTTCCTCATAACTTACCATTTTCTTCGCTGTCATCAACTGTAACTCTCGATCCTTATCAAGAAAAAATCGATTTTCCTCTGGTTGAAATTCATAAAACTTTTTCTTTACATCTTTATAAATGCCATAGGAACCAAGATCAATAATCGCTCCTCGATGCAAATGTGCCTGTTTATATAGAAAAAAACTCCCACCGCCAAATAAAAAACATCCAAAAGTGACTATGATCGTATAGGTTATTACTTTTTTAGAACAGAAAAATATCTTTCTCTTCCTTGGTATCGTTTCTACTTCTTCTAAATAATCTTTCATCTTCTTCTTTTCTTTTGATAATTCCTCATTCTTTTTCAATAAAAGTTTATGAAACTTCATAATACCCCTCCTATTCCTATGTTATCTTTCTTTTATCATAGCATTCTGCCTTTCCTTTGTCATCTTTTGCCCTGTTTAAATTTCTACGTTCAACTTGTTTTTTCTCTTTCACAGTACTATAATAAATTCATACTATTCTGCTCTAAAGGTCATATTGTTACATATCGCTTATGAAACATAAAAAATGCAACTATTGATAACCAGTATTCAAATAAGGGAGAGAACTATGTCAAAACGCATTAAAAACGTTCATCAAATTACAAATTGTAAGTTTTTGAATCTCTATTCGCTTGATACGATCCGTCCAGATGGAACAAAAGGATCCTATCAGCTTGCATCGAGAGCCAAAAACAAAGATCTTTTAAAGCTCACAACAAAAGAAAATAAACCAGATGGTGTAATTGTTTACAGCTTATATGGGGAAAAGAAGGATAAAGTCGTTTTAATCAGACAATATCGCTATCCTCTGGACGATTATATTTATGAGTTTCCTGCTGGACTAGTAGAAGAAAACGAAGATTTTCTTACCGGTGCGATTCGTGAAATGAAAGAAGAAACAGGTCTTACTCTCACTCCTCTTTCTGTACCACCTTGCTTTTCCAAACCATTTTTCATGACTGTTGGTATGACCGATGAATCCTGTGCCACTGTATATGGCTATGCCTCTGGAACTCCTACAAGGAAATATCAAGAAGGTTCAGAAGATATTGAAATTGTAATCGCCGGTAAAACAGAAGTGAAACGGATTTTGGAAGAAGAAAATGTCGCCATCATGTGTGCCTATATGCTTATGCACTTTCTTCAATCTGAAGAAGGAAAAGCCTTTGATTTTCTTGATGTCAATTTATAGACAAAAAACGGAAAGAATTGTAGTTATTACAGTTCTTTCCGTTTTTATATAACGTTATTGAATTTTAAGTATGTTCCATGTAGTTTCTTTTATACTTTTTATGTAACTTAAACGAGAGATGTTCCACCATCTATGACCACATATTGTCCTGTGATATAGCTGGACATTTCACTTGAGAAAAATAAAACAGCACCAGAAACCTCTCCCCTTTTACCCGGACGGTTCATTGGACATTGATAATTATAGCCATCTAAAAATTCTTTTGACTTAAATAGAGTTTCTTTTGTCATTTCGGATTCAAATAACCCCGGACAAACACTGTTAACTGTGATATTATATTTTCCATAGGAACAAGCCATCCCCATGGATAACCCTAATACAGCACTTTTAGAGGCATTATAAGAATGGCGAATAAATACATCATTCTTATCACCAATTAACGCATTGACAGAGGCAACATTTACGATTTTTCCATAGTTGGCTTTGATCATATGAGGCACTACATATTTGGAAACAAGAAAGATTCCCTTTACATTGGTGTCCATGGACTTATTCCAATCTTCTACGGATAGAGAATCTACACCTCCACGAACTGCCACCCCTGCATTATTTAATAAAATATCAATCTTTCCAAAGAATTCTATCACTTCTTCGATTGCTTTTTTTACACTGTCTTCTTGTGTAACATCACAAGCAACCGCTAATACTTCTGCCCCCTGTTCTTTCAATTCCTTTGCTAACCCATCCAATTTTTCTTTTCTTCTAGCCAATAAAGCAACACTTGCCCCTGCTTTCACATAAGCTCTTGCTGAATCCGCACCAAGCCCGCTAGAAGCCCCCGTTACAACTGCTACTTTTCCTTTTAAATCAAACATTTTCATAACCTCCTCAATTTTTGATTAACTAATCTAATTATAGTCCTTTCCCCTATCGTTGTAAATAGAAAATCCATTTTTTTACTATTTCTTTTCATATTTCTTATCCCAAACAAGATTGTAAATCCCTATCTTTTTTTCTGGCTGTCCGTTCCACTTCACTTCCAGCCCTGCTTGTTGCAACTCTCTTACAATCATCCATCCAATTTCCATTGCTGTTGGCTCTTTAAAACAGTTGCCATAGGATAAATATAACACAGGCGTTATTCCTTCTAATAAATAAATCAAAGAGCGATTCGTATAAAAACATACACCAATAATATCTTCTCCTTCCTCATAACGCTCCTTTGCTATCTCTGTTGCATTATAAAATCCCTCGTCCATGCTTTCTCCGGCTAAATGTTCTGCCACAATTCCCATTCTATTTAATCGTTCAAAGGCTTGTTCTAGTTTTTTATAATAGACAGAATCTCCTTTATTGGCATATTGTTCATAAAGCTCATGCACCAGTTTTTGAAATGCTCCTTTTTCCACTTCTGGTTCATAAGGCCATGTATATTGAAGATAATATTCAATATCCTCTTCTATTTGCTGTTCATTTAAAAACCCAGCACGTACATCAAGTATAATAAATTTTTTTACATCTTGTAAGCATTCATCACTTATAGTTTTTCTTTTACTATCATCGTCTATTCTGCTCATATGGCTTCCCTTTCCTTCCGTTTTTATCTCATTTAAAAACTTTTTTTATAAAGGCTAGGTACCCTTTGACGTAATTTCTATACTTAATTTTTCTCCTTATAACGTTATGACCTCTTATTTATACTCTCTATCCTTCAATACTTTTATTATACCACAAATTTCCCTTAGGAGCACAAACAATGAGAAACCTACTCTATTTCTTAGTATGGAAAATGGAGGATACCTGAAACAGTATCCTCCATCTTCTATGTAGATATTTTTTTATGCTTCTAATAAGAATGCTTCATATCCTTTCATGGCTTCATATACATCCACCTTGCTAGAGATCTCCCAAGGTGCGTGCATATTATGTAAGGCAACGCCACTATCAATAACTTCCATTCCATATTGTGCTAAGATATAAGCGATAGTACCACCGCCACCTTGATCTACTTTACCAAGCTCTGCTGTTTGGTAGCTTACATTATGGGCTTCCATCATTCTGCGAAGTTCTCCTAAGTACTCTGCATTTGCATCATTACTTCCGGATTTTCCTCTAGATCCTGTATATTTATTAAATACAATTCCTTTTCCAAAATAAGCGGAATTTTTCTTTTCCATAACAGATGGATAGTTTGGATCGTAGGCAGCACTTACATCGGAAGAAAGCATTTTGGAATTAGCAAAAGCTCTTCTCACTTTTAATTCACTGTAATCACCCATTAAGTTCATCACTTCTGCAACTGCATTTTCAAAGAACTTAGAGTGCATTCCTGTTGCTCCAACACTTCCGATCTCTTCTTTATCCACTAATAAACACACATTGGTTTTCTTTGTATTTTCAATCTGTAACATAGCAGCTAAAGATGTGTAAGCACACACTCTATCATCCTGTCCATATCCTAAGATCATACTGCGATCAAGACCATAATCTCTTGCTTTACCTGCTGGAACAACTTCAATTTCTGCGGATAAGAAATCTTCTTCTTCCATATCATATTTTTCTTTTAAGATAGCAAGAATATGAGCTTTTACAAGTTCTTTTTCTTTTCTTTCTCCATCACCATCTTGTTTTAAAGGCATGCTTCCTACGCATACATTTAAATCTTCTCCTTCCACTACAACAGATGCTTTCTTTGCCATCTGATCTCCGGATAGATGAACTAAAAGATCAGAGATACCTACTACTGGATCTGTTTCATTTTCACCAACGACGATATTGATCTTCGTTCCATCTTTTTTTACCACAACACCATGAAGAGCTAATGGAAGTGTTACCCACTGATATTTTTTAATTCCACCATAATAGTGAGTGTCTAATAAAGCAATTTCTGTATCTTCATATAATGGATTTTGTTTGATATCAATTCTTGGTGCATCGATATGAGCCCCTAAAATATTCATTCCTTTTTCTAAAGGTTCTGTACCTAACTGGAATAAAGCAATGGATTTTCCCATGTTATTGACATAGACTTTATCTCCTGCTTTTAATGGTGTATGATTTTTAATACAATCGTTTAAATTCTTATATCCTGATTGTTCTGCCATGCGTACAGATTCTGATACACATTCTCTTTCTGTTTTACAATTGGAAATAAAACTTTTATAATCTTCACAAAATTCAAAAATTTCCTCTATTTGTTCTTTTGTATACTTTTCCCAAGCATTTTTACGTTCCATCTCTTATGCCTCCTAAATTCATTTGTTCTTACAATATCTTTTTTGCTACAAGATACTGCATTTTTAGTGGTGCATTGATTAGCCCACTTTGAATGATCTGAAATTGACAGGACTCAAAAAGTCCGCGGTAAGTCAGTCCACTCCATACATGATAACATCTATCTTCCAAAGTATTATGATATAACTTCCATATAGTTTGTTCCAATTTTGACGATGCAAGAACATATCCTGGTGCAATTAATACACCTTCATTTTTTAGTACTCGCCTTGCTTCTCGTAATAGTTGTTCTGGTTCTTTCACCCGATACAGACAATTGGATATAATTACCACATCAAATTCTTCATTCTCATACAATAGATTATACGGATCTTGCACTTGAAAATCAATATGCACTAAATTTTTTTCTAAAACTCCCTGTTTCCCCTTTTCTAATAACGCTTTAGAAAAGTCACAAGCATACACTTTTTTTACTCTCTTAGATAGTGGGACAGCAAACCCTCCCGTTGCAACCCCAATTTCTAATACTTTCTTATAGGGAGCAAGATGTTTCCTCATCTGGCTTATCAAAATATTTTTCATTTGCTCAGATCCTGCCATATGACTTTTTTCTCCTTTATGATTCTCTACTTTCTTCACAACGATTTAATTTATCATAACAATATTGTAATATTTCTTTTCTTGTCACAATACCGATAAATTTTTTCTTATCATCAATCACTGGAACAAAGTTTTGTCCCATGGACTTGAGCATGAGATCTTCCATCTTCACATCAATGCTCACTGGCTCTACGTTCATCCTTCTTGTAACCTCTTTTAATGGAACTTTTTCTGCTTCTTTCATATTAAAATCGTGCTTTCGCACAATTTCCCACAATAAATCACCTTCTGTTACCGTATCAATGTACTCCCCATCCTTATTTAAAACAGGAATTGCGGAATATTTTCTATGTTCCATCTTTTCAAGTGCCTGTCTAAGTGTATAATCTTCATACAAATATGCCACTTCACTTTTTGGTGTCAAAAAAAATAATATATTCATTGCAAACTCCTTATGTATTTATGTTGCTATGTCGCATTTCTACTTGATTTATGTCTTCCACATAAAAAATGGAAAACCGCTTCATAAACAACTCTTATTCTAGCGTGCTACCCCACTTATGATCTCTACCTTTAAGCCCTCTTTGTATTGACACAGAAGGTATTATGGGATCGCACACTAGTGTAGTATGATTGCTTTTATTGTATCATTAAATGGATAGAAAAACCAATTAAATTTTTGTGAATTCTGTATAGGATATCTATAAATATTCCTTCATTTTCTCGTTATTATTTTCTTCTAATCGAATAAATTTCTCCGCCAATTTCTCCACTTCATCATCCAAATTGTCTGTTTCATTTAATACCTTTCTTGTGGATATAACACCCATATTCCCTCCCTGTATCAGCATTTCTGCAATATGGCTTTTTGTTTCGTCCATCAATAAATTCCATTTTGTCATGCCTTTTAACATCATTTCTTTCCAAAGGTGACTTTCTTCCAATTCCTCATTATGTTCCTTAACGTATTCATAAATTTCTTCTTTTAATTCCTTTAAATCCTTTTGATGCCCGCTTAACTCTTTTAAAAACTTTCCATCTTCAATTTTAGGGAAAATTTGATCCAAAGCCTCAATTCCCATCTCGCATCCTTGATATACTTCATTGAGTACCTTTATATCCTGTGTTCTCATGTTTTTACCACCTTTCACTATGCTATTGTTTCATAAAAATAGTATAAACATAATTTCAAATCGTATGTATGATTTTTTTTAAAACTCCTATACTAAAAATGATAAGAAACCAACTAAGAAAGGAGCGTATGGAACGAAGTCCCATACAACAAGATTTATGAACATTTCATTAAAAGATAGCCAGACCAAATATAACTTAATGCGTGCATTTGCAGGAGAGAGCCAAGCAAGAAACCGCTATACCTTTGCAAGTGAGTTAGCCCATCAAAAGAAACTTCCTTTGTTAGAACAACTTTTTAAATTCACCGCCGATCAGGAAAAAGCACATGCTAAAGTATTTTATGATTTTTTAAAAGATTGCACCGGTGAAAATATTTTAATTGATGGTGCTTATCCTGTGGACTATGGTTGTGATGTGGCATTTCAGCTTGAAAAAGCTCATCACAATGAGTATGAAGAATACGAAACTGTCTACCCTCATTTTGCTTCTGTTGCAGAACAAGAAGGATTTGCTCCAATCGCTCATGCCTTTAGAGAAATTGCAAAAGTAGAAAAAGTTCATGGGGATCGTTTTGAATACTACTATCAGCTATTAAAAAATAACACCTTATTCACAGAAAAACCAAGTGGAACTTTCATGTGCTTAAACTGCGGTTATATCTATGAAGGAGAAACAGCACCTACCAACTGTCCTGTATGTAAAGAAGAACAAGGATACTTCATCCGAATTGATGAAGCACCATTTCAACGCTAAGCTCACTTCTTTTCTTTTTGAAAAGAAAAAGTCACAGACCCATCTGCTCTGTGACTTTTTTCATCATTGTTATTGATTATTTTGGTATGCTTTCTTTTTCAATTCATTATATTCATCCATAGAAAGCATAACAACATTTTTTCCTTCTCCCCATGGCATAATATACGTTTCTTGATCATTCACTGCATGATCTAAATAATTTTCCATATCACTAATAAATTGTGGATAAGAAATTAATTTCATACGTTCTCCTTTCTATACTTGAGGTTCTTGTGTAGTCATATTGCTATCTTCCTCTAGCTCTGTGGTAATGCTTAAAGTTTCTCCATTAATGGTAACAACAGTGTTTACATCATTTTCTCCTTCTGTATACTCAAATGTGACCGTATCCCCCTCTTTATAACGAATAATCGCTAAATTATCAGCAACGGACACATCAAAGATGGCATCAGAGCCTTTTAATAAAATATAATAATGAGAGTTACCATCCACAACTGCTTGAGCAATTTTTTCAATGACCCCTGTTTGTTCTTTCAAATTTTCTACATCAATTTCACTATTGATTCCATTTTCTTTCATCAAAGTAATATATTGCTTTTGACAAGCGGCTACGGAATCTCCAATGGCTACCACTTGATATTTTTGCACATTGACCATGGCATATTTTTTAACAAGCCCACCAACATCTTTTAATGCGATAAAATATGTCGGTTCATTGCCAATATTTAAAAGCAATGGAAAGGTTGCTTTATATCCCAAGTGCTGAACCTGTCCTTCCGCCGATGACATGGCAGAAAGTTCCTTTGCCCCTGTCACTTCATAATATCTTGTTTCTTTTGTTCTCTGATTGATTAATACGAATCCCACATTGGACTCATCGCCTGTTACAGATGTAATCCCAGTATATACCCATACATCATCATTAAGAGCGATGTAATTATATCCTTCTGTTGTCTTTAAACAGTCTTTTTGTCCGAGGACACTGTTTAAAAATCCATGCTTTAATGTTCCATAATAATCATAAAGCTCCAACAACATATCAGAAGAATATACATGATCGACCCATTGAGGCACATCTTCTACTGCATAATCAGTGGTTTCTCCTGTAATCGCATTGCAGATAACAAGCCGTCCAACGGTTTCCCCACCAAATAGTCCGATATTAAACTTTTTAACAGAGCAAGTCCAGTAAGGTGTTCCCTCTTCATCCAGCTCAAAACTGATGTTATCAAACATATATGTAGGATAGCGAAAACGTAAGTGACGATATAAGTTGCGATTAAAATACTCAAATGGCGAATATTTAATCGTTCCATTCGTTAATTTTACGCACTCTGCTGTCTGGGTTGCCATATCAATCTTCATATAAGCTGGAATTCCTTCTGACTGATTCGTCAGCCATTTAATGGCACTAGCATAGCGAAGTGGTGATACACGCACTGGGGAATCTTGATAATTAATCTGTGTATAAAAGTCACTTACTTCAAACTGAGAAGCATAATCCACCATACTTCCCATTTTACGGTTTCCAATAATAGATGCGGAATCTTTATCGAGTAAAGGGATTTTATCAAAGGATACTTGTTTAATATCCTCTGTAAACTCTCTTGTATCCACAGTTAACAGTTGTTGATATTTTTTCGCATTGATAATTGGAGAAGATAGTACAGCACCAATAATAAAAACGGCGATAACGATTCCGACGAAATATACACCTACTTTAAACTTTTTATCCGTTTTTAACTCTGTAATGGTTCTTTTCTTTCTCACCACCGCATACTCAACTAACAATAAAACTAATAACGCAATGATAAAGCCCCAAAAGCCAACAGAATGAATGTTGATTGCTGGTAATGCCACATAATAATAGATTCCTACTAGTACCAGCAGTATGAAAGCTACCAGCAACTTTTTTCCTAATTTTTTCATCTTTCCTCCTACCTATTTGCTCATCTCTCATAACCTTCGTTATGACGGATACAGAAATAACAATTTTAGTTTTTAAAACTATTTTTATACTATACCACTCTTTTTCAATTTTTTCTAGCTTGAAAGATGACTTTATAAACGCAATTTTACTCCCTTTCCATCCCGTTTGCCGAGTTTTATACGGGATAGTGCAATTTCCTTTTCTTTATACATGATGGTTTCACTATTTTGTCCTGCCACAAACCATCCTTGTTCTACAAAATCCCCTTGTGCCATTGCAATAGCACGAACGCCAATAGCTGTTTTTTTCTTCTCTGGAATTTCATCAACTAAAAATCTTAAAAAGGCTCCATTTTCTGTCTTAAAGATTACTTGTGGCTTTTCTTCTCGCACCTCTTCTACGAATAAAACCCGGTCTTCTTCTAGTAACTTTGTTGCAACGACTGCTTTTTTAGAAACCAAAAATTCTGAACCATTTACAACTTTTATCATACCAAACTTTGTTGCAAAAATTAATTTTTTCTCATAAATATTTTGTCCCGCTTCCACATAGAGCAACCGTTCTTCTGCACTATTATAGTTGCACAGATTATCAATTGGAATCCCTTTATCTCTAAATTTTCCATATGGAAGATCTAAAATCTTTAAGGAATGTAACACTCCAATATCCGTAAATAGACAAAGTCGATCGGTATTCATACAACGAATAATATGTACATTTTCATTGTCTGCTGCTTCTTTGTTTCGTTCATAGGTTGACACATCCACCGTTTTAATATATCCTAGACGATCCATTAAAACAACAAGTTCTGTTTCTTCAAACGTTTCCTCATAAACTGCCTCTTGTGCATTTTCAATCACAGTCTTTCTTGGAACTCCAAATTCTCTTTTAAATCCATCTAGTTCTTTTAATAGAACATTTCTCATAGTTTTTTCGTTGGTTAAAATATCTTCATAGTGAGCGATGTCTTTTAATGTTTTTTTATACTCTTTTTCTAATGTGTCGATCTCCAATCCAATCAGACGATACAGTCGCATTTCTAATATGGCAGTAGCTTGTGCTTCTGTAAAAGACAATGCTTTGGCACGTTTTTCAGAAGATTTTGTTTTAAATATAATCCCTTCGGTATTTCCAGATACAAGACATCCTTTGGCTTGTTTTAAGTTTTTACTTCCTCGTAAAATCTCAATAATTAAATCTATCATATCATAGGCTTTTATTAAACCTTCTTGAATTTCTTTTTTCTTATTCGCCTCTTTTAATAAGGTGCGATACTTTCTTGTTGTAATTTCAAATTGGAACTTTGTAAAATGTTCAAAAAATGCTTTCAGCCCCAAAACCTCTGGTTTCCCATCTGCAACGGTTAGCATATTTACACCAAAGGTATCTTCCAACTTTGTTTTTTTATAAAGCATATGTTCAATTTTCTTCGCATCCGCATTCTTTTTTAATTCTAATACAATGCGAATCCCATCTTTTCCACTTTGGTTGGAAATATCTGAAATATCCGTTGTCACTCGATTCTCAATTAAATTCGCCACATCATTTAAAAATTTTCCAATGCCTGCTCCAACCATTGTATAAGGAATCTCTGTAATGACAAGAGCCTCTTTTCCTCCTTTTGTCTTTTCCAAGACAACTTTTCCACGAACTTTAATTTTTCCACTTCCTGTCTTATAAATGGAAAGCAAGTCGTCTTTATTGACAATCACGCCGCCTGTTGGAAAATCTGGCCCTTGCATCGTTCCTAACAGTTCTTCTGTGGTGATATTGGGATTTTTCATATAGAGCTTTGCCCCTTCAATAACTTCAACTAAGTTATGAGGCGGAATACTAGTTGCCATTCCCACTGCAATTCCTTCTGCCCCATTAATCAGTAAATTGGGTACTCGAACAGGCAAAACTTCTGGTTCTTCTTCATTCTGATCAAAATTTGGCACAAAATCTACCACATCTTTGTCCAAGTCAGCAAGAAAGGCTTCTTGTGTAATTTTTTGTAACCTCGCCTCCGTATAACGCATGGCAGCTGCTCCATCTCCTTCAATGGAACCAAAATTCCCATGTCCTTCTACCAATGGCATTCCCTTTTTATACTCCTGTGACATGACAACTAATGATTCATAGATGGAACTATCCCCATGTGGATGAAAACGTCCCATCGTATCACCAACAATACGAGCCGACTTACGAAATGGCTTATCATATTTCACGCCTAACTGCAACATATCATAGAGCGTTCTTCTTTGCACTGGCTTTAATCCATCTCGAACATCTGGCAATGCCCTTGCTACAATAACACTCATCGCATAATCAATATACGACTTTTGCATGATCTCGGTATAATCCGTTCTTATAATATTATCCATGTTGTTTTTCCTCCTTGAACATTATGCGTCAACTTCTGCATCATCTGCATGTTCTTTTATAAAGTTTCTTCTTGGGGGAACATCGCTTCCCATTAAAAGTTCTGTGATTTCAGACGCCATTTTTGCATCTTCAATTTCCACTTGTTTTAAATAACGTGTATTTGGATCCAGTGTTGTTTCCCAAAGTTGTTCTGGATTCATTTCACCAAGACCTTTATAACGTTGCAATTCAAAAGCTCCTTTATGGTTTTTTCTATATTTTTCCAAGGCTCGATCGTCATATAAGTACTCTTCTTTTCCTCGCTTTGGTGTGGCTTTATAAAGGGGAGGCATGGCAATATAAATATGACCATTGAATATGAGTTCTGGCATAAAACGATAGAATAACGTCAGTAAAAGTGTACAAATATGTGCTCCATCCACATCCGCATCCGCCATAATGACAATCTTGTGGTAACGAAGTTTTGTAATATCAAAATCATTGCCATATCCTTCTGAAAAACCGCATCCAAAGGCATTGATCATGGATTTAATTTCTGCATTGGCAAGGACTTTATCAATACTGGCCTTTTCCACATTTAAGATTTTTCCTCGAATCGGAAGAATGGCTTGATATTTTCTATCCCTTGCTACTTTTGCACTTCCTCCAGCAGAATCTCCCTCTACGATAAAAATTTCACATTGTGTCGCATCTTTGCTTTCACAGTTGGCAAGTTTTCCATTGGAATCAAAGGAATATTTTTGTCTAGCAATTAAATTCGTCTTCGCTTTTTCCTCTGTCTTACGAATCTTAGCTGCCCGTTCCGCACAGGCTAACACTTCTTTTAATTGTTCTAAATGGCGGTCAAAATAAAGAACGGTTTCCTCTCCTGTGATCTTACTCACCGCTCTTGACGCATCTGGATTATCCAGTTTTGTCTTCGTCTGCCCTTCAAATCTTGGATCTGGATGTTTAATGGATACCACTGCTGTCATACCATTTCGAATATCCGTTCCAGTAAAATTGGGCTCTTTTTCTTTTAAGACCCCGATTTCTCTTGCATAACTGTTCATAATGGTTGTAAATTGTGTTTTAAATCCTGTGATATGCAAACCACCTTCTGCATTATAAATGTTATTACAAAAGCCAAGCACATCTTCATGAAAATCATCGGTATACTGAAACGCTACTTCTACGGTAATCCCTTCTGTTTCTCCTTTAAAATAGACAGGTTCATGAATTGGTCGTTTGTTTTTATTCATATCCTTTACAAATCCAATGATTCCATCTGGTTCATGAAAGGTAATCGTTTCTATTTCTTCTTTTCTTCGATCCTCAAATACGATGGTCAATTTAGGATTCAAATATGCGGTTTCATGCAAACGGCTTTTAATCTCTTCCGCACTGAATTTGGTACGTTCAAAGATCTCTGGATCGGGAATAAAGTTCACCCACGTTCCCGTTTTTCTCGTTTTCCCAATCACTGGCAATAGCCCTTCTACAAGCTCAATGGTTGGCACACCACGAGAATAGGCATCTTGATGAATCTTTCCATCTCGACTAATTCGCACTTCCAGTTTAACAGAAAGTGCATTGACAACAGAAGAACCTACACCGTGAAGTCCTCCACTTGTTTTATAAGACGCTCCATCAAATTTTCCTCCTGCATGAAGGGTTGTAAAAATAAGACGTTCTGCTGAAATTCCTTTTTTGTGCATTCCAACAGGTATTCCTCGTCCATTATCGTTAATCGTTGCAGACCCATCCTTTTCTAAAAAAACTTCTATCTGATCACAGTGACCTTCTAAATGCTCGTCCACTGCATTATCCACAATTTCATATATCAAATGGTTCAGTCCTTTTCGACCGGTACTCCCAATGTACATTCCCGGACGTTTTCTAACTGCTTCTAATCCTTCCAAGACAGAGATACTGTCCGCATCATACTGTTTTTCCATAATAAATTCCTTTCTTTCTCTATTTCGATTGTTTAATCATATCACAAACTCCCGAAAAAAGGAACAGGTGTTTGCTTTTTTTCTAAAAAAAGCTATGAAAGTTTTTATTCTTCCATAGCGTATCTTTTTTACTATATTCGATTTTTTCTTATCCAACATTTCTTTTCCTATGCTTCTAACAAAATAGCTCTGCAAGGTGCTCCATCCGCCCCTTGAATCTTTAAAGGTTGAGCCAATAGCATATAAGCTCCTTCTTTTACTTGGCTTAAATCAAGACTTTCTAAAATGACGATCTCATTTTTTAAGAGATGACGATGCACCTGTTCCACATCTTCTTGTTCCCTCTCATCCCCTACGGTACTCTTCTCCACTCCGATAAGACAAAGGTCATAATTTGTTAAAACAGTCGCTCCCCCTAAATTTAACACAACATCTCTTCCCTTTAACAGCAATCGCTTTACGATTCCATACCTTTTAAGAAGTTGAGCCATCACAGTTCTTGCACTGGTTTCATCAAACAAACCCGACCACTCTACAACAATGCAATCTCCAATCACTGACTCAAGATCAAGCGTTGTAATATCCTTTTCGCCATCTAAAAAATGACAAGGGGCATCGATATGGGTCCCGTTATGCAAACACATGGTGAGCATGGATAAATTGCACTCGTCCCCCTTTTTTATCTCTTGAATCCTCGTAAGAGATGGACTTGGGTCGCCAAAATATACTTCACTACTGAATAGTTCTTTTGTAATATCATATATTTTCTTTCCCATAGGATGATATACCTCTTTTCCTAATTTTTGTTTCTTTGTAAAATTCCTTGTTCTACACAGAGTTTTAAAAACTCCCCATTAATCCGATTATTAATGCAAAGAGCATGGGACTTTAACTCCTGTCTTCGTCCCATATTTTCTATATACTCTCCACATAAATCAATTCCTATCACTTCTTTTGACTTTATGCACTCTCTTATGAGTGCAAATAATACTTCTTTTGAAAGACTGCCTTGATCCCAATTGGTTACCGCATCTTTCATTGTTAAAACATCTTTGTCAATACTAATATAGACTCTATCACAGGAAAGCAAGTTAGACACTTGCTTCCATGTAATGGAGTCTATTTCTTCTTCAGAAATAAAATGAATCATTTTCCTATACTCATCGTTAACTGTTTCTATGTATTGCTTCTTTACTCCAATGGATACGACAGATTTTAAATTCGGAAAATCTAAAACCGAACGTTCTACCCAAGAACCACATGACATCAAATCTCCAAACAATGGCTTTTGTGCATCTGTATGATGATCAAAGTGCAAAAGAGCAAACGGCTCTTTAATAAGAGATAGGTATTGATATGCCACATAGTGATAATTTCCGCTACCTAAAAATGTAATATGCCTATTTGACGACGGAACAATTCTCTTTTTAATTTCTTGCATTGACTGCTTTTCACAATATCCATTCACACCAGTTAAATCGGTCAAATCAATGTACTGGTATTTATACTCCTT
>CASDVE010000046.1 GCA_949284175.1 uncultured Eubacteriales bacterium
CACTTCTTTTACCGATGGATATCATACTATCTGTACGATTATTCGTCAGGAAAAAATACAGTATATTTTTCAATATGCCAAGTCAGGTGGTAGTTTTGATGAATTATTAAAAATGATAGGGTAGTTTTGTGCATTTTTTCAAATTTGATCATTTATAGATTTCAAATATATAAACTATATAGTTTTGTCATATATTCAAAAAAATAATATGAAATTTTTTTGTTAATATAACTATAAATGAGGAATTTCATGCTTTTACACAATAATTTCCATTATAAAAACATAAAACAAATGGAAGTCATATTTTTTGTATTTATGTTCCATGTATTAGTATAATGGGATTTTTATTATTTTTTAGTAAGTGAATTTATTTTTTATAGAGTTATTCTTACTAGTGTATTAGATTAGTTAATTAAAATAAAGTGGATTTGGTGATTTTTAATATAAAAATAATAAAGAAAAATAGAACTGATATTTTGAAAATTAAATTATATTAACTATAAATGAGCAAATTTAAAAAAGTATACAAAAAATCCATAGTAATACAAATCTAGGAATTTAATTGTAAAAAATGAGTGATGAAATACATCCCTGATAAACTTACAAATTGATAATAGGAAACTATATACAATTCCAAAAGAATCAGAATTTATGTCAAAGAGACATAAGGATTTTTTTAATTCTTACATATTCAAAAAGAGTAATAGGGAATATTTATCTTCTATTACTCTTTCATTTTTATATAAAATATATATTATACATCTTCTTAATCATCAAGCTCTAACATCAACATATCCATTTCTTGGAAATATATCATGATTATCTAAATATTCTGCAACTGCAGAACCAGGATCAATTACTTGGTTAATAACAGTACGTATTACTGTTCCAATTCCACTTACTTCACGAATTCCTAAAGCAATCAACTTCGATGTAACTTTTGATACAATCACATTAGTCGCTTCAGTAACACCTACTTTTAAAATATAAGACCTCAATGCTGCTGTAGTAGCACCACCAGCTATTAAAGAAATTGCAATATTTACAGCTGTAGCAACTACGTTATTAGGAATACTGATTTTAATAATGCTTCTTGAACCAATTGTAATTCCACTAGGAGATTCCATTAAATATAGTACATAATTGACCTGTTGTGTAAATAATTTTTCATCAAAATTAGGATCTTTTTCTTTGTTTTCTCTAATAGAATCTTCTAAAACCTTTTGATAAATATCCATTTCTTCTTTTGACATTTCATTTATATTTAAATGTATATCATTGGAATTATTGCTAGCTGCAAACACAGGTGTATATATATTTAATAATAATGAAAAAATAATTGCTACACTCAATATTCTTGCTTTTATATTTAAAATTTTCAATTTTATTTCTCCTTCCATTTTCTCATAAAATTAATCTTAACTATCTTTAATTTTTTTTTACTATCAAAAATACTATTTAATTATATCACCTCTATATTCTCTTCTAAATCTACCACCATTTTATAAAGCAAAAAACTTCATACTCCAAACATATCTTTCATCCATTCTATCCATTCTACATAAAACAATTGCATTTTTCTCACCCCCTAGTATAATAATGATGTAGTCAATCAAGACTACTGGGTCAATAAGTTTCTATAAATCAGATAACAGAAGAAGGAATTCTCCCCTGCATCAGATGTTATCTGTAATGAATTATCATGTCTAATGGTTCCTGATAGACACCAGATAAAACATAATGTATGCTCTGTTAGGATAGGACAAAGAATGTTCACCTCCTTGTCTTACTCCTTTATACCACACTTTTTAAAATACAAAAAGAGAACCTGTCTAAATGATTCTCTTTTTGTGTAAATGATCCATATTTTTAACTTCTTTCTGTTAGTTCTCTACTACGATCGCTACATCTTCTATTTTAGAAACCTCTTTTACTTCCAGCGATTGGTCAGTAAAATAGTATGCTCCATTGTTAATAAACAATATTGCGATATTTTTTCCATCAACACTCAATATAATAAAGCCTTTCTTATCCATACTCCAATTGCCTTTTTCTAATATTTTATGATAGGCATCATAGCACTGAAATTCACTTTTATTTGTATCACTATCATTTGTTAATAGCACTATTGCAAGGTATATTGGAGTATCGATATCATAAATATTCAATTGATATCTCCCCTGAAAATTAGCATTTTTACTTTGTAATTTTTGCAATTGAAGCGTTGTACCCACATTAATATTGCTAGAATATGCGATCATATTCTTTTTTTGATGAAGTGGCATATAAGTCACCCAACCCATACACCACATATCAATGTCATCATTATTCACTCGATTTAATAAAATACTAAAGTTTACATCAGTAATATTTAATTTAGCTCCCATTTTTACAAGTTTTCCATTCTTTTGTTCATATCCTGCTTTTTTAAAACATTCAAGTGCTTTATCTGGCACTCTTCTTGCACTGATCGCAATATAACTATATTCGTTGTTATCAAATAAATTATAATACACTCCCGCATCAAGTCTTACTACATTATCCTTATTGCTTTTAAAGACATATGGTTCACTTCCCATTGGCACATCATTTTTTGCTTTTACCGTTTCTAACTTTCCTTTTTCAAAACCTTCTCCATAGTAGCTCTTTGAAAGCACTGATTCTAATCCAAGTGTACGCTTTGCGTTCATATCAACACCATCAACAATTACCGTACAAGTAAGATCATCAATTTTTTTAATTCCTGTAATCTCTTTTACGTCAATGCCATCTTCTAATCCTTTTGCTACCAAATCACCATATAGATTTTCTTCGTAATATGATATAGAAGTAATTTTAAATACAATTCCTTATTTATTACCTATTTTTTTAATATCTTTTCTATAAATTTATCAATGACAGATTTTTAATTGCAAACGATGAGAAATACGTTTCACACCAAAAAGACGATAGGAATTTCACTCCTATCGCCTTTTACTATTCTTTTCTATTTATAATCATTCTTTTACGATACGCCCAACTTCTTCTTAATCCACAAGATGACACGCAACCTTATGCTCATTTCCATACTCTTTAAATTCTGGCACTTTTGTTTTACAGATTTCCATACAGTTTGGACAACGAGTATGGAATTTACATCCTGCTGGTGGATTAGCAGGAGAAGGAATATCCCCTTCTAAAATCGTACGATTCATTTTACGATCTGGATCTGGCACCGGTACAGCACTTAAGAGTGCCTTTGTATATGGGTGCTTTGGAGAGCGGAATAACTCTTCTTTTGGTGCCATTTCCACTAAGCTACCTAAGTACATAACACCAACCACATCAGAAATATATTCCACAACAGAAAGGTCATGGGAGATAAACAGATAGGATAACTGTCTTTTCTCTTGTAGATCTTTCATTAAATTAATAACCTGTGCTTGGATGGATACATCAAGAGCGGATACTGGCTCGTCTGCAATAATAAGACTTGGGTTTAATGCCAAGGCTCTTGCTATACAAATACGCTGACGCTGTCCACCAGAAAATTCATGTGGATAACGGTCAATGTAGTAATCACGAAGACCACAGTCTTGCATTACTTGTAAAATATACTCTCTATACTTTTCTTTTGGAACAATATTATGTTCCCTAACTGCTTCACCAATGATTTCACCAATTGGCATACGAGGATCAAGAGAAGCATATGGATCCTGAAAAATCATCTGTACTTGTGGACGCATAGCACGCATCTGCTTTTTATTCATGGCAAAGATATTTTTACCATTTAAAATGGCTTCTCCACTTGTAGGCTCTGTTAAACGTAAAATCGTACGTCCTGTTGTTGTTTTACCACAACCTGACTCCCCTACCAGTCCAAATGTCTGTCCTCTTTTAATTTTAAAAGAAACACCATCTACGGATTTGACATGTCCAACAGTACGTTGCATGACACCCGCTTTGATTGGGAAGTGTTTTACCAGATTGTTTACTTCAAGAATATAATCATTGTTTTGATCAACAGTTACTTTGATTTCATCTGACATTTTTCACACCACCCTTTCTATTGTTTGTCCATATCATCATATAGATGACAGGCTACATAATGTGTTTCAGACACCCGTCGCAATGCAGGATATGGTGAATTACACTGTTCCTTGCACATTTCACAACGGTTTTTAAAATAACAATGATTTGGCATATTAATTGGGTTTGGAACATTTCCTGGAATGGAATACAATCTTCCAACCTCTTCATTTAATACTGGTCTTGACTTTAATAAACCAATGGTATATGGATGTCTTGGATCATGGAAAATATCAGAGGCAGTTCCTCTTTCAATGACACGACCAGCATACATAACAACGATTAAATCTGCCATTTCAGCAACAACACCAAGATCATGGGTAATTAACATGATCGAAGCATTGATTTTATCTTTTAAGTTGCGAAGCAAATCAAGCACCTGTGCTTGAATGGTTACATCGAGGGCTGTGGTAGGCTCATCGGCAATGATAAGTCTTGGATTACAAGAAAGAGCCATTGCAATCACAATACGCTGTTTCATTCCACCGGATAATTCATGTGGATAGCTCTTTTCGATGCCCTCACGAGCAATTCCTACCATGCGAAGAAGCTCGATCACTCTTTTGTTCACTTCGTCTTTCTTCATTTTTGGGTTATGGAGTTCAATAATTTCCGCAAGCTGATCTCCAATCGTAAAAACTGGATTTAAACTTGTCATCGGTTCCTGAAAAATCATAGCGATTTCACTTCCACGAATCTTTGTCATATCATGAATTGGAACCTTTGTAATATCAATGGCATGTCCTTCTTTATTGTAACGGATTTCTCCGCCCGCAATTTGCCCTTGTGGACCTTGTAATAACCGCATAAGAGAAAGGCTTGTCACAGATTTTCCACATCCTGATTCCCCTACAATACCGATGGTCTTTCCTTTTGGAATATCAAAGGAAACACCATCTACGGATTTGACAGTACCATTGTCTGTATAAAAATAAGTCTGAAGGTTATCAAACTCTACCAGATTGTTTTCATCTCTCATTTCAGCATAATATTCAGATTCCGGTACGTTTTTTCTCTTTTTCATCTTGTTAAACTCGCGGTATTTCTGATTATTAAACTTTTTAATTGCTTTTAATCTCGCTCTATTGGCTGCTTTTTCACTTCTATCTGCCACCGTATCTCACCTACCTTTTCATCTTTGGATCGAATGCGTCACGGAGACCATCACCGATAAAGTTAAATGCCATAACAATAAGGAGCAACATAATTCCAGGTGGCATCCAAATGTTTAAGTAATTTTCCATAACGATCTGATCGTTTACCGCATTTACCATACTACCTAAAGAAGCAAATGGTGTGGATAAACCGACACCTAAGTAACTAAGTGTTGACTCTGTGATAATAAAAGAACCTAAGTCCATGGTAGCCATAACGATAATAATTGGAATACAGTTTGGAATTAAATGTTTAAAAATTTTCTTTCTTACGCTAATACCAGATGCTTCCGCAGCTGCCATATAATCCATTTCACGGATGGTAAGAACCTGTCCTCGAACCATACGAGTAACACCTGACCAGTTAAATAATCCCATGATTAACATTAACCAATAGATTTTATGTTCTGGAGCAATACCAAATGCCGCCATAAAAGAGGATACAATTAACATCAATGGAACAAATGGAATACAGTAAAAGATCTCCACTAAACGCATGATGACCATATCCACTTTTCCACCATAGTATCCAGCGATACCACCAAGTGTGATACCAATTAACATTTCAATGGCCGTTACTGCAATACTGAACTCCAGTGAAATTCTACTACCATACATAAGACGGGTGAATACATCACGACCATCTGTATCAGTACCTAAAATATGTGCTTTTGAAATCGGTGCCTTTACATTAACACCCACCGTTGGCGATTTAATCGCCTCCTTATCATCCATATGGTATTCAACACCTGTATTTTGATCAACATAAAAAAGTTCGTATTCACCATATGGGGAAAATATTGGTCCAATATAAGCGAATAAAATAACAGCAATAATAATAACTAAACCTAAAATAGCTAACTTATTGCGAAAGAAACGTTTCATAATCAATTGACCCGGAGTCAGAATGACTTGATTTTTCTCAAATTCAATTGTTTCTTTGTCATGTTTCAATTGTGTCTGTGAATCTGCCATGTTCTGCCTCCTTTCTAGTTATAACGGACACGAGGGTCAACGACTGCATATAAAATATCTGAAATTAAAGTTCCTAAAAGTGTAAGTACTGCTAAGAATACTAAATATCCCATAAGGAATGGAAGGTCTTTTTCATTTACCGCATCAATAGCAGCCTTTCCAAGTCCTGGAATAGAGAAAATACCCTCTGTGATAATGGCTCCAGAGAATAAAGCAGGGATCTGTGCCCCAATAAATGTTACAATTGGAATTAATGTGTTGCGGAACGCATGTTTAAATACAACCACTCGCTCATCAAGACCTTTTGCTCTTGCTGTACGAACATAATCCATATTTAATACTTCTAGCATATTGGTTCTTGTATAACGAAGCCAACTACCGATACCTAGAATAACGAATACTGTGATCGGTAAAATAAAATGCTCTGCTACATCAAGATAATAAGCAATTCCTGTGTAATGTGCCCTTGCGGTAACCATACCACTTAATGGCAATACCTTTAAGCCTATGGCAAAAACTCTTCGTAATAATGCTGCGAAGAAGAAAGATGGTAAGGAAATACCTGCTAGTGCAAAGAAAACAATGGTATAGTCAGTCTTAGAGTATTGCTTTGTAGCTGCAATCACACCTAATGGTATGGCAATGGCTAGCTCTATAATTAAAGCGATGGCTGCCAAAGAAAAAGATACCCACATTCTTTCACTAATCACCTTCATAACAGGCTCTTTATACTTGAAAGAATCACCAAAATCTAATTTGACAGCTCCTTTAACCCAATTTACATACCCTTCGATGACACTGCCACCGATTCCATACTGCTCTCTTAATTTTTCTTTCTGTTCCGCTGTAATCTCCGGATTACCACTTGTCATTTGTTGAACAAAGTCTCCCGGCATCATACGAATAATGCCATAAAGCAGAAATGATACGCCGAAGAGTACAATTATACTTGTCAAAATACGTCTGATAATATACTGCTTCATCATACACCTCCTGTGTTTTATCATAGAAAGGGGCTGCCCTAAACTGAACAGCCCCTTTTCTGCCCTGTTAAATTATAAGATTGTTTCCAATAAAGATCTTACTGTTGATTTAATTCTAAGTTTTCAAGCTCAGATTTATAGTTGTAGAACATAGATTGTTCTTTTGGAAGAGAATCAATATTAATATTGCTTGAGTACGCCATCATATTTTTTCTCTGATAGATTGGCATATAAGTAGCCCAACTCATAATGATATCAAGCTCTTTTGCTACTAATTCTTTTCTCTTTTCAAGATCTAATGTTGTTCTTGTTTCTTTTAATAACTTATCAAGTTCTTTATCTTGAATATAGGTTCTGTTAGAACCACCTTTTCTTGTATATTCACTGCCAAAGATCTGTGTTAAGTCAGCATGCTGTGTATTTCCCCAAGCCATACACCACATATCAACATCATCATTATCAACACGGTTGAATAGGATGCTACCAGTAGTATCTGTAATATTTAGCTTCGCACCCATTGCTTCCATATCGTTCTTCATCTGTGTGAAGATTGGAGTTGCTGGATGGCTTGAAGCATCACTAATTGCCACTTCTACTACTAATTGTTTTCCGTCTTTTACAAGTTTTCCATTCACTTGTTCATAACCAGCTTTTTTAAAGCATTCTAACGCTTTATCTGGATCATATCCCCAGTATTCTTTTGCATCCTTTGGATATTCTGCAACAACAGAAGAAAGTGGACGTTGAAGAACTTCTGCAAGAGGTCCATAGTATGTGGAGATCGCCTGTTCACGAGTCATTAAGTGCATTAATCCTTCACGCACATTTTTATCTGGTATTCTCTTAGCACTGATGGCTACATATCCATAACCATTGTTATCAAATAAATCATAATGTACTCCAGCTTCATCCAATTTCTTAACAATTTCTTTGGATGCTGATGGTTCTGCAATATCAATATCACCATTGATAATAGCATCGGCTTTTTGGTTTTCTTCCACTACTTGGAATGCTAAATATTTTGTCTTAGGTGCACCAAGTCTATAATTTTCATTGGCTTCTAATCTTACTACGTTGTTTTTGTTGCTTACAAACTTATATGGACCACTTCCCATTGGAACAGAGTTTTTCTCTCTTACGCCATCAAGTTTTCCTTTTTCAAAACCTTTACCATAATAGCTTTCTGGTACAACGTTTTGTGTTCCTAACTGACGTTCTGCATTCATATCAACACCGATAGTTGTTACGGTACAAGTTAAATCATCCACTTTTTTGATACCAGAAATTTCTGGAACGTCAATCCCATCGCTTAATCCATTCGCTACCAAATCTTTTGATAATTTGTCTTCAAAATAAGCTACCGCATCATAGCTATCTTTATTTGTTTCATATTCACATTCTGCAAGAGCTTTTACAAGTTTTGCTTCGTCTTTTGCATCCGCTTCTGAGATTGTAAATCCTTTATCTTTTAAGTAATCAGCCCAAGATGTAAGTGGACCATCTTCTCCGTCTGGATCTTCATCCACTGCTGTAAATAATCCATCACATTTTGTATCCACCAAATACTGGATGAATTGTTTTTTATCTTCCGCAGCTTTTTTTGCTTCTGGTTCGATCTTAGCCACATCCTCAGAATAATTTGGATTATCATAGTAGTATTCATTCATACCTTCGATATTTACCGCTGTACGGAATGTTGAAATTCCATCATAGTTTGGATCGGCAAGCACTTTATAGGTAAAGATCAGGTCATCAATTGTCATATCAGAACCATCTGAAAACTTAATACCTTCATTTAATTTGATTGTATAAACGGTTTTCTTGTTGTCACCTTTTCCTACAACTTTTGAATCAATATGACCTAAGTTATCAATTAATTCATTGTTTGCATTTGTTTCAAGAACAGTTTCTTGCACTGCATTAAAAATTTGTGCATCATAAGAGCTGTTATAAAAGAATGGTGAGAATACACCGTTCCACTGATCAACACCGATAACGATTGTATCAAGTCCACCTGATGCTTGACCACCACAAGCGGCTGTTGAAACTGCCATCATCGCTGCGAGCAACGTAGCTATAATACGCTTTCTCATGTTACTTCCTCCTTAAAAACGTTTGAGTGTTTTCCTAATTTTTTCCACAATCCACTCAATGGTTCCATCTTCAAATGGACTCTTTAATCCAACTTGTGGAAGCATATTTGTGTAGAAATCTTTTGCAGATAACTTACAAAGTTTTAAATAATCCTTCCAAGCCTCTTCATAGTTAGCATCCATTTTTATTTTAAACTGCAATGCGCAGATTGTAGCAAGACAATAGTCGATATAATAAAATGGCAAATCAAAAATATGATGTTGTTTCTGCCAGAATCCACCTTCACCAAAGAATGGATCTCCTTCATAATCAAGATATGGTTTATATTCTTGTTCTAACTTCTTCCACACCTGTTTTCTTTCTTTTGGTGTCATATCTGGATTTTCATATACAATATGTTGGAATTCATCCACCATACAGCCATAAGGAACAAACGCACATCCATCTTCTAAGTGCATTTTTCTATAATCATCGGCACGATCTCCGAAAAATAACTCCATCCACTTTTCTGTAAAATATTCCATTGACATGGAGTGGATCTCCGCTGTTTCCATTCCAATATCATTATGTTCCCGAATCTCATCTTTTCTTGTAATAAATCCCTGGAAAGCATGTCCACATTCATGAGTGATAACATCAACATCCCCACTTGTTCCATTGAAGTTTGCAAAAATAAATGGAGATTCAAAATCAGGAATATAGGTCATATAACCGCCTGCACGTTTTGTTTTTCTTCCTAATACATCAAATAATTCATTATCGCTCATAAAATGGAAAAATTCTTTTGTTTCTTCCGATAATTCTCCATACATCTTCTCGCCGGATTCTAAAATCTCTTCTGGTGTTCCAGTAGGAGCTGGATTGCCATTTAAGAAATAAGACTTATCATCAATAAAAGATAACTTCTCAAGATTTAAACGTTTTCTTCTCTCTTCTGTCAATGTCTGAACAAATGGAACAAAAGATTCTTTGATTTGTCTTCTAAAATTTTCCACCATAGTTTTATCATAGCAATTTCTTTGCATACGGTAATAACCAAGCTCTACGAAATTTTCATATCCAAGCATACGAGCCTGTGCTGTACGATTTTTTACAAGCAAATCATAGATCTCATCAATTTCATCCGTCACACTTAAGAAGTAATCGCTTACCGCTTTATGTGCTTTTTTTCTAATCTCACGATCATCGGAAGTTAAATACTTGTTCATCAAAGATAGATTTTGAACTTCTCCATCAAATGGAATCTCCGCTGAAGCAATTAACTTCATATAGCGTGTTGTGAGTTCATTTTCTTCTTGTTTTAAAGGAATTAATTTCTCATCATTGGCTTTCATATCAAGTTCTATATTCTTAAAAGCCACTTTTCCAATCTTTTCCTCTAAATAATCACGATACTTTGATTCATATAAAAGTTTTGTATACTCTACCACCAGTTGTTGAAACGCTGGTGATTCTTTGTCATAATACGTCTGCTCGTTATCATAAAATTCATCTTTCATATCAATATCATGACGAATATGAGCAATGGTCATCATGGAGTACGCATGATTTGTCAGTTCATAATATTTCTTATGTACGGCAAATTGTTCTTCTCCAGATTCACACTTTGCAAATTCTTTCATGACATCCTGCATCTTTTGCTTTAATTCTTCCATATCGACTCTTTCATATGGCATTTTTGAAAACTTCATGTTCCTACCTCCTTTAATTATTTATACATTCTATCCCCTTATTCCCCTACTCCTATTTATAACGCTTTTCTGCTTTGGAAATAATATTTTGCAAGTCAAAATTTTCCTTCGTTTTTTTATCAGTATCACCTATTATATCAGATAATGCTAGGAAAATAAAGTATCAAAGTGGTCATATTTCATTATCAAATGACAGAATAAATCCTTCATTTCTGTTTTTTTTCTGATATAATATATAGTTATAACACACTGTCACTCAATATGTTTTGTTTGTTTTTTTATAAAAATGAATTTTATACTTTTAAAAATTACATTTTATTTTTTTATCAAATTAAATTTTTCAAAAATTAAAATTTTTTATTTAAATTTTTTCCATTTTTATCCTGCATTTCTGTAAAATAACTATCAAAACCCATTTGCTAATAAGACACTTGCAACGGCTCCTGCTGTTGTCGCTAGCAATGCTCCCTTTAATGTATATCTTGTCTTTGTCACTTTTGTAGCCATATAATAAACGGACATGGTATAGAATACCGTTTCTGTACAGCTCATCATAATGGATACAATCATTCCCTGTCTTGAATCCGCACCAAACTCTTTGAAAATATCAAATACAAGACCATTTGCCGCAGATGCTGAAAATAATCGAATGAAAAACACTGGTATCACCTCAAATGGAATGTGAAAAAACTCCCCAACCGGCCGTAACCACTCTGAAAATTTTTCTAATGCACCAGATGCTCTCAATACTCCAACGGAAATCATAAGACCAAGAATGGTCGGTGTGATTTTAATGACTGTCTTAAATCCTTCTTCCGCCCCCTTTATAAACGTATCATATATATTGGTCTTATTCATAAGTCCATATGCGATCAGGTAAAATAACATAATAGGAACAAAAAAATTTGAAAAATAAATAATCCACTTCACTAGTTCTCTCTCCTTAAAGTTCTTGTTCTCATAATATATTCCCTTTAGTTTGTCCTCTATTCCCTGTCTATATCAGTTCCTATTTCTACTCTATTTTTCTCCTAATATTCCTTCTAACGTCTTTTCATTCCTCACTTGTATCCATCTAAAACAAATGCTATCATACTAGATAAGAGATATACCATTCCCTTTACCAATGCTAAAAAATGCTATGAAATGAGGTATTCAATATGAACCAAAACTCTTTTTTTTGCTCCATGAATCCAGAAATAAAACACCAATTTTTTATTGAACATTTTTTTACAAAAAAATTAGGAGAAGGTGAAAAACCGTTCTATTTTCCAATGATAGAACATATTTCCCTGCTTTTTCCATTGAAGGGTTCTCTCGTTCTTTCTTCTCCTTCTAATGATATAACGTTACAAAAGGAGCACGCCATCCTCCTACCTTCTAATATTTCTTATGAAATTACTCCTTTGGAAAATACTACTTTCTTCTATGTAGCGTTCTCTGGTACTCTTGCCACTTCTTTATTAAAAAACACATTAAAAAATGGCAACTTCTTTATCGGTACCGATTATTTTACAATAAAAAAGGACCTAGTCCAGCTCTCCTCTTTGCTATCTTCTAAGTCCCCAAATATTGATGATTTATCCATTCTTTCTTTTTCTTTGCTCATGCACTTGTCAGGGCATACCGTTTTGCAAGAAGAACCCCTCTATCCTCCTATCATTGCCTCTGCCATTCAGATTATGGAGGAAAATTATACTTACTTATATGGAATCGAGGATCTAGCCACTCAGCTTGAAATGAGCAAAAATCACTTGATACGTCTTTTTCATGAATATGTTGGAATCTCCCCTTTGCAATATCTAACTTCTATTAAAATTAGAAATGCAAAATTACTTTTAGAAAGTGGAGAATCCTCTTTGGAACTCATTGCCGTTTCCTGTGGATTCTCCGGTTCGGATTACTTCCGAAAAGTATTTAAAAAAGAAACTGGCCTATCACCAAGACAGTTTCAAAAACAATCTCCTTCTATCAAAAAGACCCAATTGCCAAACGAAATGTTTTTATAAACGTCGCTTCCACTTTGCATATGCCACACCGACCACAGTGGAAACAGTTGTCGCAATTAAGGCTGGCACAATAATAACGGAGGGCTGGGCAGAACCATATTGACTTCGATACCCTATCATATTGATAGGAATGAGTTGCAAAGAAGAAATATTCAATATTAAGAACATGCACATATCATCACTGGCACTTTCTCTATGTTCGTTCAACCCATCCAATTCTTTCATCGCCAAAAGTCCAGATGGAGTGGCTGCCCATCCAAGCCCAAACATATTTGCAATAATATTAGTTGCAATATAAGCACCCGCTTTATGCCCTCTTGGAACGGTTGGAAACATCCAATGAATAATTCCCCCTAACTTTCCTGTCATCGCCTGAATCAATCCAGACTCTTCTGCTATCTTCATAAATCCTGACCACATCCCAACAACTCCCAACATAAAAATACAAAGTTCAATGGCTTCCTTTGTAGAGTCTATAAAAGCGATATTCACTTGATCCATTGTTCCTTGAAAGGATGCCGTCATCACTCCAATGAGAATCATACATCCCCATATCATGTTCAACATACTCTTTTCCATCTTTCTATTTTTCTCTTATTGTAATCTTATGAAGGATCTTAAATCTGATTCCTAAAACCGATGAGAAGCACGCTTTGTGGACTTCTCTGACTCGCAAGCAGTCGTCATATAAGAGCATACATGCTCTTGCATGACTCGTTGCTTTCGCGTAAATAAAAAACTGCTATAAGAAGAAGACAATTCCTCTTATAGCAGTTTTCTTTTCACTTTATTCAGTTACTGTTAAACCAGCTAACTTGGCAAGATCAATAATTGATTGTTTTGACACTTTCTTTCCGCAATATTCTACGAGATCTTCCATATCACCTGTAAATACGTCACTTGGGTTATATTTTGTTAAAATAATTTTATCATCATCCACAAAAATTTCCAATGGATCACGTTCATTAACATTGAGATTACGTCTTAATTCAATCGGTAATGTGATTCTTCCTAACTCGTCGAGTTTTCTTACAATACCCGTACTCTTCATCTTTTCTTGGGCCTCCTTATAAATTATTCTAATAGCATTATACCAAAAAAAGATACCATAGTGCAAACTGAATGTCAATTGTGAAAATCCCTTATTTTTCCTATTTCCTCGTATTTCTATCATAAGAAAGTACTAACCCTAACAGTTTCTATACTTCTTCTTCCTCTTCTAGTAATTTCTGGTAAACATCCCTCTTGCTGATTCCTCGATCTTTTGCCACCTGTTTCATAGCATCTTTCTTTGACTGTCCCATATCCATATATCGTTTGATATGTTCAGAAAAGCTCATGGTTAAAAATACTTCTTGTTCTTTTTTTATTTTTTCCTCACGACTTACACCTTCCATCACAAGAACACATTCTCCCTTTGGTTCTTCTTCCTTATAAAAATCTAAGATTCCGGATAAGGTCGTTAAAAACGCCGTTTCGTGCTTTTTTGTCAGTTCTCGACAAAGTGTTACCTTTCTATCTCCAAGCTCTTGTAATAGCTCTTCTACGGTCTTTAAGAGGCGATGTGGTGCTTCATAGAGGATGGTTGTTCTCGTTTCTTCTTTTAACTCCTCTAAAATCGCTTTTCTCTCTTTTTTATCGGTAGGAAGAAATGCTTCAAAACAAAATCTTCTCGTTTCTCTTCCAGACATGGTAAGTGCTGTCACACAAGCACAAGCTCCTGGTAAAGACGTCACTGTAATTCCTGCTTCATGGGCTTTTTGTACAAGCACTTCCCCTGGATCAGAAATCCCTGGAGTTCCCGCATCTGTGACAACCGCAATATTTTGTCCTTCCAGCAACTTTCCTACAAGATAATCCGCTTTATCATACTTATTAAATTCATGATAACTTGTCATAGGCGTTTTGATTTCAAAATGATTTAATAACTTAATGGTATGCCTTGTATCTTCTGCTGCAATCAAATCCACTTCTCCTAGTGTCCGCACCACACGATATGTGATGTCCTCAAGATTGCCGATGGGAGTAGCGCATAAATATAAAGTTCCTGACATAATATTTCCTTTCTTTATTCCTCAACTTCTCTTCTAGTTCTTTGCCTCTTCTTCCTTCATTCCATAAATCTCATAGATTTCTTTTGTATATTTTCCTTTTTCCTCATAGACAATCAAAGGAGGTTCTATTTTAATCATAGATTTTCCACCTCTTACTGCCTCAATCATAACCATATTGGGTTCTTTATCTATGTAAGGGTATACAAGACGCATCCTTTTTGGTTCTAATTTATAATCTAATAGCTTTCCAAATATCTCAGCCAACCGGAATGGTCGATGGATTAAATAAAAACTTCCCCCTGGTTTTGTAACTCTTGCTCCTTCTCTTATCACATCATCCAGACTGCATAAAATTTCATGTCTTGCAATGGCTTTTGGAAGGTCTGGATTTGTCAGACCATGACTGTGATTCATATAGGGTGGATTGCAGGTAACAATATCAAAAGAAGAGGCTTTCATCAATTTGGAAGCCTCTTTGATATCACCTTCTACAATTTGAATTTTCTCTTGAAGTCCATTTAATGCCACACTTCTTCTTGCCATAGAAACACTCTCTTTTTGGATTTCCAAAGCCTTAAACATAGCTCCTTTTTCTTTTGCCTCAAGAAGAATGGGAATGATTCCCGTTCCCGTTCCCATGTCAAGTACCTTTGCACCTTTTTTTCCTTTTACAAAGTCGGATAAAAGAACGGCATCCATGCCAAAACAAAACATATCTTCATTTTGGATAATACGATAGTTTTTGATATGGAGTTCATCCATTCGTTCCTTGTTAGAAAGTTCTATATTCATTATAGTTTTGATTTCCCCTCCTTGCGTTCTAGTGCCTCTAACGCTTTTAATTCTTCATCAGAAATATTGATCTTTTCTTTCTTCTTTCTTGGACGGAATGTTAACTCGTCCACTTTATATTCTTTAATATCTTTATCGCCATTTTCATCTGTGATAATCACTTTCACTTTTTGACGAAGAACATTCACGCTTTGAACCTCTCCAGAATATCCATCTGTTGTTTTCACCGTATCTCCCACATTTGGAAGTTTTTCATTTAAGTATTCATAGGTTTCTTGTTCATTTTTCAAACAGCACATAAGTCGACCACAAACCCCTGAAATCTTTGTTGGATTCAAAGAAAGATTTTGTTCTTTTGCCATTTTAATAGACACTGGAGCAAATTCTGCTAAATAAGAATGACAGCAGAGTGTTCTTCCACAAATTCCAAGCCCTCCAAGAATCTTTGTTTCATCCCGAACTCCAATTTGACGAAGTTCAATTCTTGTTTTAAATACAGAAGCTAGATCTTTTACAAGTTCACGAAAATCAATTCTGCCATCGGCGGTAAAATAAAATAAAACTTTATTATTATCAAAGGTATATTCTGCATCAATGAGTTTCATCTCTAACCCATGTTTTTGAATTTTCTCAGAACAAATCCGCATTGCCTCTTTACTTTTCCGTTTATTTTCTTGCTGAATCGCATCATCTTCAAACGTTGCTACACGAATGACTGGCTTTAATGTGCTAATCACCTTTTCTTCTGAAATTGTACGGCGATTAATCACAACCGCCCCATATTCAATACCACGAGCCGTTTCCACAATGACATTTTGTCCTACTTCAATCTCCATATCTTTTGGATCAAAGAAATAGATCTTGCCTGTTTCGCGGAAACGAACACCAATTACTTCTACCATCTTAATTCTCCTTTATTGTGAGCCAAAGCAATTCCATCGTCAGTTCAAAATTAACGTTGGCACGAAGTCTTACTTTTGCTTTCTCAATTTCTTCTATAATTTTTTGGATTCCTTCATAGGAACTTCTTTTTCCCTTCTCATTTAACGCCACATATTCCTCTTGATAAATCAACTGATTGGCATTCCCTGTTGCTTTCAATAACAAAATATCACGATACCACATGAGCATAAAATCCAAATAGTCATAAATTTGTAATTTATATTTTGTCAATTCTTTCATGGAAGCAATTAGTTCATATACTTCCATATCTTTTGCATATTTTAACATATGGATACAATCATTTTTAATTTCCCTAAATTCTTCTGATGTGGCAACTCGAATAGCCTTTCCCACATTTCCCAGAGCAAATGCTGTGGCAAACTCCGCTTGCTCATCTGCAATTCCAAGTTTTTTTAAATGCCCCTTAATCAATTCATCTTTTACAGGCTTTACATGGAGTACAACACATCTTGATAAAATAGTTGGAAGAAGTTTTCCAAGATTTGTCGTAAGAAGAAAAATAATCCCATAAGAAGGTGGTTCTTCTATTGTTTTTAATAGAGCATTTTGAGCTTCTGTGGTCATTTTTTCTGCTTCATCCACAATGTAAATCTTATATTCACTGCTATATGGCTTTATTTGTATGCTTCCATTAATCTGCTCCCTCACATCATCAATACCAATGGACGTTGGACGTTCATGATTGACATAGATAATATCGGGCTGATTATGGGAATCTGCTTGCTTGCAAGAAGTGCATACATTACAAGGCATCAGCCCCTTTTTTTCACACTGTAACGTCTTTGCAAAAACGGTGGCGAGCAACTTCTTTCCACTATCATAATCCCCTTCTATAATATAGGCATGGGATACTTTTTTCATTTGAATTGCACTTTTCATATGCTCTATAATCTGTTCATGTCCAATAATATCATGAAAATCTGCCATTCTTCATCCCTCACTTTCTATGAGTACCTTTTCTTCTCCTAGCTCTGTATCCTATTGTAATATTTTTTCCAAATACTCCTTAATTTGGTCATGAATTTCTTCTATTGATAATGTGGCATCAATAGTTTTAATTCTTTTTGGATCTCGTTTTGCAAGTGTGCGATACCCTTGTACAACATTTTTATGAAATTCCATTGTTTCAAGCTCCATGCGATCCAGTTCCGCTTGATTCTTCTTTCTCTTAATTCCCTCTTCGGCATCCAGATCTAAATGTATGGTAAGATCTGGCCAAATCCCTTGAATAGCACATTCATTGATCTGATAAACTGTTTCAATGCCAATTTCTCTAGCAATTCCTTGATACACAGCAGAAGAATCAATATAGCGATCGCAAATGACAGCCTTCCCCATTTCCAGTGCCGGTTTAATCACTTCATGTACCAGTTGAGCCCGAGCGGCTGCATATAACATCATTTCTGCCTCTCGCCCCATCTCCATGTTTTCTCGATCCAGAATCAAATTTCTTATTTTTTCACTGATCTTTGTTCCTCCCGGCTCTCTCGTCAGCACGCTCTCATACCCTTTTTGCTCTAAATACTCTTTTAATAGAGCGATCTGTGTCGATTTTCCCGCTCCATCTGGACCTTCTATTGAAATTAAAATTCCTCTCATTCTATACTGACCCTTTCTATTCTCCAATTATTTTTATTTGAAACGATACGAAACACACTTTAGTAGTTTCCATTCTATACTTTTGTCAGTACCTTCATTTTATCATAAAATAGCTTCGAATCCTAGAATACTTTTTTCGCAAAGATCTCGTCTTTCTTTTACAAGTTATCCTCTTTTAACACTAAGATTTCAAATGGCGATTTCTCTTTGTTTCCTGAATGTTCTATGCCTTCTTCTAATCCCACTTCACTTTTCATAATTCCTTTTACGTAAAAGTTTGCTTTTTTATATTCCATCAAAAGCTGAATATGCTCTTTGCTTATTTCTTCTCCCGGCACAAGGATTGGTATTCCCGGTGGATAAATATAGATATAATCCCCGCAAACCTTTCCTTTTGCATCCTCCAATAGCACAGAGATCCTTTCCTTTTGTAACGCTTTTGATGGGATATATTTTTTATTTCCTCCATTTTGTGCAATTCCTGTGGTTATTTCATGAATGGATAATGGCTGTTTTTGATTTTTCTCTATTTTTTCATCAATTTGGCACAAAGCATAATAAAGTCTTTCAAAGCCTTCTTCTGTATCCATAATGGAAGAAATTGCAATGATATAATCTCTTTCTGACATTTCCATCTGTAACCCATACTCTTTTAATAACATAGAGCTGATTTCATTTCCTGTCCAATCAGTATCCTCAAAAAAGAACACCAATTTACAAGGATCAAAGTCATAAGCTCCATATTGTTGTAGCTCCTCTTTTTGTAATAAGGATATATGACGGAAATGACTGAATTTCTCACGATATAATCGTAACATCTTCTCATATTGTCCAAATTCTTTTTTATGCCTAATTCCATAAGAAATGGCATATTCAATACCTGCCATAAAAATATAAGATGGACTACTGCTTTGATAAATACTTAAACAATCCTGCACCACTTCTTCCGAAACTCTATCTGAACATATATGAAGTAAGGCTGTCTGTGTAAAAGATGGCATGGTTTTATGAACACTTTGAATCACAAGATCTGCTCCTTTTTCAACAGCACTCTTTGGAAATTGATCACAAAATGGAAAATGAGCTCCATGTGCTTCATCCACAATGAAAGGGATTTTATATGGTTCTATCCACATTTTGATACTTTCAATGTGCATAACAATTCCTTCATACGTAGGGGATGTGATTACAACAGCTTTAATATCTGGATTTTCACTTAATAATTGTCTTAATCTCTCTTCATCCACACTTCCAAACATATTTCTTTTGGGAATATATATAAGAGGTAAATAAATAGGATCTAACTCCAATAAACGAACAGCATTATACACCGCTTTATGACAATTTCTTGCCATAAGAATCTTATCGCCCCTTTTACAAACGGCTGTAATGGCTGATAAAATGCCAACAGTGCTTCCATTTACCAAATAAAATGTTTTCTTTGTCCCATAGAATTTGGATGCTTCATCCATAGATTTCTTAATAATATCATTGGGATCATTTAAATTATCAAATCCATCAATTTCTGTAATATCAATTTCATATGGATTCTTTATCTCATTCTCAATATTTCTTTTATGCCCAGGCATATGAAACGGATAAATATTTTGATTTTTATAATCGACTAATTTCTTATATAAATATGGTTCCATTTTTTCCTCCTATCTGCAAGCCGTATATCGTTGGCACATAGTGCTTTTTTGTGTTATAGAATAACTCCCTTTGCGAGAAATTTCCTATAACACAAAAAAAGCAGGAATTACTTCCTGCTTTCTTATCTTGATGAGACATCGGGGATTCGAACCCCGGACAACTTGATTAAAAGTCAAGTGCTCTACCGACTGAGCTAATATCCCATATTTATTTAGTTCTAAAGATTTCCTTTAGAAGTGCCCAGAGCCGGAATCGAACCAGCGACACGAGGATTTTCAGTCCTCTGCTCTACCGACTGAGCTATCTGGGCGAAATTGCGGGGGCAGGATTTGAACCTACGACCTTCGGGTTATGAGCCCGACGAGCTTCCAGACTGCTCCACCCCGCGATATTTATTTATGTGAGAAATATGTTTCTCATCCTTTTCCTATGATAAAAATTTTATCATAGAATGGATGGAGAAGGATTCGAACCTTCGAAGTCGTCGACAACAGATTTACAGTCTGCCCCCTTTGGCCACTCGGGAATCCATCCATAAAGCCGACAATCGGACTTGAACCGATAACCTGCTGATTACAAATCAGCTGCTCTGCCAATTGAGCCATGTCGGCGTTAGTGGGACCTACAGGGCTCGAACCTGTGACCCTCTGCTTGTAAGGCAGATGCTCTCCCAGCTGAGCTAAGATCCCATAACACTAATTTAATTTTGATACATTGCCTTGTATCAACGACCCGGAAGGGATTCGAACCCTCGACCTCCGCCGTGACAGGGCGGCGCTCTAACCAACTGAGCCACCGGGCCATTTGAAAGTTTGTACCTTCAAAACTACACACGGATTTTTTCATCTTGATTTTTCTTAACGATTTTGACTTTAGTCTGTCAATCGCTAAGTTTTTAGGTCAAGCCCTCGACCTATTAGTATTGGTCAACTCCACATGTTACCATGCTTCCATCTCCAACCTATCAACCTTGTCGTCTTCAAGGGGTCTTAC
>CASDVE010000047.1 GCA_949284175.1 uncultured Eubacteriales bacterium
CATGTGATTATTCATTTACAACAAGGAAAAATGATGGGAAAACTTGTGAAGTATACGGTGATAGTTACATTACTTATGGTTGCTTTAGCAAGTGTGGTAGGAATTATCGTGGGTCTTATCTTCCAAGTGGGAGTTGGAGCAGATACTGTCACAAATACAAGTGCAGAAGCAAAAGAAATTTCATCCGTAGCCACAACACTTCTCAACTTGATTCCTGATAATATCGTATCCGCCATGGTGGATAGCAATATTTTAGGTGTTGTTATTTTTGCAGGAATCTTTGGAACAGCAGTATGGTGGATTAATCAAGAAGATAAAGAGTTAGCAAAACCTCTTTATCATGGAATTGATGCTTTTCATAAAGCGATGGTCAACATGGCAGATTTAATTTTAGACTATATGCCATGGGCGGTGATTTGTATGTTGTCAAATACCATTGCAAATCGTGGGCTTTCTTCCATTCTTGATGTGGGTAAATTTATTATAGCAATCTATGTGGCTTCAGCCGTTCAATTTGTACTTCATTTAATAATTTTAGTGATGAACGGATGCAATCCTGTTTGCTATTTGAAGAAGGCAAGTTCTACGATGCTATTAGCTTTTACTTCACGTTCAAGTGTAGGATGTCTTTCTTCAACCATTGGGACACTTACTGATGAAATGGGAGTGGATAAGAGTACGGCAACGTTTGTTTCTAGTTTTGGAACCACAGCAGGAATGCAAGGATGTGCTGGTATCTTCCCATCCTTATTAATTGTATATGTATGCCATTTAACAGGAACACCGTTTGATTTTACAATGGCAGTCATGACTGTGATTGTCGTATCCATTGGGTCACTTGGAATTGTTTCTCTTTCTGGAATGGGGATGGGGGCAAAGTTCCCTCTTATCAGTCCTATTCTTGCCATTGATCCAATTATTGATATGCCAAGAACCATGTTAAATGTATGTGGTTCCATGATCAATGCAGTTATTGTTGATAAAAAACTTGGAACGTTTGATTCTAAGAAATATCATGATATGACAGAAAAATAGGAAAATAATAGATTTATTGGATATAGAAATGAAACAATAGAATAAAAAGGTGCTAACATAGGCATCTGAAAAACAAGTATTTTTATAGCATATGATGTAGTCAATTTGATTATATCATGTGCTATTTTTTTACGCAAAGACAAGGAGCCATGTAAGAGCATGTATGCTTACATATGGTGAATGTCTGCGAATGTAAGAAGTACACTTTGTTACAAAAATATCAAAATGGATCACCCAATTATATTGGGAGATAGAAAAAATAAAAGTCTAAAATTTATAAAAAGATAGAAATAAAATGAATAAATATATTGATATATACATATTTTTAATAATAAAAATAGAATTTGATATAAAATATAATAAAAATTAAAATAAAATATTGAAAAAATTATAAAATATGTTAAAATTAGGAATATAAAATTGGATCACCCAATTTTGGGAAGAACTTACTGTTGCGGAAGGGGAATTGTGAAGGTGTCGTATTGGAAAGGGGGTACCTTATCGTGTTATTTCTGAAATTCGTACTTGCGATGTTGCCAATTTTATGGCTCATTGTATCACTGAGTGGATTAAAAATGGTGGGTTACAAAGCGTGTTTGATCGCTCTTTTGATGACAATGGTTTTAGCAATTGGTTACTGGAAATTGAACTTCGTTTGTACGATGACAGCAGGGCTAGAAGGAGTGTTAAATGCACTCTGGCCAATTTGTCTTGTTATTGTTGCAGCATTGTTTACGTATCATTTGACATTAAAAACTGGGGCGATGGAACAAATCAAACAGATGTTAGCAAGTGTTTCTTGTGACAAAAGAGTGCTAGCATTACTGATTGGTTGGGGATTTGGAAATTTTATGGAAGGGATGGCGGGATTTGGCACGGCAGTTGCCATTCCAGTATCCATGTTAGTGGCCATTGGACTCGATCCGATGCGTGCAGTGATTGCCTGTCTTGTTGTAAATTCAACCCCCACTGCCTTTGGTTCGGTAGGAGTTCCAACCGTAACTCTTGGTTCTGTTACGGGGCTTGATTCCATAGAGCTGGCAAGCAGTATTGCATTGATTCAATGTATTTTAACCTTTCTTTCTCCGTTTTTCATGGTTTGTATCTGTGGAAGAGGAATAAAAGCGTTAAAAGGAATGATAGCGACAACACTGATTGCTTCTTTATCTTTTACCATTCCGTGGTTTTTGGCAGCAGAATTTATGGGTCCAGAACTTCCGGATATTATTGGTTCTATTTGTTCCATGGTAGGTATCATATTAGCAGTGAAGTTACTACATAAAAAAGAAGACAAAGAGTATGCCATTACACTTTCTAAAGAACAAAGGCACAAAACCATTGGAATTTCAGATGGAGTGAAGGCTTGGAGCCCATTTCTTTTCATTTTTATTTTATTAATTATCACTTCAACATTATGTCCTATTATTCATAATGCAATTGCAGGAATAAAAAGTGAGATGGTTGTCTATGCAGGAGATAATGGAAATGTATTGAGTTTTAGTTGGGTGAATACACCAGGAGTAATTATTTTTCTTTCTGCTATTATTGGCGGCCTGATTCAAGGAGCATCTTTTTTTGATATGGGAAATGTTTTTACAGAAACCATGAAAAAGTATTGGAAGACCATTGTTACGATTTGTTCTGTTATGGCGATTGCAAAAATTATGGGATACAGTGGAATGATTTCTGAAATCGCTCATGTTTTAGTTGTTGTAACTGGAAGTTTCTATCCACTTATCGCACCACTGATTGGAGCATTAGGAGCATTTGTAACAGGATCAGGAACGTCCACTTGTGTATTATTTGGCGAATTGCAAAGCCAAACCGCATTATCATTAGGACTTAGCCCATCATGGATGGCGGCAGCTAATGTTTTAGGTGCTGGAATTGGAAAGATGGTTTGTCCGCAAGGGATTGCCATTGGAGCCAGTGCCATTGGGGCAGTTGGCTCAGAGAGTAAGATTTTAAAGGGGGTATTTCGATATTTTTTATTCTATGTGGTAATAGCTGGTATTCTTTGCTTTGCTGGTTCTATCATAGGACTTTAATCCTTTGGTATTCGTTATAAACAATCATAAATTATTTAGGAGGTAGTAAAATGTATCATCAATTAAATTCTGAAATTATTGAAAAAATGAAAGTAGTGTCTGATCATGTTTTGGTAGGGGATGATATTAATCCAGATTATGCGAAAGATGAAATGCCAATTTATGGTACGAAGATGCCAGAAGTAGTCGTACAGCCACGTTCCACACAGGAGGTAGCCGATATTATGAAAATCTGCTATGAAAACAATATTCCTGTGACGCCAAGAGGGGCAGGAACAGGTCTTGTTGGAGGTGCAGTTCCTCTTTATGGCGGTGTTTTAATTGATATTTCTAAAATGAATAAAATCAAAGGCTATGATATGGAAAATTTAGCCGTAGAAATTGAAGCCGGTGTCTTATTAAATGATTTAGCGGAGGATTGCTTAACAAAAGGAATGTTATATCCACCAGATCCAGGTGAGAAATTTGCTTGTGTCGGTGGAAATGCGGCAACCAATGCAGGAGGAATGCGAGCGGTAAAATATGGTGCTACACGGGATTATGTAAAAGCCATGACAGTTGTTTTACCAACAGGGGAAATTACACACTTTGGGTCTACGGTTACAAAAACATCTTCTGGATATTCCTTATTAAACTTAATGATCGGTTCTGAAGGAACATTAGGTATTATTACAGAACTGACATTGAAGATTATTCCAGCACCAAAAGCCGTTGCTTCTTTAATTCTTCCATTTGAAGATTTGAATACTGCCCTATCAACGGTTCCAAAATTTAAAATGGCACATATGGATCCACAGGCAATTGAGTTTATGGAGCGGGAGATCGTGTTAGCTTCTGAACGCTATATCGGAAAATCTGTCTTCCCAAAAGAGTTAGAAGGACAAGAAATAGGAGCTTATTTATTGATTACTTTGGATGGAAAGTCTTCGGATGAAGTGGATGAACTGATTGAACAGGCGGCGGAAATCGCATTGGAAGCAGGAGCTATTGATGTTCTTGTGGCGGATACACCAGCAAAAATAAAAGATGCTTGGGCAGCACGTTCTTCTTTCTTAGAAGCAATTATGGAAGAAACAAAGTTATTGGATGAATGTGATGTTGTTGTTCCAGTGAATAAAATCGCAGACTATTTAGATTTTGTAAATAAAGCAGGAGAAGAGTGTGGATTGATTATCAAGTCATTTGGTCATGCTGGAGATGGAAATTTACATATTTATCAATGCTCTAATGATTTAGAGGAAGAAGAATTTAAAAAACGGGTAGAAAAATTCTTCGATATTATTTATACAGAAGCTACAAAATGTGGAGGACAAGTATCTGGAGAACATGGAATTGGTTCTGGAAAAATTAAATACTTAGTGGAATCCATCGGTGAAACCAATATGGAATTGATGGAAGGAATTAAACGAGTGTTTGATCCAAAGATGATACTAAATCCAGGTAAAGTTTGTTATCGTTTATAATAAAAGATAGATAGGGAGGAATTATCATGAATATTTGTGTTTGTATAAAACAAGTGCCTGATACGAATGAAATTAAAGTCGATCCAGTTACCCATACTTTGGTTCGTGCAGGAGTTCCAAGCATTGTCAACCCATTTGACACCTATGCACAAGAAGTTGGAGTTCGTCTAAAAGAAAAACTTGGAGGAAAATTAATTGTTGTTTCTATGGGGCCATCCCAAGCAAAAGAGGCGATTAAATCCTGTCTTGCTGTTGGAGCGGATGGTGGATATTTAATTTCAAGCAATAAATTTGGTGGTTCTGATACATTGGCAACCAGTTATATTCTTTCAGAAGCCATTAAAACCATTGAAGAAAAAGAAGAACTAAAATTTGATTTAATTCTTTGTGGAAAACAAGCGGTGGATGGGGATACAGCACAAGTTGGACCTGAAATTGCAGAACATCTGAATCTACCTCAGATTACCTATGCGTTAGATATTATAGAAAAGGATGGAGAAATCCAAGTAAAACGGGAATGTGAATCTGGCTATGATATGATTTCTACAACATTACCAGCCGTAGTGACGGTGGTGAAATTGCCTTATGAGCCAAGATATCCAACGATTAAAAGCAAAATGGCAGCAAAGAAAAAAGAAATCCCAGTCTTAACAGAAGAGGATATGCCAGCTCTTAAATTAGAATATTGTGGATTAAAAGGTTCTCCAACAAAGGTGAAGAAAACTTATACACCAGTTCGAGAAAAAAATGGAATAAAATTAGCAGGTATCCCTGCGGAAGAAGCAGCCAAACAAGTTGTTCAGCTTATGTATGAAGCTAAGATTCTGTAATAGGAGGGGATGAACTATGAACAATCTAACGGATTATAAGAATATATGGGTATTTATTGAAACCGAGTGTGGAAAAGCAAAAAATGTTGGATATGAATTATTACATGTGGCAAAGGAATTGGCAACCGAAAAAGGATGCAAGTTAATTGCAGTTGTCATTGGAAATAAGATTCGTTCCGTTGCACAAGACGCGATTTGTTACGGTGCAGATTCTGCCATTATGGTGGATGGTGAAGAGTATGAATACTATACAACAGATGCTTTTGTAAATGCGATGGCAACCTTAATTGAAAAATATAAACCAGAAACGTTGATGATCGGTGCGACAAACAATGGTCGTGATATGGGACCTAGAGTTTCTTGTCGTGTGAAAACAGGATTGACAGCGGACTGTACCGAAATTGCAATTGATGCAGAAACAGGAAATATTGCGTGGACACGCCCTACCTTTGGTGGTAATCTTATGGCTACTATTATGTGCCCTGATCATCGTCCACAGATGGGCACTGTTCGCCCCGGTGTGTTTAAAAAAGGAGCATACGATGAGAGCCGTACAGGAGAAATTATCGAAGAAAAAATTCACACGCCTAAGGAAGAGATTCGCACACGTTTAGTGGAACGAGTCAATGAAGTGGCGGAGTCTATCAATTTAGAAGAGGCAGAAATCATTGTATCCGGAGGGCGTGGTGTCGGTTCAGCAGAAAACTTTGCAATGTTACAAGAGCTTGCCGATGTGCTTGGTGCAACATTAGGATGCAGTCGTGCAGTTGTTGATGCAGGATGGTTACCTCATGCACACCAAGTGGGACAGTCTGGAAAGACCGTTGCTCCAAAAGTGTATTTTGCCATTGGTATTTCAGGGGCGATTCAGCATACGGCGGGAATTTCAGGTTCTGATACGATTATCGCAGTGAATAAAGATGAAGATGCTCCAATTTTTGATATTGCAGATTATAGCATTGTCGGCAACTTAAATGAAGTTGTGCCTGCGTTGACGGAAGCATTTAAGGCACAGAAAGGATGAAATGAAAAATTATAAAGCGTGTTTCTCATCGTTGAAAATCGGATACAGAGTTTGAATAGGAGTTGGTATTATGAATTTTAGACAAGAAGAAGAACATCAAGAGATTTTAGAAATGGTGCATGAATTTGCAGTAAATGAAGTGAAACCTTTAGCAGGTGAAATTGATAAAACAGAGGAGTTTCCAACAAAAAATGTAAAAATGATGGCAGAAATGGGGTTATTAGGAATGCCATTTCCAGAAGAATATGGCGGTTCTGGTATGGACACATTAGCCTATATTCAAACAGTGGAAGAACTGAGTAAATATTGTGCCACAACAGGGGTTATCGTATCGGCTCACACATCTTTGTGTTGTCAGCCAATTTATCAATTTGGCACAGAAGAACAAAAACAAAAATATTTACCAAAATTGTGTTCTGGTGAATGGATTGGTGCTTTTGCATTGACAGAACCAAATGCAGGAACGGATGCTTCTGGTCAGCAGACGGTTGCTGTTGATATGGGAGATCATTGGGTATTAAATGGAACAAAAATCTTTGTTACCAATGCAGGAGTAGCAGATGTTTTCTTCGTATTTGCTATGACAGATAAATCCCAAGGGACAAAAGGAATTTCTGCCTTTATTGTAGAAAAAGGATTTAAAGGATTTTCCATTGGAAAACAAGAAGATAAGATGGGAATTCGAGCTTCCTCTACTTGTGAATTGATTTTTGAAGATTGTATTGTGCCAAAAGAAAATTTAGTTGGTGAATTAGGAAAAGGCTTTAAATATGCCATGATGACACTGGATGGGGGACGAATTGGCATTGCAGCACAAGCACTTGGCATTGCAGAAGGTGCCATTGAAGAAACGGTAAAATATGTACAAGAAAGAAAACAGTTTGGATGCCGTCTTTCTCAATTCCAAAATACACAGTTTGAATTAGCACAAATGCAAGCCAACACAGAAGCAGCAAAACTTCTTGTATACCAAGCCGCCTGTGCAAAAGATGATAATGAAGTATTTACCCATAAAGCAGCTATGGCAAAATTAGTGGCATCAAGAAATGCTTCTGATGTTACAAGACGTTGCTTACAATTATATGGTGGATATGGTTATACAAAAGACTATCCAATGGAAAGAATGATGCGGGATGCAAAAATTACAGAAATTTATGAAGGAACATCAGAAGTGCAAATGATGGTAATTGCTGGCTGGATGGGAGTAAAATAAAAGTAGCATAACATAGAAAATATGGGGAGGTGTACACGCATGGAAATAAGACTGCCATTTTCAACGACAGGAATGACATTGCAAATAGACGATGATTTGGATTATGAAATATTAGAATCAGCCATTGGCTCCATGCCAAGAAGTGGAAAAACGGAGGATGAAATTGTATGTGAGGCGATGGCACATCCAATCGGTTCGAAACGACTTATGGAACTTGCCAAAGGGAAACAGAAAGTTGTGATTATTTGTTCGGATCATACCCGTCCAGTACCGAGCAAACATATTATTCCTTTTATGTTAAAAGAGATACGAGAAGGGAATCCAAAGGCGGATATTACACTTTTAATTGCCACTGGATTTCATAGGGAATCAACAAGAGAAGAGTTAATTCATAAGTTTGGAGAGCAGATTGTTGATTCTGAAAAAATAGTGGTACATGATAGTAGAGATAGAGAAGCTATGGAGAACATTGGCGTTTTGCCATCAGGAGCACCTTTGTTTTTGAATAAAATAGCGGTGGAAGCAGATCTATTACTCAGTGAAGGATTTATTGAAACCCATTTCTTTGCTGGATTCTCTGGTGGACGAAAGAGCGTATTGCCAGGGGTAGCAGGTCAAGAAACGGTATTAGGGAATCACTGTTCCGCATTCATTGATTCCCCATATAGCCGTACTGGTATTTTAGAAAACAATCCTATTCATAAAGATATGGTTGTTGCCAGTAAAATGGCAAACCAAGCCTATATTGTAAATGTCATTATTGATGAAGAGAAACGAATTGTTCATGCGGTGGCAGGGGATGCCATAGAAGCCCACCTTGCAGGATGCAAGTTTTTAGAAAAATATTGCCAAGTGAAGCCAAAACAATTAGCTGATATTGCGATTTCAACCAACGGAGGATATCCTCTTGATCAAAATATGTATCAATCCGTAAAAGGAATGACAGCGGCAGAGGCTGTGTTGAAAGAAAATGGGATTTTAATTATGGTTTCTAACTGTGGAGAAGGACATGGGGGAGAAGGATTTTATGAAGCGTTGAAAACTTGTTCCAGTCCAGCCAAGTTAATGGAAGAAATTATGAAGATTCCACAGGAAGAAACAAAGCCAGATCAATGGGAATATCAAATTCAAGCCAGAATCATGATGAAGCATAGAATCATTTATGTGCTATGTGAGAAATATCAGAAGATGGCACAAGAAATGGGATTTGAAGTGGCAAAAGATGTGAATGAAGCACTTGCTATGGCATTAAAAGAAGTGGGAAGAAAAGCTCATATTGCAGTGATTCCAGATGGTGTTTCCATTATGGTAAAAAGACCAAAATAAAGAATAAAGATGATAAAATACAGCAGATTCTAAAAATGTGTGGATCTGCTGTATTTTTATATAAAACGACAAAAACTCATGGATGAGAAAAATCATTTCTAAAAATTGGGAAAGAGCAGTTCCGAGCGTTATTCTTGAAAATAAAAATAAAACTGGGTATAATGATATACGATAAAAAAAGGGAAACTTTTGGAGGAAATTCATGGAGGCTTCTAAATTAAATAAAAAAACATATCAATATGTATTTGATTACTTATCAGAGCAAATATTATCAGGGGAGCTTAAATTGAATGATCGAATTCCACCAGAACGAGATATTGCTGAAAAATTAGGGGTTAGCAGAAATTCCGTTCGTGAGGTAATTCATATGCTAGAAGTTACGGGGTTGGTTGAATGTTTGCAAGGGAGTGGGAATTATGTTCGGTGTGATCCACAAGATTATATGATGAAATCCATTCATATGGTGATGTCCTTATTAAAAATCAACTATATCGAGATCTTTCATATTCGATGTGGATATGAGTATACATCCCTACAACTTGCAATGGAAGTTGCGACAAAAGAGGAATTAGACAAGTTATATGAAATTCTTATGAAAATGGAACAGACAGAAAGCATAAAAGAAAGTGCAAAGCTAGATGTTGAATTTCATGACACACTAACGGCAGCATCCCATAATCGAATGCTAATTTTATATTCTTCTATGATTCGAGATTTATCGGATCAGTTTATCGAAAATTTACGCACCAGAATTTTAAATGATAAACGTAGAGCAGAATTATTAAGACGTTCTCACTGGGATATTTATCATGCCTTAGTGAAAAAAGATTATACGGCTGGAAGAAAAGCGATGGAAAAGCATTTTGAAATTGTGGGAGAACAAGTGCTAAAAATCGAACAAAAGCAGGAAAAAGCCTAGAAAATAGTTCCAAAACAACAAAAAATGAAAGAAAGCGATCGATTTTTCTTGTATAAAACTTGAATCTATATTATTATGTAACATAGGAAAGTTTACACTTCCAAGAAGTCCTTACGAAAAGTGGTTATACTAAGTGAGGAGATCGTGTTTACAAAGGAGAAAGATATTCACTCTTATCAATAGTGAGTATGGAACAAGCTGTAAAAAAGAAAAATTAATTTCTTTTTTCAATGGATGCAGATTGATGGGAAAGTATATTTAGGAGGAAGATTTGTGAAGAAAGAAAGCGTTATCGTTCTTGATTTTGGTGGTCAATATAACCAATTAATCGCTAGACGTGTGAGAGAGTGCAATGTATATTGTGAAGTTCATCCACATACATTGAGCTTAGATAAAATTAAAGAAATCAATCCAAAGGGAATTATTTTTACTGGTGGACCAAATAGCGTGTATGGAGAAGATTCTCCAAGATGTGAAAAAGAAATTTTTGAACTTGGAATTCCAATTCTTGGAATCTGCTATGGTTCTCAGTTAATGGCTTATATGCTTGGAGGAACTGTGGAAACAGCTCCAGTGAGTGAATATGGAAAAACAGAAGTTACAGTTGATACAACATCAAAATTATTTGAAGGCGTATCTGAAAATACAATCTGTTGGATGAGTCATACAGACTATATTGCAAAAGCACCAGAAGACTTTACAATTACAGGACATACACCAGTTTGTCCAGTGGCAGCAATGGAACTTCCAGAAAAGAAATTCTATGCAGTGCAATACCATCCAGAAGTTATGCACACACAAGAAGGAACAAAAATGATTCGTAACTTCTTATATAATGTATGTGAATGTACTGGAGATTGGCAGATGGATTCTTTTGTGGAAACAACAATCGAAGCCATTCGTAAAAAAGTTGGTAATGGTAAAGTATTATGTGCATTATCCGGTGGAGTTGACTCTTCTGTTGCAGCCGTTATGCTTGCAAAAGCAGTAGGAAAACAGCTTACTTGTGTATTCGTAGATCATGGTTTACTTCGTAAAAACGAAGGAGATGAAGTAGAAGCTGTATTTGGACCAGAAGGACCATATGACTTAAACTTCATTCGTGTTAACGCACAGGATAGATTCTATGAAAAATTAGCAGGAGTAGAAGATCCTGAAACAAAGAGAAAAATTATTGGTGAAGAATTTATTCGTGTCTTCGAAGAAGAAGCGAAGAAAATCGGAGCTGTTGATTTCTTAGTACAAGGAACCATTTATCCAGATGTTATCGAATCTGGACTTGGAAAATCTGCGGTCATCAAATCCCACCACAACGTTGGAGGACTTCCTGATTACGTAGATTTCAAAGAAATTATCGAACCACTCCGTGACTTATTCAAAGATGAAGTAAGAAAAGCAGGTCTTGAACTTGGAATCCCAGAATACTTAGTATATCGTCAACCATTCCCAGGACCAGGACTTGGAATCCGTATTATCGGAGCTGTGACACCAGAAAAAGTACGTATCGTACAAGATGCAGATTTCATCTATCGTGAAGAAATTGCAAAAGCAGGTGTTGACAAAGAACTTGGACAATACTTTGCGGCATTAACAAATATGAGATCCGTAGGGGCTATGGGTGATGAAAGAACCTACGATTATGCAGTTGTATTAAGAGCCGTTACAACATCAGACTTCATGACAGCAGAATCAGCAGAACTTCCTTGGGAAGTGTTAAATGTTGTGACAAGAAGAATTGTCAATGAAGTAAAAGGGGTAAACCGAGTGCTATATGATTGCACTGGAAAACCACCAGCAACAATTGAATTTGAATAATAGACAAATATCAATTTAAGAAGAAAAGCCTATTTTATAGTATTTATTTTAATTAATAAACTATAAAATAGGCTTAATTTTATATAGTTCCCCACCAATTCCCCCACCGAAACAAGTTACTATTTCATGTATAAAGATAGATATTAACTTTCCAAAAATGCTAATGCTTTTTTATATTTATCTATTCGTGCATAGTCTTTTTTCGTAGGATTAGGGATACGTGATAAATCCATGTTATGCTGTATATCAACAATTTTTATCTTACATGCTAATCTATTTCGTTTTATTCTTTTAATATAGTCCATATATGGCTTGCCTTTTTTATGCGTTAGCAATTTAATCACGTTTATAATTTCTTTGGAAATCCCTATTCTTAATAAATCAAATTCAGTTATATCTGTATCTTCTAGAACATCATGTAATAAGACGATTGCTTTTTCTTCTTCTAATTCAAAGAAGCTAGATACAAATTTCAGATGTTCCATATAAGGAACAGCAGCTAGATCTTTTTGTCCTGCATGAGCTTGAATAGCTATTTCGAACGCTTTGTCTACAATATTATTATTCATTTTCACTCACTTTTTACTAAAATCTTATTTTTTCAATTCTACAATTATATATTTTTTCATGTTTATTCCTTTTCTATTAACTAACTTTCTTTCTTCAATTTATCATAAATAACAGAAAGATATTATTTTAATTACCTAAACTTTAGATCTATATGTTTTTAATAATAATAATCTCATTGTTTTTCAAAAGTTTGAATAACTCCAACTGTTTTAATCTTTTTATGTTCTTGAGATTATATATATAAAGTATTTTTGAGAATTTAAGTTTTTATTTGTTTAAAGTATTCTGTTTAAATTTATATTAATTAAAGAAAAATGGTTGCAAAAAGATATAAAGTTGATATAATATGACTATGATAAGAGTTCAAGAAAAGTTCGATAAGAGGTAGGATTGATTAGGATATATAAATATATCAATAAAAGAAAGGAGTTTCATACATGGAACTAAGATTGGAATTACCGTACAAATATTATATTATTTTATCATTGGCTAATAAAGAAATAAAGATTTCAAGAATTGAGAGAAATATTTCGGATGCTATTGAAAAGTATAATAGTTACTCGTTAAAAAGTGAAAATAAGAAAAAAATATCTCATTCGGAGATAGATTATAATACCGATTTACTTTCAATTACCTTGGAAAGTGAAAAATCTTTACCAATACCAGTACGTGGATTAAGATACTTTACTCAAGTAATAATGGATAATGTTGGGGATGAGTTACGGAATGAAATAGTTAGAAAGAAATCATTTTTCAGAGTAGTTGATATAAAAGAAATTACTAATTTAAAACTAGAAAAAATAGAAGAAACAGAAAAAGTTGAAGAAACTCAAGAACCTAGTTTTACTTTAAACCAGATAAGTGAGTCTTTACAAAGACTTATAGCATTGTTCTTAAATACAACCCCTAATGAAGAAGATAGAGAGAAAAGAGAGAAAATTTTAGAGATTTTAAATAAATAAGACTATTTATAGAAGGAGGATGTTACACTATGATGACACTGAATGAAGCAATTGAGGTGACAGAAGAGTTGATCAAAGACGACGCTAGGGGGTGGGATTGGCTTATATGTAATAATAAAGAGGGGATGGAATCTTAGGTTGAAGCAAAAAAAATGGTCTTCGATATTATAGAATATGGAAGTGATCGTCATATAGCTTTAGTAAGAGCAGTAGCAAATGCTCTTGGAGCAAAGCATATCAAATATTACTGGCTTTGTAAAGCCTTATCTTTTGCTATTGATGATGATTCGAATGGGAATCATATTACAGTACCTCTTTTAAGGGCAGTAAGGAATTTATAGAGTAGCTAATGGATTATATGCGGAGCTTCTTTTTTAGAAGCTTTTAAAGAATTAGAAAGTATCAATTGATAGGAGGAAATGATATATAAAAATATGAAAATAATTTGTATTAAAATGGGAGTAACTCTGCTAATATTTATTCCGTTTATAATTTATCAATATGTTTTTTTCGAAGAATTTTTCTATCAGGGGATTTGCAAACACCAAGGATTGTATTCTTTTGTTAAAAGTAGCCTGATTACGAAATTTGTAGGAGGATATAGAGAAAAAATTGGAAATAAATCTCTCACATTTAGATTACGAAAAAAATAAACGTTTTGATTTTGAATTGCTAAGAAACAATATGAATTATAGTGATGTTATTTTTGAACTTATTAGTCATAAATGTATAAATATTAGAGATAATTCAAGTACAATAGCTTTAATAACTAGTAATCCAGAAGAATATCCAAAATTATTGATAGCCATGGATAGTCATGGGTTAAAGTTGACAAAACAATCATTTAAAAAATGTTTAGAAAATACACAATATTATAAAAAAATGTCTTGTGTTATTAATAGAAAGGATGTTGATTATGGAACAATGGAATTTTCCTAATGCAAATGGATTAGGTATACAAGGAATTTCAAATAGTGGTGTTGAAACATTTAAAGGAAAAATAATGGAGTCTCTAACCAGAGAAATTTGCCAGAATTCATTAGATGCAACTAATGGATGTAAGCCAGTGAAATTAGAATTTCATAAATCTATAATCACTAAAGAATTTTTTCCTGGTTACGCAACATTAAAGGAGTATATGTATGATGCAAAAAGATATTGGGAAGAAAGGGAAAATAAGAAATCTATAGAATTCTTTAACCATGCTTGCAAGGTTCTTGAGTCTGATCATATACCTGTTTTGCGTATAAGTGATTTTAATACAACTGGATTAACAGGTAGTGATGATACAGAAGAAAATTCAGCATGGTTTAGTATGGTCTGTTCTGAAGGAGTATCAAATAAGTCGGGATCTAATAGTGGGAGCTATGGAATTGGTAAGTCATCTATTTATGCTGCATCATCTTTACGCACTGTTTTTTTTAACACTTATGATAAGGATGGAAAGTCTGCAGCTCAAGGTGTATCTAAATTGGCTACTTTTATAACAAATGGAGAGAAAAAATTTGGTAATGGATTTTATGGAAATTTACAGTTAGATGGTTCAACTACTTGCTGTGAAACAATTGATGAATTAGATGGTATTAGTTATAGAAATGAATATGGAACTGACATATATATCATGGGATTTAACGATTATTCTAATTGGCAAGATAAAATTATAATTTCACTTTTAGAAAATTTTTTGTTAGCTATCTACAATGCGGATTTAGAAGTAAAAATTCATGATGTAATAGTAAATAGGGATAATCTAAAAAAATTATTAGAAAAATATAAGAACTTTCCAAATGGATGTTCATCTGCTTTTAATTACTATCAAGTTTTAATGGCAGATGAAAATGTATATGAAAATAGTGAACTTTTTAATAATATACCAGGAAAGGTAAAATTAAAGGTGAGAATATTTAAAGATTCATTAGCTAATAGAACAGTATTAATGTCAAGAAGCAATGGCATGAAATTATTTGATAAAAATCGTATATCCAGTAGTATTCAGTTTTCCGCAATATTAACTATGGAAGGTGAGGAATTAAATCAATATTTTGCAAGGATGGAAGACCCTACGCATACGTGTTGGCAACCAGATCGTTATGACCATGAAAATAAAATAAAAGAGGCTGAAAAAGTTCTTAAAGTTTTGAATAAGTGGATAAAAGATACGATAATTAAAAAAGGTACTGAAAGCTATGGTGAAGAAATTGATGTTAAAGGTATGGAAGGGTTACTACCAGAATTTTATGAGTTATCTACAAATAAGAAAAAACATGAATCTCTAGAAAATCAAAAGTCTAAAGTTACAGTTAATAAAAGAAATAAAGTAAAACAATCCATTAATATTAAAACATCAACAAATGGCAATTCCTACTATGAATATGTAGATATTGGATCATTAGATGATAATGGAGAATATGATACAAAAGATGTACCTCACAATGAGCATAGTAAAATTAAAAATGGAGAAGGAGCTCCACATCAAGGTAATGATAAAGATGGAAATAGACCAATTGTTAAGTTTAAAGAGGTGAATAATTATAAAAAACGTATTTTTATAAGTGATATTAATAATAATGAATATACGATTAAATTAATAGTCAATCAAAATATAGAAGACTGTAGATTACAAGTTTACATCTCAGGAGAAACCACAAATATTGATGCTAATATTCTAGCTGCTACTTCGGATGGAAAATCTTTAAAAGTCACTCAAAATACAATACATATTGGTCGTATATTTAAAGGATTTTCCAAAATAATTCGATTCTCAATAGAATCAGATTACCAATGTAATTTGGAGGTGAAATTATATGCAAATAAGAAATAGGTTATTTTCCTATCCCGTTTATTCTAGTGATGTTGATGATTACATAGTAAATGAATTTACATTTGAATATAATATTGAAAATAATGTAAACTCCATAAAGGTTATTTATTCTACCAAAATTTCAAATAGATTTATTTTAAGTGAAATCAATAAAGAAACTATTAAATTAACTATTCTTGTTGAATGCTCAAAAACAGCATATAGACAATTATTTATATTAAATGATTTAAATGGTGCTGTAGAAATACCTTCTCACGTGTTATCTTCAAAAGTCGAGATGTGTTGTTTATTATTAGCAAATAAGAATTTCATTATTAATAAGGAAAGTGGCATTAGTTCAGACTATTTAAATACATCGTTTAATATAAAAAAAGGGTTTATTGTGGGATATGATAATACTTATCCCTTCATAGTTGATAAAGATAAAGAAGATAATTTTAAACCGTCATCAATTATTTCAGTTGTTAAAAAAATAGATTTGGATGATTATATGGATGTGGATTTGGATAATGATAATAAAATTAAAATTCAGCTAGGTGATGAAATGTATCGATATTTTGTTCAATTACAAGGACAAGATAAACTCCCAGTTATACATAGCATGATCGTACTTCCAGCTCTGGTATATGTAATAGATCAAATTAAGGATTTTTCGATAAGAGGGACATATGAAGATTATTATTGGTATAGATGTATTGCTAAACAATTAGAAATATTAAATATTAATATAGATAGCTCGGCCTTTGAAAGCAAGTCATCATTGGTTATTGCACAAGAATTACTAAAATTTCCGATAAAAAATGCATTGTTCAATTTAACATCATCGGAAGGAGGAAATTAAAGTGAAAATACATTTTTTTAAAGAGGATGCTTTAGATTACTTTAAAGCAAATGTTAAATCGAACATTTCACATTACTCTGATTCAAATAATAATTGGATTTATGAACAGTATGAAAATCCATTTGAAGAAATTACTATTAATTGTGAACCATTTAAATTATATATTAATGCAGATGAGCCAACAAAAATGGATTTAAAAAACATAAAAATATTATATCCAGCTTTGAAAGAATTAACTGAATCACAAGCATGTGATGAAAGATTGTGGACTGGTTTAGTACACAGTGATTTTTTTGAATATACACAACAACGTTGGAGCAATCATAGAGAATTAGATAATATGAAAAGAGAGAATTATATTTTGTCTAGATACTTTTTTTCTCAAGATCCAAAATCTAAAATCAGACATACTTTAGCAAAGTTATGGTGGTTGGGTAAAATGCTTTATGATGAGAATAACTATGGTGATCCTTTACATTTTGTAGACACCCTAGGCAGAAAAGATATGGCTACGAGGATTAATGATATTTTTACAAGTAATTTTAGTAGAAATATCCATTTATTACGACCTTTCTTAAATGTTATAGATTATTATGAATTAAATGGTAAAATCATTTCACAAGACTATTTTAGATCATTAGTACAATATTTGAATGTTATTGGTGGCTTATATGTATTAGATTTTCTAGATGAAAAAGATATTGAATTAAAATTAAAAAATCGTATTGAATATTATGATAAATTTGGTGCTGATGTTGTAAAAGGAATCAAGAAGAAGAGAGTTAATATTAATAGTGAACTTAGAGTTTTGAGTAAAAATAGAAATAAAAGGTATAAGCTAGTGATGGATGAAAATAATATATCTTATTTTTTAAATAAGAAAGTAAATGATGTTGTCTCATATAAAGATGATGAATTAAAAATTTTATTGATATATTGAGAAATCGAAATCTGATGTTAGTATATAAGTGTGGACACGAAGAGTTTAACACAGTACAATACAAGTAGGAAAGGGAGTGTTAAACATGTCCAAAAATGGAATTCGATATTCGGAAGAATTTAAACAACAAATCGTAGATTTATATCAAGCAGGTAGTTCTGTAACCTACCTAAGTCGTGAATATGGTGTAGCAAATGTAACGATCTATAAATGGATTAAGGAACTTTCTAATGTGAAAGTATCTGATACCGAAACAATGTCTGTAAAAGAATATGAAAAAATGAAAAAACGTATTGCAGAACTAGAAATGGAAAATGAAATCTTAAAAAAAGCTACCGCCATATTCGCAAGAAAACGATAGAAGAAATCGTTACCTTCATCGAAACGTATAAAAAACTCTATACAGTAAAACGCATATGCAAAGTCTTAGAATTCCCAAGGAGTATGTATTATAAGACTCTACTTCGTGTACCTTCCAATCGTGAAAAAGAAGCTAGGACTATAAGATCTGAAATATATGAAATATGGAAAGAAAGCAAAAGAAGATATGGTGCTCCTAAAATTCAAAAAGTATTAGAAAGTAGAGGAAAAAAAGTAAGTCTAAAACGTGTACAACGTTACATGAGGGAATTACAAATACGTTCGATTGTTGTTAAAAAATTTCGATATCATACGGAAAAAATCACTTCTGAAGAGAAAGAAAATCTTTTGGAGCGTGACTTTAAAACAACTTCGATTCATCAAAAATGGTGTACTGATATCACTTATATTTACACGAAAAAAGATGGCTGGACGTATCTTGCTTCTGTTATGGATCTACACAGTAAAAAGATTCTTGGCTATGCCTATGATGTATCCATGACAGCGGAACTAGCAATAAAAGCTGTAAACAATGCTTGTTTAAACGTAAAAGATACAGAAGGAATTCTATTGCATAGCGATCTTGGAACACAATATACCAGTCATGCGTTTGAAGAATGCTTAAAAGAAAAAGGAATTCTTCATTCTTTTAGTAGAAAAGGGACGCCTTATGATAATGCATGTATCGAATCCTTTCATTCCATTCTAAAAAAGGAAGAAGTAAATCAAAATGAGTATTATGATTTTAAAATGGCAAAACGAGCGCTATTTGAATATATTGAATCTTGGTATAATCGCAAGAGAATTCATAGTGCAATCAATTATTTAACACCACAGGCTGCACATAGTGCTGCCTAGTAGTGAAATAGTTAAACTTTTTGTGTCTATGATATTGACATAGATCCATTTGTCTGAAATTTTTTTAGTGCGACAGTCCCTTTTCTTTATCGGTTCTTGAGTTTGAGTTTTTATGTTATTCTATAAAGGAGGTTTACGGAGGAGTTGGGCGGACTTTTTGTGGAGTCTTTTACCTTTCTCATGCAAGAAGAACATTTTTTTGAATGTCAGATACGGATGGAAGAAGCAAAGAAAAGAGGTTGTTTATTAAGGAATTGGAAATTCAGGTGCTCATTGCAGAGGAAATTTAATTGGTGTAGGGATTACACCAGAAGATTTCCATATGCCAGAGCAAATACCAGAAGAGTTTCTACTTATTAAGATTATAAAAAATGAGAATGATATTAGGCATGAATTAATCGAATATCGTAGTCGAATAATGGTTAGTAAACTCTCATAGAGGAAAAACTCCTTTATGGGAGTTTTTTTGATACAGAAACAGAAGAATGATTAGTTAATTGGTAAGAAAATTTACCAGCCGTTTGTTGAAAAAATATAAATGAATGGCAAAAAATGGATATTTCTTATGAAAGGTTAAAAAATAGGGAATGGCTGGGAAAAAATAGAAAAATGTTGAACGTTCAAGGAAAAATAAGTATAATAAAAAGAAAAAATGTTGGAAATACTAGGGGTTAATAAAAACAGAAGTTGTATTGAAATATGAGGGTTGATTCTAAATCCCAGAACCAAGCCTTGGTTAATAAAAACAGAAGTTGTATTGAAATAGATATTTATCAACAGCCGTGTCTAAAAGCACAAGAGTTTAATGAAAACAGAGGTTGTAAATCTAAAACCGCTATTCTCATTTCTAAGTCTCATGTGAACAAACATATAAACAAGTTATTTAACAGTAGGTGAGAATTGAAAAAAGGAATTATAAAAAATATATTAACTCGTTGTGCTAGATAAATTTAAAAAAAATAAAAGAAACTTCAACAAAATGTGCTATCCTATAAGTAGAAGATAAAAAATTGAAAGGAGGCATC
>CASDVE010000048.1 GCA_949284175.1 uncultured Eubacteriales bacterium
CCCCTTGAAGACGACAAGGTTGATAGGTTGGAGATGGAAGCATGGTAACATGTGGAGTTGACCAATACTAATAGGTCGAGGGCTTGACCTTAAGACTTAGCGATTGACGGAGCGAAGCGATAGGCAGAGCTTAGATTTTAGGTCGTTCTATCGAAACGAAGTGAGATAGAACTTCAAGAACATCGCTGAGAAAATCTAAGAAAAAATAAAAAATTTCTGTGTGTAATTTTGAAGGTATAAACTACTTGACAAATGAGTATCATATGGTAGAATGTATCTTAGATATTCCTCCTTAGCTCAGTCGGTAGAGCATGCGGCTGTTAACCGCAGTGTCGTTGGTTCAAGTCCAACAGGGGGAGCTGTTAATCGTAAGGCTTGAAGCTGAAGGTTACATCGCAATGCAATTACTTAATTAATTATCTGGCTCCATGGTCAAGCGGTTAAGACACCGCCCTTTCACGGCGGTAACAGGGGTTCAAATCCCCTTGGAGTCATTATGGCGACTTAGCCAAGTGGTAAGGCATGGGACTGCAACTCCCTGATCATCGGTTCAAATCCGTTAGTCGCCTCTTAAAGCAAAGAATCAATCGAAAGATTGGTTCTTTTTTTTATGCAAAGACCACGAGCCATACGAAAAGCCCACAAGTGAGCTTTTCATTTAGTATATTTTATATATCTGAATTGAGCTTTGATAACCAATGAATAAGAATCTTTATTCCCAAGTAAAATGATTTCTTCCTGCTCCGATTTCAAAATGGTATTTTACAATTCCTAGATCTACTTTTGAATAAAAACCTCCAGTTGATCTTACTGAAACAAGAGTATCATTTCGTAGAAAAGAAAATTTTTGTTGATTCATTGCTGTTGGTGCAAGCAAAGCGGATTCAAGTCCTTTTTGATACCATTCAGGCATTTCTTTTTCTTCTTGACATATCTGATGTAGTTCCTTTGATTTATGAGGTATTCCCTGTGTCGTTCCATAACCTAAAGATAATACACATACTAATTTTTCCCCATGTTCAATTCGGCATTTTTCTTTTGTAATACCTTTCCTAAAGGTCATTGCAACCCAACAAGTATTAAGTCCAAGAGTCTGTGAAAACAAGGCAATTCTTTCTCCATAATACCCAATTTTTTCATCTAAATCAGTGGATTTTTTACCAATTAAAGCGATATAATTTTGTACATTATTAAATTTACCATAATGTGCAAGAAATCCATTAAATGCTTTTGTTTCGTCTGTTACAAGTTGAATATGTAATCCACTTTCTTTATTACAATGTTCAATTTCTGCTTGTAGTTGTTGCTTGATATCTTCTGATATTTTCTTCGATGTATAGCTTCGTACAGAGTGACGACTTTTTATAGCCTCTAAAATTGTCATATAATTATTCCTCCTTAAAATTTGGATAACCATGATTATTTGCACTACAAATTACTTTGTTTACATGATCGATTAGCATACTTAATCCATTCCAACAATTTTCAACGGTATCAATATAGTAATAATTCATTGTTTTAATACGATACATATTGACAAGACCGGCTTCTTTTAAGATTTTAAGATGATGGGATACAGCTGGTCTTGATAAATGTGTTTTCTTTGTTATTTCCGGTACACGCATACCAACGGTATCATTTTCAAGGAGAACCATAAAAATTTGTTGTCTGGTTTCATCTCCAAGTGCAATAAATACCTTTTGAAAATTTTTAAATTCGTTAGCGAGTAGCTTTCTTTGTTTGAAACATTCATCCATATTATCACCACCATTCAATCGTTTATTTATTTGAACCATTATAACAGATTAATGGAGGTTTTGTTCATTGGTAAAGAAAATAAAGACAATAAAAAATAATCATATGATATGGGTATTTGAAATAAAGTGCATGATGGAATGATAGTGGATAAAATATTTTAAAGAACTATGTATCATGTATAATGAGGATAGAATCTATATGAAGAGTTGTTTTTATTATAAAATAAAAAAATAGGTGTATTATCTATCCATATATGGTATTATCAAATAAAACAAATTTTTACAAAAAGATATTTATGATAGAAGAGATGAAAGAAAAAAGTTTTTAAAGGGGAAAGCGATGAAAAACCAGTATAACAAAACATTAATTGCCTGTTTTATTGGATACATTGTACAGGCTATTATCAATAATTTTGTACCATTGCTATTTTTGACATTTCAGACTACATATCACATTCCGTTATCGAAAATTACATTGTTAGTGACCATTAATTTTGGATTGCAACTGTTGGTTGATTTACTGGCGATTGGATTTGTAGATAAAATTGGATATCGAGTTTCTATTATATTAGCCCATCTTTTTGCAGGGCTTGGAATTGGGCTCCTTCCTATCTTGCCAGAAGTTTTTTCTGATCCATTTTTAGGTTTGTTAATTGCCGTTATAGTTTATGCAGTTGGTGGTGGATTGTTAGAGGTTTTGGTGAGTCCCATTGTGGAAGCCTGTCCAACGGAGCATAAAGAGAAAGCAATGAGTTTACTGCATTCTTTTTATTGTTGGGGTCATGTTGGAGTGGTGCTTCTTTCTACACTGTTTTTTCACTTTTTTGGTGTTCAGAATTGGAAAGCATTAGCCATTTTCTGGTTTATGATTCCAATTGGTAATGGGATTTTCTTTTCTAAAGTGCCAATGGTATCTTTGATAGAAGAGGGCATGGAAGGACTCACGTTAGGACAGCTAGTGCAAAAGAAAATTTTTTGGATTCTTATGCTTTTAATGGTATGTGCGGGGGCTTCTGAACAATCGGTAAGTCAGTGGGCATCTACCTTTGCTGAAAAAGGGCTTGGAGTGAGTAAAACAATTGGAGATCTAACCGGGCCAATGCTCTTTGCCATCTGCATGGGAAGTTCAAGAGCATTTTATGGAAAATTTGGACATCGCATCAATCTGGATCAATTTATGATTCAAAGTGGAGTGCTGTGTGTTATTTCTTATTGCATCATTTCCTTAGTACCAATACCAGCATTAGGATTGATTGGTTGCGGAATTTGTGGGCTTTCGGTTGGGATTCTTTGGCCCGGAACTTTTAGCATGGCGGCTCGGTTTGTTCGAGGTGGAGGAACCGCTATGTACGCATTTTTAGCGTTAGCAGGGGATTTAGGTTGCTCTGCTGGGCCAACAGTGGTTGGAATGGTTTCAAGTGCTTTTTCTGATAATTTAAAAATAGGAATTTTAGGTGCTATGATATTCCCAATTGTTTTGATCATTGGAATTATTATGAGCCAGAAAATAAAAGAAGATGTTAAAATTTTAGAGGTGGAACAACAATAAAGAAAAGATAGGAATAAAAAATCAAAGAAAGTGAAAGTCTAATAAAGATTAGAGCATTCCAAATATTTGCGATACTTGGAATGCTCTTTTGTTATAATGTTCAAGTTGTTTATTGTTCTACGTTGAATGCGGTATTTGGAATTACAGGTGTTCCTTCTACCAAGATGTGTTCGGAGCGGTAAATAGCAGTGTTTCCTGCTTTGTCGGTGAATCTAGCATAGATATATCCGCTAAATGGTCCACCGATGGTACAGTTATTAGAGTATTGCCATGTACCATATGGGTTAAAGTCAAATCCATCTTCTACTAACTGATATTCAATGGAGCTGATACCTGATACACCGAAATCTCCATAGAAGGAAATATTCAATTGTTTTTCCGCTGTTACAGAAGTATCAGGAATTTCTGTATCCACAGAATAGAAATTCACTTCTGGATCACTTGTGACTGTAATCGTATTCACAGCTTTTGTATCCACAATAAATTCATTTGTTTTACGAATTAAAATATCCCCAGAAGTATTGGCATAGCGAACGTATACAGCACCTTTAAAGTCATCTTTAATTGTTACTTTGTTTTTGTTTGTCCATTTTCCATCATAATAACTTTCGCCTTCTGGAACGAGCATATATTTAATGGTTGTGTTTTTAGTTACACCAAATTCTGCGGAAAACTCTAAAGTCACAGGTTCTGTAATCATTTGATAGTCTTCTGCTTTTTCAGAAGATTTCATCAAGTGAATGCCTTCCACATTGCTTGTTACTTTGGTATTATAAATGTTTTTTAATTCTCCAGTGGTTGCGTCCATTTGTGCTCGTTGGCTCGGTTTTTGATCAACGGTAATGGTTGTTCCATCGCTGTGAAAATGAATGGTACCGAGGAGATCTGTACGATAGACATCCGTAGCACGAAGGTATTTTAAAGTTCTTTTGCGAGGAAACCCTGCTGCGTTATCAATTCCGCAGGAAATAACAGAGAAGGAAGGGTCAATAGCTGCTAAAAATTCTGGGCTTGTGGAAGTCCAAGAGCTGTGATGTCCTACCTTTAATACGTCTGCTTTTAATTGATAACGGTAAGAAGATAGCATTTCTTGTTCTGATTCAAGTTCTGCATCTCCTGTGAATAAGAAGCTATTATCACCATTTTCCACTTTTGCAACGATAGAAGAGTTATTATACGAAGAATAATTATTGCCACGAGGAGCTAAAAAAGTGATTTTGGTTGTTCCAAAATAGATCACTTCTCCTGGCTGTGGGCGGATTGGTTCAATATTTTGTTCCACTAGCATTTCACGAAAACCAGCATAAAATTTCGTTGTAAATTTTGCGGAGGCTGGTGGTTCTTGGGTTGGGAAAAATAATTTTTTTACAGGAATTTCTGGAAGAACCGTTAAAAGTCCGCCAGCGTGATCGTGATGACCATGGGTTGCGATGACATATTCTAATTCTGTTACGCCCTGTTCTTTTAAAAAGGCAAGGGTTTCTTCTGCATGATCTTCTGGACCACAGTCGATTAACATATATTTTCCATTACTTTCAAGTAAAGCTCCATCACCTTGTCCGACATACATAAAGTATACGTCTAGGTCATCTCCAGTGCTTGCATTGGTTTGTATTGGGAACAAGAACGGCAGGAATAAAATCAAGAAAAAGATTTTAGCCCTGCTACATACACTCTTAAATTTTTGTAATTTTGGCATGATATTACTCCTTAGTTTAAAATAATAGTTACAGAAAGAAAAATTTATAAAATCCATATTCTTCATAAAAAAATAAGCTGTATTATTTATCATATGATCTTTCGTTTCGATAGTCAAGGATATCAAGAAAAGTAGTAAAATTTTTGAAATATTATTGGCAATCCTATTCCATGAGGAGAATTAATGTCAAAAAGAAAATATAGTAAGTAATATTATTATGCCAAGCAGATGTATTTGTATGTCATGAAAAATATTCAAAAAATAAAATTTAACCAACGTAAGAAACTCACATAGTGTGTTTCTTTGCGTTCATGTTATAATAAGATATATGAATTCTTAATATATGGAGAAGAAAGGGACAGTGAATTATGTTAGAAAAAGAAGTCATGTTATCTCTTGATCAGGAGGAACAACTTGTGCGGATTGGAAAAGCATTTTCATCAGAAGTTCGAATTCGTATTTTAAAACTTTTATGTGAATATGAATTGAATGTAAATGAAATTGCTGAAAAATTGAATATACCGACTTCTTCTTCTGCGGTACATATTAAGGCGTTGGAAGAAGCCGAACTTATTGAAACGAAATTGATGCCGGGAATTCGGGGTTCTAAGAAGGTATGCTATAAAGTGGTAGAACAGTTGCAGATCGCATTATTTTCTGAAGAAGATTTAAAACAACAAGCAGAAGTGATTAAAATGCCTATCGGGAATTTTGTGGATTACCATGTGGTGCCAACTTGTGGGATTGTAAGTGAAGTAGGACCGATTGGAGAAGAGGATGAACCGGGATGTTTTTATAATCCAGAACGAACAAAAGCACAGCTTATTTGGTTTGGGGAAGCTGGCTATGTGGAATACCGCTTTCCGAATACTGTATTAAAGACCCAGGAAGCAAAAGGGTTAGAACTTTCCGCAGAGCTTTGTTCAGAAACCCATGAATACGATTTGGAATGCCCTTCAGATATTACGGTTTGGATCAATGGAATTGAGGCAGGAACATGGGAATGTCCAAGCGACTTTGGAGGAAGAAGGGGAAAACGGAATCCAGCATGGTGGCCAGATAAGAATACACAATATGGAAAATTAAAAACATGGAGGATTACAGAAGAAGGGTCTTTTTTAGATGGTGCACTTACAAATTCTGCTACCATTCACGATTATTTTTTGGATAAACAAGACTTTATATCCATACGCATTGGGGTGAAAGAAGACGCTGTTCATCGTGGAGGTGTCAATTTGTTTGGAGAGTGCTTTGGAGATCATGGACAAAATATTATGTTAAAGATTATGATATGATGAGCTATGCTCATGATATGATAGAAAGTATGGGAATTTTACAATTTAGGTATTTACAGTTATCGGAAATAAAAGTATAATAAAAACATAAATAATGTATTAAAACAAAGTTTTTATAATAAATGGAGGGAATTACAATGGTAAAAGAGCTGATGAAAAAATTTGTAGAAGTATTTGGAGAGGGTGGAACGATACTTCCATTTTTTGCACCAGGACGGGTGAATCTCATAGGAGAGCATACGGATTATAATGGAGGTCATGTATTTCCATGTGCCCTTACCATTGGAACGTATGGTGTGATAAGAAAGAGAGAAGATCGAAAGATCCGTTTTTATTCCATGAATTTTGATAAATATGGCATCATGGAAAGTTCTTTAGATGGTTTGGCTTATAAGAAAGAGGATAATTGGACGAATTATCCAAAAGGGGTTATTTGGGCGTTTAAAGAACATGGATATGAAATTACACAAGGATTTGATTTTGCTTGTGTTGGAACGATTCCAAACAGCTCTGGACTCTCTTCTTCTGCCTCTTTAGAGGTGCTTATGAGTAAAATGTTAATTGATGTCTATGGATTTACAGATGTTGATATGATAAAAGCCTCTCTTTATAGCCAATATGCAGAAAATAAATTTATCGGTGTGAACTGTGGTATTATGGATCAATTTGCAATCGCTATGGGGAAAAAAGATTGTGCTATTTATCTTGATACAGCAACTCTTACATATGAATACGCACCCGTTCAGTTAAAAGATGAAAAGATTGTCATTATGAATACAAATAAAAAGCGTGGACTCGGAGATTCCAAATATAATGAAAGAAGACAAGAGTGTGAAACAGCATTAGAAGAAATTCAAAGGATAAAGAACATTCAGACATTGGGAGAGTTGACAGAAGAAGAGTTTGAACAAGTAAAAGGTGCGATTCAAGATCCGGTTCGCATGAAGAGAGCAAAACATGCAGTATATGAAAATCAAAGAACAGTAAAAGCTGTTGAGGCATTAAAGCAAAACAACTTAAAACTCTTTGGAGAACTGATGAACGCCTCTCATATTTCTTTAAGGGATGATTATGAAGTGACAGGAAAAGAGCTGGATACTTTAGTGGAGTCCGCATGGAAACAAGAGGGAGTGATTGGGGCTAGAATGACAGGAGCTGGATTTGGAGGTTGTGCCGTTAGCATTGTAAAAGCGGATCAGGTGGCTCGCTTTATTGAAAATGTAGGAAAGGAATACGAAGAAAAAATTGGATATCAAGCTGATTTTTATGTTGTGGAAATTGGTTCAGGTCCAGTGCAATTAGCAGAATAATGGCATGATAACAAGTGATAGAAGAAGGAAAACTTGGAGGAGCATGGGATGGATATTAATGTTAGAATCAAACAGTTAGTAAATTATGGGATTATGACAGGATTATTGGAAGAAGAGGAACGCATTTATACAACAAATCTTTTGCTGGATGTTATGGGGCTATCTGAATATGAAGAACCAGAGGACGTAGAACAAGAAGAATTGGAAATCATTTTAAAAGATATGCTTGATTATGCTTTTGAGCAACACATCATAGATGATAATGGCATTGTTACGAGAGATTTATTTGATACGAGAATTATGAATTGTTTAATGCCAAGACCAAGCCAAGTGATCAAAACATTTAAAGAATATTATAAGACATCCAAAAAGAAGGCAACGGATTATTTTTATAAGCTCAGTCAGGATTCGGATTATATTAGAAGGTATCGGATTCAAAAAGATTTAAAGTGGGTTGCCAAAACAGAATATGGGGATTTGGATATTACCATTAATTTGTCCAAACCAGAAAAAGATCCAAAGGCGATTGCAGCGGCAAAAAATGCAAAGGCCAGCAGTTATCCAAAATGTCTTCTTTGTAAAGAAAATGAAGGATATGCAGGAAGAATCAACCATCCTGCTCGCCAGAATCATAGGGTCATTCCCATTACCATAAATGGACAGCCATGGGGATTTCAATACTCTCCTTATGTTTACTACAATGAACACTGTATTGTATTCAATGGAGAGCATACACCGATGAAGATCGATCGCTCAGCTTTTTGTAAACTTTTTGATTTTGTGAAATTATTTCCACACTATTTCTTAGGTTCTAATGCGGATCTACCAATTGTAGGCGGATCTATTTTAGCACATGATCATTTTCAAGGAGGAAATTATGAGTTTGCTATGGCAAAAGCTCCCATTGAACAGTTCTATTCTATCAAAGGCTATGAAGAGGTAGAAGTTGGTATTGTAAAATGGCCAATGTCAGTGTTGCGTTTGACAGGAAAGGATGAAATGAGGATTATTGATCTAGCAGAACATATTTTGGCTTGTTGGAGAGGGTATACAGACGAAGAAGCATTTATTTATGCTGAAACCAACGGAGAACCTCATAATACCATCACTCCAATTGCAAGGAAAGTGGGAGAACAGTACCAGCTTGATTTAGTGCTTAGAAATAATATTACAACAAAAGAACATCCTCTTGGTGTGTATCATCCTCATGCAGAGCTTCATCATATTAAAAAAGAAAATATTGGATTGATTGAAGTCATGGGACTTGCCGTATTACCATCCCGTTTAAAAAATGAAATGGAACGATTAAAACAGTATATCTTAGATGGAAAAGATATAAGACAGGATGAGGAGCTAGAAAAACACGCAGACTGGGTGGAAAATTTCTTGATGCAGTATGAAACCATTACAAAAGAAAATATAGATTCCATTGTGGAACAAGAGATTGGGAAAGTCTTTGAACGAGTGCTTTTAGATGCAGGAGTTTATAAGCGAACAAAAGAAGGAAGAGAAGCCTTTGAACGGTTCATTGCTGTGTTATAGAAATCATTAGAATTTAAGATAGTTTTATAAAAGAGCAGAGTATAGAAAAGAGATACCCTGCTCTTGTTTATGCAAAGACAACGAGTTATGGGAGAGCATTTGTTCTTTGAAATAAAGAATATTTATGATAAAATGGAAAATAAAAGATAGGAGGTAGAGATGACAACGATAGCTCGTATTTACCACAGTGGATTTTTAGTAGAAACGGAACAGTATTTTTTACTTTTTGATTATTATACAGGACAACTACCCGATCTATCAGGAAAGAAAATCATAGTATTTGCTTCTCATAGACATGGGGATCATTATAGTGAACAAATTTTCCAGTTAGAAAAGCAGTATGATGATGTTTCCTATGTGTTGTATCACGATATTGTAAATCGTCCTCAACAGAATATTTTGTATGTAGAAAATCATAAAGAGTACGAATGGGAGGGAGTTTCTATTCGGACATTGCAATCCACAGATGAAGGCTGTGCCTTTGTTGTAAAAGCGGATGATAAAGTCTTTTATCATGCAGGAGATTTGAATTGGTGGCATTGGGAAGGTGAACCAGAGGAGTTCAATGGGTGGCAAGAAGAAACTTATAAAAAAGAAACCGATCGAATAAAGGAAACAGAAATTGATTATGCCTTTGTTGTGTTAGATCCAAGACAAGAGCAAAATGCCACACTTGGTATGTTAGAATTATTAAAGAAATGTAGCATAAAGCATGTATTTCCGATGCACTTTGATTACTGGGGAGGGAAAGAGGCAATTCTTCCTTACTTTGACAAAGAGGAAATGAAACCGTATCTTTCCATCATAGAAAGAGAGGATAAGGTTTCCTTTGAATATTGAATAAAATATAGAAAAATAAAGGTTAAACATGGAAAGGGACAAGACTATGAAATTTAAAATGATTCATGAAAATTATAATGTAAAAGATTTAAAACGTTCTATTGAGTTCTATGGAGAGGCATTAGGACTTTTTGAAAAGAGAAGAATAGAATCACCTGATGGAAGTTTTATTATCGTTTATCTTGGAAATGAAGAGAGCGATTTTGAGTTAGAACTTACATGGTTAAGAGATCATGAAGAGCCATATAATTTAGGAGAATGTGAGTTCCATCTCGCTTTTGAAGCACAAGATTATGAAGAGGCTTATAAAAAACATAAAGAGATGGGTTGTATTTGTTTTGAAAATCCAGAGATGGGCATTTATTTTATTGTAGATCCAGATGGATACTGGTTAGAAGTGTTACCTCCAAAGACAAAATAAATAGGATATATTAGGATAGGAGATGAAAAGTTGTGAAAACGCTCATGCACAAGTATGGATTGTTTATAGGGCTACTTATTCTATGTATATTCATACTTATGGCTGGACAGTGGTATAGCGATAAACATCGTTTCCAAAGGATGGGAGAATTCACAAAACGATATTTGGAAGAAGAAGTCAGTAACGAAACCGTTGTATTTGGAAATCATTTTGAGTTTACAAAAAAAGATCTGAACTATATGATAGCAGTCGAGCAATTTAGAGGAAGTAATCGACCGGATCAAGAGGCACTTTCAAAGCTAATTGAATTTCATGTAGCACTTGCAGAAGCACAGATACAAGAAATCACAGTTTCAAAAAAGGAAATTGAGAAGAGGAAAAAAGCCGCTCCTCTTGAGTATCTCGGAGTATCAGATGAAAACGATGTAAAAGAATTTTTTAGTGTTTGGGAATCTGAAAAAGCGGGAAGAGATGCTTTAGAATATATGCTAGTGGATGAGTTAATAGTAGAAAAATATTGGACAACTGAAAAAAATAAATATTTCAAACAGCATGAAGACTTAGAGGAGCAACAACAAGAAACATTGTGGCAAAAAGAAAAGGCGACTCGGTTAAGGCAGATGGTGGAACGAGAGGAAATCACCAATAGAAGTTCTATTATCTGTGAAAAATATGATTTGAAATCTCGATAAAAAAATAAGACACAAGAATGGTTGGCAAAATGCTAAACATTTCTTGTGTCTTTGTTTACGTGGAAGGCATAAGTCAAGCGGAAATGCTTGCATTTCTATTTTACGCAAAGACAACGAGCCATATGTGAAAGGTATTTTTTATAGTTGTTATAGGAAAATCATTTGATTACAACTGTCTTAATGACTTCATTTCCTTCATGGTCACAAGCGTAAAAGGTATAAGTACCTTTCTTTAACTGCATAGTTAGTGTTTTCACTGGTTTTCCAAGACGACCTTTTTTAAAGTCTGCTTTTGTTCGTTTCCCATAGAGATAGGACAGGGACTTAATTCCAGATTGTTGATCCGAAATAGAAATGGATAGTTTGTTATTTTTTTGTACTAGTTTTAGTCTTGGTGCTTTTGTATCCTTTTCGTGGATAGAAGAAAGACCAGAAGATACCGCTTGTTGTACATTTAATACACCGCCAGATACCACTTTATTTTCTAAAGAGGATATGGGGGTTACAGTGTCCATAAGAATCTGTTTTATTTCGCTCGGGTAATACTTTTGTTCCATCGTGGCAAGAATAGCACAAGTTCCGGATACAAAAGGGGTTGCCATAGAGGTACCAGTGAAACGACCATATTGGTTTCCCACTAATGTGCTATAAATGCGACTACCCGGAGCAGTCAGTGCTACGGATTTTATACCATAGTTAGAATAGGTAGCTAGTTCATTGTTTTCATCAATCGCCGATACAGAAATTAAATTTGGCAGTTGAAAAGATGCAGGATATGTCTTTTGTTTATCGATATTAACGCCACCGCTATCCTGATTTCCGGCAGAAGAAACAAAGAGCATATTGGATTTTAGCATAGTTAAATAGAGTTCTTCACTATAATTGGAGGAATTTAAACTGATGTTACAGATAGAAGCTCCCATATCAGAAGCATAGTGAATGGCTTGAATTAAAGATGATGTTTTTCCAGTTCCATTTTCTCCACCAGTTACTTTTAAGGGCATAATTTTTACATTGACGTTAGAAGCTACACCAGCAATTCCTACGCCATTATTTGCTTTTGCACCAATAATACCAGCTACATGAGTTCCATGATTGTCGTCATTTTTCGGATTGGAAAGTCCTTTTTTGTTATAACTACAAACAGCATTGGAGTCATTGTAAAAATTCCATCCATTGCTATCATCTATATAACCATTGTTGTCGTCATCAATACCATTATCAGGAATTTCTAAAGGGTTCGTCCAAATCACATCTTTTAGATCTTCATGGTAGATATCAACGCCAGTGTCAATCACAGCTACGATGATTTCTTCATCGGATTGGTAAGCTGTCCAACTTTCTGGTGCATGAACAAGAGAAAAGGGATCAACTTCTGTCTGCAATGGTTTGGAGGCACCAAATGCTGTATTAGGAGAGAAAAACAAGGTTGTCGCTAAGAGAAAACACATACATTTTTTAAAAAAGGGATGTAGATCAAATCTTTTCATAAAAGCCTCCTTTCGATTTGTGTATCTTTTCTTGGGATAGAGGGGGGTGGGTTTCGTATTCTACTAAAATAATGTAAAACTTTAAAAAATTATTGCAAAAACTTATCAAAAATTCCTTGTTGAAAAAATTACCATAAATAAAATGGAAAAAACAGGAGAAAATCACAAGGTTTTGCCGTAAAAAATATTGACGGATGACAGCAGATGTGGTATGCTAAACAAGCATAGACAAATGGAAGAGGTCTTTTTTTTATGCCTTAATTTAACTTAACTAAAACGGAGGTGGAAGTTGTGCGCGTAAGAATCACATTGGCATGTACAGAATGTAAACAGCGTAACTACAATATGACAAAGGATAAGAAAACACATCCAGACAGAATGGAAACTAAAAAATATTGTAGATTCTGCAGAAGACACACATTACACAAAGAAACAAAATAATCAGTTTGTAAAGGAAGTGAGAATATGGGAGAAACTCAAAAAACTCCAAAGAAGAGCTGGTTTAAAGGACTCAAAGCAGAGTTTAGTAAAATTGTATGGCCTACCAAAAATACCATTGCAAAAGAGACAGGTACAGTGCTTGTCGTAGCTATTATTCTCGGAGTCGCAGTTGCAGTCTTTGACTTCTTTTTACAATCTGGTATGGATTTACTGATTAGGTAAAAAAGTAAAAAAAAAGGTGGAGCATATGGCAGAAGCAAATTGGTATGTAGTTCACACTTATTCAGGCTACGAAAACAAAGTAAAAGCCAATATTGAAAAAACAATTGAAAACAGACACTTAGAAGATCAGATCTTAGAAGTAATTGTTCCTTTGCAAGACGTAGTCGAAGTGAAGAACGGTACGAAAAAGAATGTTTCTAAGAAGATGTTCCCAGGATATGTTTTAATCAATATGGTAATGAATGATGACACTTGGTATGTTGTTCGAAATACAAGAGGAGTAACAGGATTTGTTGGTCCAGGATCAAAACCAGTGCCATTAACAGAAGAAGAGATGCGTCCATTAGGCATCGATTTAGCAGCGGAACGTGCGAAAGCAGCAGCGGTTGAAGTTGATTTTGAAATTGGCGATACAATCGAAGTTGTTTCAGGAGCATGGAAAGGAACAATTGGACAGATTAAGGCAATCAGTCTGCAAAGACAGACTGTATCAATTGATATCGACATCTTCGGACGTGCAACATCCGTTGAAATTAGCTTTATGGATGTTAAAAAAATGTAACAACAAGTACGTCTACAAAGAGTAGACGGTGGGAGGGTAATTCCCGCAAATACCACAATAATCAGGAGGTTAGCTATCATGGCAAAAAAAGTTACCGGTTATATTAAATTACAAATTCCAGCAGGTAAGGCAACACCAGCACCACCGGTTGGTCCAGCATTAGGACAGCATGGTGTAAACATCGTTGAATTTACAAAACAGTTCAACGCTAAAACAGCAGATCAGGATGGAATGATCATTCCTGTTGTTATCACAGTATATCAGGATAGAAGTTTCAGCTTCGTTACAAAAACTCCACCTGCAGCAGTTTTATTAAAGAAAGCTTGCAACATCCAATCAGGATCAGGCACACCAAATAAAGTAAAAGTTGCTACAATTTCTAAAGCAAAACTTCAAGAAATTGCTGAATTAAAAATGAAAGATTTAAATGCAGCAAGCATCGAAGCTGCTATCAGCATGATCGCTGGTACAGCAAGAAGTATGGGAATCACTGTTGAAGAATAATTTTTAAGTAAGAAATATTTGTTTGATACAGTAAAGCGAAATATGGAGTTTCAAAAATAGGTTGACGGTAGAACCTAGAAATGACATAGGACGGTTTCCTTAGCAACTTATTATTTTAGTAGTGGGAGGGTAGCTCCCGATAATACCACAGGAGGTTAATTTTAAAATGAAAAAAGGTAAAAGATATGTAGAAGCTGCAAAGCTTGTAGATAGAACAGCTACTTATGATGTAGCAGAAGCGGTTTCACTTGTAAAAAAATCAGCTAGCGCTAAATTCGATGAAACAATCGAAGCTCACATCCGCTTAGGTGTTGATGGACGTCACGCAGATCAACAAGTTCGTGGTGCGGTAGTATTACCTCACGGAACAGGTAAAACAGTTCGCGTTTTAGTATTTGCTAAAGGAGCAAAAGCTGAAGAAGCAGAAGCTGCTGGAGCAGATTTTGTAGGCGGAGATGAACTCATCCCTAAGATCCAAAACGAAGGATGGTTAGATTTCGACGTTGTAGTAGCAACTCCAGATATGATGGGTGTTGTTGGTCGTTTAGGACGTGTATTAGGACCTAAAGGATTAATGCCAAACCCAAAAGCTGGTACAGTTACTATGGACGTAACAAAAGCGATTGCTGATATTAAAGCAGGTAAGATTGAATACAGACTTGATAAAACAAATATCATCCACGTGCCAGTGGGAAAAGCTTCCTTTACAGAGGAACAGTTAGCAGACAACTTCCAGACATTAATAGATGCAATTAATAAGGCAAAACCAGCAGCTGCTAAAGGTCAATATTTAAGAAGTGTAACAATCACATCTACAATGGGACCTGGTGTTAAATTAAACACAGCAAAACTTGCTTAATTAGTCCTTATCAACTGCCATCAAGACAGGCGTTTTTATAACCTCCTGTCTTGTATGGCAGTTTTTTCGTTTACATGGGAAATAGAAAAAGCGTGTTTCTCATCGTTACAATAGAAAGTTCGGAAAATAAAAGAAAGGGATCACATGGGATATGACAGAAGTATTTATAAAAGCAGGGGTGTATATTTTTATTATATGTCTTGCTTATTTTTTAAAGAAGGGTGGATTTTTTAAGGCAGGAGAACATAAGGTGATTTCAAAGATTGTATTGAATATTACGTTACCAGCTGCCATTTTATCAAGTTTTGAACGGGTGGAAAAGTTGTCTGGACAGCTTTTTTTCATTTTATTCATTGGGTTTTTAGGAAATGTATGTTTACTTGCTATTGCCTATTGGATTTGTAGAAAGAAATCAAAAGAAGAAAAGATCTATTGGATGTGCAATAGTGCAGGATATAATATAGGATGTTTTACCCTGCCTTATGCACAAGGATTTTTAGGTTCTATTGGTGTTGTTGTCACTTGTCTTTTTGATGCAGGAAACTCCATTATGTGTACAGGAGGAACGTATGCGGTAGCTTCTGGTGTCATTGAAAATGGACAGGGAGAAAAGTTCAGTTTAAAAAATACAATAAAAAAACTATTTTGTTCCGTTCCTTTTGACTGTTATTTAATTGCTGTTCTTATGAAATCATTTGAGATACCATTCCCTGCCTTTGTAAAACAAGCAAGTGATACGATAGGAAGTGCCAATGGATTTTTATCCATGATGATGATTGGAATGATGTTAGAACTTCGGTTTGATGCAAAATATAGAAAGCGTCTGATTTCTCTTTTAAGTGTTCGTTATATCTTTGCAGGAGTTATGGCATTTTGTTTATATTATTTCTTACCTTTTGATGGGGATATTAGAAAGACATTAGCGGTAATCAGTTTTGCACCACTTGCATCTCTTGCTTGTGTCTTTACAGAAAAATGTAATGGGGATATTGAACTTTCCAGCTTGACAAATTCGATTTCTGTCATTATTAGCATGATAATTATGACAATTTTAATTCTTGTCATTTAATATTGGTGAAAAAAACAGAGTTATCTTACGAAGTATCATTCGGATTGATAACTTTGTTCTTTTTTTATTAGAAATTCAAAAGGTGTATTTTTCACCTCTAATCCTATTTAAGAAAGTCTTCCTTTGTCATTTGGTAAACCATTTCATCAAGATATGTGCCATCAAAAGAGCGATAGCTCTGTTCTGTCTTCATAAGGAAAGTGAATCCTAGTTTTTGGATGACACGTTTTGATTGTTCATTATTAGGAAAATGACAAACGAAGATGCGCTCAATGCCTTGTTCAAGAAAAGCAAAAGAAAGCACTCGCTTGACCGCTTCTGGCATAAGTCCTTGTCCCCAATAAGATTCTGATAGTACATAGCCGATTTCGATACACTCTCCTAAAGTCTTTTTTATGCGGTGGTGCAGACCGATGGAGCCGATCACTTTATGGGAGTTTTTTTCTTCCAAAGCCCAAGTTTCTTTTTCTTTTTGAAACATCGCAAGAATTTCTTTGGATTCTTCCAGAGTATCATGTGGTTTCCATCCAGCCATAGGACCTACCTTAGGAGATTTGGCATAATCATAGAGATCAGAAGCGTCGTTGTCTTGCCAATCTCTTAAGATCAATCTTGCGGTTTCTAATGTTTTCATAATAAAAACTCCTTTCTAATCGTTTCATAAATTTCTGATTATCATAAAGAAAAATAATTGACAGTTATTTTAGCATAAGATAAATAAAATAGCAAATATTATTTTATAATAGAAGGAATAGTGAGTTTATTTGTAAAAGAAAAAAAGAAAATAGATAGGGTATTTGACTAGATTCTAAAAAGGAAAGAAAGTCATAATAGAAAGTTAAAGATATTTATGATTCTTTAATAGAATGAACACAGATTAAACACAATTATTCTGTATAGTAATACTTGTAAGAGCTTTTCATATATTTGAATCCTCTCCCCCTCATTATAAAAGCACCCTGAATCGCAGCAGGGTGCTATTTTTTTATTTACGCGGAAGCAACGAGTCATGCAAGAGCATTTATGCTCTTATATGACGACTGCTCGCGAACATGAGAAACTCGCATAGAGTGTTTCTCATCGTTTACGCAAAGACAACGAGCCATGCGCAACATCATAAACTTAAGAAAATTTACTATACTCTTAAAAGGGATTTATAAAAATTTCTTTTTGTTAAGTCTATTTCATTAAAAAAGCTCACAATTCCCCCTTAAATAGAATGTGAGCTTTTTAAAAACTATTTTTTTGATTATTCTTGTATTTATTAGAGCTATTTTTCTTACGAGCTTTACTTGGTAGCTTTCTTATTGGTAACACATAGCATTCCATCTCTTGTTGTAATTCTTCAAGTTTCTTTACACGTTTTGTTGTTTCCGATTCTAAAAGAATCTTTATCATAGATTCCTTGAAAAGACCAATTGCTATATTTTCATTGGTATGCATAGGATATTTATTCCCATTATTCCCTCCAGCAC
>CASDVE010000049.1 GCA_949284175.1 uncultured Eubacteriales bacterium
TAATGATGCCTCCTTTCAATTTTTTATCTTCTACTTATAGGATAGCACATTTTGTTGAAGTTTCTTTTATTTTTTTTAAATTTATCTAGCACAACGAGTAAATTTATTAAAAAAGAAATCAAATGCATTTAAGACTCTTGTTTATTTAATATATTCTCTATCCATAATACATTCAAAGAAATTCTTCATGGCTTGGTGAATCTGGGTATTTGTTTTTAATAATAGTTGCAATTTCTGTACAGGAATGACTATTACTAAGCTCATACACTAATGTTGCCGTCGCATTTAAAATATGTGTATCTTTTGTTACCTTATCGAAAATAATAACTTCTCCGTTTTCTGTTTTTTCACTAATAAATCTAATATCCATATCTCGTCTCCTTCGTTTTCTTTGTTACTGACTTTATAATACATTTGCTGATTTTTTGAAAGAGATTGTGCTTAATCTAACCAAAAAGATGCTTAAATGGGAAATTCTCAAATTCTTTTTCTTCTGTTAAATAATCCCCATATTCGAATATCACATTGCCATTTTAGAAAAAGCCATCTTTTCCATCATTTCCTGTCAGAAAAATTCCATACATCATTTCATCCGAAAAAAAGGGTAGTGTCAAATACTACCTGATTTTTTTGTCAATAAACTCTTTATTTTATATAGATTACGGCCATAAATGTATAATCGAACAAATTGTTAACAAAAATGTCACATGAGCTATTATAATAAAAAAAATGGGTAATGCAGAATGGAACAATTATTAAAACAGCTTGAAGTTATTGAATATATGAGACAAACGAAGAAAGTACGTCGTAGTGTAAAAGATATCATAGTCATTGTATTGTTTGCTACGTTGGTAAATGCAAATACATGGGAAGAAATCGCAGATTTTGCATCTTTTAACAAAAGATATCTAAAGCAGTATATTGAATTAAAAAATGGAGTACCTTCTCATGATATGATTCAAGGAGTTATGGGAATAATTCGTCCAGAACAGTTACAACAGTTACAAAAACGTTGGTAAGAACTTCTTAATAGCAACGAAGGAGAAAAACTTAAAAAAATCATTTGTATCGATGGGAAAACCGTATGTTTCAATGGAAATAAAAAGCAAATCATGAGATAGGTAAGAATCCGATTGACAATTTGTGTCTAACAGAGTAGACTAATCATATAGACTAATAGATTAGACAAGGAGTGGGGTTATGGAAATACCTAAGATTTTTGAAAGCGAATATCGCTTTTGTTTAATTATGTGGGAGCATGAACCAGTTACGACGACAGAACTTGTGAGACTTTGTAAAGAACGACTTCAATGGAAGCGTACCACAACTTATACGGTTATTAAGCGACTTGGTGAGAGAGGTGTGCTGAAAAATGAGAATGGTATGATAACATCTCTAGTATCGAAGGATGAAGCGCAGGCATCTGAAATTGATGAACTAGTGGAAAAGAAGTTTGAAGGTTCTGTCCCTGCCTTTATTGCAGCATTTACAAAGCATCAGAAGATTTCTGAGCAAGAAATTGATGAAGTGCAGCGGATGATTGACCGCTTTCGAAGAGGAGGAATGGAATGACAGAACTGTTTTTGAAAGTCGTAAATATGAGTATTTCTGCAAGCTGGTTAGTATTGGCGGTGTTTTTGATTCGACTACTTATGAAGAAAGTTCCAAAGTGGATCAATGTTATTTTATGGGGATTCGTGGGGATTCGTTTGGCTATTCCAGTTTCTTTTGAGAGCATATTCAGTCTGATTCCGAGTGCTGAAACTATTAGTCCAAAGATTATGCGTGATGAGGTTACAACAATTCACAGTGGCATTTCTGTTATCAATCATACTGTTTATTCGGCACTTGGTCAGTCGAGTACACCGACTTTAGGCGCAAGTGCCAATCCATTACAGGTTTTGGTGGCTATCTTTACAATTGTTTGGATTGTTGGAATATTTCTTTTGCTTGCTTATACGGCTATAAGCTATTGGAGACTACAAAGGCGAGTCGCAACCGCTGTGCCGATGAAAGAGAATATGTATCAGTGTGAAACGGTAACATCACCATTTGTTCTAGGGGTGATTCGTCCTCGAATCTATTTGCCCTTCCATCTGAATGAACGGGATGAAGACTCTATTATTGCTCATGAAAAGGCACATATACAACGTCATGATCACTGGTGGAAACCGTTCGGTTTTCTCCTATTGACTCTTCACTGGTTTAATCCATTGATGTGGATTGCTTATGTGTTATTATGCCATGATATAGAGCTTGCTTGTGATGAAAAAGTTATCAAAAAACTTAGTCAAGAGCAAAGAGCAGATTATTCTCAGGCTTTGTTAGTTTATAGTGTCAGTCGTAGAAACATTGATGTCTGTCCGTTGGCATTTGGAGAGGTGGGGGTTAAAGAAAGGGTGAGAACGGTATTGAATTATAAGAAACCGTCGTTTTGGATTATGATAGTGGCGATCACTGTATGTATTGCGGTGGCGGTTTGTTTTTTGACAAATCCTAAGCAAAGTAGTTTTGATGTAAGAATCGTTGTTCCTGCTGGAAGTCAAGAGATGTTTGTTTTCTCAGATGAAGAAATCTCACCAATTAAAAATCACATTACAATATCATCAGGTGAAAATTTAGGAGATACGGAAGTGATTTTAAAGCCTATCGAAGTAAAACAAGAAAATGGTTATGATAAGTCTATGTACCTAACATCTGGTGTGCCTGTAAAGATGAAGGCAGAAAAAAATGTCTGGTTTAAAATTGGTATTAATATGCAGAATCCGACAGACGAAGATATTATTGTTTTTGTAAGTGTTGAAAATGTTGAGGTAAGAATATCGGATAATCATGTGGATGATTTGGAACAATACCGTACGGAATATATAGGAGATGCTTCCAAAGTATCTGGGATTGCACAGCGTTTACCATATCCAGAAGGGTATTTTTATTCATCAATTGAACTTCAAACAAGCAAAGAACCATATGAACTTAAAGTGTATCTTGAGGGTAAGGGTGATATGAATAATGAGGATTTTAAAGAGTGTGCCAATATAGCATTTGATCGGATTGCCAATATGGGTGTTATAACATTTTGCCATGTGGATTCAAAAGAAATCATTTCTTCTTTTAAGCGAGGAGATAGTGAAACAGATAGAGTCGTATCGGAACTTGATGAAGCGATTGCTTCTGCGATCCACAGTCATTGTGTTGACGAGTATCCAAAAGGGATGATTCATATAGAGAGCTATGTGTTGCTTGCCAATGAGGGAGTAAGTGAAACACCCTTAATCGGCACGAACAATCACAGGAAGGAAGGTACAGTTTATCTGCTTGTCCTACATAGGACATATAACACCTATGGAGGAGTATTAGAAGAACGTGGAGGAAGTTCTATCCCTACGGCAATTACATTTTCCGTTAGCGATTCAGGAACATATACAGTAAAGGAATACTGGAAACCGCGGGATGGCAGTTATTATGGTGACGATATTCGTGACAAATTTCCGAAAGTCGCAGCTGACGCTGTTTTCAATTCTCAGGCGTATATCGAAGATTTAGAAAAAGAATGTTATAATAAGGCAACTGCCTATTTGGACAGTATGGGTGGTCTGGATCTTAGGATTGCTGAGCTACTCGATACAATTCAGGCATCTTTGACAACATCTTCTAATATGGAAGACTCTATCAAAGCACACGACGCAGAATATCAAGAATTGATCAGTTATGGAGAGTTTACTCTTCGGTATTGTTTTAGTCAATTCCTATCTGGCAGACAGACTGATCCGAAAGGGAAACTTATGGAAGAAGTATGCAGGGAGATCATAGGTAGCTGGGGGTTTGTACGACAAGATGTACTCTATTCCACTGGACAGGACTGGTTCGAGACATTTAAAGAAGATGCTGAACGCCTTAGAGAGCAATATAGTGTGGATGAGATTGAAAAGTTCTACCCAGCAGCGTGGTTGCTTCTTGAATTGTTGAATTCATAGCAACTATTTGCTCTTACTGTTCTATCCGTATATAATATTGAAAAAAGATTTAATATAAGAAATAAAATGAGTAAAAAGCAAGAGAAATTTAAAATAAGGAACAGGGGGATAACAATATGAAGTTATTGATCAAACAAAGGGTTTTTTCTTGGACAGATTCTTATGATATTTATGATGAAGATGAAAACAAGAAATATTTTGTAAAAGCGGAGTTCTTTTCTTTTGGACATCAACTGCATGTCTATGACAACAGCCAAAATGAAATTGGGGTGATAAAGCAGAAGTTATTTACAATACTTCCGAGCTTTGAGATAGAGATTGGAGGAGAAACAAAAGGAACGATACAAAAGAAGTTTGCCTTATTCCAGCCAAAGTATGAGGTGGATTTTAATGGATGGAGAGTGGAAGGAAACTTTCTTGGATGGGAATATGATGTATATAATGAATGTTGTCCGATTATCCACATCACAAAAGAATTATTTCACTGGGGAGATACCTATGTCATTGATATAGCGGATAGAAGAGATGAGCTTATGGGACTTATGCTAGTGATAGCCATTGATGCAGCAAACTGCACACAGAACAACTAAAAGGAATGAGAAAAATACATATCTCCCATTGGTAAGACTTTCAAAAAGACCTTTTCCTTGATATTGATTTTTTCAATGCTCTTATGGTAATCTATACATGATGTTTTGATATTACATCATAGGGCATAACATATCATTCTCATAGCAAAAGCAAAGAAGTTTCCCACACAATGTGGTACTGTTTCTATATGCCTGTGATAGCAAAAGAGAGCAAACAATAGAAAGTTGAGGTTTTCATGAATACAGTTGAAATAACATATGAACAAATGAAACAATGGGAGGAGGAAAGTTACCTTCTTATTGATATTCGAAGTGAATCTCATTTAGGATATGGTACGATCCCAAATGCAATTCATATTCCATATGAACAGATAGAAGAGAAAAAGGATACTTTTTCAAAGGATAAGAAGATTGTTTTTTATTGCACAAGAGGTGTGATAAGTAGAGATCTCGCAGGACAGTTACAAGAAGAAGGGTATCTTTCTTATAGTTTAGCGGAAGGGTACACAGGATGGCTTGTTTCTGAAATGAATCAAAAACAGGAAAAAGAAGAGGAAGCAAAAGCAAAAGAAGTGGAAAAGAGCATTCGAAAAAAGTTTCATAAACAGCTCTTCTCCAAATTTGCAAAGGCGATCAACGAATATCAACTGGTACAAGAAGGGGATAAAATTGCTGTCTGTATTTCCGGTGGAAAAGATTCCATGCTTATGGCGAAGTTGTTCCAAGAATTAAAGTGGCATAATAAGTTTCCATTTGAATTAGTATTTTTGGTGATGGATCCGGGGTATAATGCAGTAAATCGACAGATTATTGAAAATAATGCAAAGTTATTAAATATTCCGATTACCATATTTGAATCCGATATTTTTGATGCTGTTTTCAATATTGAGAAATCCCCTTGTTATTTGTGTGCTAGAATGAGAAGAGGACATTTATATAGTAAAGCTAAAGAACTTGGTTGCAATAAAATTGCATTAGGGCATCATTATGACGATGTCATTGAAACCATTTTAATGGGAATGCTCTATGGGGCACAAGTACAAACCATGATGCCAAAACTTCACAGTACAAACTTTGAAGGAATGGAGTTAATTAGACCGATGTATCTCATTCGTGAAGATGATATTAAACATTGGAGAGATTATAATGAATTATATTTCATTCAATGTGCTTGTCGTTTTACCGATACTTGTTCCACTTGTAATCCAGATGGTTCTAGTTCATCAAAACGTATGGAAGTAAAACATATGATCGCACAGATGAAAAAGACCAATCCATTTGTGGAAAGCAATATTTTTAGAAGTATGGAAAATGTCAATTTGGATACTGTGATTGGATATAAACAAAATGGTGTAAGACATCATTTCTTGGATGACTATAAGTCTTCCTGTGAAAGAAAAGAAAGTCAAGAACTGTAATTGTTGATAGGAAGATCAAGAAGAGAAAAGAGAGTTAGAAGTGAACATCACTTTTAACTCTTTTTCCATTTACGCGGAAGTAACGAGTCATGCAAAAGCATTTATGCTCTTATATGACGACTGCTCGCGAACGTGAGAAACTCGCATAGCGTGTTTCTCATCGTTTACGCGGAAGTAACGAGTCAGAAGTTATGGTCGCACACTTTGTACCAAATATTTTCAGTGTTTTTGAATGGGAATTAGAAAAAAGACTGTGATATAGTTACAGATATTTTTCATTGGATGGACTATAATGGAAAAATAAGTAAATGGATGTAAAAATAATAGAAAAGGAGAATGGATATGGCAAAAAAAACAGTGATTATCGGTGGCGTAGCAGGTGGAGCAACAACGGCAACTCGCTTAAGAAGAAAAGACGAAACAATGGAAATCATTATGTTGGAACGGGGAGAGTATATCTCCTATGCAAACTGTGGGCTGCCATATTATATTGGAGATGTGATTAAAAGTCGAAATGCTCTTTTAGTTCAGACAGTGGAAGCCATGAAGAGTCGCTATCGCATCGATGTAAGAGTTGGCAATGAAGTGATAGAACTATTGCCAAAAGAACAAAAAATCAAGGTAAAAGAGTTAAAGACAGGGAAAATCTATGAAGAAAGTTATGATAATTTAGTATTGGCAACGGGATCAAGCCCTGTAAAACCTCCGATTCCGGGAATTGATTCTGATAATATTTTCACTCTATGGACAGTTCCGGATACGGATAGTATTCGAGGATTTATAGAAAAGCATCAAGCCAAACGTGCGGTTGTAATTGGAGGAGGTTTCATCGGACTTGAAATGGCAGAGAACCTTCATCGGGCAGGACTTCAAGTATCGATTGTGGAAATGCAAGATCAAGTGATGGCACCCCTTGATTTAGAAATGGCAAAAGTTTTGCATAAAACGTTAAAGAAGAATCAAGTAAATCTAATTCTTGGGGATGGTGTGAAAGAATTTCATCAAGAGAATGGAAAAACAAGTATTGAATTGGCAAGTGGACGAAGGATAGAAACTGATCTTGTGATTTTATCTATTGGAGTAAAGCCAAACAGTGAATTAGCCAAACAGGCAGGACTTTCCTTGAATCAGAGAGGAGGAGTTGTAGTAGATTCCTATTTAAAAACTTCTGATGAACATATTTATGCGGTTGGAGATGTTATTGAGGTGGAGCATTTTGTTTCAAAAGAGAAGACAATGATTCCGCTTGCAGGGCCAGCGAATAAACAAGCGAGAATTTTGGCTGATAATTTAACAGGTACACCGACCATGTATAAAGGCACACTAGGCACTTCTGTTGTAAAAGTCTTTGACTTAGATGTGGCATCTGTTGGACTGAATGAAAAGCAATTGAAAGTTATGGGAAAAGAAAAAAACAAAGATTATGAAACCGCTCTTATTGTGCAAAAATCCCATGCTGGATATTATCCCGGAGCTACATCCTTAATATTGAAAATGATTTTTACAAAGGATGGAAAAATCTTAGGGGGACAGATCATAGGAAAAGATGGCGTGGATAAGAGAATGGATACGTTAGCCACTGTAATGCGGCTCGATGGAACTGTTTTTGATTTAACGGAATTAGAGCTTGCCTATGCACCTCCATTTTCTTCAGCAAAAGATCCGATCAATATGTTAGGATATGTTGCTGAGAATATGATCAACGGTTTTGTTTCCTTTATGGAATGGGATGAGTTGGAAGAGATGATGAAAAAAGATCAAGAAGATCTTATCATTTTAGATGTGACAGAAGAGCAGGAAAGAAAAGAATTTTCAGTTGATGGTTCTTTGCATATTCCATTTGGTCAAATTCGTGAACGGATGGGAGAGCTGGATAAAGAGAAGATCATTGCTATTTATTGTGCTGTTGGAGTTCGAGCATATAATGTGGCGCGTATTCTATTACAAAATGGATTCAAGCACCCAAAAGTATTGTCTGGTGGTGTGACATTTTATAAGGCAATGGATCGAGAAGAATAGAGAAAATGAATTGTTAAGATTGATATAGTAGTAGTTAGTAGAGAAGAACAAGGAGAAAATGGCATGGATGGTAAAGCCATTTTCTTCTTGTTTTTTATCGCTATTCGGAAAGTAGTAATTCTGGATAGAAGTTATGAATATAAGTTTCCAATGTATTGCGATCCACAAGAGATGGTAAGACTCCTTGTCTTGAAATGCAAAATCCAGCAGAAATCGTTGCTATTTGAATTGCAACATCTAAAGATTTTCCTTGCTGTAAATAGACAGCTAATGTGGCGATAAAGGAATCTGAAGCTCCCGTACAATCGGCAGGTGGAAAGTCTGAAACGGGGTATTTCTTGGATAGAGAAGGGGTTTTTAAATAACAGCCCTGTTTTCCAAGGGTGATTATAACAGTTTTTGCTCCGAGGCTTAAAAAGTAATCCGCTTTTTTTTCTAGGCTTCCTGCTAACGGGCAGAGCAGATTTGCTTCTTGTTCATTGGGGACAAAAATATCAATATCTTTTAATAGTTCCGATGTAATGGAGGTGATACCCGCTGGTTTTAAGATGGTTTTAGCGTGATAGCGATGTGCTAGTTGACTAGCACGAATAATCGCATCTGTTGGAACTTCCGTTTGCAGCAAACAGTAGGCGGAATGCTCAAAAATGCGTTCGTTTAACTCAATATCTGTTGGACTTAGGGCTTGATTGGCTCCTGTTAAAATGGTGATGGTGCTATCCCCATCTGCTTGTACATGGATAAAGGCTTTTCCTGTATTCAAATGAGAATCTCTGGAAACACCCTGTGTCAAGATGTGGTTGTCCAAAAGGTAGTCATAAATAATAGAGGCTTCTTGATCGTTTCCAACTTTTCCGATCAAAGCCACATTCCCTCCAAGTTTTACTACACCAGCGGATTGATTTGTTCCCTTTCCACCGGGCATGGTAGAAAAGCGATCGGTGATCAATGTTTTTCCTGCTTGTGGTAGAGAGGGAACGTTAAGAGTAATATCCATGTTAATACTGCCAACTACAACGATTTTCTTTTGTTTTGAAGAAGGAGGAACGTCAAGGAACTCTTTATGTTCTATGATAGGATTCGAGTGAAACTTTGATAGTTCCTCCGTTTTTTTATGTAGTTTATTTAACAAACAACGACATAAAAAAGAACCAAAATCAAAAAATGGAATTGGTATATTCGGTATTTTAGGAAAAGAAGAAGTGTAAATGTCGTCTTCACGTAATGTCACAATAGAAAAATCCGTTGGAATTTGATAGTTCATTTGCTGTAAACTCTGAACAAAAGCAAGGGCTAAGTCATAGTGGGAACTTACAAAACCAGTAAACGGAGTGGCAGAGAGAAAACGATGACAGACGGTCTGTTCTGGTGTTAGTATCATCGTATCTTGAAAAGGAATTTGATGGTCATAAAGACATTTTTTAAATCCAGCAAGCACTTGCTCAGATCGAACCGTATCTGGATATACGAAACAACCGAGATTTGTGTGATGATAGGTAAGGAGTGTTTTTGTTGCCTCATATCCAAGAGTTTCGTAATCGATATGATAGAAGGCATTGGAAAATGGTTCGTTCATATAACAAATTTCAACGTTTTGATTGAGAAAATGTTTCTCATAAGAAAGGCTTTCTTCACAGACTGGATGCCAGATAACGCCATCAATGTGATGGTTGCAAAGGGCAGTGATATGTTTTAATTCTAAGTCTTTATCATAATGACTGTCATAGACAATGGTACTATATCCATGTTTTTGAGCAAAAGAATGAATGCCATTTAAAAACGTACTTTGACGCTCTATGGAAGGAAGAAGGATTCCGATAATAAATGTTTTAGAGTTGGAATTGGCTTTTGCTGTTCCATAAGGGGTATAGTGATACTCTTTTACAATCTTTAGTACCCGTTCTCTTGTATCCGGATTAATGTTTTTATCTTTATTATTAACGATCTTTGATACCGTAGAAATAGAAACACCTGCCAGTTCAGCAATTTCTTTAATTGTCATTGATTTCATCCTTTCTATTCGATGTTATTCTGCTTTATACCATAGAAAAAAAGTGTTGTCAATGGATTGATAAATAAATAACAGTGAAAATGTATAAGAAAATATTTTAATAAAAAACTTTCTTAAATATTTTATACAAAAATAGATTGACAGAAAACGACAAGTAATGGTATCGCTTTTATGAATGCAAGGAAAAAAGTTAGTTAATGTGAGATGGAGAAGGGGAATACTATGCAGGAAGAAAAGAAAAATAAAATACTTGATTTAAATCCAATGACCCAAATTACAATGTGCCTATTCTTTGCGATTTCAACGGCTTTATATGACTACATATATACGGCAGTTGTTCTTGTGATACTGTTTGTAATTGCGGGCATGGCTGGAAGATTAAAAGAATTTGTTCAGATGTGGTTAAAAACCATTGTTTTTATTACAGTAGTTGTTTTTATTATGCAAGCACTCTTCTTTCCGGGAGATACCATACTTTGGGAATTTTTTATCTTTTCTGTGAAACAAGAAGGAATCCAAAATGGAATCGTGCTTTGCACAAGGTTATTGGGAATTGGTTCTTCCGCAGTGCTAGCGATTAAAATTGTGGATGTGAATCAGTTAGTGATTGCGTTGGAGGAGAGGGGAGTTTCTCCATCAGCTACTTATGTTATTTTATCAACTGTCAATATTATACCACAGATGTCAAAGAAGATGGCTATTATTATGGATGCTCAAAAATCAAGAGGGATTGAAACGGAAAGCAATGTACTTGTCCGTGCAAAGGCGTTTTTTCCAACAATTGGACCTTTAATTTTAAATTCCATTGTGAATGCAGAGGAACGAACGATTACATTGGAGGCAAGAGCTTTTTCCACAAATGTGAAAAAGACAAGGCTAAGAAATGTAGAGGATACTGCATTTGATAAGAAAGTAAGAGGATTTTTTATTCTAGCCTTACTTATTGCAGTGATTGGGAGGGTAATAGTATGGATGCTATTTATGTAAAAAATTTAACTTATCGCTACCCGACTTCAGAAAAAGATGTGTTAAAAGATGTATCCTTTCAAGTGAAAAAGGGGGAGTTTTGTTCCATTATTGGAGCAAATGGGAGTGGTAAAACGACGTTATGTAATGCGATCCGAGGATTTGTTCCGAAATTTTATAAAGGAACTATGACTGGAGAAGTGTATGTAAATGGCAATAATATTGAACAACAAGAGTTAGGGGAGCTAGCTTGCTCTGTTGGTTTTGTATTTCAAAATCCATTTACACAGATCAGTGGAGTGGCAAAAACAGTTTATGAAGAACTGGCTTTTGGATTAGAAAATATGGGAGTTTCGCCAGAAGAAATTAAAGATAGAGTGGAAGAAGTGTTAAAGTTGACAAAGACAGAAGAATTTCGGGATCGGAATCCTTATCAATTGTCAGGAGGACAACAACAAAGAATTGCTTTAGCTTCTATTTTAATTATGAATCAAGAAATTCTTGTCATTGATGAACCGACTTCTCAGCTTGATCCGCAGAGTACGGATGATATATTTGAAATTATTCAGCTCATGAAAAAAATGGGTAGAACCATTATTTTAGTGGAACATAAAATGGAACAGATCGCACAATACTCCGATCATATTATTGTGTTGGATGAAGGCAAAATTGTATTAGAGGGAACACCAAGAGAGGTGTTAACGCATGAAGATTGTAAAAAGTATAAGATGCGACTTCCCCAGTGTACAACCATTGGAAAGCAATTGCAACAAAGAGGAATCAAGTTGAAAAAGCTCCCAATTATTCTTGATGAAGCAGTTGATGAGATTAAAATGTATATGGGAGAAGGGAGAGAATTTGGATGTCATTAGTGGAAGTAAAAAATGTATCCTTTTCGTATCCGAATGGATTTGTTGCAGTTGATGATATTTCCTTTTCAATTGAAGCAGGAGAAAATATTGCAATTGTAGGACAAAACGGAGCAGGAAAAACTACAACAGTAAAAATGATCAATGGATTGACAAAGCCAACGAAAGGAGATATCTTTGTGGATGGTAAAAATACAAAAGAATATACCACAGCTCAAATTGCAAAGATGGTTGGTTATGTTTTTCAAAATCCAGATGATCAGATTTTTAACAATACCGTATACAAAGAGATCGAGTATGGTTTAAAAAGAATGAAGATTCCAGCTGATGAGAGAAAACGAAGAGTGGAGGAGTCAGCAAAGTTAGCGGGAATGACAGAATATTTAAATTATAATCCCTATGATCTTCCATTATCTTTGAGAAAGTTTGTTACGATTGCATCGGTGATTGCTACCGATTGTGATGTGATGATTTTTGATGAACCCACTGCGGGGCAGGATTTAGAAGGGTTACAACAACTTGCCTTTATCATTGAAGAGTTAAAGGCGAAAGGAAAAGCATTAATTACGATTACACATGATATGGAATTTGTAGCACAAAATTTTGAACGGCTGATCATTATGTGCAATAAAAAGGTAGTGGCGGATGGAAAGACGAAAGAAGTCTTTTATTATGAAGATATCATGAAAAAAGCACGTTTAAAACAGCCATGTCTTGTTGAAATGTCCAATCGAATTGGTGCAGGAACAACAGGGCTTGATCTCGATGCGATTGCGGATTTTATTTCTAAAACAAGGACTTGTATTCTAAAATGAAATATGCTAAAATATAACCATTAAAAACAGGATAGCGATTGTTAAAACAAGCTAAACCTACATACAGGAAGGGAATTTGATTTATGCGAAGGCACGAATCGGAAACTATGTTGGCAATACGGCTTACATAGGATGCGTTTCATCGTGAATCATATAGGGGATTGCCTATGTGATGGATCAGATTTGTTTCTTGTATGCAGGTTTTTTTGTGTTATAATGGCTACATTTTTATAGGTGTGGGAGATAGAATAAGACTAGGAAGTTATTCTGTATGAAGAGGAGAAGTATGAGGATGGCAAAATGAAGGCAGGAGATGAAGATGAGAATATATAAAATTCTAAATAATAATGTGGCTGTCATTTTAGATGAGAATCAACAGGAAAAAGTTGTTATGGGGAGAGGAATTTGCTACAAGAAAAAGGTTGGAGAAGAGATTGATGAAAAGAGTATTGATAAAGAATTTGCTCTATCCACCACTGAGGCGAATAATAAATTTCAAGTTTTAATTAAAGATATTCCTTTGGAACATATGGAGATTGGGGAACAGGTGATTACCGAGGCAAAGGAAAGGCTTGGAAAAAATCTCAATGAAATGATTTATATTTCTTTGATCGATCATATTCATACGGCAATTGTTCGGTTTTTGGATGGGATTATTGTAAAAAATGTATTGCTTTGGGATATTCGAAGATTTTACAAAGAAGAATTTCAAATCGGACTTTGGGCGATTGATTTTATAGAACAGAAATTAAAGATTCGGCTTTCTGAGGATGAAGCAGGATTTATCGCTCTTCACATTGCAAATGCCGAAATGGATTCTGAAAAAATGCACAATATGTATGAAATCACAACGATTATGCAGGAAATTGTTAATCTTGTAAAATACTTTTTTCAGACAGATTTTGATGAAGATAATGTGTATTATTATCGTTTTATTACCCACTTAAAATTTTTTGCTAAGCGTTTAGTGGATAAAACAACATATGAAGACGATGATAGCGATGATCTATTGGAAGTGATACGAGTGAAATATGAAAGGGCATACCAATGTGTCCAAAAGATCGCTCAGTTTATTTTAAAGAAATATGAGTATGCGTTATCAAAGGAAGAATATTTATATTTGACCATTCATATTGAACGAGTGATTCATAAAATGAAAGAATGCAGTGAAAAAAGCTGAGAATCTTGGTTATGAATCCTTATAATTCGCATGTTAGGATAGTGACATTTAGTTGGCTAAACCTTCATAATAGCACAAAGTGCACCACGATACTGTGGAATAGATGAAAAAAAATGGAGGTAGAAAACATGGGAAAATACGAAAATTTGGCAAAAGACATTGTCAAAAACATTGGCGGAAAAGAAAATGTAGTGAGTTTAACGCACTGTATTACCCGCTTAAGATTTAAGTTGAAAGACGAAGGAAAGGCAAAGGATGACATCATCAAAAATATGGATGGTGTTGTTACTGTCATGAAGAGCGGAGGACAATATCAAGTTGTCATCGGCAATCATGTACCAGAAGTGTATGCGGATGTTATGCCACTTCTTAATTTGACAGAAGATAAGGCAGAAGAAGTGGTGGAACAAAAAAAGGGAAATCCCCTCAATCGCTTAATTGATGTATTGTCAGGAATTTTCCAGCCGATTTTAGGAATTATGGCTGCCTGTGGTATGGTAAAGGGATTAAATGTGTTGTTTGTGGCAATGAATTTATATCCTGAAACTACCGGTGTCTATCAGATCTTAAATGCCATTGGTGATGGTTTATTCACCTTCTTACCATTGTTCCTCGGCTATACAGCAGCAAAGAAGTTTGGATTAAAGCCAATGCTTGGACTTGTAATCGGAGCGATTTTATGTTATCCAGCTATTCAAGCGGATGCTCTTGCTGCCAGCGGTGATGCTCTATACACATTATTTCAAGGAACAATTTTTGAATCCAAAGTGTATATCGAGTTTTTAGGAATCCCAATTATTGGAATGAACTACACATCCACCGTCATACCAGTAATTTTCGTAGTATATTTTGCGTCAAAATGTGAGAAATTTTTTAGCAAATGGATTCCAGACCTTGTGAAATTTTTCTTTGTACCAATGCTCACATTATTGGTTGCCATTCCAGTTGGATTTATTATAATCGGACCAATTGCCACCTTTGGATCTAATTTAATTGCTGAATTTGTTATGAATATTCGAGATTTCAGTCCGATGTTAGCAGGAGCTATTGTAGGGCTTACTTGGCAGATCTTAGTTATCTTTGGACTTCACTGGGGCTTTATTCCTGTATATATTAATAACATCGTGACAATGGGATATGATAACGTTATGATGCCATTCTTTGCTTGTACCTTTGCTACTTCTGCGGTTGTACTTGCTATTTTCTTTAAAACAAAAAATAGAAAGTTAAAAGAGATGGCGTTACCAAACTTTATTTCTGGTATTTTTGGAGTAACAGAGCCAGCTATTTATGGAATTACATTGCCATTAAAAAAACCGTTTATCATTAGCTGTATTGCTGGTGGAATCGGTGGAGGATTTTATGGAGCGTTTAATTTCCGTAAGTTCTCAATGGGAGGAATGGGAATCTTTGAGTTCCCTGCCATGATCGAGCCAGATGGGGGATTTGGAAACTTAATAGTAGCCGTAACCGGTGTTGTGATCACGATGATCATTGCCTTTGTTGCAACCATGATCCTTTATCATGACAAAGAAGAAACCGTAGAAGGACAAGGGAAGGATCAAGAAGTAGATAAGGAATCCATCCAGCAGACGAAAGAAGAAAATAAAAATGAGAAGGATAGCATGGTGCAAAAATACTCCATTGTTAGTCCAATAAAAGGTGATATTTTAAAATTAGAAAAAATGCAGGATGCAGCCTTTGCTTCTGGTGTTCTTGGAAAAGGTGTGGCAATTCTTCCAACAGAAGGAAAAGTGTATGCACCAGTGGATGGCGAGATTTCAGCACTGTTTCCAACCCTTCATGCCATTGGTATCAAAGCGGATAATGGAGCAGAAGTTTTAATCCATGTTGGACTCAATACGGTACAATTGGAAGGAAAAGGATTTGAAGCCAAGATCAAACAAGGAGATCGCATTAGGCAAGGACAGCTTTTATTAGAGTTTGATAAAGAAATGATAGAACAGGCGGGATACTGTATGGAAACTCCAATTATCATTTCCAATACGGATACGTTTTTAGACGTTGTGGAAACCGAGGCACAAAGTGTCAATGTGGGTGAACCACTTCTTACAGTTTTAAAATAGGAAGGTGAAAGAATGGCGTTTAAACAAGGATTTTTATGGGGTGGAGCTACGGCTGCCAATCAGTGTGAAGGCGGATATAAAGAAGGAAATCGAGGGCTTGCCAATGTGGATGTTTGCCCATCTGGAAAAGAAAGAGGGGCAGTCATTACAGGACATCGAAAGATGCTTGATTTTGAAGAGGGATATTGTTATCCAGCAAAAGAAGGCATTGATATGTATCATCATTTTAAAGAGGACATTCGCCTTTTTGCAGAGATGGGATTTAAAGTCTATCGCTTTAGCATTGCCTGGACAAGGATTTTTCCTCTTGGAGATGAAAAAGAGCCAAACGAAGCGGGCATTCAGTTTTATGAAGCCATTGTTTCTGAGTGTGAAAAATACAAGATAGAACCTTTGATCACCATTTCTCATTTTGATTGTCCCATTGGGCTTATTAAAAAATATGGCGGTTGGAGAAACCGCATTATGATTGACTTTTACTTGCGGTTATGCGAAGTGTTATTCAAAAGATTTCAAGGAAGAGTCAAGTATTGGCTCACATTTAATGAAATCAATATGATTCTTCATGCACCATTTATGGGAGCAGGAATCTATTTTGAAGAGGGAGAAGACGAAGATAAGATCAAATATCAAGCCAGTCATCATGAGTTGATTGCCAGTGCATTGGCAGTTCGTATGGCACATGAAATTGACGAAAATAACCTTGTTGGATGTATGTTTGCAGCAGGAAGTGCTTATCCTTATACTTGCCGTCCAGAAGATGTATGGGAAGCCTTAAAAGTGGATCAAGAAAACTATTTCTTTGTGGATGTGCAGGCAAGAGGCTATTATCCATCTTATGCAAAAGCACGACTTAAGAAAAAAGGCTGTTTTCCTGTATTAGAACAAGGGGATGAAGAGATTCTTGCCTCTTATCCAGTGGATTTCATTTCTTTTTCTTATTATAATAGCCGTTGTATCGCCGCACCTGATACAGAACAAGAAGAGGCAGAAGGCAATTTGTTTAAGTCCGCTAAGAATCCCTATTTGAAGTTCAGTGACTGGGGATGGCCAATTGATCCATTAGGATTTCGTATCACATTAAATGAAGTATACGATCGCTATCAAAAACCGTTGTTTGTGGTAGAAAATGGGTTAGGGGCTTTAGATACCCCAGATGAAAATGGATATGTAGAAGACGATTATCGCATTGATTACTTGCGTTCCCATATTCAAGCCATGTATGATGCAGTAACAGAGGATGGTGTGGATTTGATGGGATATACTTCATGGGCACCCATTGATTTAATCAGTGCAGGTTCTGGAGAAATGAAAAAACGATATGGTTTCATTTATGTGGATAAGCAAGAAGATGGCAGTGGAACGATGAAACGCTTTAAGAAAAAATCATTTGCTTGGTATCAAAAAGTGATTCAGACAAACGGAGAAGATCTAGGATAAGGATTTTAAATAAAGAAATACGAAACTACTTGATTAAGATAGTATCATGATAAAAAGAAAAACTGTCATGTTCTAGGAATAGAATATGGCAGTTTTTTTGTGTGCGCCCGGCGGCGCACGTTTCTAACCGGTGTAAGTCCGAAATCCGCCCGGTAGTGGGAAGGATATAGCCGAAAGCAAGGGTGTCCATCGTGAGA
>CASDVE010000050.1 GCA_949284175.1 uncultured Eubacteriales bacterium
CTTATTCTGACCTAACTTAAATATGTACGATAGAGCGATGGTCTGTTGCGTCAACCAAAGGTATCATAACCTGAATATCGTAGTATCCATTTCTGAATACTTAGTCTGGTGAACCATTTAACAGAAGCCACAGACCTTTACGGTCTGTGGTAGTTCACATTCTCTTTTTTAATCATAGTACGATTAAGTCCTATTTGATACAGTTAATTCATATCCTAGTTTATCATTTCCCTTTATAGAAATTTATGCAAATTGTTTTTCTTCTGCTTGCATATCCAGTAATTCGCATTTACATTTTTGTTTGTTTAGATACATATTATGATCCGCTTGATCCAATAACATTTTTAAAATACACTCTTCATAATTCCAAGAACCATCATATCCATATGCAAAACTTAACTTCATTTTTCCACCTAAAGAATTAAAGTGCTCGACATTCTCCTTTAATTCTTCAATCAAACTTTGAACTTTTTCTTCATCGGTATGATATAGGACAATGACAAACTCATCTCCACCATAGCGTCCAATAAAGTTACCTTTTGGAATTGTTTTCTTTAAAACCGTAGCGAAATTAATAATCAACGTATCTCCTGCCATATGCCCAAAGGTATCGTTTACCTGCTTTAAGTTATTTAAATCAAGCATGATACAAGCAGTGTTATCAAAAATAGGAGTCTGATCTGCAAATAATTCATTGCATCGGCTCTTATTCATTAAGCCTGTATGCAGATCAAGATACGCCTTTTTACTTAATTCGCTATTATATCGACTAAGCTGAGCTCGTTTGATCGATTCATTGATTAAGACAAAACAAACCCCAATAATACTAAAAATTGTAAAAAACTGTATAATTTGAATGTTATGAGCTAATTTTTGAATATAGTATTCTGCATCAGAAACCATACAATCTGCTAGTCTAAAATGCTCTTCACTCATTTCTAAAATATTACTTTGTTCTACCCCTTGCTTTCTAACCTTATCAATCTCTTTTTTCAAAGCAATCCAGCTTTTCTCTACTTTTTTTAAATCCTCTTGAAATTTTTCATCTTTTAACTTCACCAGTTGATATTGTTCACTTCCATTCTGTAATCCATAGAGAATCGCATCTATCTTATTTAATAATTCTTCATTCTCCTTTCCTTGCATTTCTAATTTTACGAGTCTTTGTGTTCCACCACGAACAACACCTGCATAATTGATAATACGAGCTGTTCCTTGAAGATAATTGATTCCTTGGAACATAAACACAGTCATTAAGGCTAACATCACGATTAAACTATTTCGGATCATCACCCTAACCTTATTGTTTTGTTTTAGTTTTATTCCCTTCAATTTTTTCATTATACGATAACCACCATATTACATTTTTACTTCTTTTTTTCTTTTTTTGTCTTATATGAAAATTATAACATATTTTTTCTTTTTTTTCGATATGGTATTGTATTTTTATCTATTTTTCATGCAACTCGTTTCCTTATACCCATATAAAGGAAAAAAAGATGGAAAAAAAAGAAAAAAGATGGAAAAATTTGTCCATCTTTCTTCTTTCTCATCATCTATTTTATCTCTTACCCTATCTTTTTTGTAGATTCACGCTTTAATAGCTCACCTGAAAATACAATGTGTTGATTTTCTTCCTTTTTGTAGATGAGAGAAAATAAAATGCGAATCGTTTCTTTTGCCATTTCCTTGGATGGCTGTTTTAATGTTGTGATTGATGGATTATAATAAAAAGTTTCATCCAGACCATCAAATCCTGCCACAGAACAGTCGGTTGGAATCTGTTTTCCAGCACATAATAACGCCTTACTAGCTCCAATTGCCATCACATCAGAAATCGCATAGATACAAGTAAACTCCTCGTTTTGTGCTAATAATCCTCTTGTCATTTCATATCCATTTTTCATGGAATAAATATCTTCTTGATCTTCACTATAACAGATCAACGGCTTAATACCATAGTCAGAACAAGCCTTTTTATATCCCTCCAATCGTAGTTTTCCAATACTAGAGTCTTCCTTCGTCGCTCCCAAAATCACAATCTTTTTATGCCCAAGCTCGTGAATCAAATATTGTGTCATCTTATAACTTTCCAAAAAGTCATCAACGGATACGGAAGAATAAATCTCTTGATTGATTTCATTGCTAAGAGTAATGGTTGCCAATACAAACGGAACAGGAATCCGTTTTAATTGCTCTTGGGTATGATTAAAATATCCGCCTAAGAATACAACGCCTTTTAATTTTTTTTCTTTGATAATCTCAAGAGCAATTTCCACTTCATCCTCGCCCTCTTCAATTTCTTGCAAAATCATATTATAGCGATTGCGATCAATTTCTTCTTGAAAGATTCGAATCATTTTTGTAAAAAATGGGTTTGTCATCCCTTTCATCAAAATTCCAATCGTTTTAGAAGCAGAACGTTTTAAATTTCTGGCACTGTTATTTGGAATATAGTTATATTGCTTAATAACTTTCATTACTTTTTGCTTTGTTTCCTCATTAATATCCGGATGATTATTGATAGCCCTTGAAACTGTGCTGACACCAACCCCACACAGTTTGGCTATTTCCTTGATGGTGATACTCTCCATTTGTTTCTTCTCCAATCATTTCATCTCTTTTCTTCTCAGATATTATAACAATGCCTCATAAAATTTGCAATTTATTGACACAACCGTCCTGTAATACGAGCACTCTGTTTCATTTTTTGTAAAATGGATTTTGGAAACATTTCTTTTTCCATCCTCCACTTCCAATTATCTCCAAGAGTTGATGGTGTATTAATTCGTCCACTCTTATCAACACCTAAATAATCCCAAGCTGGTATAATGCAAAGATTGGATACGCTCCTCATGGCTAACATAATAAAATCCCAATGAAGATTCTCTCGATCTTTAAAATTATTTCTCATATAATCGATGGATAATTGCTGATCTTCTGGCGTCATTTCATCATACCATCCTTGAATCGTATTATTATCATGAGTACCAGTATAAACAACGCTGTTTCTCTCATAGTTATGTGGTAAATAATCACTTTCTTCTCTGGAATCAAAGGCAAATTGCAATACTTTCATCCCTGGATATCCACTTTTCTTTAATAACTCTTTCACTGTTTCTGTTAAAAATCCCAGATCTTCTGCAATGATCTCTTTTTCTCCCAGTTCCTTTTTTAGAGTTTCAAATAACTCAATTCCTGGCCCTTTTTCCCATCGACCATTCCTTGCTGTTGTATCCCCATAAGGAATGGCATAATACTCGTCAAACCCTCGAAAATGATCAATTCTTACTATATCATACCATTTAAAACTTGCTTTCATCCTTTGCATCCACCAATGATATCCCGTTTCTTTATGATATTCCCATCGATACAAAGGGTTACCCCATAATTGTCCATCGGCAGAAAACGCATCAGGAGGACACCCTGCCACTTTGATTGGATTTCCTCCATCATCGAATTGAAAAAGTTCTGGATTCGCCCATGTATCCGCACTATCAAAGGCAACATAAATCGGAATATCTCCAATGATCTGGATTCCTTTTTGGTTGGCATATTGCTTTAATTTTGTCCATTGCTTTTCAAATTCATACTGTAAAAAACAATAAAACTCAATGGTCTGTTCTAATTCTTTTTCATACCGCTTCATAACAGTAGGATCTCGAAAACGAATCTCTTCCTCCCATTCCATAAAACCTTTTCCATCAAATTTTTCTTCTTTAATTGCCATATAAAGTGCATAGTCAAAAAGCCAATCTTGTTCTCGTTCACAAAAATCTTTAAAGTCCTTTTCTTCTTTTATTTTGCTTCTCTCGTATGCCTTTTTCAACAGTGGAAAACGATTTTGATAAATCATATCATAGGCAATATATCGTTCTTCTTTTCCAAAGTGACAGAGTTCACACTCTTCTTTTGTTAGCCAACCTTTTTTTATAAAAGAATCCAGATCAAGAAAATAGGGATTCCCAGCAAAGGTTGAAAAAGATTGGTAAGGAGAATCTCCATACCCCGTAGGACCTAAAGGAAGAATCTGCCAATAGCTTTGTCCTGCTTCTTCTAACTGATCTACAAAATCATATGCCTCCTGTGAAAAGGCTCCAATTCCATATTTTGATGGAAGACTAAAGATCGGCAACAACACTCCACATCTTCTTTCTTTCATGTTTCTTCCTCCTTTCTCATCCTTTCACAGCCCCTGCCACAACACCTTCAATAATATGTTTTTGACAAGTGATATAAAATACAATAATTGGAATAATGGATAAGACTAACGCTCCCATCATAGCTCCCATATCCACTGCACCATATCCGCCTTTTAAATACTGGATCGCAATCGGCAATGTCTTATACTTTGTTAAATCTAACACAAGTGATGGCAATAAGTAGTCATTCCATATCCACATGGCTTGTAAAATGGCTACGGTAATACAGGTTGGTTTTAAAATTGGAAGAACAATTCTAAAATAAATCTGGATTGGATTGCATCCATCAATCATTGCTGATTCTTCAATTTCAAGGGGAATCCCTTTAATAAATCCACAGAACATAAAAACAGAAAGCCCTGCACCAAACCCTAAATATACAACAATGATTCCAACTGGATTGCCAAGTCCTAATGTATCAGCGATTTTTGATAACGTGTACATGACCATTTGAAAAGGTACAATCATAGAAAATAAACATAAATAATAAAATCCAGAAGTGAATTTATTATGCACACGAACAATGTACCATGCACACATAGAAGTGCATAAAATAATGGCTAATACACTAAAAATAGTAATGAACAAAGAAGTGCCAAAGGAACTTAAAAATTGAGTTTTTTCTATTCCTCTTATGTAGTTTTCCAAACCGACAAACATATTTTCTGTTGGGATCTCAAATGGTTTTCGGCTAATATACGCCTTTTTCTTAAAGGAGTTTAAGATAACCAATGCAATTGGAAAAATATAAGCAATGGATACAATGGAGAAAAAAATTGTTAATATCATATTATTTCTTGATCTTGCTTTCATTATTGTTCTACCTCCTTTGTTCGTGTCAGTCGCATTTGTACAATGGCAATCAAAGCAACTAATAAGAAAAAGACAACTGCTTTTGCCTGTCCAACGCCTTCCCATCCTACTCGACTATAAAACGTATTATAAATATTAAGAGCTAACATTTCAGACATATTGGATGGTTCTCCATTTGTCAACGCCAAGTTCTGATCAAATAACTTAAAGGAATTGGTCAATGTTAAAAAGGTACAAATGGTGATGGATGGCATAACCATTGGAATGATAATCTTTTGTAAAATCTCTCTTTTATTGGCTCCATCAATCTGTGCTGCCTCTAATAATTCACCTGGAATATTTTGAATACCCGCAATATAAATAATCATCATGTATCCAATTTGTTGCCAACACATTAAAATAACAAGCCCCCAAAAGCCATATTTGGAAGAATACGTAAGTGTTCGATTAAAATTCAATAAAATTGCATTTAATAACAATTGCCAAACATATCCTAAAATAATACCACCGATTAAGTTAGGCATAAAAAATACAGTTCGGAATAAATTCGTTCCTCTGATTTTCCTTGTCAATGCCATAGCAACTGCAAATGCCAAAACATTGATTAAAATTACACTCACAACGGTAAAAGCTGTTGTATACCAAAACGCATGACCAAAGGTTTTATCACTTGCTATTTTTAAATAATTGCTAATACCAACCCATTTTGCATCCGTTACCGTTGTAAATTTACAAAAAGATAAATAAATCCCCAATAAAAATGGTGCTATAAATCCAATGGTAAATGCTAATAAGGTTGGTAATACAAAAACGGGAAAATATTTCTTAATATGTTTATCCATCCATCTCACTCCTTTTTCTAACACTCTATGCGAGTTTCTCATGTTCGCAGACAGTCGCCATATAAGCTCATCAATGCTCTCTTATAGTTCGTTGTCTTTTCGTAGATAAGAAAAGGAGCCACCGCAAATTTTTATTTGATTGCGGAGCTCCGTTCCTAACAGCTACCTTTTTGCTTAATCTCTTTTATTCTTGATGAGAAGCTGCATATTCTGTCTTCCATCCATCCACAAAGGCTTTTTCAACAGCATCCCACTGTCCTGTACCCTGTGCATATTCAAGAAGAGCACTTCCAACTCCATTTTTCCATTCTTCAGATGGCATTGTTGTAAAACACCATGCAACAGATTCTTTGCCTGCGTCAATATATTCATTGGATGCCGTTACTAATGGATTTTCTGGAATATATTCATCTGTAAAAGTCTTAAATGGTGTTACAAATCCCATATCGCAGATTGCTTTTCTACCTTCATCACTTGAGATCACCCATGTTAAGAAATCAATCGTAGCTTGAATATCTTCTTCTGAAGCGTTTTTATTAATACACCAGTAATTTTCACTACCTGTACAAAGTCCTTGGTTTTCTTCCCCTTCTGCTCCGATATAAATTGGTAACATGCCAAGATCTTCATCAGCAACTTCATTGCCTTTTATGTCGTTATAAGCCCATGTACCATTTTGATAAAAGACTGCTTCTCCTAAAGAAAATTCTGCATTGGCATCTTCTGCTGTCTTTCCAGAAAGAAGTGTTGGTTCACAAGTTGCGTTGTTAATGTATAAGTCAAAAATATTTTTATAGTTTGGAAGATAAGTTCCTTCAATGGCATCTGTGGATTCAATTCCTTTATCTTTATATTCATAATAGATAGGAAGGTTTGCTAAATGGGTTTTGAATCTCCAGTCACTAGAAGAATCCATACCAGCAGAAGTAAAGGCACCTACAATTCCTAGGCCATCTTTTTTCGCCTGCATGTCTTCAACTACTTTTTTCAATGTTTCAAAATTGTTAATCTCATCAACGGATTTTACAACGGCTCCATCCATATCCATGTATTTTTGAAGAAGTGCCTTATTGTAAATAATTCCATATGTTTCAATGACATAAGCGATTCCTGAAACTTCTCCATTTTCATTCTTTAAAGCGAAATCATCACTCTTTAACTGTTTATAAATTTCAGTATCTTTTAAATCATAACAGTAATCTTTCCATGATGCCAAACCAACAGGTCCATTCACTTGGAATAAAGTTGGTGCATTCTTTTTAGAGATTTCAGATTTTAACGTGGACTCATAAGTACCAGAAGCAGCTGTTACGACTTTTGTTGTAACTCCTGTTTCATCTTGATATTGCTTTGCTAACTTCTCCCACTGCTCTGCTTGCTCTGGCTTAAAATTCAAATAATAAACAGAACCTGTTCCACCGCTTGTTCCCCCATCGGTGCTTTCTGCTTGTGCATTGGTGCCTGTTTCTCCAGTATCGGTATTTGAATTACCACCACATCCACCGAGTAATCCCATAACCATAACGGCAGCAAGGCTTGACGCAACAAATTTTTTCAATCTTCTCATATTCACCCTTCTTTCTTCATAACATGTGTTATTGAATTGTTATTGAGTTTTAAAAAGTTCCGGTATCTTTACCGGTAACGTTTCCAATGTTTGACTCTATCATACACCCATTTTTTTACTTTTGCAATACCCTTTATAATTTTTGTTATATTTTAATATATTTTTATTATTTTTTTTGTTTAATTTTACTATATATTTTTTATTAAGAAGAAGTTATATTGAATATTTATTCTAATTTTTACTTAGTTCTTATTTTTCTTTCCACTTCTTATCTTCCTCCAATCTAGTGAATCAATGCGGACTATCATTTTGTCTTTATAAAATCTTTCCTTTACAATTTTTTATACTTCTGTTATAGTAAAATTGATAAAAAAGCGAACAATCGCTTATATTCATACATATGAAATATTTTAGATAATCTATTTCTTTTTTCTTATATAGTATTTCTATATTTCCATATTAATTTATTCCTAAATTTTAATGTGAAGTGGGTAAGGTACAATTTTACCCTCTATATCTATTGCAGTCACGCAAATTCAATCAACACAGTTGTTATGATTCGATATTCGTTTCTGAAATTTCAAAAACCCATTTGGATTAAAAAGAAACGGAAATAAAATATATATATCAACACAGAAAGGAGATTTCTATGACATTACTTCTACTTTTAGGTGCAATTGTCATTGTAGCTTGTATTATCGGAAACAAAATCTCATCTCGACTAGGCATACCAACTCTCTTATTTTTTATTGCACTTGGCATGATCTTTGGTTCCGATGGATTATTAAAAATTGAATTTAGCGATTACAAATTCGCAGAACAAATTTGTTCTTCTGCACTTATCTTTATTATGTTTTATGGTGGATTTGGCACAAAATGGAGCGAGGCTAAGCCAGTTGCTGGAAAATCCATTCTGTTAAGCACCATCGGTGTCTTAATTACAGCTTTTTTAACAGGGGGCTTTTGCCACTTTATTCTTGGTATGAATGTATTTGAAGGAATGCTCATTGGGAGTATTTTAAGTTCCACAGATGCCGCCTCCGTTTTCTCCATACTCCGTTCCCAAAAACTAAATTTAAAGTATGGTACAGCTTCTATGTTGGAAATTGAAAGCGGAAGTAACGATCCATCAGCTTATATGATGACGATTATCTTATTAGAAGCTATGAGCGGACAGGTTTCTGCTGGAAAAATTGGATATGCTATTTTTTCACAGCTTGCTTATGGCATTATCTTCGGTGTTATCATCGCTTTTTTAACCGGATGGATGCTTCGCAATTTCTCTTTTGCTACGGAAGGCTTTGACTCCATCCTCGTTGTTGCAAGTGCTCTTGCCGCTTATGCTATTCCAACACTCATTGGTGGAAATGGCTATTTAAGCACTTATATCGCAGGTATTTTACTTGGAAATCAAGAACTTTCCAACAAGAAATCTCTTGTCAATTTCTTTGATGCCTTCAATGGTATGATGCAAATGCTCATCTTCTTTTTACTGGGCTTACTCGTCTTTCCTTCTGAACTTCCAAAAGTTCTTGTACCAGCAATTTTAATTGCCCTTTTCTTGACGATCATCGCCCGTCCAATTGCAGTGGCACTTTTGCTCACACCATTTAAAGCACCACTTCACCAGCAAGCTGTCATTTCATTTGCCGGTCTTCGTGGAGCCGCTTCCATTGTATTTGCTATTATGGCAGCCGTATCACCATCCTATGGAAAGGATATTATTTTTCACATTGTCTTTTGTGTTGTCCTCCTTTCTATTTTATTTCAAGGAACATTTCTTCCTTTTGTGGCACGCACTTGTCACATGATTGACGACAACGAAAACGTATTAAAGACATTTAATGACTATTCGGATGAAACGAATGTTCAATTTATTCAACTTTCTGTTGAAAAAAATCATCCATGGATTGAGCGTCCCATTAAAGAACTATCTCTTACTCCAAAAACCTTGATCGCCATGATTATTCGAGATGGAAAAGAAATTGTGCCAAAAGGAGATACAACACTAAAAGAAGGAGATCTGATTGTTCTTGGTGCGGAAGAATATAATGAAAAAGTCAAAATTCATTTAAAAGAAATACATATTTCGGAAAATCATAAATGGAACCAAAAACACGTATCTGAATTGGGTATGTTAAAAGATAGCATTATCGTTATGATAAGGCGAAAGGACAAAGATATTGTACCAGATGGAACAACACTTCTTCAATCTGGTGATACCATTGTCTTATATTCCCATAAAAATATCTGATAATAAAAAAATCACAAAATCCCATGAGAAAATGTATCAAAAAGAATACATTTTCTCATGGGACTTTTTACGTGAGAAATTCCAAAAGTGTGCTTCTCATCATTTGCACAAAGCGTACCTTATCCCTCAATGGCATCGATTGCCTCAATAACAGCAGAACGAAAACCATTTTTCTCTAAAGAAGCCACTCCTTTAATGGTTGTTCCTCCTGGTGAACAAACAGCATCCTTCATAACACCTGGATGAGCTTTTGTGGTCACTTGAAGTTTTCCTGTGCCAGCAATCATTTGTCCAGCAAGTCGATATGCGATTTCTCTAGGAATTCCATATTTCACTCCTGCATCTCCTAATGCCTCTAAAAACATACTGACAAAAGCAGGACCACAGCCACAAACCGTTCCTGCAACAGAAAGTAACTTCGTATCCACTGGCTGAATGAGGGCAATAGGAGAAAATACTTGTTTTACAAGTTCCCACTCATCTTCTGTAAGAGAATGTTTTTCTTCACACACAATAATCCCCTCTCCTATGGAAACTGGTGTATTTGGAATAGTGCTAATATGATGCGTTCCCTTTTCCAAAACTTTTTCATACGTTTCAAAAGGATAGCCTGCTACTACGGAAAAAACAATTTTCCCCCTTAAACTTTCTTTTATTGGTGCAATGACCTCTTCAATCATATAAGGCTTAACTGCAATCACTACCAAATCCGCTTGATTGACAACTTCATGAGCATCCTTGCATGGATTCATGCCGTTTGGTTTTGTATTTTCACAAAGCTTTTCCCAATTTTTTGCACAAGCATATATTTGCTCTGGTTTTACCACTTTTTTATATAAAAGTCCAGTGGCAAGAGCTTGTGCCATATTTCCAAATCCTATAAATCCTATTTTCATTTGTTCCAACATAGTATCTCCTTCTTTTTATAAACTCAATTTCTTATATCCATCTGGAATCATTTTATCAAAAAAAATCTTCATATCCAATATCTCTAAAATATCTTCCATTCTATCTTCTTCAAATATATATTCTTTGTAATTCCAAATGTTTTTTAATGTATCGTGAAATTCTTCATCTGCATATTGTAATAAAATATGCGGAAAATTCTCTTTCAACTTTTCTTCCACTTGATCCGCTCTTTCACACATGACCTTTAATTCTTCTATCAATATTTCGTCACTATCTTTGAGCCAATCCTCTACTTCTTTTTCAAAGTCTATCTCATGTTCTTCGTCTTCATCAAACAAAGATTTTTTATATTGAACCGAAATTTTATTCTTTTTATCACTATAAGCAACGATCAATTCATCGCTATCGAAAACAGAAAAAGCAAAAACTGGCCTTTCAAAAATTTCAGATAAAACTTCTGCATCCTCTCGTTCTGCAATATACCCTTCACACATGGACTCCTCAAACAAAGATATCCACTTACAGTTCTGCTTATAAACTAAAACTGCTCTTTTTTTCTCTTTGCTTTCAAGTTTTCTCAAATTTTCTATCCATTTTTCCTCTGGAATATTCCCATTCCAAATGGCATAAAAAGATCCTGTTCTTCCCATATTACTATTCACTCCATTTTATTATTCGAAATGACTACTTTCATATGATAACTCTGTAATATATTAAACTTTTAGCTCAATATAGTATAGCACATTTTTTTCCAAATAACAGCTTTATTTTATTTTTTTGCTGTTTTTTCTTGCTTTTATATAAAATGGATCCTATAACTTAAATTTCTATGGTAAAAGATACTCCTTATTCCATTGCTCAAAAGTTTTAATTATAAAATCAGATACTCGAATATCTCGTTCCACAATATGGTCTAAATTCCAATTATCAAGCTGACTCCTTCCCATCTCTTTTGTAATGGCAATTTTAGAATTCATATAAATTTCTTTCTTTTTTAAATAATAATCATTTCCTGCAACAATATTCAGCTTTTTCTCAATAGGAAGTTTATTTCCAATATGTTCTATTTTCTCTTTAATTACCTCATCATCCATCTTTTCTACATCACTATAATTTCTCTTCCATTTTTGGGGAAAAATATGCTCAATTTCCCATTTAAACGGCAATAACTCTGTTTGCTCCTCATAAGCTAAAATCTTTAATAACATACGCACAATATTGCGATGAGGATTTCGAATTTGTTGTTTCAGCGTTCTTAAATCAGTTTCTTTAAATGCAAACTCTGGTACTGCTGAATCAATAATGGCAGTATTTAACTTTAAAATATCTGATTTAACAGCGTTAATTGTTGGTGTTATTAAATATCTTGTCACCAATTCAATTAAGAGCTTTCTTAAAAATTTGAGAAAATGAATCTCAAAATCTCTTTCTTCCCTATGTGCTAAATAATAAATAACAACAGGATATTTCCAAAATTCATTTGGATAGGATGACAAAATATCCAATGTTTGCAATACCTCAGGATTCGTAGACCATGCTTCTTCTTCCATGCTCTCTCGTCTAGCTATCACAGACCAAACATTCAAAATAATTTTCAAATGTTTCAGTAAGTCTGGTGATTCCAATCTCTGAAATTTATCTTCCGAGAATATTTTCTAAGACCTGGTGTTGTTGTCTTTGTATCCCGCTCTAATGCACGAAGATAAAACATATAATAATAAAACAATTGCTGAATACTTTCTGATGTATCCATCGCCTTTTCATCCAGCTCTTTCCATTGTTCAATAAAAGTAGCTTTTTCTTTTACATCAAGTCGATTATAAATTTTTGCCTTAAATATATCTGCATCAGAAAGAGGTAATCCCCGATCATTCAAAGTTGAAAAAATGGTCAACGCCGTATCCTGTGTATCCGCTGTAATAGGAAGTAAAATTGCTTGATTTAAAAGCACATAAATAAATTCATAAATCATCAAAGCATTTTCTTCACACGCTTTATCAAACAACTCTTGTAATTTTTTATAGTTTTTGGAATAATTATCATTTGCTCCTTGTTGTACAGTTCCTGTTTTTAAAATCTCACGCAAAATTTGATTTCCTTCATTGTTCATAACTCGTGATTCTAACAGTATACTTGAATAATCCACTTCTCCTGAAAATTTATTCGTACGCCAAATTGCTGGTTCAATTTGACTCATAAAATTCAACGCTTCCTTCGTTGGCGTATCGGCTTCTTTTAGCTTAGTATAAATGGCACGAAGTAGCAAAAAAAGAGAGGTGATTCTTTGTTGTCCATCAATAATTTCTTGTTCCCCTTTTTCATTTTCATAGGAAACCACACTGCCAAGAAAATATGTACTCTTACTATCTGTTCCAGCAATGGAAGCAGTAAATTCCCATAAGTCCTCAAATAGTGTTTCAATCTGATCAATCCCCCAAGCATAGGGACGCTGATATTCTGGTATAATAAATGAATTTGCTTTTCCCGTTTCTAGCAGTTGTTTTACACTCTGCTTGTTCACTTCAATTGTTGTTGCCATCTTAATCCCCCCATTTTATTTTCATTGACACTTCACATATCAGTGATTGTAACTTTATTTTAGGTCTTAACTTTATTTTCGTCAAGTTTAGACTATGCTAACACAAACAAGAAAAAAGCAAGATTTTAATTCACGTCAATTCCTTCATTTTATGATATGATAGAAATATTGGAGGTGAGAAAGTTGAACGATAGCAGTTCTATTCATAAACGTATTCTTCACTACGCATATATTACAACTGATGCCTTATATCGGGATTTTCAAATTTCCGAATATGGTTACAACAACGAACAAGTCGAAAAAAATCGAGAACAGTATGGCAGCAACGTTTTAACCGGACGGGCAAAAGATACCGTTATTTATCGTTTGCGAAGAGCCTTTATCAATCCGTTTACCGTTATTTTGTTAGTACTGGCAGGCATCTCCTTTATAACAGATGTACTGCTAGCATCCAATTTCAGCCGTAATATGACCACGGTGCTTATTATCCTTTGTATGGTGCTTATTAGCGGAATGGTGCGTTTCATTAAGGAAATGCGGTCAAAGCATATCGCAGACCATTTGACAAGTTTACTTCATTCCAGTGTAACAGTACGTCGGAACGGTACATGGGCAGAAATTCCTTCCTCGGAGTTGGTAGTCGGTGATAAAGTTCGTTTCTTTGCCGGCGACTGCATTCCAGCTGACATTCGTTTGACTCTGACAAATTATGTGTTTGTTTCTCAATCAGTCATCACAGGTGAAAGCGCTATATTGGAAAAAAATGCAGAAATTTTTCCATCGAAAAAATTACAAGCCTATGGAGGGTATCCCAATATTGCTTTTATGGGTTCTGCGGTAATTGGAGGAACCGGAGAAGGCGTGGTGTTAGCTGTCGGTGAAGATACGGTTTATGGCGGGTTCTCCGGAACGAAATCAAGTCGAAAAAACAAATTTGATCAAGGTGCAAACTCCATTGCATGGGTGCTAATCCGCTTCATGGCAGTATTAATCCCCGTAGTCTTTATAGCCTGCGGACTTACAAAGGGAAATTGGCTTTCCGCATTTTTATTTGCATTGTCAGTTGCCGTTGGACTGACTCCAGAAATGTTGCCCATGGTGATCAACGCCTGTCTTGTGAAAGGCAGTGCCACCATGGGACAAAAGCAAACCGTGGTAAAAAATATCAATGCCATACAGGGCTTTGGCAGTATGGACGTACTATGTGTGGACAAAACTGGCACCCTAACCAGTGATACACTCTTACTTGAATATTACATGGACATCCTTGGAAATGAAAACGATAGGGTTTTAGATTTTGCTTATCTAAATAGTCTGTACCACACCGGTGTTAGTAACCATCTGGACACAGCTATTCTCAAGTGTCTAAACATGCCAAAACATGAATCTCACTTTGCTGAGCTTGCTATCCAGTATCCAAAGCTGGACGAACTTCCCTTTGACTACGAACGGAAATTTGTCAGTGTTCTTGTGAAAAACAACAGTAGCAACTTGCTGATTGTTAAAGGGGGGGTAGATGAGGTGTGTCGCCGTTGCCATGATATTGAATACAAAGGTAAACGAAGCCCCATGGGAACCGATAGTTTCTCCAGTGTCCATGCCGTTGTGGATGAAATGCTTGAAGATGGAATGAAAGTACTAGCTGTTGCCTATAAACAGATTGACAAGGAAGAACTGGATTCCAAAGATGAACAGAACCTAACCCTTTTAGGCTATCTGGCATTTTTTGACACGCCTAAAAAGACAGCCACTGATGCCATTAAAAAATTACAAAACCTCCATGTGGAAATTCGAGTGCTAACTGGCGATCAGAGGGATGTTGCCCTCTCTATCTGCCGCCGCCTAGGGATTAACGCAGAACAAGTATTGACTGGCAAAGAACTGGACAAGCTGACAGAAGACGAGCAGCTAGTTCGTATTGAAAACACGACTGTTTTTGCCGAACTTTCACCAAAACAAAAGGTGCAGATTGTTCAGACTTTACAGACAAATGGACACACGGTAGGTTTTCTTGGGGATGGAATGAATGATCTACCGGCCATAGTGGAATCAGATGTAGGTATTTCAGTTGATACAGCAGCAGAAGCGGTCAAAGAAAGTGCGGATGTGATTCTACTAAAAAAAGATTTAAATGTGTTAGAAGAAGGGATTTTGGAAGGACGAAAAGCATTTTCCAATATGTCCAAATATATTAGAATCACCGCTTCTTCCAACTTTGGCAATATTTTATCCATTGTAATCGCCAGTGTGTTCCTGCCATTTTTCCCAATGACTTCCGTACAACTTCTTTTATTGAATCTACTCTACGACACACTGTGCCTTGTCCTTCCTTGGGATCATGTGGATGAAGACACTTATTCCATGCCATTAGAATGGTCTGGTCGGACATTGGGACGTTTTATGAGATTTTTTGGTCCGATCAGTTCCATTTTTGATCTTTTTACTTTTGTATTCCTTTTCTTTATCCTGTGTCCATCCATCTGCGGGGGAAGTTTTTTTGCTTTAACCAAAATCGCAAATCTAGAAAGGTTCATCTCCCTGTTTCAGACCGGATGGTTTTTAGAATCCATGTGGACACAGATACTGATTCTACATTTGCTCCGTACCAAAAAGATACCTCTATTCCAGAGCAGACCGTCCATTCCGGTTATGGTTGTTACAACCTTAGGAATCATACTTTTTACTATTCTGACATTTACACCAATTGGAGGACTGATCGGCTTGACTGCTCTGCCACCAGTTTATTTTGGCTTTTTAATTCTTATAGTTATGGCATATTTGCTACTGATGACATTGGCAAAAAAATGGTATATAAGAAACTATCATGAATTACTTTGAGAAAGGGGGAGTCTTCTGTCAACTACCCACGACCTAAAGGTCATGGGCTTGTAACTGCCCAGTCGTACTAACGGTTTGTACCTCCGACCTTTAAAACCTTAGTAGGTATTACTAC
>CASDVE010000051.1 GCA_949284175.1 uncultured Eubacteriales bacterium
ATTGGAGTAATTCATCCTTTAAGGATTTTCCCTCCATGGTAAGCATAAATTTTATCGTTTCAGCAAAAGACCATTTCTTTTTGCGTGAGAAATCTTTTCTTGGATTTTTTGTAAAAAGCCAATGGTAAGAATCCATTTCGTCAATGAGAGCAAAGAGTTTTTGTTTTACTTCAGTTGAAAAGCTCATAGTCTATATACCTCCTATAAGTACATATTAAACGATATGTCAAGTTTCTTTTTGAGTTTTTACAAAAAAAGAGCAGGGTATATATTTCTACATACTCTACTCTCTGATGGTATTTTTATCTAAATGACATTGCAAGATTGCCTTCTCTTTTTTTTGAACTTTATCGTTTGATAGAATTTCTTAATTTGAAGTTTGAGATATTCTTTTTTAATAGATCAGCTTCCATGGAGAGTTCTTGAGCGGAGGCAGCACATTCTTCTGCTGTTGCAGAATTTAATGCTTGTTCGGTTTCTGAAGCAATTTCTACTCCTTGTTTCACTGCTTGGATGGAAGATTCAATTAATGTGGTCGTATTATAAAATAGTTTGAATGAATGGAAAAGTAAAAAAAGTGCTAAGATTTTGTGGGCATATTTTTAGAAAAAAGAAAGGTAGAAAAGAGCAGAATGTCCAAAAAAACAGGAAAATATTGCGTAAACTTCTAATAGAGATAAGATTGACTTTTTTATTTGAAAAGGGTATGATCAAATAGGAAAGATAAGGAAAGCCACAAGATGTGGTTATTAGACACAGATGGGCGGGGCTTTATCTGTGTTTTTTTACGCGAAAGCAATGAGTCAAGTAGGGAATTTGGAAAAACGAAAACAGAGTTTTAGGTTTTTCTAACATGACATATTTGACGACTGCCCGCGAACATGAAAAACTCGACAAATGAGTTTTTCATTGTTTAAGCGAAAGCAATGAGTCAAGTAGCGAATAGAAAAATATGAGGAACTTACAAAAGGGGTTTCTTATAATTTTTAGACAAAGGAGATTGAATAATGAGCAAAAAACCAACTGTATTATTGATTTTAGATGGATACGGATTAAATGACAAAACAGAAGGAAATGCAATCGCTATGGCGAAAACTCCAGTGATGGATCGCTTAATGGCAGAATATCCATTTGTAAAAGGAAATGCGAGCGGAATGGCAGTAGGTCTTCCAGAAGGGCAGATGGGTAACTCAGAAGTTGGACATCTCAATATGGGAGCAGGACGTATCGTATATCAAGAATTAACAAGAATTACAAAATCAATCGCAGATGGAGATTTCTTCACAAATGAAGCATTTAAAAAAGCGGTTGCAAACTGTAAAGAAAATGGTAGTGCTCTTCATTTATTAGGGTTATTGTCTGATGGTGGTGTACACAGTCATAACACACATTTATATGGTTTACTCGAATTAGCAAAAAGAGAAGGTCTTACGAATGTTTTTGTTCATGCTTTCTTAGATGGCCGTGATACCGCTCCTACTTCAGGAAAAGGATTCCTTGAAGAATTACAAGCAAAGATGGATGAAATTGGTGTTGGTAAGATCGCAACAATTTCTGGACGTTATTATGCGATGGATCGTGATAATCGTTGGGATCGCGTGGAAAAAGCGTATTGTGCATTAGCATTTGGTGAAGGAAAGAAAGCTACAAATGCAATCAATGCGATTAAAGCTTCTTATGATGAAGAAATTGTTGATGAATTTGTTGTTCCAACTGTAATAGAAGAAGATGGAAAACCATTGACACAGATCAAAGAAAATGATTCTGTTATTTTCTTTAATTTCCGTCCGGATCGTGCAAGAGAGATTACAAGAGCTTTCTGTGATGAAACATTTTCAGGATTCGAAAGAAAGAATGGATATTTCCCACTTACTTATGTTACATTTACAGAATATGATCCAACCATTCCAAATCACAGTGTAGCATTCCATAAAGTGGAAATCAAAAATACATTTGGAGAGTTCTTAGCTGAACATGGATTAAAACAACTTCGTCTTGCAGAAACAGAAAAATACGCTCATGTTACATTTTTCTTCAATGGTGGTGTAGAAGAGCCAAATAAAGATGAAGAAAGACAGCTTGTAAAATCACCAGCAGTTGCTACTTATGATTTACAGCCAGAAATGAGTGCAAAAGCGGTGGATGATTACTTGGTGGATGCCATTAAAGGACAAGCATATGATGTGATCATCTGTAACTTTGCGAATCCAGATATGGTAGGTCATACTGGTGTGCAAGATGCGACAATTAAAGCCATCGAAACCGTAGATGAGTGCATTGGAAAAGCAGTGGATGCCATTCTTGAAGTGAATGGACAGATGTTTATTTGTGCAGATCATGGAAATGCAGAACAGTTAGTGGATTATCAGACAGGTGCTCCATTTACAGCCCATACAACAAATCCAGTTCCATTTATCCTTGTAAATGCTGATAAATCTTATACATTAAGAGAAAATGGATGTTTAGCTGATATTGCTCCAACATTAATTGAATTAATGGGAATGGAACAGCCAAAAGATATGACAGGAAAATCCTTATTAGTAAAATAGAATATTTAAAGCGTTGATAGTTTGCCAATTTCTCAAATTCGCAAATAAAACGAAGTTGGAATACGGGCTTGTATTCTATACAAACTATGAAAGGTGTAAGGCAAAGAGGGTACTATAAGTTGGTAGTGCCCTCTTTTGTATGTATACTTTATTAGGAAAAAGGGGAATGAAGATGATAACAATTAGTGCTTGTATGATTGTTAAAAACGAAGAGAAGGTACTGGAGCGGTGCTTGAAAAGTTTACATAATCTTGTGGACGAATTGATCGTTGTGGATACGGGTTCTACGGATAACACAAAAGAAATCGCCAGAAAATATACAGAGCATGTATATGATTATCAATGGAATGATGATTTTGCGGAAGCCAGAAATGTATCTTTTTCCTATGCAACAAAAGAATATATTTATGTTGCGGATGCTGATGAAGTGATTGATGAAGAGAATCAAAGACGATTTTTGAAAATGAAGCAAACTCTGTTACCAGAGATTGAAATTGTTCAGATGTATTATTCTAACCAAAAAAAGTTTAATACCGTATATAACTTTGATATGGAATATCGTCCAAAGCTATATCGACGATTGAGAACTTTTCAGTGGAATTCTGCCATTCATGAAAGTGTTCGCTTAGAGCCAATCATTTGGGATAGTGATATTGTTATTTTACATATGCCGGAAGGAAATCATGGAAAAAGGGATTTTAGAATATATAAAAATTTAGTGAATAAAGAAAAAATTTTGTCAAAAAAATTGACTATGATGTATGCCAGAGAGTTGTTTATTGCTGGAGAGAATGCAGATTTTTTAGAAGCACTTGCCTATTTTGAAAAGCTCTATCATAGTTCTTGTGATCATGATACATTCCAATACGCAGAATGTGTTTGTGCAAGGGCATATCGTGTATCAAGAAGAGAAAAAGATTTTTGGAAAGTATGTTTAAAGCACGTAGCATCAGGGGAGGCTGTATCCGAAATATGCTGTGAGATTGGACATTATTATAAGGGAGAAAAAGAGTATGAAGAAGCCATGTTATGGTATGATTGTGCAAAAAATGAATCAGAGCCAATTCTCGATCTTCGAACCAAAGAAGAATTTCCAGAGATTTGTTTACAGGAATGTAGAAAAATAATAGAGAACTAGGAGTGAGAGTATATGGAAGAAAAAATATTGTGGATTTTATTGACAATATGCAATAGTTTGATACCGATAACAGCATTAATAGGGGGATTTTGGTTTGTAAAATATGCCTCAAAAAAAAGGAGTGTTTTTGGATATCGAACAAAGCGTTCCTTGCAAAATGATGAAACATGGAGATTTGCCCAAAGTTGTTGCGGGATGATCTGGGAGATGATCGGAATTTCTACATTAGTTCCGACGTGGATGCTTTGTGCATTGGGGTATTTTATGACATTAAAACAGCAATGTATTTTATCATTGGTGCTTGTTACGGTTCAAATGGTTATTTTATTTATTGGAACTTCGTCTGTTGATAGATCCATTAAACAACATTTTGATGAGGAAGGACATCGAATTATAATAGATGAAATAATAGAGGATGAGAACGAAGATGAGGAAGAGGAAGTGAAAATGAAAGAGATTTTGTTCGGTATTTCTAAGGAAGAACAAAATTGATAAGAAGCGGGAAAAGTTCGGTGCAATTATAAAAAATAATAAGGAGTAAAAATGAAGCCAAGAGATTTAATTAATTTTATGTCATTGATTGAAAAATTAAAGTGCAATACGAGGCATTCTTGGACATCCTCATATCGAAAAGAAAGTGTTGCAGAACATAGTTTTCGTTTAGCTTTTATGGCATATTTAATGAAGGATGAGTTTCCAGAGTTGGATATTTCCAAGGTGATACTCATGTGTATTTGCCATGATTTTGGAGAAGCAGTAACAGGAGATATTCCGGCTTTTATCAAAGAAAAATCTCATGAAGAGGTAGAAGAAGAGGCGATACAAGAGCTACTTTTAAAATTACCCGAACCTTATGATACAGAATTAAAGGCACTCTTTTTAGAAATGAAAGAACAAACCACAATGGAAGCAAAGTTATATAAGGCACTTGATAAAATGGAAACGCTCATTCAACATAATGAGTCCGATCTTTCCACTTGGCTTCCACAAGAATATTACTTGAATTTAACATATGGTGAAGAGCAGGTGAAGTTTTCAGAATATACGAAAGCATTGAAGGCAGAGATCGATAAGGATTCTAAACGAAGAATTGAACAGGCAATAACAGGGTGGTGTGGAGAAACATATCATGTACAGGCTGTAAAAGAGTATAATGCAAAGGGGTGTCTTATTTATTGTGCTAATCTTCCAGGCGTATTCGTGCGTGGGAGAACAGAAGAAGAGGCCATATCTAAGATCGCCAATGCAGTGGAAGAATATTTACGCTGGATTTATAAAGAGAAATCATGGACACAAGAAATGTCAGCGTTCCCTTCTGTCATGACAGAGATCGTTCAAAGATTTGAAAGTAAAAGAATGATTGAAGAGGCGGAAACAGAAGTACTTTTTGAATCGGAGTTGACACCAGTTAGTGATGAGGAGCTGAAATATTGGAAAAAAATTCTGTTGGATTCAGCAAGAGATTTTCAAGTGATGTATGATTCCATCCTTGATAAAGATGTTACCAACAAACCGCTTAGAAGAACTTTTTATGGATGTATGCCACAGACTCCAAGGGAAATCTATGAACATGTGAATGAATGGACAACAAAGTATTTTGAAAAGATTGGTATATCTTTTGAAAGGTCAAGTGACATTGGTACAAATCGCAGAGTGGGAGTGGAGCTTCTTCTAAAGAAGAACGCATGCTTGCAACAACAAGGTATCATGACAGATGAATCTGGAGAGCAATGGACAGTTCGTAAAGTCATACGAAGAATTTTATGGCACGAACGAATCCATGGAAAATCTCTTTATAAGATGGCAGTGCGTTTATACGGAAAAGAAGATGTAAATAACTCTTTTTGTTTTCTTGAACGCACTGAATAAAATTCTAATATTTGCCTATACTTCTATATAAACACAGTGGGTTTACCCAGTGCAATATTTGGAGGTATGACAATGAAAAGAAGTTGTGCAATAAAAGATATTAGAGGAAGAGAGATTTTGGATTCGAGAGGCAATCCAACGGTGGAAGTGGATGTTTTATTAGAGGATGGAGCGTTTGGAAGAGCCATTGTGCCATCTGGAGCTTCCACTGGGAAACATGAAGCGGTTGAACTTCGAGATGGAGATAAGCGATATTTAGGACTTGGTGTAGAAAATGCAGTAAACCATGTGAATACAAGAATTGCGGATCGGTTAATTGGAACAAATGCTTTGAATCAAAGAGAAGTCGATCGAATTTTAATTGAAGCGGATGGAACACAAAATAAAGGGCGATTTGGTGCCAATGCAATTTTAGGAGTATCTTTAGCGGTTGCCAAAGCCAGTGCCAATGCTCTTGGACTTCCTCTGTATCGTTATATTGGAGGAACCAATGCTAAAAAACTTCCTGTTCCGATGATGAATATTTTAAATGGTGGAAAGCATGCGGACAATACAGTGGATTTACAAGAATTTATGATTGTTCCAATGGGAGCCACTTCCTTTAAAGAAGGACTTGCTATGGGAGCAGAGGTGTATCATCATTTAAAAAAAGTATTAAAGGAAAAAGGGCTTTCCACAGCCGTTGGTGATGAGGGCGGTTTTGCCCCTGATTTAGCGGATGCAAGAGAAGTGCTACAAGTGCTTATGGAAGCCATCGAACGTGCTGGGTATCGTTCTGGTACGGATATAAAAATTGCCATTGATGCTGCCTCCTCTGAATTATATGATGAAGATAGTGAACGCTATTATTTTCCAGGTGAGAGCAAGATGACAGGAAAAGAAGTATATCGAAATGCGGAAGAAATGGTACAGTACTATGAAAGGTTAGTGGAAGAATTTCCTATCTTTTCCATTGAAGATGGCTTGAGTGAAGATGATATGAAAGGATGGAAGATTTTAACATATCGTCTTGGAAAAAGGATACAATTAGTCGGAGATGATTTGTTTGTTACAAATGTATCCAGATTAAAAAATGGAATTGAAAGTGAGATAGCCAATTCTATTTTGATCAAATATAATCAGATTGGAACGCTGTCCGAAACATTGGATGCCATTGAAATGGCAAAATGTGCTGGGTATACAACGGTTATTTCCCATCGCTCTGGTGAAACAGAGGATGCAACGATTGCAGATCTTGCCGTAGCAGTCAATGCTGGGCAGATTAAAACTGGAGCACCATGTCGTTCTGATCGAACTTCAAAATATAATCAACTTCTTAGAATTGAAGAGGATCTTGGAAGGGAAAGTTGCTATCAATTATAAAAATGAAAAAAACTGATACGATATAGGGACGTGCAAGGGAAAATTCAGAATTAAGAGTTGCGAACGATGTTACTTTATGTTAAAATACCCTTTAGGTATGTTTTAAATAGCGTAAAGCAATAGGAGGTGTATGGAACGTGAGAGAACTCGTTACCGTTGTATTTATATTAATCGGACTTGCATTATCAGTTGTTATTTTGATGCAAGAGGGTAAATCAGCAGGTCTTTCTGGTACTATCAGTGGCACCACAGAGACATACTGGGGTAAAAACAAAGGTCGCTCTATGGAAGGTAAACTTGTAAAAATCACAGGAGTATTAACATTTTTATTCTTCGTATTCGCAGGAGTATTAAGTCTTTACCATTAAAAAGAACACCCTAAACAGGGTGTTTTTTTCGTTTATAAGAAGGTGATAAGTTAGAAACTATGCTCACTTTCTGTCAACATGAGAAACTCCCATAGCGTGTTTCTCATCGTTTGCGTGAAAAGTTCATAAAACATACTTTTCAACGTTTACGTCAGAGTAAATTTTTGATAAAATGAATATAATAATATTCCCATTCTCACAGAGGTGGGTGAGAGAAAGAAGGTGCTTGATATGAGTGATAACAGCAGGGAATTACATGAACAACGGAAAAAAATGGTTTTGGATTTCATTCATGATGAACAATATAAGCCAATGAAATTAAAGGAAATGGCATTTTTCTTACAGGTAGAACCACAAGAGCGTGCCGAATTAAAGCGTATTTTAAAAGAATTGATGGAAGAAGGCTATGTTGATTGTACTGCAAAAGGAAAATATGTAAAACTAGAGCAAAAAGCCATGGAAGGAATCTTTGAGAGCACATCAAGAGGGTTTGGATTTGTTCGGGTAGAAGGTTTAGAAGGAGATATTTTTATTCCTTCTGATAGAATCCATGGTGCACTTCATCAAGATCGAGTGCTGGTATCCATTGATGTGGAAGCTAGAGGAGATAAACGTTCCGAGGGAACGATTTTGAAAGTATTAGAACGTGGAATGGAACAGATTGTTGGTACCTTTGAAAAAAGTAAAAATTTCGGTTTTGTCATTCCGGATAATGCGAAATATGGCAAGGATATTTTTATTCCAAAAGAATATTGCAAACAATGTGTGACTGGTCATAAAGTGGTTGTCCAGATTACCAATTTTGGTCAAGAAGGAAAAAAACCGGAAGGAAAAGTCATTGAAATACTTGGTCATATCGATGATCCAGGTGTAGATATTATGTCCATTATTAAAGCATTTGGGCTTCCAACAGATTTCCCTAAGGGAGTGGAACAGCAATTAAAAGTTATACCATCTGAAGTTGATACAAAGGATATGGCTGGACGCCTTGATTTAAGAGAGTTACAGACCGTAACCATTGATGGCGAAGATGCAAAGGATTTAGATGATGCGATCACAATCCAAAAAAATGGGGAACTGTATCGTTTAGGAGTTCATATTGCGGATGTTACCAATTATGTAAAAGAAGGAAGTCCACTGGATGTTGAGGCATTAAAACGAGGAACAAGTGTTTATCTTGTGGATCGCGTGATTCCAATGCTTCCTCATCAACTTTCCAATGGAATTTGTTCTTTGAATCAAGGAACGGATCGACTGGCACTCAGTTGTATTATGGACATTGATTCCAAAGGAAAAGTAGTGGATCATAAAATTGCCGAAACAGTCATTCGCGTGGATCGAAGAATGAGCTATACAGCGGTGAACGAAATACTTACCAATCAGAATAAAGAAGTGATGAAAGAATATGAAGAGTTACTTCCGATGTTCTATTTAATGAAAGAATTGGCAGATTTACTTCGTGAAAAACGTCATCAAAGAGGTTCTATTGATTTTGATTTCCCAGAATCTAAAATTATTTTAGATCCAAACGGAAGACCGATTGAGATTAAACCATATGATAGAAACGCTGCAACAAAGATTATCGAAGATTTTATGTTGATTGCCAATGAAACTGTGGCAGAAGATTATTTTTGGCAGGAGATGCCGTTTGTGTATCGAACACATGATAATCCGGATCCAGAAAAGATTCAAAAATTATCTATTTTCATTAATAATTTTGGCTATTTCATTAAGAGCAATCAAGAGGTGATTCATCCAAAAGAAATACAAAAGTTACTGGATAAGATTGAGGGAACAGCAGAAGAGGCATTGATCAGTCGATTAACTCTTCGGTCTATGAAACAGGCAAAATATACAACGATTAATACAGGACATTTTGGATTATCCACAAAATATTATTGCCATTTTACCTCTCCAATTCGTCGTTATCCAGATTTACAGATTCATCGTATTATTAAAGAGAACTTGCATGGTCAATTAAATGGAAAACGATTGAAACATTATGAGTCCATACTTTCCCATGTGGCAGAGCGTTCTAGTCAGTGTGAAAGAAGGGCTGATGAAGCAGAACGAGAAGTTGACAAATTGAAGAAAGTGGATTATATGTCTGAAAGAATTGGGCAGATCTATGATGGTGTGATTAGCAGTATTACATCTTGGGGAATGTATGTAGAACTGCCAAATACAGTAGAAGGCATGATTCATGTTACAGCATTGCTGGATGACTATTATTACTATGATGAAGAGCGATATGTTATGGTTGGACAGGATACAGGACGAGAATTTAAACTCGGTCAACAAGTAAAAATTCGAGTAAAAGCCACAGATAAAATGTTACGCACAATTGATTTTGAATTATATGAGCCTGATGAAGGGGCAGAATCTATGTTAAATGAGATTCGGGAAGGATAGGTGATACCGTTGGCGAAAGAAAAGGGAAGCCGACTGATAGCGAATAATAAAAAAGCATATCATGATTATTTTATAGAAGATACATTTGAGGCGGGAATTGCTTTACATGGGACAGAAGTAAAATCACTTCGACTTGGTCAATGTAGTATTAAAGAATCTTTTATTGGAATTGAAAACGGAGAAGTCTTTATTTATCATATGCACATCAATCCATATGAAAAAGGGAATATCTTTAATAAAGATCCTCTTAGGACAAGAAAATTGTTACTTCATAAAAGTGAGATCAACAAATTGATAGGACAACAAAAAATAAAAGGGTATACCATTGTTCCTTTAAAAGTGTACTTTAAAGATAGCCTTGTTAAAGTGGAAATTGGTCTTGCAAGAGGTAAAAAGTTATACGATAAGAGAAATGATATTGCGAAGAAAGATCAGAAGAGAGAAGCAGAACGAGAATTTAAAATTCGCAATCTCGGATAATTTACAAAAAGGTAATGAACTAAGTATCAAATTTAGAAAAATGAAAAGGAAAATTTTAACTTTTCTAAAATAAGATATTTGGCAGTTGCAAACAAACGTGAGAAAATTATAAAATATATTTCATAGCGTTTGAAGGATGGTAAAGAATAGAGAGAATAGGAAAGATGATGGAAGAAAGAAAAGAATTATCTATTGGAGATACGGTTGTTCATTTTAAACGTGAGCTTATGAGTGAAGAAGAACTGCAAAAAGAACCGAATAAGTATTTATATCATATAGAAGGATTTGCGACTCATTCTGAAACGAGAGAAAAAATGGTTGTTTATCGTGCTTTATATGGAGAAGGTGGGCTTTTTGTTAGACCTTTTGACATGTTTATCAGTGAAGTTGATAAAGAAAAATATCCACAGGTTAGAGCGAAATATCGTTTTACAGCGATTGATGTGGAAGAGGTAAGTCAAATGGAAATGGAGTTATGTAAATAAAGACTTTATAAAGGAAACATTTATACTAGAGTTAAAAATAGATTAACGAATAACATTAGAAAATGATGGATGAACTTTGATTCCATAATAAGTCATAGGGCGGATTGTAAAGCAATCCGCCTTTTCAATATAATATAAAGTTTATAATTGTACCAAGTGATTGACGGGTAAAATAGAAAAAATAGCATAAATACGGCACTTCTTTATGAAGATATAGAATAGGGAAAACAGTTGGTAAAAATGGTGGGGTATTTATAATAAGGGTTACAATAGATTAGGTGAGTTCTTTGGAATATTGATTTTATTTACCTGATTACATAAGGGATATAACAGCAAATGCACAGGATATAAAATCTTATTTCTTTTTTTATGCCAAAAGGTAGAAAAGATATATAGGGTGTCTCACTGGAATTATGATAGAAAATACATTGATTATTTATAGAATCAACTAACTAAAAGGAAAAGTAAAGAATCATAATAGGCTTACCCAGCGTATAATAGTAGTGAAGCAGTATATAAAGTCTGCTCACCATCGGCGAAATTAGCCGATGGCAGAAAGAGAGGATTAAGATATGCAACAATTAATGAATTATGTAAAACCAGAGCTACTTATTGTGGCAGTAGTATTGTATTTTCTGGGTATGTGGCTGAAACAGGCAGCCTTTATGAAAGATAAACTAATTCCATTTACACTGAGAATTGTAGGAATTTTTGTTTGCGGTATTTGGGTATGTGCGACATCGCAATTTACTACACCACAAGATTTTGCAATGGCTATTTTTGCGTCTATTACGCAGGGAGTACTTGTTGCAGGAGCCAGCACTTATGTAAATGAATTAATTAAACAGAAAGGGAAAGAGGAATAAAATAATAGAAACTTTAGAGGTTCTCATCGTTCTGAAGAGAGCCTCTTTTATTTACGTGGAAGGCATAAGTCAAGCGGAAATGCTTGCATTTCTATTTGACGCCGCCCCACGAACGTGAGAAGTTCGTAAAGCGTGCTTCTCATCGTTTACACAAAGACAACGAGTCATGCGAGAGCATTTATGCTCACATATGGCAATTGTCTGTGAACGTGAAAAACTCGCAAAGAGTGTTTCACATCGTTTTTAGAAAGGAGGATAGTTATGGGAAAGAAATTAAAAATTTGTATAATAGTAGGGCATAGCCAACTAAAAAATGGTACTTATACCAGTGCCGATGGTAGAGAATATGGAGGAGTGATAGAGTATAAATATTGTAGAGATTTTTCAAAGCAGTATCTTGTGCCACAACTAAAAGAAGATGGGCATACGGTAGATTTTATTATCTGTCCAGAAAAACAGTTTACAGATGCAAAGCAGGAAAAGGAATATAAGTTGAGTCGAATTAATAAGGTAAATTATGATCTTATCATGGAAGTTCATTTAAATTCTGCACAACCAAGTGCACATGGTACAGAAGCACTTTATGTAAGCACAAAAGGGAAATACTATGCAGAAAAGATTGTGAATGCTCTAGGAGAGGTTTACATGAATCGTGGGGCAAAGAAGAGGACGGATCTTTATATGTTAAATGGAACAAAGCCAACAGCAGTGCTTTTGGAGCTTTTCTTCTGTACAAATAAAGAGGATTATTTAAAAGGATATGGTAAGAAAAATGCCATGAAATTGGCTAAGTTAATAGCAAAGGCGATCTAAGATTTGATATTTACCAGCTGTTCTTTCTAAAAACCGATATAAATGGCGGAAATATGCCATTTTTTATAAATTCAAAAAATAGAAGGAACGGCTGGTAAAAATAAAAGAAAATATTGAATATTCAAGGAAAAAAGAGTATAATGAAAAACAGAAATGGCGGAAATACGATGGTTTAATAAAAACAAGAGTTGTATTGAAATAAGGCAGTTCTGAGTTTACAAATGTACGACCTATGTTTAATAAAAACAAGAGTTGTATTGAAATTAGTTGTTATTTAATTGAAGAAAATGAAGAAATTGGTTTAATAAAAACAAGAGTTGTATTGAAATTCATATGCAATCAACTCTTTCCACATTGGATTTGGTTTAATAAAAACAAGAGTTGTATTGAAATCATTTAACGACATTAGAATTATTTTTTATTATATCTGTTTAATAAAAACAAGAGTTGTATTGAAATAATTGTCTTCCAGTATGATCAATTTGAATTTTTCTGTTTAATAAAAACAAGAGTTGTATTGAAATACTTTATCTACTTTACCTGCTGCAATTGTAACTAAGTTTAATAAAAACAAGAGTTGTATTGAAATTAACGGGGCGGTCATAGGTTCGAGTCCTATTGTGGTTTAATAAAAACAAGAGTTGTATTGAAATAGTAACGAAGAGATAGCCGACGAGCCTAAACGTTGTAGTTTAATAAAAACAAGAGTTGTATTGAAATTTAGTCTAGGAGGTCGTCCGACTTTAGGCGGATTGTTTAATAAAAACAAGAGTTGTATTGAAATTATAATTTTCTTGCTTTCTCTTCGGTGTGATGAGTGTTTAATAAAAACAAGAGTTGTATTGAAATCAGCATATAAGAAAGATGAATGTGTGGACGAGCAGAGTTTAATAAAAACAAGAGTTGTATTGAAATTGCAACTGGCAACAGAGAGCGGAAAAGTAGTAGTTAAGTTTAATAAAAACAAGAGTTGTATTGAAATGATAATCTTCTCGATTATTTACGGTCTCTATAAATCTGTTTAATAAAAACAAGAGTTGTATTGAAAATTGAAAATGCTCCACTGATTGCGGATGCAATTGCCAGTTTAATAAAAATAAGAGTTCTATTAAAATATCACGAACACAATCATAATCTAAATTTGAATGTCTGCGTAACAAGAATAAGTGTTATATCTAAATATCTCAAATAAAAATAGCACCTAATTATAGGAGCTGTTTTTTTATATTTCTCGTTTTTCATTTATTTTTATGCTAGATGTTCCATATCTGCAATAGATTAACTCGTTGTGCTAGATAAATTTAAAAAAAATAAAAGAAACTTCAACAAAATGTGCTATCCTATAAGTAGAAGATAAAAAATTGAAAGGAGGCATC
>CASDVE010000052.1 GCA_949284175.1 uncultured Eubacteriales bacterium
GTTGTAACCTGTGTCATGATTGCATAATAACGCAACTCTGCTTTTTCAGCTTGTGTCATAGCGTTTACACTTTTTGTTATACCAAGATTCAATGCTTCTTGTTGTAACCTTGCAACTGATAGATCAAAACCGAGTCTACGTAAAGGTTCAAGTTCGCCGGAAATTCCGGATTGTAATTTTTGGAAGGCATCATCATAGCTTATATTGAAAAAGGAAGCAAGATCATATCCAAGTTGAGTAAGATTTTTACTCATGATGTAAGCTCGATCGTTCACTACTCCAAAACCAGTTGCCAACGTCATGAAAACACCTTGGTTTCTTAGCCACTCGGCAGGATCTATACCCATGACCTCTGAAACTGTTTCCGCATATTCTTGTGATTCTTTAGCATACTCTCCGAGAGAAACAGTGAACAAATTTAAACTTTCGACGTATTCATTTGATTTTGTAATCCAACCTGCTATAATGCTTGCTACACGTCTCATAGCCACAACAGCGATACCTATCTTGGCTGCAAGATTTGTATAGCTTGTAGCGGCCTCGTTATTAGCGGTCGATAAGTTGTTTGTGCTTTTAATCAATCTTTGAATTCGTGCCGGAAAAGCTGAAAATCCATTTGCAATAGATTGCATTTGCTTTGCAAGAGGGGATAGTGCTGTCGCTAACTGTTGTATTTGAGAAGTAAGCTCTCCCATGTTTACCGATTTTAAAGCAGTCATGGTTTGAGGTAGTTTTTGTAATTGTGTTATAAAAGATGTTAAATTGTTTTTACCCATCTGTGTAAGCGGAGTAAGAGCCGACACTAACTGTTGTATTTGAGTGCTTAAATCTCCTATATTAACACTGTTAACAGCTTGCAAAGCTTTCGGTAATCTTTGTAATTGGGAAATAAAACTATTTAAGTTTGCTTTTCCGATGTTTGAAAGAGGATAGAGTGCGTTTGAAAGACGGATTAGGACGTTAAAATCTGTACCTGACAATGATTTTACGGAGTTACCAATATTTGTTATTTGTGTTGCCACAGACGAAGAAAGTTTCAAATTGCCACAAGCAGAAAGTTTTTGCAAACCTTGTGCGAGATTATTCAAACGGTTAGAATCTACACTATTTAAAGATGAATTTAGCGCAGAAATTTGCTTTGAAACGGCGGTTAAACCAATTCCACCTTTGATAGCAGACTTCAACTTTGACAGAGAAGTAGTGAGAGCATCTATACCGCTTACCGCCGAGGTGGAATTTGATTGTACCTCTAATTCCAATTGTTCGATTGTAGTAGACAATTATCTCACTTCCCTTCAAATTTTTTGTTATGTTTAAGCATGAATCCTTCCATCAGTCTTTTGCCATTGTTAAACGCAGATTTTGCCTTTTTTTCATCTTTTATTTCAGCTTGTTTATCATTAAGGGCATACGCTTCCGATAAGTACGGAACTGGTTTTGTACCTTTTTTCGCAAAAGCATTAAGAACAGGTGATACTCGACATAGAGCATCATAGATATATGCACCCTGTAACCACATTTCGTTGTTTTTTCGAGATATTCTGAGTTCCTCTGCTTTGCGATAAGCAACAACAAGAGTACAGTCTCTATCCCAATACTGTTCCTCTGTCATACCTATAGATAAATAATGAGGGAACAACTCATCGAATATTTTTGTGTAAGTAGAGAGGGGAGAAGCGGTAAAATCACCACCACTCCCCTCAGAGGAGGACAGCAAATCACTTACCAGCTTGCTGTCCAGGTCAAGTTTCCCTCGGATTCCTCGGGTTCTTCCATGAGAGTCATGATAGGTTCGTTATACATTTCTGCCAACTTGCCTATTAGATCTTCTTTGTTGGTAAGTTTTGCGTATATTTTATCTGTTGTGTCTTGTGTGACACCTCTATGATGAGCGAGAAATGCGCCCGCAAACAGAGCCGGCAATGTAGTCATCGGTTTGGTTGTAATTTCAGATGAAACGAAACCTTTTCTTTCCATTTCGGCAACAGTTCGGCGAGTGAACTCAAGAGTATAACTTTTGCCTTCATAGTTAATGTTAAGTGTTTTTGACATGATTGAATCCTCCTGTATGTAAAATATTATTCTTCATCCATGGAAATAGGTGTGGAAGGTGCGATACTAATGCTCATATCAACAACTTCGTTTACACCGGCACCAACCGGGAACGCAGAAATCTGTCCTTCAAATGAAAATTTGCCGTCTGAACCAGTTGGTGTAAGCACATTGCCTTCTTCTGTTCCGCCGAACCAAACTGCAAACTTAATCTTTTTACCTTCAAGAGCTTTGACTTTCGCATAATCTTCTTTGGTGTAATTTGAAGTGAATTCAAGAGCATCAAGAGACTGAATACCAGGAATGTAGGTCTGCATACGATCAGACAAAGTAGTTGTTTCGAGCATTTCTGGTGCGCCGCCGAGATCAGGGAATTCTTTGATGTCAATCAATTTTTCCCATGTTTCTCCGGCATCCGCTTTTTTCATAAGAAAAATTTTATAGGTTGAAATTGCCATTCTTTTTACCTCCTGTAAATAACTTTATGTTTTGAAATAACAGCTCGATATCTACCGAGCATACGATAGATATTAACTTCTTCTTGATTTGGGACGGGTTCGAGCATCATACGGGTGAAATTAAGCCTCATTAAGATTTCATCAATGAAAGCGGCTATCTTCTTGCACTCTGCTTTTCGTCCTTTTAATTTATTAGAATAGATATTTACCTCATATGAGACAGCAACATGGTTTTCTTTACTCTCGTTCGTTTGCGAATTGCGAAAGGTTGCGTTGTCAATTTCTATGAGAGATACACAAGGGAAAGAGGGGGGAGCTTTGACATCTTCACCTGTTATATAAATTTCTGGAAATTCTTCACGGACTTTTGAGGACACTTCCGAAAAGATTTCAGTTTCCATATCAATCATTTAAACACCTCTTTTGCTATCTCAGAAATTTCATCACATACCGTTTTCATAGCGTTGTACATAGGCATCGTAGCAGGTGTACCATGCGTTAAAGTGAGGGAGCCATTTTTATAAAAACCCCATACTTTACGTTTTCCCATGCCTTTACCATATCCTCCAATGGTGAACCCAAGCTCTGAACCTTTCGGATGAGGGGAGGTTCCAGCAGAACCATTGTGATATACACCTGCCCCAAACTCTATCCAAATTGCATCTTCACCCTTTGCGATTACAATCGAAACATTGTCTCGTTCATCAAGAGAAACTTGAACATTTGCCTGTCTACTTTCTCCTTTTATTACATCATCAACGATCGCTCCTGTGAATCCGCTTTGAACAAGAGTTTCTATCCTTTGCGCTACTTTTTCTCTGAGGAGTTTTGTTTTGCGAATTATATCTTGTTTATATTTGTTTAAATCTCTGATTGCTCGCTCTATATCTTTTTCAGATAAGCTGAATTGGATTGTTCTTTTACCCACTTATCGTCACCTTACTTATTGCAATAGAAACAAAATTCATGCTTCTTGCTATTTTTTTGACGATATAATCGTGTGGTGTGATAATTTCACCTTTGGCGTTTGTTGCAAGTGAACCATCCTCGTTAAGTTTCGGCATGGTATCAATCCAGAGTATAGAGTATTCATCTATAGGATAAGAATTTTCATCAATAACAATAACCTTATCGTATGACTCGTTTTCTCCAAACTGACGAGTTTGCATTTCACCTTGTGCGGCAGAAACATTGGCGTAACCTTCAACAGGATTGTTATGTAGTATCTCTTGCTCACCTGTTTCATTTCCGTATTCGTCGATGATAGCTTTCTTTTTTTCATAAGAAGCATAAAAAAATTTAGTTTTATTTCTTTTCATACACTTCAAGTAATCACCCCACAACAAGGAGTAACAGCTTTCAACATTGAGGTGGGTATATCTGCATTTTCATATTGTCGGGTAATGCCGTTTTCGCTATGTGAGGTTTGACCCTCCGCACCACGCTTATTGAGTAAATATGCGGCAATCTCTACTTGTAAATAACTATGTTGTATCGGTACTTCCGTGATTTCAGGATTGTACGGATAAGCTTTAGCAAGTATCTTATTTCCAGCGATATTAAGGTAGGTGGACAACACCTCATCGGTGTCAGATGTTCCGACCATAACCTTGAGTACTGACAATTTTTCATCTTGTGTCATTTTGTCCACCTTCTTTCCATTCAAATTTTAACCACCAGTGACTGCTTTTGTATTAACTGGATTGTTTGTATCGTTTGCTATGAACACACTTCTACTGTATGTAGGAGCTGTGAAAGACTGAGCAATACCTGTGAATTTTCCATGATACCAATCCGGGCCATGATCCAGTCCAATCTGACCAAAGAGTTGATATTTTTCACCTGCTCCTGTTTTTGCGAGTTCCTCAAGGAAGAAATTTCCTTTACCTGGGACAGGCTGATATACAGGTGCGATTACATCCAGATTCAGCAACAAAGCTGTTCCAGCCGGAAGGAATTCTCCAAGATACAAATAAACCACACCGAGCGGTGTAATTACACTGGATAAAGCGATGCCATTGATTTCTCTGGATACAGGGACAACAGTAAGTCCGTTCTGAACTGCATCTGCATTTACCTGGAAAAGTGTAGTAGCATCACACCACAAACAGAGTCCATTCGTTGGTGCGTTCTTCTCATAGATTTTCTTCATCATGTCTGCAATATCCCACAAACCAAGAGGCTTAGAACCCATAGCTTTTGTGTTCGTGGTGATGGCGTTAACCAGACCTCGAGTCTTGTTTGCCTGATCATCTGTTGTGGCTTTGTTGTACACACCGTTGATAAAAGTGTACTCAATATCGCTGTTGATTTTCTGAATCTTAGCGGCAACCTGGAAATCCAATTCATTCATTGGGTTTGCTTCCTGATTTGCGGCATTTATACCGGACAGTGTACCCATGTTACTTTGTTTCGCATAAGAAACTCCCACAGATTCCTGGAAGATCTGAGTTACATTGGTTTTCTGTTCTCTTGTGACCACTGTTGCCTCAGGAGCGGTCAAAGATTTGTTTTCTGAAATATCAGGCTGTGCTCCACCGCCGGTAGCATATTCCTGTCCGGTTACAAACTCCACATGGTCTGTTATTTTTGCACGTGATCCAATTATTGCACTCAGAGGAGTGCGGACATTTCCTTTGTTAAAAAGCATACCGGAGTAATTCAATACTCCAAAGCTTGTAGCCAACTTGTCTGCCATATTTTTTATTCCCCTTTTTAAATGTTAATCGATTCTTGTGACGCAAGTCTTGTGTAATAAGCAACTAAACTCATGTCACCGTTTAATCGTGCTTCTTCGATTTTCTTTTGATAATCAACTTCGTTTCCGCCGTTTCCGCCGTCAGGTTTTGGCGTTTCTTTCAGTACATCAGCACGAATCTTTTTTTCCATCGTTTCTAAATGTTTTTTTTGATTTGTGAAAACAGTTGTCATATCACCATTTACTAACGCCTCTGCTGTTTCTCCGGCAAGATGATCGTCGTACCCAAGAGCAAGAAACTGATTTTTATGTTCTGATATAGTTACTTTTTTCAACAGATCGTTGTAATCTTTTTCCAGTTTTTCACGTTTTTCAGCTTCGTCTCTGGATTTTTGTTCGTCTTCTGACATTTTTGCACGCAACTGTTTTTTGACGTTTGCCAATTCGGATGAGGTTCTGTCAAATATATCCTTTTTGACATATCCAGCATAATCCGGATCTTTTGTTTCATATGCTTCTAATGCCGCTATTTTCTGTTCTGCGGTCATTTCGTTATAACCTTCGATTTTAGTTGTATCGATTTTACTCATTTCAATAAGTCTCCTTTTGCCTTTTTAGAACTTCTGTGTTCATTTTGCGAAATTTGTATTGCGGTTTCTCTACCGCATATATCAATTATTTCTCGTCAGTAGTAACAGTAACTTGATCAACTACCGGGTTAAGATTTTTTGATGCTTCTTCTTGTTTTTCATCATAATATTTTTTGCTCATGCTGTAAGCATTTTCGGGATCCACAAACATGCCCGAATGTTGAAACGCAAGAAGAGGATGAATTTTGTCCTGATTTAACATCGAACAAAGAACTTGAGATTTATTTTGAATATTTTCGTAGTTCCTGCGTGTGAACTGAAATTCAATGTCGCTGATTTGTAAATTAACCCTATCGAACTCACGACAGATCCTGAGAACCAACCTAAGCATCTGTTTTTCAGATTTTTTAAAAGCATGTTCGCTGTCCTTAGCACGAGCTTCTGCCAATGACCAACCGTCACGCAAGAGAACAGCTGCGCCCGTATCGGATGTTGACGATCCACCGTTACGATTTGGCATACCGCAGATGGTTAATACCGCATTGTATAAATCATCTTTTAGAGTTTGTGTTTGATTTTGATTTAATTCTTTTACCACCAAATCGACATCGATATTTCCTCCGCTATCGTTAGGAGGAACAACTATTGCACCTTTTTGCAAAAATTTTTCAAAATCATCTTGGCTGATTTTACATCCAATAAATTTCCAAAAGGCCTGTAGGAATTGTTCAACACCGTCCATGCGATTTGATTGAGTGTTGTTGATCGCATCGAGTAGCGGCATCACAATTTCAAACGCTCCAAGACGTGCTTTGTTTGCAGGATATTCAAAAATTGGAATCATACCAAGAGGATGTGCTCTCGATTCCAGTATTTTTGAACCTTCAATTTTCCAATACCAATTTTTGGAATATACCGAATATACTAATTCTGTCTCTGCTTCATTCTTGCTATATTTCACACCAAGCAAAGGCTTGTTACCGATTTCGGTTGAGTAAATCACAAACGTATCTCGAGGATCCATCGTGAATATCTCGAAAGGCGAGTCGCTATAATCCTGTTCATCATCGGTTCTTGGTAGAACCATTCGAAACGCTGTTCCGCAGATCATTCCCCATTCAATAACTTCTTGATCCATTGTGAATTTATCTACACTAAACATCATTTCGTTAAGAACGTTGATATCGGAAACAGTGTTTTCTTTACCGTTCCGGCTGATATACTGTATTGGTTCACCGCATAGATATCCTACTTTAAATGATACTATTTCATTTGCTCTGTTCTCGACGATGTGATTGCAAATTTCAGGTCGTAATGTTTTCTTACGATATAAAATCGGTTGATCTCCTTTATAGTAATTCCAGAGATACTCAATCTCTCTGCGATTTTTGTTATGCGTTATCATCGCTTTATCAAGAATTTCAACGATATTTCTATCTGTTATTGTTGAAGCGTTTGACAGAATGACTCGCCTGCCAAAACATTCTGTCACTTTGCAACCATCTCCTTTCGACTTTATATAAAAAAAGCGCATGACTGTTTGAGCTTTGTGCTCTCGCAATCATGCGCTTTCTGTATTTGTATGTTATTATATATTTTATCATATCTATTCGGAAAAGTCAACATTTTAATTCGGTAAAAAGGAATTATTGTTGATGATTATATGGAAATTGTGAATTATCTCGTGCGGTTGTTAGCTTGTTCTACCCAAGTAGCCCAGCGACAATTACCCGGTTCATAATTTCTGTTGTTGTTTATACGGTCTATCGTTAGATTGTCTGCGTAGCCATTGGATAACGCCCAATCACGAAAAGATTCATAACTGTTTTCCCATTCTTTGCAGATTGTGATACCTCGACCACCCCAATTGGGATAATCTTTATGAGTAGCGCATAAACACCTTTGCTTCATTCCATGCCAAATACCATAAAGGCGTTCATATCTACCGCCATGTTTTGTACGATAAACCTCTGCAAGTAGTTTTGTTCGTTCCACTTTACCACAACCACAGGTCTTGGTTTTTCCACTTATGAGTTTGTATGGATTGCAAATACGAGTCTCTCCACAATCACATCGACAAACCCAAGCCCAACGATTTCCTTTGTGTACAACTTCAAGTACAGTCAGTGAACCGAACTTATGACCTATCCAAGAAAGGTCATTATACTTTGCTTTTATAATTCGATTTCTCTCTTTCACATCGTTTCTTACCATGGTCTCTTGAACACCTCCACTTTTTCACCTTGCAACGATTGTACAAACTCTGCTAATTGAGCAAATGCGTCCGGCACATCATCATGTTTGTTCTTACCCATCATTGTGTAGGAGCAAAGCATATCTATCGCTTTTTTGTAATCTCGGTTAGGATAAACAGACTCGTCTTTGAACAAAAAATGCTCCTTACAAAAAGGGGAATTAACAATGATTTTTGTGTCCTTATTTGCAGTGGTAAATTTAGTCGTAATATGGGTAATGCTACCTTTCTTTTTTAGGTCTGCTTGCACTGCCTGTGCGACTCTGCCACCAGCGGAATTTGACTCGAATCGAGCCAGCTTGACTTTATGCTTCATTAATATTTCAACCAATCGAGCGTCCACCATTTCGGGTTTACTGTTATCACAAAGAATGTCTTCGATGAAGTAATTCTGTCCATACTGATATGCAATAGGCATACAGCAATAGTCCGCACCTCGATCTTTTGTATCACAGACCGCAATAACGCTGTCTGGTTCTCCGTCCGGCAGTTCAAAATATCGTCTCAATTCCTCCTGCTGGTATAAAATTCCGTCTCTTTCTATAGGTTCGTTCATATATAAAGCTCTCCACGATACCTCATCCATCATATTTCTTTGTTCATGATAAACCTTCGTAGAAAAACCAACTCCATATGCGTAGTTAAAGTTAGATTCATCTTTTTCATTGAGAGCAGGTATAACAATGAATTTCGCACGATCACTATTAGAATACTTGTCTTCAAGTCTACCAATTACATCGTGAACTGACCATCGTGTTGCAATATGTAATTCCTTACAATGATCTCCTATTTTACGTTGTCTCAAGTCAGTTGCGTATGTTTCCCATAATTTATCAAGACGTTCTTTGGACAAAGCCACTTCGATGCCTGAAACCAAGTCATCACAATAGAGGAGAGTAGCCGCACGATAAAGACCGGCATTACCAGTTCCGATTGATGTAAATTCTAAAGTTTCAAAACGTTGTCTTTGATCTAAGTCTATACGACAATCTTTTGCGTTTGTATTTGTAACACTAACCTCCGGAAACACATCGTGCCATAAATAATCACCGTTCCTATCAAAAATGCGCAGACATTCGTCGTATACACCACGGACAAAGCTGTTTGAATGTGAACCAGTCAGTATAGGATCATTTGGTATTTTTCCTGCAAGCCATGTGAGATAAAAAATAGCAAGGGTGGTTTTTCCTGTACCAGGAGGGAGAGAAACTGCCAATAAATCTAACCTGTCATCAGCAAGGTCTTGTAATGCGTCTACCACTTGTTTTAAAACTTTTCGTCGAGGGGGATAGAACTTCTTTTCCGGCTCTCTGTTCCACTCTACATATAAGAGATATAAGTCGAAATCATAGGGAGCGGCGGCAAGACATACCCTCTTGTGAAGGTTATATAGTTTTCTCACTTCCTCTGTAGATAGGGAAGGAGATAGAATAAATTTTTCACACTCCGTTGATAGGAGTTTTAAATATTTTACTCCAAGTGAGATGTCCGTTTTCATGGCTTCTTTGCTCATATAATATAAATCTTCATAAGTTTGATAATCATAAGATTTTTGGGTTCTTTCGTAAATTGTTTTTAATAATTCTTTCATAATGCCTCCAAAAAGAAAAAGCACATGACTGTTTGAGCTTTGTGCTCTCGCAATCATGCGCCATTTAAAATCAATTTTATATTTTTCCGTCAATAATGGACTGCAACTTCGTTCCGAGTTCAATCCACTTTGGATGTATCTTGTTAAAGAAAAAGCCGTTACTCTCAATATGGCAACTATATCGGGTTCCATCTTTTGTAAAGATTTGTAGGAAAAATCCCTCACCTTCGGAATAGTAAGTAGTTTCAGATTTTGAGCTCGCAGTAGTTGCTCCTACAACAGCACCTATTCCTCCTGCAATAGCTCCACCTATGATGGCTCTTGGTACAGCTCCTTTTGTCTTAGTTTTTGTGTGAGAATGTTGTACTCTATTTTCAACAATTGAATAAGAAGTGATTTCATCATATGGAATAAGATATTTTACAAACCACATCACTCGATTATCATCACTAAACATGATGTTTTCGTTCGGTGCTCTACCATTGAAACTCTTGAAAATCTGACAGCTTTCAAAAAGCTTTGCATTGTCCAGAGCTTCCCTCGCTAAATCGATTTTATATTGATCAGGTTTTCGTTTTCGCATCAGCTTATCAAGTGTCTTCTGTGCTTTTTTAATATTCTTTGTATTGTGATAATTATCATATCGTCCCATGATGACACCTCCATCATTGTTCTGACAGTTTCTTATACCATGTAGAGCGAGAAATGTTTAAAACAGCACAACATTCAGCTACAGTCATTTCACCGTCTTTTTGTTTTTTTACAAAATCTCGGAAGAGAGGGAGAGGAATATTCTTTTCAGGTCTACCATCTACACGAATACCTTTTTCACGAGCAATAGCTTTTCCTTCGGAGGTACGCTCTTTAATCATATCTCGTTCGAATTCAGCTATACCGAGCATTAAGTTTCTTATGAGTTTTCCTGTTGGTGTATTGTTCATCACACCAAGGTTCAACACATGGATAGTAACTTCCTTTTCTGTGAGATTTTCAATAAGCTGTGCCCCTTGATATAAACTTCGAGCAAATCTATCCAATTTCGTTACCATTAAAGTATCTCCGGGTTGCAAAACAGATAGAAGTTTGTCTAACTCAGGTCGATGTGTTGAGCAACCAGTGTAAGAATCATGGTATATTATCTCAGCCCCTGCTTCTTGAAGGGCAGAAGTTTGACCTTCCAAACTATTTCCATCACGTGCCTGTCCCTTTGTTGAAACACGAGCGTACCCATAAATCATATAATCACCTCAATCCTCCATTGTAAAATCTGCTGTCAAAGACATTAGATAATCACGCCTGTTTTTTATGATTTCCTTTTGTCTCTCGAAAATAGCTCTCTCGGACATATCTTTCATGTCGGTTGTGTCTTTGGTAATTAGTTTTCCTTTTTCATTCTTTGTAGAACTATCAACGAGTGGAAACCTTTTTGTTTGAGAAGTGACCTTCTTTTTCTGTGGTTCAGCAGGGGTGGTGTAAACAGGTAATTCTTCTCCGTATATAGTTCGGAACTCTTCTCTGTATTGTAAATACTCACCCTCGTACTCACTTATTGTAGAATTTTTTTTGCGAACAGGATTGACCGTGCTCCAAATCTCACGAAGTTTTTCTTCGCACTCAAAAGGAGTCAATTCATGGACTTTCTTTTTTAAATCCTCAGTTTGTCTGATTCTTTCTGAGCGAGATAGGTTAAGTCTTTTCTTTTTATTGTCAACTCCAAACTCCATGCTCATATCATGGAAGCGGAGAGGGGAAGGGGTGTTATCATCGTCAATAACATATCCACCTTCTGTATTTCCTTGTTTTCTGACAACAAGGTCATAACCCATTGTGTTTAATATTTTTCTTAGTGTGTCCACATGAATGTGCTTGTTCCTGTTTAATGTGTTATATAAGTTACCACCATTGGTATGACCCATTTTTTCTGCCAAGTCATTGTAAGACACATTGTTTATCATCATAAGGTGGAGTGTCGTTTCAAACTCGTTCATGTAACACACCTCTTTTTACTTTCTCGTTGTATTCTTTCACTTTGTTTTCGATTTCGCCCATGATAAAATCATCAAAATAATGAATCTTATGGTATACCTTGAAGTGTCCTTTATATTCCGGTTTACCCCATCTGAAACGCACGAGTTCTCGTTCAATATCGGAATAGGCAGGGTTGTTCCAGTAGTTAGATTCACAATACTTGAATCCGTTTTCATTCAAACTATCAATCATTTTTTGTCTCACCTGTTAATTCCCTCCTTGTAAGTAGCAAAAGTGGTAAATCAAGGCTTAGTGCGTGTAACCCTTCTTCTATGTTATAGAGCAACATAATATACAGCTATACTTATACGCAAACACCTTGGAACAGCTACTTTTACTACTTTGTTAATTTGCTTTTCTTTCCCGAAGATTGTTTCTTTGGTGGTTCTACTACTGGTTCGTCTGTGTCGGACAAAAGAGCGTCTAAATCCACTTTGGGTGTTGTATCATCAGAAATGAACCACTTGTTTTTATTAGTATTTGGCGAAGTGCTCATTACAACGACTTTATACCCCATTGTAGCGAGTAGTTTTACAAAAGTATCTACCCTAAGACTTTTTCCGTTTATTCGATTGCTGATAGCAGATTGTGTTTTATATCCAGCTTGTTTCGCCAATTCTGCTTGTGTCCAACCACACGATTTCATGGCGGCAGTGATAATGTCTTTCTCATTCATAGGTAGTTCCCCTTTTTTTTAATACTATATAGTGTTTTCGTGTTAATATCATTATATAGTGTTTTCGTGTTTTTGTCAATAGGGTCTTTTTATATTTTCGGAAATTTTTGAAAAGTAGGTCTTTTGTTTACTTGGTCAACTTACGCTACTCCCTGCCCCTGTGTGTTCCGCTGTCGTTCCCCCTCCGGTGATCGTGTTCTATGTGCCCAAAATAAGCCCACACGCACACTAAACAAAAAGGGTAATGAGAAAGTATAAAGATAAAAGAAAAGCCTTGCACGCAAGCGCACAAAGCTAAAGAAAAGCCCCGGCATTATAACCGGGGGTTATATAATTTATTTATTTATTCTTTTTTAATATCTCTGACATGAGAATTAAAGGGAAAATTAAAAAGCAAGCAATAATAAACAATTAAGAAACCTCCCTTTTACGTGAATGAAAAACGTTTTGTTTTCGTTGTTTTGGTGAACCTTTTTGCTACTTCCGGAAATTGCTGTTTTAAAGCCGTTGTATCTATACGGTTTGAAGTAACCTCTTTATATGTGGCTTTATGTTCGTCTCCCGTAATAGTATCGATGTTATTATCTGAC
>CASDVE010000053.1 GCA_949284175.1 uncultured Eubacteriales bacterium
GTTATTGATCATAGATGAACTTGGATATTTACCAATTGAAAAAGAGGATTCCAAACTCTTTTTCCAGCTAATTGATATGAGATATGAAAAGAAAAGTACAAATAAGCTCATGAATCTGGTAGAACAAATTGGGCGATATGCAAGTATGTTTTTAATGGTATTTAATATAGGTTTAGCAGAAGTTGGTTTTTCATCTGTTGGAGCCTTTATTGTTTATATGCTTGGCAACATATTATTAATGATTTCTTACTGGACTATTTGGGTGTTATATTTCAAAAAGAAAGCCTATTGGAAACAGATAGCGTTGGCTCTTATTCCGACTTGTATATTTTTGCTAAGTGGTATAACAATGCTACACTTTTTGTTGATTATATTTGCGGTTATTTTTGGAATAGGACATTTATATGTTACTAACAAAAATAGAGTAGATTGATTCAAATTCTGATTTATCTTTCCTTCAATAACTGAATAAAGAACGTTACATAGCCGGAATTTATTTTAAAACAATTCCGGCTGCGTTTTTATAGCGGAAAGGCAATTGCTTCTTGATATAACTGTATAAGTGTAGAAATGAAATCTTTAAGGCTTGTTCTGCTGTCTGTTTTATGAGTTGCAAGAACACAGGAGAAGCTTTCTTTGCACTCGAAAGGAATCCATGCATATTGGTCACTGTGGTCGTTCAGAAAACCTGGTGCCAGGCAGACACCGCGACCGGCTGCAACATTTGTGAGAGTTGTATCATGGTCTGAGCTATTGAAATACTGTATTTTACCTGAATTTATTAAACGCTGTTGGACAGAACGAAGTGCAGGTGGAGATCCACCTCCCACCATAAGTGTTCTTCCGTATAGATCCTTTTCTGTGATTCGATTCTTTTCGGCCAGAGGATCATTTTTCGTTGTGATGAGATAAATCTTGCTGGTGAAAAGTTTATAAACATTAATTCCGGGAATTCTGTTTACACGCTCTTCCAGAGCAAAGAGAATATCAGTTTGATTATTCAGAAAATCTTCAAGGCCACCGGTGTATTGGAATTTTGGAGAAATCTGTACCTCCGGATGGGTATCTGTAAACAGTCGAATGGCTTCCGGAAGGAAATAAACGCCCTGTCTGACCATAAGGCTTATGGAAATGTCATCCTGAAACTTAGCACTAAAATTCTGTCCCTGCTCAATGGCTCGTTTCAGATCCTCACGCATGGAAATCAGAAAGGTTACAAATTGTTCTCCGGCAGGTGTAAGCGCAGCACCTTTCCCGTTGCGGTCAAAGATCGAGAAGCCGACTTCATCTTCTAATAATTTAATCTGGTAGGAAAAGGTCGGCTGGCTGACAAACAGGTTCTCAGCGGCACGGCTGAAATTCAAAGTATGTGCAAGCTCAATACAGTAATCGATCTGTTTTGTATTCAAATGCGTCAGCTCCTTGCTATTTAATATTTCGATTAGATATATAATATCTCGATTGGGAATATAAATCAATAGACACTATAATTAAAGTAAGCAAATGAAAATAAAGACTCTTTATAAACCAGGGAGGTAACAGATTATGATAAAGACATTGATTGCTTTTTTCTCAAGAGCAGATGAGAACTATTTTGGCGGCTCGATGCACTATGTAAAGGTTGGCAATACAGAGATCGTATGCCAGCTGATGGGCGAGCTTGTGAAAGCAGATACCTTAAAAATTGAGATGAAGAATCCTTATTCACCAGTCTATATGACATGTATTGATGAGGCAAAGGCAGACCTGCGTGCGAACGCAAGACCGGAGCTTGTGTCACTGCCTGCATCCATCGATGAATACGAAACCGTCATTCTTGCATATCCGAATTACTGGGGAACCATCCCAATGGCAGTAGCAACCTTCCTTGAAGCCTTTGACTTTACGGGAAAGGTAATCCTTCCGCTTTGCACGAATGAAGGAAGTGGTATGGGCTCCAGCGAGAGTGATATCAGTAAATATGCCAAAGGTGCTGTCGTAAAGAGAGGACTTGCCATCACCGGCAGTCAGGCAGCAAACTCTAAAAAGGCAGTTGAAAAGTGGCTGAAAAGCAATGGGATGCTGTAGGGAGGATAAAATACAATGATTTTTGACAGAAACGAAAAAAAGGAAGTAATTGCCCTTTTAGGCGCAGGCTGTATGGGCACGGCCATTGTAAGAAGAATTGCAGCAGGAAGAAGGATCCTGCTCGGTGATATCAGCGAAAAGAACCTGGAGCAGGTTTCTCATGATTTTCGGTACAGCGGATACGATGTGGAGACAATGATTGTAAATGCGATGGAGAAGGAGTCTATAGAGGCCTTTGCGAAAAAGGCTGCATCTCTCGGAAATGTGATGTATTTCATTGATACCGCTGGAGCTTCTCCAAATCAGGCATCACCGGAGCATATTCTCGCCCTTGATATGGTGGGCACTGGTTATGCAGTGGATGCCTTTGGCGAAGTGATAGCATCGGGCGGTGCAGGGCTTATCATTTCAAGCCAGACGGGATACATGTTCCCGCTTTCCTACGAGGTTGAACAGGAAATCCTGCGCACACCTACGGAAAAGCTGATGGAGCTTTCCATTTTCAAAGAGGAGGCCATGAAGAAATCCGGAACGGCATATATGATCGCTAAACGAGTGAATCATCTTCAGGCGCAGAAGGCAGCTGCAACCAGTTGGAAAACTCGCAGAGCCAGAATCAATACCATCAGTCCCGGCATCATTGTGACACCACTTGCTTATGATGAATTTGCTGCAGCCGGAGAAGGCTATCAGAGGATGATCGATGCATCTGCGGCAGAGCGATGCGGTACGGCAGATGAGATTGCAGAAGCAGGTGCATTCCTTTTGGGTGAACATGCTAAGTTCATCACAGGAACCGACCTACTTATTGACGGCGGTGTGATTGCATCTATTCGCACAGGAAACTATAGATTGGGATAATAGCGGAGGTGGTTCTATTGCAAACAAGGACATTGATGGATATTGAAGTATCTGCGGTGGGCATGGGATGTATGGCATTTTCTCATGGTTACGGGAAAATCCCGGCAGAACAATATAGTATAGAAGCAATTAGAAATGCCTATGCACATGGATGCACATTTTTTGATACTGCGGAAGTCTATAGCCCAAATCTTACAGGAATCGGTCATAATGAGCTGATTGTAGGAAAAGCATTAAAAGGAATTCGTGATGATGTAGTGGTTGCGACAAAACTGATGCTTCATGGTGTGAATTCCGGAAATATTTATAAGACGATTCGTACTCATCTTGAAGGATCGTTAGACAGACTTCAGACAGATATGGTGGATATTTACTATCTTCACAGGATGAGCGGCATTCCTGTTGAGGAGATTGCTGAAGCGATGGGCAGACTTATTGATGAAGGTCTGATTCGTGGCTGGGGACTTTCACAGGTGGACGTCGATATCATTGATCGTGCACAGCAGGTGACGCCATTGGCGGCAATTCAGAATATCTACTCTATGGTAGAACGTGACTGTGAAAATAGTGTCATCCCATATTGTATGGAACACAACATTGGATTTGTTCCTTTTTCTCCGATTGCCAGCGGACTGCTCTCAGGTAAGATTACGCCGCAGACACAGTTCGAGCGGAATGACGATGTTCGCAACTGGGTGCCTCAGCTATCAAGAAAGAATATCGAGGGTAATCAGCCTATCGTGGAAATGCTTAAAATCTTTGCAGAAAAGAAAAACGCCACACCAGCTCAGATTAGTCTTGCATGGATGCTGTATAAGTACCCAAACGTGGTGCCAATCCCAGGTTCCAAGAATAAGGAGAGGATCATTGAAAACCTGGATTCTTCGAATGTTGAACTTAACGATGAAGAATTTATAGCACTTGAGAAATCTTTGAATGAGCTTAAAGTATATGGCCATAGAGGCTTAGGTGGGTTATAAAGGCAATGGAATAATATAAGGAGCGTGTGATATGGATTACGAGAAAGGATATGTATATGAACTGATGGATCAGGGCGGTCCAACAGATAATAGAGAATCCTATTTTAAGGAAGCGGTAGATGAAATGATGAGAGCCCGTACTCTTTGCACAAAGGCTAATGCGTGTATGCCAGATGACCCTACCTATGTTTCATGCCTTGAAGAATTATTTGGAAGAAAATTAGATGATGTAAGAATTCTTACTCCATTTATTTGTGATTTTGGAAATAGGGTTACATTTGGTAAGGGGGTGTTTATTAATCATTCAGCAATTCTTTCAGCATCAGGTGGAATTGAATTTGATGATGGATGTATGGCAGCACCAGGACTTAGAATAGCGACTATTAATCATGATATGAATGAAAGACATACTACATACACATATGGAAAAGTTACAATTGGAAAGAATGTATGGCTTGGTATGAATGTTACGATATGCCCAGGTGTGACAATTGGAAAATATGCTGTAGTTGGAGCTGGGGCAGTAGTTACCAAGGATGTTCCTGATTATGCTGTTGTAGGTGGTGTACCTGCCAAGGTAATCAAGTATCTGGATCCAAGTGAGCAGAAGGAATAGCCTATGGATGAGCAATTAATCGAACAATTATACCGAGAATATTGGGACTGTATGATAAATAAAGATATACAAGGTTTGAGTGAAATAATGATAGAAGATTATACGCTTATGCATATGACAGGAATGAGGCAGTCTAAGGAAAGCTTCTTCCAATCTGTTCAAAATGGAGAGTTGAATTATTTTTCTGCGGAGCATGATGAAATCATTGTAAAAATAGATGGTGATAGAGCTACTATGGTTGGAAAAAGTAGAGTGAATGCGGCTGTCTACGGTGGAGGCAGGCATACATGGAAGTTAAGAGGAGATTTTACTCTTGTTAAAGAAAGCGGATGCTGGAAATTAGAGAGTTCTGAGGCATCAACATATTAGGAGGAAAATAAGATGGAGACAATAAAACTCAATAACAATATTGATTGTCCTGTAGTAGGACTTGGAACATTTATGCTTGCACCTGGTGAGGCATATAATAGTACACTAGAAGCACTTAAGATGGGATATCGTCTTATAGATACAGCGAATGCTTATGTAAATGAGCGTTCAGTTGGAAGAGCAATGAAGGATAGCAAGGTTGTTAGAGAAGATATTTTCTTATCTACTAAAATCTGGGCTAGCGAGTATGAGAATGAAAATGCAGTTGATGAAACACTTGAAAGACTTGGTGTTGATTATGTTGATTTATTATATATTCATCAGCCTGCAGGAAATTGGCTTGCCGGATATAGAATGCTTGAAAAAGCATATAAAGATGGTAAAGCGAAATCTATAGGAATATCTAACTTTGAAGGTAAATATATAGAGGAGCTTCAGACAAAATGGGAAATCGTACCTCAGTTTATTCAGGTTGAAGCACATCCATATTTTACACAAAAAGAATTAAGACAGACACTGAACCAGTATGATATTAAGCTTATGAGCTGGTATCCACTTGGACATGGTGATAAGGCTCTTATTGAAGAACCTGTATTTGCTGAACTTGGCAAGAAGTATGGTAAAACAAGTGCACAGATTATTCTTCGTTGGCATACACAGATGGGATTTGTTGTTATTCCAGGAAGCAAGAATGTAAGCCACATACAAGATAATCTCGATATTCTTGATTTTTCACTTACAGATGATGAGATGGCAGAGATTGCTAACCTGGATAAGGAGCAAAGATACTATCATAGGACAGACGAACAATTAGTACAGTTTGCAGCATGGAGACCAACATTTGAGTCTAAATAGTTACATTGTTAAAAGTTGGATTGCACACAAAATTGAAATTTAGGTAATAAACATTTACTCTATTTGCCTATACGAGCAATAAGGCAAATCAAGGTTTTAATCGGCTCGATATCCCCGTTTTTAAGGTGAAAGGTGCGTTCCACCATTCCCTTGTACAGTAGGGCTTGAATAGGTTTTTTATTGAACAATCGAGCCATGTGGAAAACGTTGTGTTATTGACATATTCTGGAAATGAGAAAAGATAAGGGGATTCAACCACAAGGGATTGTAGTTTTGGAGAGAAAACGATATAAAGGGGCATAGCATAAGTTTACGATATGCCCCTTTTGAACAACAGTCATTTTGAGGTAGTTGGAGTGGCTCTATAATAAATGTTGGGATAGGTATTCTATTCCAACATTTTTTAGTAAATATGGCTTTCAAATTGGGGTGGAAATGTTAAGCTGTTTTGTATTTTGTTTTGGTATAGCGATATATTGGTGTTAGTATATAAATGTGGACACGAAGAGTTTAACACAGTACAATACAAGTAAGAAAGGTAGTGTTAAATATGTCCAAAATGTAATTCGATATTCGGAAGAAATACCTAAAAGATAGAAGAATATATTCAAAACTAATTAAAAGAAGATTTAGAATATGCTCAAATGACACTAAAAAAGTACATTAACCCGTTTACGGGGGAAACAGTAAAAGGAAATAAGTAGTATAAGTCCTTTAGGACTTAGTGAGTAAATGATGTTGTGACTGGTGAAACATTCGATGAGTCTTTAGACTCTAGAGCTGGTAATGAGCCCTTATAGGGATAGAACAAACCACTGGCTAAGCCCAACATCATAAACTTAAGAAAATTTACTATACTCTTAAAAGGGATTTATAAAAAGTTCTTTTTGTCAAGTTTATTTCATTAAAAAAAGCTCACAATTCCCCTTAAATAGAATGTGAGCTTTTTAAAAACTATTTTTTTGATTATTTTTTTATTTATTAGAGCTATTTTTCTTACGCTCTTTACTTGGTAGCTTTCTTATTGGTAACACATAGCAGTCCATCTCTGGTTGTAATTCTTCCAGTTTCTTTATACGTTTTGTTGTTTCCAATTCTAAAAGAATCTTTATCATAGATTCCTTGAAAAGACTGATTGATATACTTTTATTGGTAGCATAGGATATTTATTCCCGTTATTCCATCCAGCACTAGTGGCTCCTTCATCTGCACTCTTCCTAATGTCTTGAATCATATTATAAACTAATATTTGAGCCCCAAAATCCTGATATACATAGATAGAAGCTTCCCTGTTACACTTTCAAATTTCATTTTATTTTTTAATGTATGATATTTTTTTCGATTTTCCATCTCTGATAATACAAATTTGCCAATTCTTTTGTATTGATTTCCTCATTAAGATCTGTCATAAGTACAAGCTCATTTTCAGAAGGAAGTGTAGATTTTGAAATTCTTACTAGAATTTCCTTTTCCTTTTTCAGATGTTCCTATTGCTCCGAATGTCTCTTTTGGATTTTTGCAGACGTGCGGAGGAATGCTTTAAATTTCGTTTTGTCAATTCAGTTTCACTGACACAAATATGAGCAATTTCAATATCCAGATAAAAGTGATGTAGAATATCATACATTCCACTTACCAAAGCCCGTACGCATCCTATTTTAGAATGTTGATTGTTGCTATTTCCAAATGCTTCTCTATTTTCTTTTGAATTTGGCATTTCTGCTTTACTACCATCAATAGCAAGCAGTAAATAGCCTTTCCACAAGTTAGGTTCATCAGAGTAATAAAAATCCATTAAGTATTCACGATTCAAGTAATAAAAAATTTCAGGATTTAAACGTTTTCGCTGTTGTAAATATCTTTGTACGGATATCTCAAATGAGATGTAAAAAATTTAATTGATGAAATCGTTGACGAACTAGCAAAAGATAGTCGTGTAGAGGAATTGTATCAGGCATGGGGAAAGTGGCAGAACGAGATTGTATTGACCTATCAAAAGACAGTTTCTCCTTTATCTCCGCTGTCGAAACAAAAACAATTGAAAAGTATTAAAAACATGGTAATTACAGAAGCATTACAGCTTTCTAGTCAAATATTCATCTTGGAAGAAGAAACGATAATAGAACCAATAGAAGAAGTGGATATGATATAGCCAAGTGAATCACTTACTGTGGAAAGGTGTTCCAGAGCAGTTTGACTTTTATCAAGCAGAGGGAGTTCAAAGCAACAATAATAATTTGGAATGGTGGAGTGCAGATTATAAATTAGTACGACAATATTTATATGGTGATGATAATGTTCAGCACGATTTGCCATAGAAAAAGAAATTCGAGAAACTTATGTTTTGGTACCTTATCAACCGGAGAAATGGAGAAGAGGGGAAGAATTATCAAAAGAGCAGGGGCTTATAGTATGATACAAAAAGAAAGGCAATTTGATTACTGCATTGGTCGATAGTGGAGATATTCATTGTCTTATGATTGGTGTAGATGGTGTTGGTAAAACTGCAAATTTTCTCTATCCAAATATTGAATATGTGTGTGCATCAGGCATGAGTTTTTTAACAACCGATACAAAAGGTGATTTATTTAGAAACTATGCAGGAATCGCAAAAAAATATTATGGATATAACATTTCTGTTTTGAATTTGCGAAATCCGATTCGATCCGATGGAAATAATATACTAACCTTGGTCAATCAATACATGGATATGTATCTAGAAGACAATCATAACTTAGTAGCAAAAGCAAAGACAGAAAAATATGCAAAAATAACAGCTAAGACAATTATCTATTCTGATGGAACCTCTGCCAGTAGTTATAGTCAAAATACTTTTTTTATGATGCAGCAGAAGGAATTTTGGCATCAGTAATCTTATTGGTTGCAGAATATTGTGAACCAGAAAAACGGCATATTATTTCTGTGTTCAAATGGATTCAAGATCTATTAGTCACTTCATCAGTGAAAAATTGTAGTCTGTTCCAGCTTCTAATGGATAAGCTACCACCAACACATAAAGCAAAATGGTTACGACAAACGCATTAGAGATTTATTATTGAATATATGATATAATATATTAAAAAGTATTTTCGTTATAATGATGATTGCCCTTTTGTGATTGTGATCATTTTAAGGGAGAGAGAATGCTTATACATTTCAGATTGCTTGGTATGAGTCTATTTAAAGAGTATAAATGATTATTTTAAGTTGATTTAAAACAAGTCAGTTTGAAATAGTAATAGATAAGGAAATGAAACTAGATGATATCAACAAGTGCCATAAAAATTCTAATCGTAATGAAATGTATAAAAAATTAGATGAGTAAGTAATTTAGTTGAAGGGTATAAAGAATTGGAGCAGTATGATTGGGGGGATTTGCTCAATGATGCAAGAGATAAAAAGATAAGTGAGAAACAAAAAAATGATAACAAAGGAACAGAGGAGAGGTAATAATAATGCTAAACATAGCAATTTGTGATGATGATATGGAGATGACTGGAAGAATGGAGATGATGCTACAAAAAATAGCTCAGAACAATTTTCTTGATATAGACATAGAGGTGTTTTGGGATGGAGAAAGTCTAGCGAATGCTATTGTAGCAGGAGAACGTTTTGATATTATTTATTTGGATATAGAGATGGAGAAGGAAGATGGAATATCAGCGGCTAAAAGGATCAGGAGATATGATAGAAATGTTTTGATAATTTATGTCACAAGTCATGAAAATCATATGAGAGATTCTTTTGAAGTAAGGCCATTTCAATTTTTAGTAAAGCCAATAGATGAGAAACAAATGGAAACATATTTTAAAGCAGCATGTGAAGAAATTAATAGGGAAGATTGTTATTTTCGATATAGTTATAGGAGAGTGAATCATAAAGTGGAAATTCGAGATATCTTATATTTTGAAAGTAATAAGCGAAAAATATTTATTATAACTGAGAATGAAACTTTTGAGTTGTATGGAAAATTAAATGAGATAGAAAATATCCTAAAAAACTGTAAAGCATCTTTTTTGCGTGTACATCAGTCTTTTCTTGTAAATTATAAGCATATAAAGGGACAGGCTTATGATTCTATTATCATGAATAATGGAAAGAGAATTGCAATTAGCGAGGACAGAAGGAAGAAAATTAGTGAACAGTATTGTGCAATGGAGGACACATTTTATGTGGATGAATAAAATACTATTTTATAGTTTAAATATAGTATTGAGTGGATTTGCAATCTATCTATTTATTTCCTATTTTGATATATTTTTTATCCGAAAACAAAGAAATAAAATTTCTATCATTGGTTATATTGTTTTTATAATATGGGGATTCATGGTATCAAGTTATTATTTGTTTCCGGTATATATAAATATAAGTGTTGCTACTATAATTGTATTAATTCTTACAATAATAGTTTATTCAGGTGGGTTTTGGAATAAGTGTATTTTTTCTGTTTCTTTTAATACTATTTTTATGCTGATAGAAACATTAATTGGATACATATTTGTAATTTGTTTTGATAAAACCATAGATTATGAATTATATCAGATATTGGGTTCTCTTATATCAAAGATAATTTTTTTGATGATTATTTTGGTATTGAGAAGAGTTTTTGTAAATGAAAAAATAAAAGAATTATACTTTAAATATAATGTAATATTTGTTTTACTTCCTGTTGGAAGTATTTATATTATGAATACGATATTTTTGATTGGAATTCAATCAAAAGATAGTTCTATATACTTACAGTCTGCAATTTCTGCAATTATTTTACTTATAATGAATGTATTGATATTTTATATTTATATGAAATTAGCGGATGATTTACTATTAAGACAGATGAATTCGGTTTATGAGCAACAGTTAGAGTTATGTGAGCGACATCAACAAGAAAGAGAAATGTCTATGCTCCAGATAAGAGATGCAAAGCATAATATGAAGAATAATTTGATATCCGTTCTTGCCTATGCAGAAAATGGAGACTGTAAAAAGATTATTGAGTTTGTGAATGAAGTTGTGGATGAAGGGAAGATAATGATATCTTCGGTTGCCAATAGTGGAAACATTGTAATTGATTCCTTAATTGGATATTGGGATATGATTGCAAAAAAGAAAGGGATAGATTTTTCAGTTCATATTCAAGTTCCGATGATGATGCCTTTTAAAGGAGCAGATATTTGTCTGATACTTGGTAATCTATTAGAAAATGCTGTGGAAGCTACAGAAAAAATAAGTGAAAAAAAATATATAAAAATACATATAAAATATGACAAAAGTAATTTGCTAGTATTTGTATCCAATAGTTACGAAGGCGATCTAATAAAAACAAAGGATAAAAAACTAAAATCTACAAAAGCAGATGCAAAAAATCATGGAATTGGTTTATCTTCTGTACAGAGAGTTGCTCACAAGTATCATGGGATAGTAACAATTGAAGACTCTACACCAAAACAGTTTCGAATTCGAGTGTTGTTATATGGAAGCGAGGAATAATTACATGAATTATCGAAGTTATTACATAAAAAAATAGAGAGAGAAAAATGAGATAAAATAATAAGACGGAAATTTATTAATATATTATGTGGAGCAAATATGGAAAAAATATTGTTATTTAGTGATAATGAGGAATTAGTTGGAAATATCAGGGGAATAGTAGAAGGGAAATATGAATTGATTTGGAGGCATTATATTCTATTAAAAAAGGGTGAATATCCATATGGAGATGTTGTGATTATAGATTTTGATAGGAAGTTAATCGAAAATGAAAACTTTGAATCTATTATAAAGATAAAGGGAAAATTAGGAAATTCTATTCCGATTTTGGCTATAGTAGAAGGAGCAAGTCCACAAGCTATTTTTTCTATTCTAGCAATGGGAGCCTATGATTATATTGAGCTCACAGATAACTTACAAAATTATAATAAGAAGATAAAGGATTTAATTTTATGGAAAAGATATTTAAAAAAATATAAATTGAAAGATAGTTCTAAATAAATCATGCATTCAAGCCATTTACACAAAAGCAACGAGTCAGAAACTGTATTTGTACAAAGTTATGACAACTGCTTGTAAACATAAGAAATTCATGAAATGTATTTTGCATCAAATTTATAATAAATTTAGAAATGATATCTTGAGGAAAAATTACACGAATACTCGTTTTTATTACAAAAAAGAAAATTTGTAATTTTTTTCTAGTAATATTAAAAAAGCAGAGGAAAAATGAAAGGAGATTATCAATATGAAATCTAAAAATATAAAAATGCAATCAGCAAAAATGTCTACGAATTTCACAGTGTATTGGTATTATAAAATATAGAGCAGAAAAAGCATTATGAAATCATAATAGTTCTAAATGCTTTTAATAGTAAATGTATGATATCTTGATGGTGAGCCACTCGTCTGAGTGGCTTATTGTGTTGTTATAAATTAATAGCATCTGTTTGATATATCTCATTAAAATTTCTTGTTTTTTCTAAATTATAATGGAGTTGATAGCTACTAGTTCAATAATTATTTAAAAAATAGCACGAACAATATGGATTGTTAACACTTCGTCAAACAACTTTTTTAAGGGTATGTTTTTCGAATTCTTTTGGTGTTAAATAATCAAGTGAAGAATGAATTCTATGATTATTAAACCAGTTGACATAGTCAGCTAATTCTATTTGTAGTTGTTCTAGTGATACAAAAACTCGATTCTTTATGAATTCAGTCTTTATGATTTTATAGGTAGATTCCGCAACTGCATTGTCATAAGGACAGCCTTTCATACTAAGAGAACGTTCAATTTCAAATGCTTTTAATGTTTCATCAATTTGTTGGTTTTTAAATTC
>CASDVE010000054.1 GCA_949284175.1 uncultured Eubacteriales bacterium
CTAAAAATAAGAATTAGGAATGATGCAATAAAAAGTCCTCTAAATATAGAAAGGAAGCGGATTGTAAAAATAATCCACCCCAACCATTGACATAGAGCCGTAAAAGAGTGGAGTTTAAAATGATATAGGAGTTTTAAAGAAAAAAATGGTATAATTGCGAATTTCTTTGCATATACATTAGAGAGTGATAGAAGAAAGGGGTACCAGGATGGACAATTTTAATGTATATAAGGACATTAGTGCCAGAACGGATGGAGATATTTATATTGGTGTTGTAGGTCCGGTTCGGACAGGCAAGTCCACGTTTATTAAGCGTTTTATGGATCTGTTAGTCATACCCAATATGGCGGATGATCATGAAAAACAACTTGCAATTGATGAACTACCACAAAGTGCTACTGGTAGAACAATTATGACAACGGAACCAAAGTTTATTCCAAAGAATGGGGCATCCATTGAGATGGAAAATGAGATATCTTTTAAAGTCCGAATGATTGACTGCGTAGGATATCTAGTACATAGTGCAGTTGGACACATGGAAAATGATCAGGAACGGCTTGTAAAAACGCCCTGGTATGAATATGAGATTCCATTTACAAAAGCTGCGGAGATTGGAACAAGAAAAGTTATTGCGGATCATTCAACCATTGGGATTGTTGTTACCACAGATGGAAGTTTCACAGAAATTCCAAGAGAAGATTACGAAGAGCCAGAAGAGAGAACGGTTGCGGAACTTAGAGAGCTAAAGAAACCGTTTATTGTGCTGTTAAATTCTAGTCGTCCTTACTCAAAAGAGGCAAGGGAGTTAGCAAGTTCCTTGGAAAATAAATATCAAGTACCAGTAAAACCGCTTAACTGTGAGCAATTAAAGACAGAGGATATTAAGGATATTTTAAAACAGATTTTATTGGAATTTCCAATTAACTGCATGGAATTTTTCTTGCCAAAATGGTTGGAGGCACTCCCTATGGAACATTGGTTAAAAAAAGAATTATTCCAATGGATGAAAGAAAATTTTGGTCAGTTTAAGTGGATTAAAGATCTGTATCAAAAAGAAATGCCAATAACAGAAATGATGAATGACGTAAAGCTCGATAGAGTGGAGATGGATACTGGGCGAGTGAAATTTCAAGTGACAATGAAAGAGCCATATTATTATCAAATTTTGAGTGAATTGACAGGAATGACCATTGATAGTGAATATGAACTCATTCAGATGTTACGAGAGCTTTCTAAGGGCAAAGGAGAATTTGATAAGGTGGCGGATGCTATCTCAGCGGTGCGTTACAAAGGCTATGGAATTGTGACACCACAAAAAAGTGAAATTCATTTGGACACTCCAGAAGTGATCAAACATGGTTCTAAATACGGTGTGAAGATTCGTGCTACGGCACCATCGATTCATATGATTAAAGCGGATATTACAACAGAACTAGCACCGATTGTAGGTTCAGAACAGCAAGCACAAGATCTCATCAATTATATTAAAGAGGAGTCAATCAACGGGGAAGAAGGCATTTGGAAAGTGAATATCTTTGGAAAATCCGTAGAACAGCTAGTGGAAGATGGCATGATGCAAAAGGCGGCAAAAATGACAGAAGAAAGCCAGATAAAGTTACAAGATACGATGGAAAAAATTATCAATGATGGAAATGGTGGGCTTGTGTGCATTATTATTTAAAAGATACACTATATCGTATGGTGGTCTGACTTGACAAATAGATTGGGATGGCATATACTTTGAATATCAAAATATATTTTACATAGGTAAGGATGAGACGATGTCAGTAAAAATTTTAGGAACTGGAAGTGCCATTCCAGCTCGTTCAGTAACAAATAATGATTTAGCACAAGTAATGGATACAAGTGATAAATGGATCAGAAGTCGAACAGGAATTGGTTCAAGATATATTGCAATATCAGAAACCAGCAATGATATGGCGGCGGAAGCAGGAAAAAAAGCGTTAGAGGATGCAGGAGTGCAACCAGAAGAGATTGATATGATATTGGTTGCAACGATTTCTCCGGATCAAGTCATGCCAAATACTGCTTGTGAGGTTCAAAAACGAATAGGAGCACATCGTGCAGTTTGTTTTGATTTAAATGCAGCGTGTTCTGGATTCCTCTTTGCATTGCATACTGCCTCCGCTTATTTATCCAGTGGATTTGCAAAGAAAATTCTTGTTATTGGTGTAGAAACTCTATCGAAAATCATGGATTGGAACGATCGTTCTACCTGTGTTTTATTTGGAGATGGAGCAGGAGCCGTTGTGGTAACCGATGGAGGAGAACTTCCTTATGAAGCCGTTGTCGGTTCTACGGGAGTGAAGGGAGAAGTATTAGCCCTTGATGGACGTAAAAATAATAACTTATATGTTCAGAATGAAGAGAAAAATGCTTATGTGACAATGGATGGGCAAGAAGTGTTCAAGTTTGCAGTTTCCACTGTTCCAAAAATTACAAAAGAAGTGCTTGAAAAAGCCAATGTTTCCGTGGATGAAGTGGACTGGTTTGTTCTTCATCAAGCCAATGAAAGAATTTTGCAGTCCGTAGCGAAGAGATTAAAAGTATCACTTGATAAATTTCCAATGAATTTGGAACGCTTTGGGAATACATCCTCTGCAAGTATTCCACTTTTAATTGATGAGATGAATCGAAACAATCAAATCAAAGAAGGCGATAAACTTGTTTTATGTGGCTTTGGTGGAGGACTTACTTGGGGAGCGATCTATCTTGTTTGGTAAAAAGGATGATAGGAAGTGAATCGTTGAAACGATACCATAGAACTAGCACCAAAAAATTGAGAATACGATTGTTTAAAGGAATCGAAATGATACAGTTAAGAAAGAGAATTATGATATTAAGCATGATTCTCTTTTCTTTTGTCAGCATTTTTAGCGGAGAATTGTTGTTGCTGGATTCCTTAGCGACAAAAAATGAAGAAAAAATTGCAAAAGAGAAGTTAGAATATTTTCGCTCTATGGAAAAAGGGGATAAAGGAATTGGATTCACACATTTTTTAAAGAAAAATAAAGATTACCAAACCCCATATCAAATGATAAAAAAGGATGCGACTTATTTTCCCATCGCAGATCTGGATAGCATTACATATGGTAATTCTTGGGGTGGAGAACGAAATTTTGGCGGAAAAAGAAGGCATGAGGGATGTGATCTCATGTCACAAAGCAACATAAGAGGAGAAATTCCAGTGTTTAGCATGAGCGATGGCATTGTGGAAAATAAAGGATGGTTGACACTTGGCGGTTGGAGGATTGGGATTCGTTCCAACAATGGTGTCTATTTTTATTATGCACACCTTGATTCTTATGCCCATAATTTAGAGGTTGGACAGAAAGTCTATGCTGGACAGTTGCTTGGATTTATGGGAGATAGTGGATATGGAGAAGAGGGAACGGTGGGACAATTCGATGTTCACTTACATCTTGGCATCTATTTACAAGGTGAAATGTTGTTACAAGGTGAAGATAAAAAATATCAAGAGGAAATTAGCATAAACCCTTATTGGATTTTAAAAGACCTTGAAGAAGAAAGTGAGAAAGGGAATCAAACATAAATGTTTACTTGAATCATTAGTTTATGTTATAATAATTTAAAGATGCTAAGAGACAAGAGGTGAATAGCTTAATGGAATTACGTGTATGGAGAGAGATGCTTGATCCATATTATTTTGCTGTGGAGGAGCTTCTTGTGAAATTTCGCAATTTACAAAAAGAATTTCACGACTCCAATCAGTACTGTCCGATTGAAGAAGTTCAAGGACGTGTAAAAAGCATTTCGAGTATTTTAGATAAAGTACAAAAAAAGCAATATGAGCTTGGAGATGTGGAAGATAAAATAGAAGATATTGCTGGAATCCGTATTATTTGTCAATTCAAAGAGGATATTGATAAAGTGGTCAGCCTTATTAAGAATAGAACGGATATGACGTTAAAAAGTGAAAAGGATTATATAAGGAATCCAAAGTCCAGTGGGTATCAAAGCTATCATATGATTTTATATTATGATGTGAATATGGTGACAGAAACAAAAACAATTCAAGTTGAAATTCAAATTCGAACAATGGGAATGAATTTTTGGGCAACCATTGAGCATTCTTTACAATATAAATATAAAAGAAATATTCCAGAGCATATCAAAGAGCGTCTGCTCAATACAGCAAGAGCAGTTGTGAATCTTGATGAAGAGATGTCAACTGTAAGAGATGAAATTATGGATGCACAAAATGCCTTTACCATAAAAGATAGACTTGTATCGGATATTCTGAAAAATATTCAGGGATTGTTTCGTGTGGCAAATACAAGAGAGGTTATGAAAATACAAGATGAATTTTACAAAGTATACCAAAATGGCAATGTGGAGCAATTAAAACATTTTAGCAAACAGCTTGACATTATTACAGAAGGTTATCGAGCACAAAACCTGAGTTGATGAAAAATCCTTCCTGTATCGCAAAAAGATATGGGAAGGATTTTCAATGTTGCCATAAAAAGATAAAAGATAGAATAGATATAGGAGAAAAACAGTGAATTTACCAATTACATTCCAAGAAAAAATGAAATCTCTTCTAGGAGAAGAAGAATACCAAATTTATGTGGATAGTTTTGAGCAGAAAAATAAAAGTGGTCTTCGAGTAAATACGAGTAAAATCTCTGTGGAAGATTTTTTAGCTATAAGTCCATTTGAGTTGGAACCAGTTCCATGGACAAAGAACGGTTTTTATTATAACAATGAATTACAACCAGCAAAGCATCCATTTTATTTTGCAGGTCTTTATTACTTACAAGAACCAAGTGCTATGTCACCGGCTAGTTTCTTACCAGTAGAGCCAGGGGATCGGGTTCTTGATCTCTGTGCAGCACCAGGAGGAAAGACGACAGAACTTGGTGTGAAGCTACAAGGAGAAGGTGTGCTTATTACAAATGATATTAGCAATTCAAGAGCAAAAGCCCTCTTAAAAAATGTAGAATTATTCGGGCTAAAAAATGCCATTGTACTCAGTGAATCACCAGCAAAATTAGCTACAAGATTTGGTGGGTATTTTGATAAGATTTTAATTGATGCTCCTTGTTCCGGAGAAGGCATGTTTCGAAAAGATCCTCCTATTATGAAAAATTGGGAGAAGACAGGAGTGGATTTTTATGCTAACCTACAAAGAGAGATTCTTCCAGAGGCGATAAAAATGTTACGACCAGGAGGAATGCTCTTATATTCCACTTGCACATTTTCACCAGAAGAAAATGAGCAGAGCATTGAATTTTTATTGAGTCTTGATGAAGGGCTTTCCCTTGTGGAACTTCCTATGTTTGATGGATTTGATACCGGACATCCAGAGTGGGGACTTACTAACAATGAAGAATTAAAGAAGACAAGAAGAATTTGGCCTCATAAAGTGGCTGGAGAAGGTCACTATGTGGCACTTTTAAAAAAATCAGAACAATCAACTTCACTTGGAACTTATGTTCCATATCCATACCAAAGACCAAAACTGCCAAAAGAAGTGATGGAATTTCTAGCACAGACTAATTTAAAGATTGAGGAAAGAAGACTTCTTATTAATCAGGACTATGTCTATTATTTACCAGATGATTTGGCGGATTTTCATGGACTAAGAACATTGCGTTCAGGACTGTTTTTAGGTATTATGAAAAAGAATCGGTTTGAGCCAAGTCAAGCCCTTGCTATGGCACTGACAAAAGAGGGATTTGACAATGCGATTTCCATTGCAGAAGAAAACTGGATTAAATATTTAAAATGTGAAACAATTCCAGTGGAAGGTGGAAAAGATGGAATGGCTTTGATTTGTGCTGATAACTATCCACTTGGATGGGGAAAAAATAGTAAAGGAACATTGAAGAACAAATATCGTGCTGGATGGAGATGGATGTAAAGACAATGGAAAAAAAATTAAGGCTTGATAAATATCTTGCAGATATGGGTGTCGGCACAAGAACAGAAGTCAAAGGTTTGATAAAAAAAGGACTTGTACAGGTGAACAAGGAAGTCATAAAAAAACCAGAAATAAAAGTGGATGAACATGACGAAGTTATCGTTGCAGGAGAGCAGATCTCTTATGCGGAATATGAATATTTTATGTTGAATAAGCCCTCTGGCGTTGTATCAGCAACAGAAGATCGCATTCATAAAACAGTGATTGATTGTATTGATGCAAAGCGAAATGACCTTTTCCCAGTTGGACGATTGGATATTGATACAGAAGGACTTTTACTGATTACCAATGATGGGGAATTAGCCCATGAGTTGCTTTCACCAAAAAAGCATATTCAAAAGACATATTTTGCAAAGATTGATGGGGTTGTTACACAAAGGGAAATAGAACAGTTTAAGGAAGGTTTGGATCTTGGAGATTTTATAACAAAGCCTGCACATTTAGTAGTTCTTTGTAAGACAGAATCCACATCAGAAGTTGAAGTGACGATTTATGAAGGAAAATTTCATCAAGTGAAAAGAATGTTTGAGGCTGTTGGAATGAAGGTGACCTATTTAAAAAGATTATCTATGGGTAGCTTGCATTTGGATAAAGAATTGCCAATCGGAACAGCAAGAGAGTTAACAAAAGAAGAATTGTCCCAATTGAAAAAGAAAGGATGATAAAACAGGATGTGGTATTTGTCTTGTATCTTTGTGTAAAGAGTAGAAAGGAATAAAAGAATGTTAGATAATATAAAAGCGGTGATTTTCGATCTCGATGGAACTCTTGTGGATTCCATGTGGGTTTGGAAAGAGCTGGATAAAGAGTTTTTAGCCCCGTATGGGATTGAAATACCAGAGGAGTTAGAAAGAGAGATCGAAGGAAAAAGTTTTACAGAAACAGCGGAGTATTTTAAAGAAAAATTTGCAATTCCGTTGTCCGTGGAAGAAATGAAACAACTTTGGAATGAAATGGCATATGAAAAGTATGCAAAAGAAGTGCCATTAAAGGATGGAGTTTTTGAGTTTTTAAGATATTTAAAAGAGAATAAGATAAAGACTGGAATCGCAACAAGCAATTCAAGAGAACTTTTGGAAACGGTTCTTGATAGTCTTGGTGTGCTTCCTTATTTCAAGGTGATGTTAACAGGATGTGAAGTGGGCAGAGGAAAACCATTTCCTGATATTTATTTAAAGGTGGCGGAACAATTAGAGGTAGAACCGGAACATTGTCTTGTGTTTGAAGACCTTCCCGCAGGAATTTTAGCAGGAAATTCCGCAGGAATGAAAACTTGTGCAGTAAAAGATGCTTTTTCAAAACATATCATTGCTCAAAAAAAGCAATTAGCGGACTATTACATTGATTCTTATGATGATATTCTGACAAGGAATTATGAGGTGCTAAAATGAGTTTTTTACCAATAAACAAAAGAGAAATGGATGAACTTGGATGGGAACAGCCAGATTTTGTCTATGTAATAGGAGATGCGTATGTTGACCACCATTCTTTTGGTGTGGCAATTATCAGTCGTGTGTTAGAAGCCCATGGCTATAAGGTAGCCATTTTATCTCAGCCGGATTGGAAGAATCCAGAATGCGTGATGGAATTTGGAGAACCGAGGCTGGGATTTTTAGTGACAGCAGGCAATATGGACTCCATGGTAAATCATTATTCTGTATCCAAAATACGCAGAAAATATGATGCCTATACTCCAGGAGGAGTGATCGGAAAACGTCCAGATCGGGCGACCATTGTATACTGCAATATGATTAAAAAGTATTATAGTCATGTGCCGATTATCATTGGAGGAATCGAAGCAAGCCTTCGTCGTCTTGGACATTATGATTACTGGGATGATAAAGTAAGGCGTTCGATTCTTCTTGATTCACAGGCAGATATTTTATTATATGGAATGGGAGAACATTCCATTGTAGAAGTGGCAGATGCACTGGATAGCGGATTAGAAGCAAAAGATATTACGTTTATTAAAGGAACTGTCTATAAGACAAAAGAACTTCCAGAGGGATATGACTTTTTAATGCTTCCTGCTTTTGAAGAGATTGTGGCATCAAAAGAGGCATATGCAAGAAGTTTTTATTTACAATATTGTAACACCGATCCTTTTTCTGCAAGACCGGTGGTAGAGCCATATGAGCATTGCTATGTTGTGCAAAACACTCCATCCTTGCCTTTAACACAAGAAGAGATGGACTCCGTATACCGTTTGCCTTATATGAGAACCTATCATCCGTCTTATGAAAAGGATGGAGGGATTCCGGCAATTTCAGAAGTGAAATTCAGTCTTGTAAACAATCGAGGATGTTTTGGCGGGTGTAGTTTTTGTGCCTTAACCTTTCATCAAGGGCGAATTGTGCAAACAAGAAGTCATGAATCTTTAATAGAAGAGGCAAAACTGATTATTGAAGAACCAGATTTTAAAGGGTACATCCATGATGTTGGTGGGCCTACTGCAAACTTTCGGTACCCAGCTTGTGAAAAGCAGATGACCAAAGGGGCGTGCAAGACAAAACAGTGTCTGTTTCCAAAGCCTTGCAAAAATTTAAAGGTGGATCATAAAGATTATATAAAATTGTTGAGAAAACTTAGAGCGTTACCAAAGGTAAAGAAAGTATTTATTCGATCTGGAATCCGTTTTGATTATTTATTGGCGGATAAAGACGATTCTTTCTTAAAAGAACTCTGTGAGTATCATGTGAGTGGACAATTAAAGGTAGCACCAGAACATATTTCCGATCCCGTGCTTCAAATGATGGGAAAACCAGAAAATGCGGTATACGAAAAGTTTAAGGAGCGTTATAAGAAGACCAATGAGCAGTTGGATAAAAAGCAATATCTCGTTCCTTATCTCATGTCTTCTCATCCAGGTTCCACATTAAAAGAGGCTGTGGAACTGGCAGAATATTTGAGAGATTTAGGCTATATGCCAGAACAAGTGCAAGATTTCTATCCCACACCAGCCACAATTTCCACTTGTATGTATTATACAGGTCTGGATCCAAGAACAATGAAACCAGTCTATGTGCCAAAGACACCTCATGAAAAAGCGATGCAACGAGCGTTAATCCAGTATCGTAATCCAAAAAATTATGATCTTGTTATGGAGGCATTGAAAAAAACAGGACGAATGGATTTAGTTGGATTCGATAAAAACTGCTTAATTCGCCCAAGAAAGTTGCATAATGAAAAAGGAACGCCACAAAAAAATCTGTCTAAAACAAAGCAACAAGGTGGTATGGAACGACAAAAACAGCAGAAACAACACAGTAAGAAGAAAAAGTCCATTCGCAATGTCCATAAGAAGAAATAGAGTGGAGGAAAGAAGATGCAAGTGCAGTATCAAGCCAGCTCAGAATATGGAGAAAAACAGATCGCCTATTATCGCAAAACAAAGCCATATACTATTTTGTTAAAAATCCTAAAATGGACATGCTATGTGTTAGGCGGAGTGAGTGTGGCAGTTAATATGATCATTTTTATGACAGCACCAGTAAAAGAGATTGGGATTTTAAATCTATTGTTTTTCTTAGTCGGAATCTTTTTGCTTGTGGATGGAGCAGGAGGCAATCTTTGGATCGATAAACTTTATAAAAAAAGAATGGAAAAAGAGAAAAAGAACGGAGAGATTGAACTTTCTTTTAATGAAAATGAAATACAAGCGGTATTTAAAAATTATGATCAAAAAAAGAACTTTTCTTATTCCTCTGTAAAAAAAGCCTTGCAAGATTTTGAAGGTTACTATCTATTTGTTGATAAAGAGATTTTTTATGTGAAGAGAAAACAATTTGCAATCGGTGATGGATATGAGTTTCCAAGATTTTTGGAAGAAAAATCAGGGATTAAAGTGGAAAAACAATAATTTTATATGGACAAGATGAAATGTTATAGACAATGAGTACACCATAGCCACAGACCTTGATAAAAAAGATTAAAATGAAAAGAGAATCATATGCGAGAATTAACAATACAAAAAGGGGAAGGAAATCAAAGGCTTGATAAGTTTCTTGCAAAATATATGGATAAAGCTCCAAAGAGTTTTTTTTATAAAATGCTTCGCAAGAAAAATATTAAGCTCAATGGAAAAAAAGCCGAGGGAAATGAAAAACTGATGGAGGGGGATACCATCGTTTTATATTTAGCAGAAGAAACCATTGATAGTTTTAGAACGAAGCCTATTTCATCAAAGAAAGAAGGAAAACGACAAGAAATGGGAAGTCGCCATCAAAAAGTTCCTGTTTTATACGAAGATGAGAATGTTATTTTTATGAATAAGCCGTCTGGAATGCTGACACAAAAGGCAAAGAAAGAAGATTACTCCTTAAATGACTGGTTGTTACAGCATGTAGAAGAGAAGAGGACACAAAGTTTAGGAAATATCGTTGTAAAGCCATCGGTTTGTAATCGCTTAGATCGCAATACAAGCGGACTTGTCATAGGAGGAATTTCTTTAATCGGTTTGCAGACGATGTCAGAGCTGTTAAAAGGCCGTACCATTGATAAGTACTATATAACGATTGTCAAAGGACAAGTGAAGTCTTCTTCTCACTTAAAAGGGTGGCTTATTAAGGATGAAAAAAGAAATCTTGTTACATTATCAAAAGTAAGACAAGAAGGTGGTGTGTTGATCGAAACAGAATATGAACCACTTTGTGTTGGTGATACTGTAACATTATTAAAAGTTCATTTAATTACAGGACGAACCCATCAGATTCGTGCCCATTTGGCATCCATCGGTCATCCTGTTGTTGGGGATACGAAGTATGGTGATTCTGTATTAAATCGACAGTTCCGAAATAAATACAAAGTGCAAGATCAAGTGCTTCATTCTTATGAATTAAAATTCCAAACAGTAAAAGGAGAACTATCCTACCTGTCCAATAAAACATTTAAAGCTCCAATTCCTCGTTTATTTGAAACGGTGATAAAAGGGGAAGGGCTTGCGTTTTAAAGCTATAATAAAAAACACGATTCTATTTTGGGATCGTGTTTTTTATCGTTATAGAGGTTTAAGAGTTATATTGAGCATATTTTTTTGGCGAAATTCCAACCGCTTTTGTAAAGGCTTTTAAATAATTGCTATAATCATTGAAACCACAGGCTTCACAAGCCTCATTGACAGAATATCCTTGGCTTAATAATGATTTAGAAATACTAATGCGTTTTGCAGTAATATATTTGTTAATCGTAGTTCCTGTTGTGGATTTAAAGATTCTGCAAATATAAGAACTGCTCAAATAAAAATGAGCGGATAGATCTTCAAGAGAAAGAGGTTCTCGAATATGAGTATTGATATAGGATAAAATGTCATCTACCTGAGAATGATAGTTAGCCACTTCGTTGTTTTGTTCCTTTTCATTGCTTTGACATCGTTTTTCAAAGGCTCTGTTTAGAAAGACCATCATTTCTAAAAAGATCGCTTGATCCAAAATGTCTTGTCCAAATCCTGTACTGGATCGAAGTTTATGGATGAAGTAAATAAAGCGAGTTTGTTCTTCTGGATCTAGACGAAGGCGATGAGGCATATCTGTATTTCGATCGTGAAAACAACGGGTTAAATCCGTATCTTTTGTAGAGAGCCGTTGTAAAAATTCTGGATCGATGGAAAGAATAATACGTTCATGCTTTTGTTGATCGATCTGAGTTAAATAATGGCTTTCAAATTGATTAATTAAAAAAATATCTCCACTTTTAATATCATAAAAACAGTTGTCTATGAGAAATTGNAATCGAATAGTAAACTTCATAGCAGTCATGAATGTGCATATCCATTGCTTTTTCGTCATTATAAAGATGGGTAAAGGCAAAGGAATGGTTTTCCATACACTGTCGCATGGATTCTTTACAGGATGAGCAGTCTTTCATACTATAATCTTCCTCCTTTTGTACAAAATTTGCATGGTTTGGTTATATTATAGCTTCAATGTTCAAGATTTTCAATATTTGCATCAAGAAAACACAAGAAATGGAATAAAATGAATGCTATACTATTGTCAAGAATCAATGATTGATTAGCAAGAAAAAGCAATGACAGAAACAGGAGGTATTATTATGGAAGTCAGAACAGCAGCTTCACCAAAAGATGTGAAACATTATACAACAGAGCGATTAAGAGAGGAATTTTTAATCCAAAATTTATTTCAGGCAGGAAAAATCAATTTAGTATATAGCCATATTGATCGCATTATTACAGGGGCAGCCGTTCCAGTGAGCAAAAAATTGGAATTAACAGCAGGTGATGAGCTTCGTGCCGAATACTTCTTACAAAGAAGAGAATTAGGATTGATCAATATTGGAGGCGACGGAATCATCACAGTGGATGGTCGTGTGTATGAAGTAAAAGCAAGAGATGGTATGTATATTGGAAGAGGAGCAAAAGAGATTACATTTGAAAGTAAAGATGCTTCTCATCCAGCAAAATTTTATATGAACAGTGCACCAGCACATGTATCATACCCAACCGTACATATCAAATTAGAAGGAGAACCAGAAGAAGGGGTTGTCATTGTAAAAGATGAAAACAAAGTGGAAATGGGAACGCTAGAAGATTCTAACCACAGAATTATCAATAAATATATTGTGACTGGACAAGTAGAAAGCTGTCAGTTAGCAATGGGACTTACAAAACTCCTTCCAGGAAGTGTATGGAATACGATGCCTTCTCACACTCATGACAGACGTATGGAAGTATATTTATACTTTGATATGGAAGAAGACTCTTTTGTTATGCACTATATGGGAGAACCTCAAGAAACAAGACATATTGTAATGCACAATGAAGAAGCAGTTATTTCTCCAAGTTGGTCTATTCACTCTGGATGTGGTTCAAAAGCCTATACCTTTATTTGGGGAATGTGCGGAGAAAATCAAGACTATGGCGATATGGATAATATTGCAAATAAAGATCTCAGATAAGAAGAAAACCAAAATAAAATACAAAGAAAGAGGAGAAAAACTATGGTAAATTTTTCATTAGAAGGTAAAATTGCACTTGTAACAGGTGCTTCTTATGGAATTGGATTCGGAATTGCCTTTGCTTATGCACAAGCGGGTGCAACCATCTGTTTTAATGACATCAATCAAGAAAAAGTTGATTTAGGAACGGCTGCATATAAGGAAGCAGGAATTACTGCTCATGGGTATGTATGTGATGTAACCGATGAAGAGCAAGTAAAAGCAATGGTTGCAAAAATCAGAGAAGAAGTGGGGATTATTGATATTCTTGTAAATAATGCAGGAATCATTATGAGAAAACCAATGCTTGAAATGGAAGCCTCTGAGTTCAGAAAAGTCATTGATGTTGACTTAAATGCTCCATTTATTGTTTCCAAAGCAGTAATTCCGGGTATGAAAGAAAAAGGACATGGAAAGATTATCAATATCTGCTCCATGATGAGTGAACTTGGACGTGAAACAGTATCTGCCTATGCTGCTGCAAAAGGTGGATTAAAAATGCTGACTAGAAACATTTGTTCTGAATATGGTGAATTTAATATTCAGTGTAATGGTATTGGACCGGGATATATTGCAACACCACAGACAGCACCATTACGTGAAAAACAAGCAGATGGAAGCAGACATCCATTTGATCAGTTCATCATTGCAAAGACACCAGCTGCAAGATGGGGAACACCAGAAGATCTGCAAGGTCCAGCCGTATTTTTAGCATCAGATGCTTCTGACTTTGTAAATGGACATATTTTATATGTCGATGGTGGTATTCTAGCTTATATTGGAAAACAACCATGATGAAGTGAGGCAAGTATTCTGATAGAGAAATGCTTGATATAGAAAGAAAAGGGTAGAGTATAAGAGTTAAGATTCTTATATTCTGCCCTTTTTAGGTTATAGGAAAAATAAATAAAAATCACAGCTCATATTTGTGCAATTTTTCTGATAAACAAGTATTGCAAGAATGGTTTTGTTGTGCTATTATACAGTTATCAACTTAATATATTAACCGGTTAAGTGAATGATATGTAGAGTATCTAGTTGTGTTGTATTTGACTGATATGCAAGACATTACGAGTAGTTTCTTCTGGTTGAGAATGGAAACTGTATGAAGATAAGTTAAGTTGGAAAGAAAGGAGGATTATATGACAATTCCTAAGTATTTAAAGATAAAACAAAGTTTGCTATATGAAATTAATAATGGGAAATTTAAACCCGGAGATAAGTTTTATAGTGAGGCAGAATTAAAAAAGAAATATAATGTGAGCAGTATTACAGCAATTCGAGCAGTACAAGAGCTTACAAATGAAGGGTATTTAGTTCGATATCAGGGGAAGGGAACTTATGTGTCCAGAGCTAGAAAAGGCAAGATTGTTAAGTTTTCGGATATTGAAAAATATCATAATGCGGAAGAAAGAACAGAAGTTTTAGAAATTACTAAGATGGTTGATGAAACCATTGCAAAACAATTAGGCATTGATGCGAGCGAATATTTTTATAAAATACAGCGTCTACGTTTTGTTGATAATCAACCTATCATTGTTCAGAACAGCTATATCATCCAAGAATTTATCAAAGAAGAAGAAATAGCTGAAAAAGAACAGTTTCAATCCGTTTATAGAAAAATTAACAGGGATTTTGGAATTGATTTATACCAAGCAGATTCTAAGGAAATTACGGAAATTGCCTTTCCTTCGCCAAAGGAGGAGTGTGAATTATTAAATCTCCCACAAGGAGAACCATGTGCATTCACTAGAAGGTATACTTATTTATTCGATGGTAGAATTATAGAGTATATTGAAAGTTACAAGCGTTGGGATTATTTCAGCGTGGAAATAGAGTCAGTATAGCATTCTTTTGTATATGAATATTCTTAGCCATTTAGTAAGAAACATATGGTAAATGGAAAGAAGAGGAGGATATCAAATGGAAATATTACTTTTATCACATCATGGAATTGCATCAGGAATGAAACGTGCAGCCAATATGATTGTTGGCGAAAGTGCAAATGATATTGCGACAATTGAGTTGACAGCAGAAGATGGAGTGGAAGTTTTCACAAAACAAGTAGAAGACTATATAACACAATGGCTAGTTAATGGAAAGATTGGTGTTATTTTCTCCGATATAAAAGGTGGAACACCATTTAACAAAGCAGAAATGCTTCTATCAAAACATGGATTAAACGCACAAGCAAAAGTGATTTGTGGCATGAATTTAGCAATGATTGTCGACTGCTTATTTAAAGAAATTCCAGAATGGAATATGAAAGAAGTGGAAGACATTTTAACAACAGGAAAAGACAGTATTAGTTGTATGGATCTCGTTGCACACACAGACAATGAATCTGAGGACGAATAAAAAGTACAAATTGGAGGATAGGTGTTATGACAATTCAATGGTGGCAATTATTGCTTTTAACGTTGTATGCAGGAATTGCATTTTATGATGGAAACAATACAACATTTGGTACAGTAAAGCCGGTAATGGCAGGTTTCTTTGCAGGATTAATTATGGGAGATATCAAGACTGGACTTATGGTCGGTGGTACTTTAAATCTGATGGTGCTTGGTGTTGGTAACTTCGGTGGAGCATCCATTCCGGATTATATGACAGGGGCTTTATTAGGAACGGTATTTGCAATTCAAAGTGGTGAAACAGAACTTGGTATCACACTTGCAATTCCAATTGGTCTTTTGATGATTCAGTTGGATATTCTTCAAAGATTCTCAAATACATTTTTTCAACATCGTGCAGAAAAATTAGTTGCAGCAGGTGAAATTGATAAAGCAGCAAGAATGAATTTATTAGGATTAATTCCACAGAGTTTATCTCGTATGCTTCCTGTGTTTTTAGCTTTAGTATTCGGTTCTAACTTTGTACAAGCTGTCATTGATATTTTACCAATGTGGCTTATGAATGGTTTAAAGGTAGCTGGTGGAATCCTTCCAGCACTCGGTATTGCAATTTTGCTTCGTTATTTACCAGTGGCAAAGAACATTACGTTCTTAATTGTTGGATTTGTATTATCAGCATATTTAAATATTCCAGTGCTTGGAATTGCATTAATTGGTTTAGCAGTTGCACTATATAGTTTCCAAAACGCAAAAGACGATCAAGTAGCAGTGGCTACTCCATCAGGAAATAACGTAGGAGGAGAAATGGGCGATTAGTAAAAAAATGGATGATGCAAAAAATAAGACATTTTGGAAATGGTATTTTCTCGGCGGAGCTGGTTGGAATTACGAGAAAATGCAAGGATTAGGATACTTTTATAGTATGCTTCCAATGATTAAGAAACAAAAGACAATTGAAGAACAAAAGAAAATGGCAGAAACACAAATGCAGTTCTTCAATACCAATAATACAGTAGCTCCAATTATTATGGGTGTGGATAATGCGATCCAAGAAGAAAAAGGAGTAGAAGCAGTTGATACAATTGCAGCTTTAAAAACAGGTATGATGGGACCTTTAGCGGGAATTGGTGATACGTTATTTCACGTTATTCCTTCTACCTTAATCGGCTCTATCGCTTCTTATATGGCGTTAGAAGGTAATCCAATTGGATTAATCTTTTGGCTCTTATATGGATTTTTAAGATTGTTCTGCATGAGAAAATTCTATGCTATGGGTTATAAAGAAGGTAGCAAGATCGTAGACGAACTTGGTAACCGTTTGAAAAAGATTACACAAGCCGCAAATATTCTTGGTATTACAGTGATTGGTGCTTTGATTCCATCTGTTGTCAGTGCAAAATTTGGATTTGAGTTCAACTGGGGCGAAGTCAGTATGTCCTTACAAGAAATTGCTGATCAAATTATGCCAAAGTTAGCTCCAACATTAGTTGTATTTTTAGCATACTGGTTGCTTGGAAGAAAAAAAATGAACTCTACAAAAGTAACACTTTTGCTTGTTGTTCTCGGTATTGTTTTATATAATTTCAAGATTTTAGGTGTTTAATATTAGGAAAATAGGAGGAAAAAACAATGAAAGGATTTGTACATATTCGTATTGATGATCGATTAATTCATGGACAGGTGGCAACACGTTGGTCAACAGGACTCAGAGTAAATCGCATTATGGTAATTGATGATGCCGTTGCTTCTAATGATACAGAAAAATCTATTTTAAGAATGGCAGCTCCAGCAGGGGTAAACACATCCATACTTGGATTTGACAAAGCTGTGGCAAATATTTTGAATGGAAATTATGATGGACAACGGGTAATGTTAATTGTAAAATCTCCAGTCACTTTAGTAAAAATGATGGAGGCGGGAGTGGAACTTCTTCCTGTTAATATAGGAAATATGTCTAATCGTCCAGGAACAACACAGTATAAAAAATCAGTTAGTATGACACCAGAAGAAAAAGAAGCAGTGGATACTTTGTTAAAAGCAGGTATTAAAGTAACAGCACAAATGGTACCAGATGATCCAGAAGTTAGCATTGAAAAATTCTTCTAAAGAGTGAGAAAAGAGCGTCCTATGTGCGCTCTTTTCTTGGATAAAGGTTTATGTGAGAATCGGAGGGTGAACAATGGAAAAATTAGTTGATCGAAAGCAAGCACCGGATTGGGTAAAGAGTGAGCTTGATAGAATTTGTAGTATTCTGGAAAAAAATATGATACGGTTTAAAACGAATTTTCCATCTGCTTGTGCAACCAATGGAAAATATCGAATCAAGAAGAATGATGATTGGACAAATGGATTCTGGACAGGGATGCTTTGGATGGCTTATGAATATACAGGAAAAGAAACATTTAAAGAACTGGCATACGAGAATCTAAAGAGCTTTGAAAAAAGACTTGAGGAACATTTTATTTTAGATCATCATGATATTGGATTTTTATACAGCCTTTCTGTTGGAGCAGGATACCGTATTTTAAAAGAAGAACATTGGAAAGATGTTTTGTTAAGAGCGGCAGACGTACTAGTATCCAGATTTCAGGAAAGAGGCGGATTTATTCAGGCGTGGGGAAAGATGGGAGAAGAAAAAGAGTATCGGTTGATTATTGATTCGTTATTAAATCTCCCACTGCTTTATCGTGCTTCTGAGTTATCCCATGATCCATCTTATAAAGAAAAAGCGGAAATTCATTATCAAAATGTGATTAAAAACATTGTAAGAGAAGATTATTCAACGTATCACACCTTCTATTTCAATAAAGAAACGGGCTTGCCAGATCATGGGGCAACTCATCAAGGTTTTTCGGATCAGTCCTGTTGGGCAAGGGGACAGGCATGGGCGATTCTTGGAATGCCACTTCACGCAAGGATTTCAGGAGAGGGAATGTCAAAAGAAGAACGGGAACTCTATGAAAAAATTGTAGAATATTTTGAAACACATTTACCTGTTGATAAAATGCCATATTGGGATCTTATTTTTATGGATGGTGATCAGCCAAGAGATAGTTCAGCATTGGCGATTGTGGCTTGTGGTATGCTGGAGATGAAAAATGAAAAAAGAGCAAAAGAAATGCTCTTGACACTCAAAGAATTGGCATCTTCAAAAGTCGATCCACAATCTGAAGGTTTGCTTTTACATGGTGTGTATGCTTATGCAGAAGGAAAAGGTGTGGATGAACCAAATCTTTGGGGAGATTATTTTTATATGGAAGCACTTTGTCGTATCTATGATCCAGAATGGGAGCCATATTGGTGAAAACAAGAAAGTAGGAAAAAAATATGAACATATTTCAAGTAAAAGAAGATTTTCTTTTGAATGGAGAAAAGTTTCGCATATTATCTGGGGCAATTCATTATTTCAGAATTCCAAAAGAATACTGGGAAGATAGCCTTTATAATCTAAAGGCCATGGGATTCAATACGGTTGAAACCTATATTCCATGGAATATCCATGAGCCAAAGGAAGGTTATTTTGATTTTACAGGCAATAAGGATGTGGGGGCATTCGTACGAAAGGCACAGGAAATGGGGCTGTGGGTAATTTTACGTCCGACTCCTTTTATTTGTGCAGAGTGGGAATTTGGAGGGTTACCAGCATGGTTGCTTACTTATCCTGAAATAAAGGTGAGAACAGATACAAAACTATTTCTTGAGAAGGTGGATGCCTATTATAAAGAATTATTTTCTATTATTGGCAATTTACAGGTGACAAAGGGCGGACCAGTTTTGATGATGCAAGTGGAAAATGAATATGGTTCTTATGGAAATGAAAAATCATATTTAAAAGCCATTGCCAATATTATGAAGAAATATGGAGCAGAAGTTCCTCTTTTTACATCTGACGGTGCTTGGGATGCAGCATTAGAAGCGGGAAATCTTTTAGAGGAAGGGATTTTACCGACTGGAAACTTTGGTTCTCGTTCCAATAAAAATTTGGATGCAATGGAACGATTTTTTAGACGACATGGAAAGAAAATGCCATTGATGTGTATGGAATTTTGGGATGGATGGTTCAATCGATGGGGAGAAGAGATTATTAAAAGAGATGCACAAGATCTAGCAGAAGCAGTCAAAGAGCTATTACAAAGAGCCAGCATTAATCTCTATATGTTTCATGGAGGAACAAATTTTGGATTTTATAATGGATGTTCTGCAAGAGGAGAACGGGATTTACCACAGGTCACCTCGTATGATTACGATGCTGTATTGACAGAGTGGGGAGAGCCAACAGAAAAATTTTATAAAATTCAAGCTGTAATCAAAGAGCTGTTCCCAGAAATTGAAACATTTCCTCCAAGAGATCGCAAGCGTAAGGCCTATCCAGAGGCTAAGTTAAGCGGGAAAGTGTCTTTGACTTCTTGCCTTGATGACTTGGCAACGGGACAAGAAAGTGCCTATCCTATGACGATGGAAGAGGCGGGAAGTGGATATGGCTATATGTTATATCAAACAAAAGTACAAGATTTTGGAACTGAAATGAAGGTGAAAGTGATTCAGGCAGGCGATCGGGCACAATTTTATTTAAATGGTGTTTATCAAGGGACACAATATAGAGAGCAGATAGGAGAAGAGATTCCAATGGAATTTGTAGAAGGAGAAAATATGCTGGAAATTCTAGTAGAAAACTTAGGACGAGTGAATTATGGCTATAAACTTCTATCACCAACCCAAAAAAAGGGGATTCGCTCTGGAGTCATGGTGGATATTCATTTTGAAAGTGGATGGAAACAATATGCACTGGATTTAGAGGATATTAGTAAGGTGGATTTTTCAAAAGAGTGGAAAGAAAATACACCAGCATTTTATCAGTATGAATGGCAGGTGGACGAAGCACAAGATACTTTTCTCGATATGAGAGGGTTCGGAAAGGGATGTGTTTTTGTCAATGGGATTCATATTGGGCGTTATTGGAATGTAGGGCCAGCGGGATACTTGTATGTGCCAGGGGTTTTCTTAAAGCAAGGAAAGAATCAAATTGTTGTATTTGATTCAGAAGGAATTTTTAAAGAAACGCTCGCTTTTCATGATAAACCTGTGTATTTTGAATAAGAAATCGCCATGAAAGAAAATGGAAATTTTGTATTCAATAAGACAGTTCCAAACAAAGAATTTAGAAATGGAGTGGCCGTATGGAACAGATAAATATTAGGATATGGAATAAAGAAAATGAAATTATCGCTGATGCACAAGGGGAGAAAGAAGTCGCACTCGTATACAAAAAGGCATATCAAGAAGGAGATAGTATTCAGATTGAAGTGGAAGAAAAAAACACTTTTTATTGGATCCAGATAGATGATAGTATGGGAAAATCTATGGTATATCTCATTGGAGATATGCAATATCACATTCCTTTTGGTGAGCATAAACTCAATCTATCACCAAAGGCTTTTGAAGGCGAGCGTCATCTGATTAGTGTAAAAAAAGCAAAAGAGTTTGAATACAGATGTTATCGGAATCTTTCTTTTAATGTAAATGATCAGCATGGACAGTTTAATAGTTTTCCCCATGCCTCTGCAAATGTAGAAACAAGAGGAGAAGAAGTATTTGCTGCCATGAATGCCATTGATGGTGTGATTGTACCACAAGGGCATGGAAAATGGCCATGTGAATCATGGGGAATTAACTGTCGAGAAGATGCAAAATGGAGAATAGAATTTGGTCGTTCTGTTATTGTGGATCGAATTATTATATATTTAAGGGCTGATTTTCCTCACGATAACTGGTGGGAAGAAGGAAAAATTACATTTTCAGATGGAACAGAAATGGTGGTATCTTTGGAAAAAGGAGGCCATGGTCAGGAATTTTTATTTGAGAAAAAAAAGATTGAATGGCTTGAGTTTTCTGATTTAAAGAAAGCAGATGATCCATCTCCATTTCCAGCATTGACACAATTTGAAGTGTATGGAATGGAATGTTAAAAGTGACAGGCGGTATGCTATTTTAGTGATAGCATACCGCCTGTTGTTTTGTACGATGCAGACTAGTATTTTATAAGAAATTATGCTATAATGAACATAAGTTCGATAAAAATAGCAAAGATACAAGGAGAGTATATGGCAACATGGAATTCAAGAGGGCTTAGAGGTTCTACATTAGAAGATATTATCAATTTTACAAACGAGATGTATGAAGGAAAAAAGTTGGCACTTGTGCAAAAGATTCCAACGCCGATTAAACCGATTACCATTGATAAAGAAAAACGGCATATTACTCTGGCATATTTTGATCAAAAGAGTACGGTCGATTATATAGGAGTTGTACAGGGCTACCCCATTTGTTTTGATGCAAAAGAATGTGGAACGGATACGTTTCCATTACAAAATATTCATGCTCATCAAATAGAATTTATGAAAGCCTATGAGGAGCAGGGAGGAGTCAGTTTTATGATTCTATCTTTTACAAAGCGAAATGAATTTTATTATTTAAGATTTCAAGAACTGATAGGCTATTGGTCGAGAATAGAGCGAGGAGAACCAAAGAACTTTAAGTACAAGGAACTGGATAGAAATTTTTTTATTTCATATCAATATGGGGGATGCTTGAATTATTTAGAAACCTTGAATCGGGATCTTGTGATGAGAGAGCAATAGAAAATGATTTGTGGATTGGTAAAGGAGTATACTTAAAGCAGTTTCCACTAGGATTTTTATAGGAAATGTGATATAAAATAGATATAGAAGAAGGTACGTGTATAAAATAGTAGAAGTAGAATAAAAACTTTATTGTTGCTGGGAGGGAATAACATGGAACAAGAAATTACAATGGAACTTGTTGAATCAAAAGCACAAAAGGAAGAATTTTGGAAAGAAAAGAATCGGTATTTAGTAAAGGATACGTTTCCAAACTGTGATATCGGAGGAAGTTTAACAAGAGAAGAGCAGGCATGGTTTTTTTCAAAGGAATATCGCTCCATGATGGAAGAACTCTGTGCAAGAGATGTAGATCAAGCAAAAGCGTATTTTTTTAAACAAGGAGAAGAGAGAATTGGAATTACCTTATACTGCACCTATCAGTCACAAGATGGAAGATGTTTTATTTTTGATTACTGCATTTTTCCAGAATTTCGAGGGCAGGGGATTGGAAAGCAGTGTTTTTCTATATTGGAGCAACAAGCAAGAAAAGAAGGAGCAACCTATTTTGAATTAAATGCTTATGGACACCGTACAAAACGATTTTGGGAGTCTTTAGGTTTTCAATATAATGGATTTGATTCCAATAAAATACTTTTGCTTTTGAAAAAGCCGAATACAGAAGAAACGATCACCTATGAACAATTGGATGCAAAGGATATTTGGCAAATTTTGAATTTAGAAAATAGTTATCGTTACGAAATGGATGAGGACTTTTTATCAAAAGAAACGCAAGAGGAGCTAAAAAATGCCATTGTAGAAGAAAAGATCTATTTCTTTGTTGCAAAGCGTAAGACAAGAGTCATAGGAATGTGCTCCATTAGTACGGTATATTCCACCACCCAGACAGGATATATGGGGATTTTTGAAGATATGTATATAGAGCCTATCTTTAGAAAGAAAGGAAGAGCAAAGGAATTGGTGAACTTTGCTTTTGCGTGGTGCAAAGAGCATGGAGTGAATACAGTATGTGTGGGAAGTGCTGAGAATGACAAGGCGATTTATGGAAAACTAGGATTTACTGTATTTTTTGGAAGAATGTTAGCGTGGCTGGCATAGGAAATAAAAAAGGATTGGTATTGTATGCGACTAAAAAGAATGACAAAACAAGAAAAAAGTCAAGTGAAGATTTTATATCAACAAGCATTTCCAAAAGAAGAGAGAAGACCATTTTCTTTGCTTTTATGGGAATGTAAAAAAAGAGTGATGGAAATTCTTTGTGTGGAAGAAAAAGGAGAGTTTGTAGGAATTTTAATTTCTTCTTTTTCTAAAGACCTTGTCTTGATAGAATACTTTGCAATTAATCCAAATCAAAGAGGAGGAGGGATTGGGAGCAAAGTGCTTCAATTGGTAAAAAAACGCTATCAAGGAAGAAGAATTATGCTTGAAATCGAAACCCCAGATGGTGAAGAGATGAAAGCGAGGAGAGAAGAATTTTATAAACGAAATGGTTTCCAAGATATAGGGGTTCCTATCCTATTTTGTGGTGTGAATATGAAAGTGCTTAGTCTTGACGGCATATCCATTTCGTATGAAGAGTACAAGAAACATTATAAAAAAACGGCTGGCTTACTTGTTACAAAGTTAATTGGTATTTCAAAGTTATAGGGGGAAAAAGGAAAAGGCTGAAAGCAAAATTATTTGTTTTCAGCCTTTTTATGTGTGCGCCCGGCGGCGCACGTTTCTAACCGGTGTAAGTCCGAAATCCGCCCGGTAGTGGGAAGGATATAGCCGAAAGCAAGGGTGTCCATCGTGAGA
>CASDVE010000055.1 GCA_949284175.1 uncultured Eubacteriales bacterium
TCAGTCTCTGCACATCAACTATTGAAACCGCCGTGTACCGAACGGTACGCACGGTGGTGTGAGAGGACGGGAGTTAATCACTCCCTCCTACTCGATTATGAAAAAGAAGTGTAATCAACTTAGGCAACTAGGTTGATTATTTTTTTCTTTACGCAAAGGTAATGAGCCATGGGAGAGTGTCCACGTGTGATAAAGTGTGCATTGCTATAAGTAACTTAATGAGAAATATGTTTTATGATTTTTTATGGCTTTGGGGAAAGTATGATACAATGGATATTAAGGATAGGAGCAAGTGAGAAATTTTCAATTAAAAAATAAAAACGGAGTTGGGAATTATATGAAAAACGAAGATAATTTATTATGTAGATGTAAATGGTGTAATCTTAAAAATCAATTATATGTAAAATATCATGATGAAGAATGGGGGATACCCTCATACGATGATAAAAAACTATTTGAATTACTTGTCTTAGAGCCATTTCAAGCTGGATTATCATGGGAAACCATATTGATGAAAAGAGAGAGCTTTAGACGGGCGTTTGATAATTTTGATATTGATAAAATATGTAATTATGAGGAAGGGAAGATTGGTGAATTATTGAAGGATTCTTCTATTATAAGAAATAGAAGAAAGATTGAGGCTTCTATCGTGAACGCAAGAGTCTTTCGAGAAATTCAAAAGGAGTGGGGGACTTTTTCTAACTACATTTGGCATTTTACAAATGGAGAAGTGATTTATGAAGTAGATAAAACGTGTTCTGAATTGTCTGATCATATAGCAAAAGATATGAAGAAAAGAGGAATGAAATTCATTGGTACAACAATTATATATTCCTATTTACAGGCAATTGGTGTTATTTATTCCCATGATATAGAATGCTTTTTATATAAAGAAAAGGAAATTCATTACGAAAAGTAATAGGAAAGAAAGAACTTTAGGGTTTTATTTGTATCCACTGTCATGCGGTTATAGAAATTCAAAAGGCGATTACTATAAAAACTTTATTATTTTTACTTGGAGTTGTTCAAAAAAGATGTATTTTAAATTGTTTCACAAGATAATGATAACATATAAAACAAGAAAATGGGCTGCATCCAGCTAAATATTTTTAGCTAGTGTGACAGCCCTATGGTTTATCTTATAAAATTCGTAAATATCTTTTCTTCTCGCTCATTTTCTTTTACATGAGGTTTTCCTGCTTCTATAACTTTCATTAACCAAGCCATGTTTTTACCAAGAACTCTCATAATCTGCATACCTTCTTCATCTTGTGTTACTTCACCAGGAGCGGTACCATAAGCAATATTCCAGTAATTGGATGTTGGAATAATCATTTCCGAATAGTTTAAGAAATTATTTAATTGATCAAATACAGGAATACCCCCAGCCCTACGATCGGCTACAACACTGACACCCACTTTGTGGCGGAACATACCATTGTTTACGGATGCTACATAAAAAGCACGATCTAAAAAGGATTTCATTGTTCCTCCAATGGCGGAGTAATGAACTGGTGAGCCCAAAATCATTCCATCTGCTTCTTTCATTTTTTGGATCCATTCATTAACTTCATCATTTTTCATCACACATTGTTCATTTTGATTTCTAGCACAGCCACCGCAAGCCATACAGCCACGGATTACTTTATTTCCTACGTGAACAATTTCAACTTCAATGCCTTCTTTTTCTAATTCTGCTGCAACAACTTTGATTGCATGATAAGTATTTCCTTCTTTTCTTGGACTTCCATTAAATGCTACTACTTTCATTTTTTAATTCCTCCATTTAATAAAAATAAATGATGGGAAACACGTATTACGAGTTTTCCGTATCATATAAAAAGTGATAATGATAAAATATTTTAGAAGTCTATTTCATCAGGATGAAGCCCTGAACCAGCACAATTTGTAATGGCATCAATTTTATCAGAGTCTTCCTTACTAATTGTGAAATCAAATACTTCAAGGTTGCTTTTAATTCTTTCAGGTGTAACAGATTTTGGAAGTGGTACAATTCCTTTTTGCATGATCCAATGTAATGTGAGCTGAGGAACAGATTTGTTATATTTAGCAGCAATTTCTTTTAATGTGTTGTTATCAAAAATCTGTCCATTTGAAAATGGTGCCCATGCTTCCACTAAAATGTTATGTTCTTTACAAAAAGAAACAGTTTCTTCTTGTAACATACTTGGGTGAATTTCGATTTGGTTTACCATTGGCTGGATTGTTGCTGCTTCCATTAATGGTTTAAGGTGATGAGGAAGGAAATTACTAACACCGATTGCCTTAATTTTGCCCTGTTTATAAAGCTCTTCAAAGGCTCTCCAGCTTTCTTTGTTAGCTTCTTTCCAATTTTCTTTGGAAGCCTTTGCAATTGGCCAATGGATAAGATATAAATCAAGGTAATCAAGCTGTAAATCTTCTAAAGTTTGATGAAAAGCAGCTAAAGTTTCTTCATACCCTTTGTTATCATTCCATAATTTACTTGTTATAAATAATTCTTCTCGTGCAATACCAGATTTATGAATACCATTTCCAACACTCTTTTCGTTGCCATAGACTGCTGCACAGTCAATGTGGCGAAATCCTGCCTTAATTGCTTCAATTACAGATTGTTCTGTTGCTTCTCCACTTGGAGTGCGGAATGTTCCAAATCCGATGACTGGAATTTTATAACCATTGTTTAATGTATAGAAGTTTTCTTTTATGTTCATTTTCTAATTCTCCTTTTGATTTTTTATAGAAATAAGAAATTTGTGAATTGGGTTAACATCAATTATAGATTCATTATATACTAGTAAAGTCTAGAAAATAAAGTACCTACTTTTTTGTGCCATACAAACAAAAAAGTAAGTTTTACGAAAATATAGGAAAAATTAGTAGCAAAAAATTTGGGAGAGGCAGACAAGAGCACAGATATTTCGAATAATATTTCATTGCTTAAAGGATTGTAGAGAATATTTTAGTATGGATCTAGATAGTAGGTCCTTGAACAATAGCGTAATATAGACTTTTTGGATAAGCCGTATTATAATGGTGGAAATTAACTTAAAGTCGCCAAGGGATGCACACTTTGGTCATCTATATAAACTAAAAATTAAGTTTTTGGAAAATAAAAGAATTGGAGGATATTTCTATGGAAGAAAAAGTTTATAATATCGGTGTGGAGGCTACAATGGATGTGATCGGTGGGAAATGGAAACCGATTATTTTATGTAACCTTCGATATGGTTCTTTACGCCCAAGTGATTTGCAACGAAGGATTCCAAGCATTAGCCAGAAAATGTTAACACAACAATTAAGAGAGCTTGAAAGAGATCAGATTGTATCAAGAACTGTCTACCATCAAGTGCCACCAAAGGTAGAGTATTCTTTAAGTGAATATGGAAATTCACTAGCACAGGTGCTGGATGTTTTATGTAATTGGGGGGAACTTCATGTGAACCATTTAAAGAAACAGGGAAAAAATGTTACATTGCGATGTGATGGAAAAAAGAAAGAGTAGGATAAAAGAATATTAAAAGGAAAGAATGAAAATAAAAAGACGTGAGTAACTGGTAAAAGCTCTATTTTACCCTTTGGCTCTTGGAAAGAGAACTTTAATAGAAAGAATGGAACTCTCTTTTTTATAACACGTACTTTACCTTTATGAGAATCAATAATGACCTTGGCGATGGACATCCTAGACCATATCCTCCAGTTTGTGAGTTGCGAGATTCATCTTCTTGGTAGAAGCGATCGAATAAACGCTCAGGCTCGATAGAGTTGGATGGCTTTCAGTCACTGGACGAATGATTTGTTTGGAAAATATTGTAATCGTAAGAAATGCAGCAATGAGTCCAAACAAGGTATAATGATTTTTCTCTAAAATTGTTTGCTCTAAATAAAGATTTCTCATCTTCTACAAGTAATAATTTCATAATGATCCTCCTATGGTTATGCTATGTCTTTTTTTAATTATCTCAATGGAAAAGCTCTTTTTATGAAAAGGAAAAATTTGATTATTGAAGGTATTCTATATTAAAAAATGTTGCACTACCAATCAATGTGATAAGTTGGTAAAGTCTACCTTTCATCATTTTCTGAAATAAGATATATATAATATAAATTAAAAGATAATATATGGTTTCATTCCTGTAAATATAAGAAAGATTAAATATTTATAATAAATTGGTTGACATTAATACTTTGTTGTGCTAATGTATAAATCATACTATTTTGATATGACTTATATTGAGAAGAAAGGAGATACATACATGAAAATATTAGGTATTAGAACTTATATGAATACTATGATGTGTTGCTGTATGCAGATGTATATGTATACGGCTTATTTTGGTGTATGTAATGATCCAGAATCTCAATATTTGATATGATATCAGGGATTGAAAAGGGTGCATGGCATACATGCACTTTTTTTTTACGCAAAGATAAGCCATAAAAGGGCATGTATGTTCCCATAGGGGGATTGTCTGCGAATGTGAGAAACACTTGGTGTAAGTGATGCACATGTTGTTTCATAAAGGTAACGAGTTAGAAATGAGGTTTATAAAATGAGGAGGTCCTTATGAAAAAGGAAATATTACAACAACAGCTAGAAGAACAATTTCAATGGTTTCATTCTCATCCAGAGCTTTCTTATGAGGAATATGAAACCACAAAGAGGATTCGAACTCTTTTAGAAGAGAAAGGAATAGAAGTGCTAGATCTTCCATTAGAAACAGGTCTTGTGGGAGTGATTCATGGAAAGCATTCTGGACCAGTGATTGCACTTCGGTGTGATATTGATGCACTTCCGATCGAAGAAGAAACTTCTTTAGAATGGAAATCAAAAATATCAGGAAAAATGCACGCTTGTGGACATGATTTTCATATAACAGCACTTTATGGAACAGCACTTTTATTAAAGGAGAGAGAGGAGGAATTACATGGAACGGTAAAATTGATTTTTCAGCCAGCAGAAGAGTCGTCTTTAGGAGCTTTAAAAATTATAGAATCTGGGGTATTGGAGGATGTCAGTGCTATTTTTGGCATTCATAGTTCATCTGATTTTCCGGTAGGAACATTAGGAATAAAGGCTGGAAGCGTAACCGCAGGGGTGGATAGGTTTAAAATCACCATAAGAGGTTTTGGAACCCATGCAGGTCATCCAGACGAAGGAAGAGATCCAATTGTAGCTATGGCAGCACTCATTCAATCCTTACAGTCCATTGTCAGCAGGAATCTAAATCCTTTTTCAGCAGGGCTTTTGAGTATTACACATGTATCAGCTGGGAATACATGGAATGTAATACCAGAAAATTCATTTTTAGAAGGAACGATTCGGACTTTAACAAAGGAAGAACGGCAATTTATGGAATTGCGTTTAAGGGAAATAACAGAATATACAGCAAAGGCATACGGCATGGAGGCAGAGGTGGAATGGATTGCTGGGCCACCTGCCACAAAGAATGATGAAGCATTGGCAGAGTTTTCAAAAAAGATAGCCATAGAAGAAAATATGAAGGTAGCAACTCCAATCCAAAGTCTTGGAGGAGAGGATTTTGCCTTTTATCAGGAAGCGATAAAAGGAATGTTCATTCAAGTTGGGACGGGAAAAACGTATCCAAATCATCATCCAAAGTTTCAAGTGAATCCCGATGCGTTGTCTAGTGCTTCCCAATATTTAAGTGTTCTTAGTGAAAAGGTATTATTGGAATTAAAAGAAAGTGAGGCGTATTTATGATACAGATTCAAAATGTGAAGAAAGTATTTAATACGAAAACTGGAATGGTATATGCACTAAATGATGTTTCTTTATCCGTTGAACAAGGAGATATTTTTGGTGTGATTGGCTATTCGGGAGCAGGTAAGTCCACATTGCTTCGATTAGTAAATGGACTAGAAAAACCGGATAGTGGGAGCGTTAAAATTGATGGAAAAGATATTACGAAATTATCACGAAAAGATTTAAACTTGATGAGGAAAGACATTGGCATGGTATTTCAGCAATTTAATCTTTTGGAATCACAAACGGTGTATCAAAATATCGCACTTCCATTGATTATGTCTGGAATGAAAAAGAAGGAAATACAAAAAAGAGTAGAGGAATTATTGGCTTTTGTCGGATTGGATAAAAAAAGTGGAGTATATGTTTCACAGTTATCTGGAGGGCAAAAGCAAAGAGTGGGCATCGCACGTGCAATTGCCACAAACCCTAAAATACTGCTGTGCGATGAGGCGACCAGTGCCTTAGATCCAAAGACAACAGAAGCGGTTCTTCAACTCTTAAAGAAAATTAATACAGAATTAAAAATTACGATTCTTTTGATTACCCATGAAATGAATGTAATTAGTAAAATTTGTAATAAAGTTGCGGTGATGAAAGAAGGAGAAATTTGTGAACAAGGGGAAACGGTTTCTGTTTTTAGCAAGCCAGTACAAGATATTACAAAGGCATTTGTCAATACGGTTATTAATAATTCGATACCATGTACGTTATTAAAAGACTTAAGTTATCAAGATCCGATTATAAGAATCACTTTCTTTGGGGAAAACTCCAAGCAATCATTAATTTCTAGGATCAATAAACAGTTTGAAGTTGAAACTACAATCCTGTTTGCCTCAGTCAATGAATTAGGAGAAACAATTCTTGGGATTTTGATTTTACAGCTGGAAGGAGAGAACGAGGAGATTATAAAGGTAGAAAATTATATTCGTGGACAGAATGTAGGGATAGAAAGGATGGCTTTTTAACATGGTGAATGAATTTTTAAATGTTAGTTCAGAAAAGTTGATAGAATCTATTGTTCAGACATTTTATATGCTTGGATGGTCATTGTTTTTTGGAACACTTTTTGGAATACCATTAGGGATTACCTTGGTATTTACAAGAAAAGGAGGAATTAGAAGCAATGGGATTGTATATTTTCTTGTGAATGGGATTGTGAACTTGGTTCGTTCTGTGCCATTTATTATCTTGTTAGTTTTTATAGCACCCCTTACGAAAGCGATTACAGGAACTAGAATTGGTACGAAAGCGGCTATTGTTCCTCTTGTATTTTATATAGCACCCTATTTGGCAAGATTAATTGAAAGTTCTTTTTTGGAAGTGAAGCCTGGGATTATAGAAGCAGCAAAGGCTATGGGAGCGAATACTTTTCAGGTGATTTGGTACTTTCTTCTTCCAGAGGCAAAAGCATCGCTAGTATTAGCACTTACAACAGGAACCATTGGGCTATTAGGAGCCACAGCGATGGCAGGTACGATTGGAGGAGGTGGTGTTGGGGACTTAGCACTGACATATGGATACCAAAGATTTAACAATTCTTTGATGTTTGTAACAGTGGTATTGCTTATTATTTTTGTACAATTGATACAGGCGACGGGAAATTATATGTCAAAAAGGATTCGTAATCATGAGTAGCTCTAAAAGAAGAAAACCTAAAAGTGAGGTTTAAAAAATTTTAAAAAGAGAGAGGATAATAGTATTATGAGAAAGAAATGGATGACTATTTTTTTAATAGGTATTGTTATGATCACAGGATTAATCGGATGCGGGAAAGCAAAAGAAGAGCAAGTCGATGGGAATAAAAAAACAATCACATATGGAAAGGCAGCAGGACCATATACGATTTTATTTGAAGATGCAGTGATGCCAATTCTTGAAAAAGAAGGATATGAGTTTAAATGTGTGGAGTTTTCAGACCTACTTCAAAGTGATATGGCTCTAAATGAGGGTGAAATTGATATGAATGTGGAGCAACACATGGCCTATATGAAGAATTTTAATAAGGAACAGAATGGAAATCTTGTTGCAGTTACACCGATTCCAACGGTTCCAGCAGGACTTTTTTCAAGCACCCATAAAGCACTAGAGGAAATTACTGAGAATGCAAAAATTGCCGTTCCAAATGATGCGTCAAATACTTCAAGAGCATATGCTATTTTACAAAAAGCAGGATGGATAAAACTGGATTCCAATGTGGATATTTCTGCTGTTACACAGGATGATATAATTGAAAATCCATATAACTTACAGTTTACAGAGATGGATTCAGCCAATATTCCACGTTCACTAGATGAGTTCGATTATGCGGTGATTCCAGGAAGTGTCGTATATAGTGCAGGAATGGATGCTGATTCTGTTTTGCTTCAAGAAGATGTGGCAGAACATCTCTTGCTCCAAGTAGTAATAAATGAAAAGGAGAAGGACAGTGATTGGGCAAAAGCGGTTGTAAATGCTTATCGCTCAGAAGAATTTAAGAAATATATGGAAGAAAATAATCATGGTCTTTGGTATGTCCCAAATAGCCAAACAAAATAAATATAAGAAAATAATAAATATTTAGGAGGAAGAACAATGGAATATAAATTAGAAACACGATGTATTCATAATGTAGAACAAAAAAGTAAGAATCAGCCTTTTGGAGCGGTAACTGTACCAATCTATCAAACGGCAATGTTTTCTCATCCAGGAATTGGAGAAAGCAGTGGATATGATTATTCCAGAGAAAGCAATCCTACACGAGCTTATTTAGAGGAAATGATAAGTGATTTGGAGGGGGCGAAAGATACGGTTGCTTGCTCTAGTGGAATGGCGGCGATTTCTATTTGTCTTTCTTTATTTCAAACAGGAGATCACATCATTTGTTCAGAAGATCTATATGGGGGATCGGTACGGATGTTCCAACAATATGAAGAGAGAGGATTGCATTTCTCCTATACCAATACTTCGGTGCTAGAGAATATAGAGAAACTTATTACATCTGCAACAAAAGCGTTTTATATTGAAACACCAAGTAATCCAACAATGCAGGTGACAGATTTAGTAGCATTGAAAAAGCTAGCGGATACACATGGGATTTTAATGATTGTGGATAATACTTTTTTATCCCCTTATTTTCAGACACCAATAGAACTAGGTGCAGATTTAGTCATTCATAGTGGTACAAAATTTTTAAATGGGCATAATGATGTGATTGCAGGATTTTTATGTTCCAAAGATCAAGAGATTGCAAAGAAAATACGATATTTGTACAAAACAGTTGGAAGTTGTTTATCTCCATTTGACAGTTATTTAATGATTCGAGGGCTCAAAACTTTAGCAATTCGACAGGAAAAGCAACAGAACAATGCAATACAGATCGCTGAGTGGTTAGGAAGTCGGAAAGAAGTTGTGAAGGTGTACTATCCGGGATTGAAAGATCATCCAGGATACGAAGTCAATAAACGACAAGCAAGGGGAGCAGGAAGCATGATTTCTTTTGCAGTGAATACAAAGGAAACAGCAGAAAAGCTATTACAAAATGTACAATTAATTACTTATGCGGAAAGTCTTGGTGGTGTGGATACTCTTATCACTTATCCAATGATTCAGACACATGGAGATGTTCCAAAAGAAGTGAGAGAACATCTTGGTATCACCGATAGATTCCTTAGAATGTCAGTGGGAATTGAACATATAGAAGATTTAATAAAAGATTTAGAACAGGCATTACAATAGAGGAGAAATGGCATGGGGTATGATTTTGATACAGTGATAAATAGAAAGAATACATATTCTTTAAAATATGATTTTGCAAAAGAGAGAGGGAAACCAGAAGACATTCTACCTTTATGGGTAGCAGATATGGATTTTCCAACAGCACCTCAAATTATAGAAAGGCTACATTCCTGTATTTCTCATGGTATTTATGGATATAGTGAGGCAAAGCAGGAGTATTTTGAAGCACTTTTTAAGTGGTATGATAAAAATTTTCAATGGAAAATAGAGGATAGTTGGTTAGTAAAGACACCAGGCGTTGTGTTTGCATTATCTGCGTGTATTCGTGCGTATACAATGCCAAAGGATGCCGTTATGATACAATCGCCTGTGTATTATCCATTTCGAGAAATAATAGAAACTAACGATCGGAAAGTAGTGGAAAATTCTTTGATTTTAAAAGATGGACATTATGAGATTGATTTTTGTAATTTTCAAAAGCAAATAGAAGAAAATAAAGTAAAATTGTTTTTGCTATGCAGTCCTCATAATCCAGTAGGAAGGGTATGGAAAAAAGAAGAGTTAATTAAGCTAGGAGAGATCTGCTTAAAATATAATGTTATTATTGTTAGTGATGAAATCCATAGTGATTTCACATATCCAGGACATACACACTATGTATTGGCATCTATCAATGAGGCATTCAAACAGAATACGATTACCTGCACTTCACCTAGTAAAACTTTTAACTTAGCAGGGTTACAAGTTTCTAATAATTTTATAGCAAATGAAAGATTACGTAAGCTATTTATCAAGGCTGTGGATCAAACAGGATATAGTCAATTATCACTTCCGGGGCTTGTTGCCTGTCAAGTTGCTTATGAAACAGGAAGAGAGTGGTTGGATGAACTGAAACAATATTTAAAAGGAAATTTAGATTTCGTAAGAGCGTTTTTAAAAAAAGAATTGCCAGAGGTGAGTTTAATAGAACCAGAGGGAACTTATTTAATCTGGCTAGATTTTAGAAAACTTGGTTTATCAGAAGAAGATTTGGAACAGATGATAACAAAAAAAGCTGGACTATGGTTAGATGGTGGAGGAATGTTTGGAAAAGAAGGGCGAGGATTTCAAAGAGTTAACATTGCCTGTCCTAGAACAACACTTCAAAATGCACTGATAAAGTTAAGAGATGCAATAAAAGAGATTTAACATTAAGAAATCAAAGAGAAAGGTTGGATATAGAGATGGGGGCTGTATCAAGAAAAATGATTTTAATTTTCGTGAAAGCAGTGGGGTAACTGTGTCTGCATATATTTATGAGGACTGCTCACAAGTCAGCACAACTCGTATGGCAAGTTTTTCATCATTGATAATAATATGGAAAGTAGTACATTGAGAAAGTGGCATTAAAAGATATGCTATGGATAATATCCGGTGGAAAGATACAAAGTATTGTAGGAAAAATAAAAAATAGACAAGAAAAATATTAAAAGCCGAGTAGGAGGAAAATTCGTGCAACAGGAATTTTTTGCAAAATTTTTAAAAATTAGTGATATTAGAACAATTATTTTTCTCGCAGTTTTGGCAGGATTATTTTATGTGATCCATGTGTTATATCGTAAGAAAAAAATGAGTTTTTCAAAAGTAGTGTTAATTGGAACTTTTCTTGGGTTGTTACTTGGACTAGCCATTCAAATGGTGGCAGGGTTTCCAAAAGAGCCAGCAGAAGTCGTATGGATTCAAGAGGTAAGCAATTGGTATCAATTATTTGGAAGCGGATTTCTCCATTTGATTCGCATGATTGTAGTTCCCCTTGTATTAGTATCCATTTGTCATGTGATTATTCATTTACAACAAGGAAAAATGATGGGAAAACTTGTGAAGTATACGGTGATAGTTACATTACTTATGGTTGCTTTAGCAAGTGTGGTA
>CASDVE010000056.1 GCA_949284175.1 uncultured Eubacteriales bacterium
GATTTACTAATTTTTTACAGTAACTTTAATCATAGGGATTTTCTGTCCTTTTTTAACATGTGTACATTTTAATTTATATTAGCACAACGCGTTATAATAGGTGATTCGTATTACAGCAAACGCCCCCGCATTGACAACAGCAACTGCATGGAGCAATGCCGTTACTGGTGTAGGGGCAACAGAAGCAACAGGCAACCATCCATGAAAAGGAAACATTGCTGCTTTCACCCCAAATCCAACCACTGATACTACATATCCTGCCTGTAAAAGCAAAAGGGTTGACTTCGTCATCTCGCTGGATAACACTCCTCCAAATACAAAAGAAATATCTTGTCCATATCCGAGTATAAAAATAAACCCGATAAAGGCAAAAGACGCCCCTCCAATTGAATAAAAAACATACTGTCTTCCAGCAGAAATAGATGCCTTATCCATAGCGTGCATCACAAGAGGTAGTGTTACAAGCGTGAGCATTTCATAGAACATATATAAAGTCATAAAATTTTCGGCAAAGGCAATTCCATTTGCAACACCATAGGTCATAAGATAAAAAGCAAAGAACCGACTCTCGCTCCTTTCTTCTTTCATATATTCAAATGCGTATAACATGGCAAATGGCCAAAGTCCTGCTAAAATGCCTGCAAATACTTTGGAAAGTCCATCCATATAAAATGTGATCTCCAACGCCCCTGCTAAATCCAGAACACGAAAACGATCCGTTGGTGAATCTATCATTAAGCAAAGAACAACAAGCGATGTTGCAATGGTAATACCCTCAATATAGACCTGCTTTTTCCCCCTTGTGTAAAGAGGAAGAACAGGCAAAAGTGCCCCTCCAACAAAAGGGAGCAAAATGACAACTAACAACCAACTTACATTCATTCTTCTTCCTCCTAAAATACTTCCCAAATAATGGCTTCCAATAGATCCATAAACGGTTTTGGATACAGTCCAAACAACACCCCAAGCACAGCACAAAGAACAACTGGTTCTTTCATTGCTAAAGCCACATCTTTTTTTGTATAAGTCCCATAATCCACAGTGTTCCCTGGAAAAAAGGCTTTCATGGCAATTGGCAATAAATATCCTGCTGTTAATAACGCACTCAAAAGCAAAATCACAGGTGCTATCCACCAAATGCCAAAAATTTGGCTTTCCATTGCCCCTTGTGCTAAAAACCATTTACTTAAAAAAGCACTAGTTGGAGGAATCCCAATTAAAGTAAGAGATGCCATCACATAACCCCACATGGTAACAGGCATTCGCTTTCCAATCCCTACCAATTCCTCTACTCGATGTTTTCCTGTTCGATAAATCATAGATCCAGCTGTCAAAAATAGAGTATTTTTCGCAATAGAGTGAAAGACAACGTGCATCAGTGCCCCCATCATAGCAATCGGGTGACAAAGTGCCAATCCAAGCATAATATATGATAAATTGCTGATTGTGGAATATGCCAACCTTTTCTTTAAATCCGGCTCTTTATAGGCGAGCATAGATCCCATAAAAATCGTGATCAATGCTAGAATAATCCATGTTGTCTGTACCCAAGTGTTTTTTATGAAATCCACGCCAACGCCATAATACACCACACGCATCACAGCCAAAATTCCCGTTTTTGTTACATTCCCTGAAAGAATGGCAGAAGCTGGTGCTGGTGCTACTGGATGAGCCGTTGGCAACCAACCATGGAGCGGAAACATTCCTGCCTTACATCCAAATCCTAGAATCATAAAGAGTGTCATAATGAGCAAAAAAGTTTCATGTCCTGCTAACAGATCCCCATCTAAAAAACCACCTGCTTGAAAGTCCATAGATGGATTACGTGTAAATTGTGCTAAAACCGCAATTCCAGCAAATCCCATCAACGCCCCTGCTATGGAATAAAAAAGGAATTTAAGCCCTGCCCCAATGGCATCCACTGTCTGAGTGTGTAATACAAGAGCAACTAAAGATAATGCCATCCATTCATAAAATAAATACATAGTAATCATATTTCCGGCACAGCTAATTCCTAAGACAGAACCTAAAGAAATTAAAAAGAACATATTATAGCGTTTTGTATGCTCTTCATGCTTTAAATACACTTCAGAATAATTGGCAGATAACAACCACATAAATTCTGTTAAGAGTAAAAACATTCTTCCAAGTTTATCAATCTTAAAATAAATATTGACCCCATCCATCAATTCAAATAGTATCAATTCATGTCCAGAATGGGCAAAGAAAAAGGAAGAAACCAATGTGATAAAAACGATCATGAACGCATAAATGGTTTCCCTTTTTCTCCCCTTGATCCATGGACAAAGATACAAAAATCCGCCTGCTAGCATCGGTAGCAAAATCGGAATCAATAATGTACTATCACCTTTTAACATCTCTACCTCCTATGCAAAACAAGCTAGTCCTCTTTCAATAAGTGTAATCATATAATAAGAGCCAAATCCCAATATAAAATTTAGAATTACAAAGCCCCCAATGGAACTGATAAATGCCATTCCGTTTTGAAAATCTACGAGTATTTTTTGACGGTTTGGCGTATACAATAAAATGACAGTTCTCATAAAATAAACCGCATTTAAAATAGTGCTAAGTGCTAGTGCTAATAACCCAACTCCCATCTGTACTGGCGTTGCCAATAAGGTCGCACCAGCAAAGTACACTTTTGAAATAAAACCTGCAAATAAAGGAATGCCAACCATAGAAAATGCCCCAACTAAAAATCCAACTCCTGCTATTTTATTGCGGATTCCCGCTCCTTTCAGATCGCGAAATTCTTTGCTATCTCCTGAAACACTGGATAATCCTGCGGAAGAGATAAATAAGAGTGCTTTTGAAGCGGAATGGGATAAGATATGAAATACACTGGCAATCATTCCAGCCTCACTTCCGAGTCCGATTCCCATATAAATGTATCCAATCTGAGCAATGGAAGAATAGGCGATCATCCGCCGAATATCATGCTCTTTTATGGCATTTAACGAGCCCATCATCATTCCTGCAATGGCAAACCAAAATAAAATATGATTTGTCTTATGCTCAATCATCACATCCAATCCAATCACACGATAAAAAACCTTCATCAATAAAAAGATATAACTCTTTGATACAAGGCTTGATAAAATAGCACTAGAAGAGGCAGTGGCATATCCATACGCCTCTGGCAACCATGTATGAAAAGGAAATAAAGCACTTTTAATGGCAATTCCAACACAAATAAGAGCGATAATAACCGTTAGTGGCACTTCATACGCTCCTGTTTTCGCCATGTCTACAATGGCTTCTTTCATGTGGCTCATTAAAAGATGCCCTGTCAGATCGTAAAGCATGGAAATACTCAAAAGCAACATACCAGAGCCTACTAAGCTCATAATCATATACTTTGTAGTGGCTACAATACTATGCCCATTCTCACGTATCATAATAAGGGATGCTGCACCAATGGTATTAATCTCAACGAATACATATGCCGTAAACAAGTCATTGGTATAAATCAGTGCCAGCATGGAACTCATAAGAAGACTGATCATCGTCCAATAGAGATTTTGCTTGCTCTCTTCAATCTCTTCTACGATTTTATAAAGTCCCCCCACTAAAGAAAGCAATAAAATCACACAGAAAAAAACTGCCATACCAGCTTCTAATATTCCAATTCGAATTTCATTTCCCCACGGTGCTGGGAAATGCCCCATAGAATAGACATAGCTTTCCTTACGATTCATAGCATCTATAAATGTAAAAACAGAAAGTGTCGTGATCACGCTAAGCAATCCAAAACAAACGTATCTTGCTTGTCTTGCTTTTAATACCGAAAGTAACACTCCGCCTGCTAAACAAAGCAGAATCGAAACAAAAGGAAAATTTTGTATGAGATCCATTTATAAATCCTCCCTTTTCGCAAGCATGGCAATCTTATCAATGTCCAACGTATGATACCGACGATAAAGGCGAATTGTCAAAGATAACATAAACGCTGTTACACTGACAGATACGACGATTCCTGTCAACACAAGTCCACTGGGTACAGGATTAATAAACGCATCCTTTTCTTGCACCCCAGCCGTAAGAATCGGAGCAACTCTCCCAGCAATATATCCCTTTGCCGTAAGGAATAAATAAATCGCTGTATCCATAATATTTAACCCCATAATTTTTTTTATTAAATTTCTATTCAATAACAACATCGTGAATCCAATTCCAAACAAAATAATGGATACGGTTTCATAATAATTGTCCAGTAAATGTTCTAACATCTTACATCCCTCCCCTTCGAAATAAGCTATAAAAAGCATACATCGTACACGCAACAACCAATCCAACACAAATATTTAATAAAAGAATGAGTCCTCCTGAAAAAATTGCCCCTGGAGTTCCAAGTGGAATGCCACTATCTAAATGGTTGGCACCCATATAAAAAGAATAGCCTTTTGCTAAGGCATAGCAAAGCAAAGATCCAATGGATATCACGCTAAAAGTTTTATAGGTGAAAAACTTTCTCGTTTTTTCATAACCAAAGGCATTCAAATACAGAATGAAACTTGCACCGATAATGGCACCACCTGGGAAGCCTCCCCCTGGTGATAGGTGCCCATTTAAAATAATGTAGATACCAAATAGCATGATAATAGGCACTAAGAAGAAAGCTACTTTTTGTAAAATAATATCCTGATTCTTTTCATAAAGCTCTTCTCCTCTTATTTCATCAAGTTCCTCTTGTGTCATATCTTCCATTCTTTTTTTATCAACGCGTATTAAAATCAGTACAGAACAGGCGGATATGAAAAGTACATGGGACTCTCCAAGCGTATCAAATGCACGATAGTCAAGGATCATGCCTGTCACAATATTGGTCGCTCCCGTTTCTTCCAATCCTTTTTCAATATACCGTTTGGAAACTTCATTGTTGTTTGGATTATTAGCACTCCCAAACTGTGGTAAATAAGAAACCGTTACAAGCAAAATTCCAATGATACCAATACATAAAATAACTGCAAATATGCGATAAAAGCGATCAAAGATTTTAACCCCTTGCTTTTCTGGCCAAGTCTTATATTTTTCAGAGAGTTCATATAATTCTTTTTTTAATGCTCGATAATGTGCCTCTTGTTCCTCTCCATCATCTGGAATTTCAGAAAAAGCACGATACACCCGATCCTCAATGGCAACTCTTTTTAAATGTGCTTCATGCCGTTCACTTTCTTCTTCTAAAACAGTTTCTTCTTCTCCGTTAACCCAATATTTTAGTCGATACCAAAATGTGGATTCATAGTTATCATTCTTCTTGCTCATGCTCCTTCTCCTCTTCAAACGCATGTATTTTTTTTAATGTAACAAAAAAAAGCACACTGGTTACCCCAGCTCCCACTGCTGCTTCTGTAATAGCAAGATCTGGTGATTCCAATAGGATCCATATAATAGACATAATAAGACTATAAGACATAAAAATAATAATGGAATTTAATAGACTTTTACTCAAACTAACTGCAATCGCACAGGCTAATAAGAACGTGAGCAGTAAATAGGCAAATGGTGTCATCTCTCTTCCACCTCACATTCTTTTTTTACTTTTTCTGGCTCCATCGTCACTTCTAAGCGGCTGATAAGATGACTGGATACGGGACTCGCAAACCATAAAAAAATAACAATAAAAATAAGTTTTAGCGATAAAAAAGAAAATCCTGTGCAAAGAAGTAATGCAAGAATCACAAGCACAATCGCCAATGTATCAATCAACGCCGCAGCGTGCATGCGATTTAAGACAAAATGAAAGCGATAAACGCCATAGACAGCGGAACAAGCCATCAAAAGCCCTCCGCTTAGAAAAAATGCTACAAATAAAAACTTTATCCATTCAAACATTTGTTTCCCCCTCCTGTTTTCTCAATTCTTGTTCTTCCTTCACCCACTGCTTTTGTTTTTTTAAGTACACTGTCATAGATATTTTTGACAACACAACAACCGCTAAAAAACTGAGCATTGCATATACAAGGCATACGTCAACTAAATATCCTTCCTGCATATGAACTGATAAAATGGCAATCATCATAATCGTAAGTGTTCCTATCATATTCACTGCAACAATACGATCCGCCATAGACGGACCTAAAATAGCCCGAATTAAACACAAAATAACAAGAACCGCCAATACAATCAATGCCCCAATAAATAAGATCTCATACACCCTTTCTAACTGCGTCATGTTTCCTCCTCCATTTTTTGCAATCGTTTTACAAAATGGGAATCTTCTAATCCCACTGCTAACTCCTTATCAAGACAATACACCACATAATGCTTCCCTTGTAAATCCACTGTAATCGTTCCCGGTGTCAATGTAATAGAATTAGCAAGTGCCACCCTCGCATTCTCTGTCTTCAAATCCACATCAAAAGAAACTAGTCTTGGTTCTACCTCCTCTTTTAATGTAAAAATATATCGAAGTACCATTGCATTTGCCTTCACAATCTCCCAAACTAAAACTGCTATATACTGTAACCCTTGAAACAATTTTTTTAAAATATTCCAATCAGTTTTTGGACGGTAATCCATGAATTTACACACAAAAATATAAAGACCAAGACAAAGTATCATTCCTACAAGTAGGATTTCAACTGTTACTTTTCCATTGCATACAATCCAAAATAAAAGAAACAAAAAATACATATCCTTTCTCCTTACTCATAATATTTTCGGAATCCAGTTTCTTTCGTAAACCCCATTTTTTCATAAAAACTATGGGCTCTTTCTCTTATCATACCCGAAACTAGAATGGCATAATAACACTCTTTTTCTTTTGCCCACCGCTCCAATTCCTCAAATAAACGTTGTGCCACCTGTTTTCCATGAAATTTTTTATCCACAATGACATTTTCAATAACAAGAAAAGATTTGCACGCCCCACAAATATCTTGACAGCAAATTCCCATAACAAATCCGATAAGCTCCCCATCTAAAAATGCTCCAAAAAGCCCATACTCTTCTTTTTGTTCCAACATTTCTAGTGTATTTTCTAATGCCTCTCTATCCCCTGATTCTTCCACTAACTGCTCTAATAATGACAAAAGCATGGACGCATCTTGTTTTGTTACAAAACGAATTTTCATTTAATTCCTCCCCATGTAGATAGGTAGCCGGAGCTGGGGAACATTTCCACCAACTTCGGCTATCGTATCATTCTTTTTTAATTGTTACTTCTTAAAAATAAATTAAATCATCCTCTGGTTTTTCTGCACGCTCCATTCTGGTGGCATATAAAACCGGACCTTTGCCTTCATATTCTTCACTATATTCACAAGCGATCTTTGCCGTTAACATAATCCAATCACGATTTTTCACTGCTTTCATGGTGCTTGATTTCACATGTTCCATTTTACAGATCACACCTAAAAACTGAATATCATCTGCACAACAAGTCATGGCAAAACGCCCCGGAATGATCATTCCTTTTGGAAATTCTGGTGGTTTGCAAACAATGGTTTTCATGTGAATTTCTTTTCCATCGTAACGTTCTGGGTGATCCATGGCATCCATAAACCAAATCCCAAAATCATCATCTTCTAATTCAATGTAGTTGGATTCTATGTCATATGGAAGGGATTCTTCCACAGAAACATCCTCATATCCTTCTGCCATTTCAAACATCACTTGGAGCTGACGGTTTCCAGAACGAATCATACGTCGAAAACTGCCCAAATCCATTTCTGGTGTACAACGATTCATAATCGCCATTTCAGAATACTTAAACATCTCAACACCAAGAGAACGCATATTATTCATGTATACTTGGAATGTTGTCGCATCGATCATAGCTATGGTTTGATAGACTTCTAACATATTGGTATCTTGAATGGCATCAATTCCATCCGCCACATTCCACATTCCATTATATTCAATCATAACACGCTCTGGTGTATGCTGTTTTAACAACATTTTTAATGTATCCGCTGTAAAATCTTCTTCATCCTCAATCATTTCCAGCACACAGTTTGCTTCTTTTAAAAGTTCATCCTCATACTCTTCTTCTCCCTCTTCACAAGAGATAATAAGAGTCTTTTGTCCATCTGCAAAATACTCCTCTTGTAAGGTATCCTGGATAAATGTGGTCTTACCACTTTCTAAAAAACCCAAAAACAAATAAACAGGTATTTCCATTTTTATTTTCTTGCTACAAACTTATATTTCAGTCGTAGCAACTCCTTTCCTTCCTTTTTCCACTTTCTTAATGCAAGTGAAATAATTTCTCGATCTCTTCTGTCTTAATCTTAGAACCAATCACACAAAGTCTTCCCGTATAATCTGGAGAACCTTCTCTCATTTCATATTCTCCTGGAACTAAATCAAAATAAATCCAACCACCGTCTGTTGCTGGTAACATACCTTTTGCACGAAGAATCATTCCATAACTATCATCGGCTGATAAAGTATTTAAGATCTCTTCTAGTTCTTTGCGTTCAAATTTCTTTGGAGTTTCTGTGCCCCAACTTGTAAACACTTCATCCGCATGATGATGGTGATGATCATGTCCACAATCGCAGCCTTCTTCATGATTATGATGATGATCGTGGTGATGGTCATGTCCACAACCACAGCTTTCTTCATGGTCGTGATGGTGATCGTGTCCACAGCCACAGCCTTCTTCATGGTCATGATGGTGATCGTGTCCACAGCCACAGCCTTCTTCATGGTCATGATGGTGATCGTGTCCACAGCCACAGCCTTCTTCATGGTCGTGATGATCGTGTCCACAACCACAGCCTTCTTCATGGTCGTGATGATGATCATGTCCGCATCCACAACTGCATCCCTCTTCATGATCATGATGATGAGCATGTCCATGTTCTTCTACTTCTTTTAATAAATCCTGCATGAAAGAATCTTTTCTTTCCATTGTTTTTACAATCTGTTTTCCATCTAATTCTTCCCAAGGAGTTGTAATAATAGCCGCATCTGGATTTTTTTCTCTTAAAAGAGCAACCGCCTTTTCTAACTTTTCTTCTTTTATATCAGCAGTTCTACTTAAAATAATAGTTCCAGCATTTTCAACTTGATTATTGTAAAACTCACCAAAATTCTTCATATACATTTTACATTTATTAGCATCTGCAACCGTTGTAAAACTATTCAACACCATATCTGTACCATCTTGTACATTCTGAACGGCTTTGATAACATCAGAAAGTTTTCCTACACCAGATGGTTCGATAATAATTCTCTCCGGATGATATTGATCAATTACCTCTTTTAAAGCAGTTCCAAAATCTCCCACTAAAGAACAACAAATGCAACCAGAATTCATTTCTGTAATTTCAATTCCAGCATCCTTTAAAAATCCGCCATCAATTCCGATCTCACCAAATTCATTTTCAATTAAGACAACTTTTTCACCTTGAAAAGCCTCACTTAAAAGTTTTTTAATCAGTGTTGTTTTCCCAGCTCCAAGAAAGCCAGAAATAATATCAATCTTTGTCATAATTGCTTATCTCCTTTTATTTTGTTTCTAACTCTATTCTTCCCATTTTTTGTATCCATAATAAGAAACACGTTTTACAAGTTTCTCACACAAATTCAAAAAATCTGTTGATTACAGCAGTTCTGGGTATAAAATCCCTATGATAGGTATACCATAATTTTTAGATTTCCACAAGAAAAAGCTGGGAAATGCAATTGTTCCCACAAATTTCTTACACATCCTTTATAGAAATATTGTTGATTTTATAGTAAAATTTATATCCAACTTGAAAGTTTTTTCTGTGTGCTTTATAGTATAAGAGAAGTAAAAATACAAATGGAAAAGAAAGAAGGAAGAAACTATGCGCCAATGGACAGCAGAGGAAAAGAAACAATTATTAACAGATATTCGTGTCGTAAAACGCCTGTATAGCAGAGATATAGAACCATTCGAAATTGCTGATATGATGGAAACAGATTATGAATCCGTAGAACTTATCATTCAATTGATCAATGACGGTTTCTATCAAAATGACTTGGAAATTATGGAAGCAGCCATTACTTTGATGAATGGAACTGTATAATCTTATATGTTAAAAAAAAGGATGTCCAAAAGTATTGTTTGGACATCCTTTTTGCTTTGCTAATTGTAGTATCAAGTAGTCTTTTTATAAAATATTTGATATAATATGGCTATAAGGAGGAATACAAATGGATTTTCAAGATCTCGATACACCTAATACAGATGGCATCATAGGTAATCGTTCTTATCAAGATTCTGTATTTCGTGACTTATTTAAAGAACCAAAACGTGCAGTAGAATTAATCAATGCCCTATGTGATACCCATTATTCTGAACACGATATTCTTGATGTAACATTAAAACAAGTAATGAGCCGAGGCATGTACAATGACTTAGCATTTCTTACAAAAGATAACAAGTTAATTGTTTTAATCGAACATCAGGCATCCCTCAATCCAAATATGCCATTTCGTCTTTTGCTCTATGTCGCAAAAGAATATGAAAAATTTATCACCGGAGGTTTTGATGGCACTCGTTATAATCTATATAGCGAACGCTTAATTCCATTGCCAAAACCTGAATTTTTTGTACTATATACAGGGTCAAAGGAAATGCCTGCTACTCAAATCTTAAAACTATCAGATAGTTTCTTTTCAAAAGCACCATTGGAACTCAAAGTTATGTGCTATAATTTAAATAAAGAACTTGATATAAAAACAAAATCTGATACCTTAAATAATTATAGCCATTTAATTGCTTTGATAAAACAAGCACTAAAACAGGGACATGAATTAAAAGACGCTATCAAACTCGCAGTTGAATTTTGTATTAGCAACCAAATCCTTAATGACTATTTATTAAAGAACTAGGTAATTGCGAAACTCGCTAAGCTCGTTCATAATCTTGAAGTAAAACAAGGAAGAATTCGTGCTTTGCACGAATTTAAGAATAAAATGTGGATAAC
>CASDVE010000057.1 GCA_949284175.1 uncultured Eubacteriales bacterium
GATTTTTTAAAAAAATGCCGAATCAAATATAGGGACTTTCTGCGCCTTTAAGGGCTGAGAGGTTTACTGTATTTGAACTAGCACAACGAGTTAAATTATATATTTCTTCTTTTTAATCCAAACTAAATTTTATGTTATCATAGAAAAAATAGAGCAGGAAAAATCCTGCCCTATCAAATGGTTTTTATTTTATTAACTTATTCACAGTGTAACATCACATTTCCTGTTTCCACTGTTTTTTTCACATCGATCACTCTTTGGTTGGAACTTCCCTTCCATCTGAGTTTTTGATCTTTTTTCTCAATTTCAAATCTTCCATCCACTAAAACGTCTAATTCCTTTATATAAGGAAGGTTTTCAATTTCTTCCCAACGGTATCCTGTATAAAGCCACATTGTTTTTTGTGGAAATTCCCTATGAATCTCTTCAATCAGTTGTCCGATTTCTCCTCTATTTTGTATATGTAACGGATCACCTCCGCTAAATGTAATTCCTGATACATAAGGCTTAGAAAGCTCTGAAAAGATCTCTTGTTTTGCAGATTCATCAAAAGGAATTCCTCCGCACACATCCCATGTAATCGGATTTTGACATTCTTTACATCCATGACTACATCCAGCTACCCAAAGGACAACACGAAGTCCATCTCCATTCAGCATATCGTCCTTTGTAATATTATGATAACGCATGATTTTTACTCCTTACATTGATTTTCTTTCTGCAATTTCTGCCATTTTGGCATCATTTAAACGGGTATCACCTTTTACACGAGAATAGCTTAAGTATCCGTTCATACGATCAATTTTTGTTAAATTGCTACTTCCGCACACTGGGCAAACATCCATATCCAGTTCCTCATGTCCACAGTCATCACAGTAGGAAAGAGATAAGTTCACCCCTTCATAAAATCCCATTGCCATAGCACGACGAATCAATGTCTTAATAGCTTCTTTATTATAGTCAATTGGATATTTTACATATTGGATCTTACCACCATTGGAAAGTTCCCAAAAACGGTGTTCTAAATCCTGTTTTTGAATTGGTGTAATATCTTCTGTTACATGGCAGTGGAAGCCATTGCTCACATATTCTCGATCGGATACATTTTCAATAATTCCATATTTTTTGCGGAATTGTTTTACTTGTAATCCACATAAGTTTTCCGCTGGTGTGGCATAGATCGCATATAAGTTGCCATCTTCTTGTTTAAATTCTTCCACACGCTTATTAATGTATTCTAAAACTTCAATGGCAAACTGTCCGTCTTCTACTAAAGATTTTCCATTATATAATTCCTGTAATTCATTAAAGGCTGTAATACCAAAGGAAGCAGTCGCTGTCTTTAATAAAGGTTTAATTTTATCATGAAGACCTAAGTTTCCACCATAAAATCCTCCTTCACAATAAGCAAGAGGATTTGTGGATGCTCTCATTTCTCCTAAGTATGCGTATGTGCGGATATGGATCTTACGAATTAATTCTAAGTAATAGTCAAGAACTTCAAAGAAATCTTTGCTCTCATGTCTTGCTTTTGCTAAAATCATTGGGAGGTGAAGGCTCACAACACCAATATTAAATCTTCCAACAAAAACTGGCTCATCCTTTTCATCTTTTGGTGTCATACCACCTTCTTTATACCAAGGGGATAAGAACGCACGACAACCCATTGGAGAAATGATTTTACCATATTTTTTGTACATACTTGGCACATATCCTTCTCCTGTTAAAGACAACCAATCTGGATACATGGTCTTTGCGGAGCATTCGATTCCCGCTTCAAATACATCTTCTAATTCTTTGCCTTCTCCATGTAAATTTTCATCATATAAGAATACGATTTTAGGGAAGAGAACTGGTTTTTTGCATTCTGCTTTTCCCTGTCCTTTTCTTCTCACATCAAGCATTGTAATGGTTGCCATTTTTGCAAAACGGCTTGTTCCTGTTCCTGCTGTCATTGTAATAAATGGATAATCTCCACGGCTTGAGGATACAGAGTTGAATTTATATTCCCATCCTTGGAACCCTTGTTCCATATCACGTTTTACATCTTTTAATGCCACTTCTTCGGCTTTTTCCTTTGAAAGTCCTAAACCAATGTATTTTTCAATGTACATAGCATAAGACTTTTCAGCATAAGGGGCAAGGATTTCTTCCACACTTGGAACAGTGAATCCACCATATTGTTGACTTGCAGCACTTAACACAATATCTCCAATTACATCGAAGGCTACATCCAATGTCTTTGGCTCATTATACCAGAGATTTCCCATCTCAAATCCGCCAGTCAACACATTTTTTACATCAAAAAGACAGCAGTTCATCGTATCTCTTCTTGCTGACATATCATGAATGTAAATATATCCTTCCCTACACGCTTGAAGCTCTTCTACGGTCATGAAAAACTTTTGATACAGTGATTTATTCAATTCATTAAAAATAAGACTTCTTTTTGTAGATACAAGAGCGGAATCTGTATTACTATTCTCCTTATCTCCAATATACATAATGGATTGGCTTTTTTTATACACCTCATCAAGCATTTGTACAAAATCTTGTTTATAATTTCTGTAATCACGATAGCTCTTTGCCACAAGAGGATTCACTTTTTCAAGTGCTCCTTCTACAAGATTGTGCATTTGAGCAATTGGAATCCCTGCCATTTCCAGTTCTTCTGCTTTTTCCTGAACAAACTCACAGATAAAGTTAAGTTCTGCCTGTGAGAAATTGATCATGGCACGTTCTGCTGATTTATTCACCGCTATAATTACTTTTTGAACATTGAACTCCTCTTTTGTACCATCCTTTTTAATGACTTTTATTTCACTGCACTTCACGCTTATATCCTCCTTCGATTATCCACATTGTTTTCTTTGTTCCTTATTTTTACGAGAGATGTACTTCTCATTCCATCTTTTGTATAAGTCAGCAAGAAAGCGGAAACAAACAATCCGCTTTCTTGCTGACTTATACACATTTTTCCATACAGAAACTATATATAGTAATTTTTCTCATAAAAAAACACTACATGGTGTAGTATCGGGCTATTATCGTATCACTAATATTTTCTTAAGTCAAGACTTGTTTTTTGATTTATATGGAATTTAAACACTGATACTTCGAGAAATATTGCAAACCTATCTTTTATATGGTATTATTCAAGTTATCATGGGAAGAAATGCTCTTTATGGATTTCTTCTTTGTTTTGTGCATTTTTTCTTTGCACATTGTTAACCGATAAGTGATAAATTCTGGAGGAAATAAAATATGTCGGAATATAAAGTCAGTATTATCATGCCTGTATATAATGTAGAAGCCTATCTTCCTGAATGTATGGAAAGTCTTGTACACCAAACATTAGAAGATATCGAAATTATTGCCGTCAATGACGGAAGCCCTGATAATAGTATTGATATTCTTAATCGCTATGCAAAAGAATATCCAGAAAAAGTAAAAGTATTTACAACCAAAAATCATGGTGTAAGCCATGCGAGAAATTACGGTCTTGATCGTGCCAAAGGCGAATATGTGCTTTTTGTAGACAGCGATGATTTCCTAGAACTTACAATGTGTGAAATTCTTTACAACAAAGCAATCAATGATGGAAATGATCTGGTTCTTTGTGCAAGAAATAATGTCTATGAAAATGCGGATGGCTCCATTACAAAAAAGCCAGCCATCGTGCTTCCAATCAGCCAAAACTTTCAATTAGTCGATCGCAAATTTGAACTTGTAAAAATTTCTCCTTTCCCTTGGGACAAGATGTTCAAACGTAGCCTATTAGAAGGAACGTATTTCCCTGAAGGCATTCGTTTTGAAGATCTCGTTGTGGCATTTTCGGTGGCTTGTAAAGCCAAATGTATTGGTAAAGTGGAACTCCCTCTTTATAACTATCGCCGTACAACACAAGGTGGATTTTTAAATAGCTTTTCCAAAGCAACCATGGATATTGTAACAGCATTTGATCTCTTATTCCAGATTATGAAAAAGGCAAATCTCTTTGATACCTTTTACGATGAACTGGAATATATTTGTGTTCGCCACTTCTTCTTCCGCTATCCAGCATTTTTTAATGCAAGTTCTAGAGGACAACTGGATTTAAAACTAGAAATGGTAAATAAAACTCAGGATTTCCTTGATAAAGAAGTGCCTACATGGAGAGATAATCATTACTTAAAATACTCTTCTACCAAATCGATCAAAAATAAACTGGAGCTCTATACGGATCGTGAGGCTTTGATCAAAAAGGTGATAGAAGAAGACAAAGCTCCAACTGCACTTGTAAAAGTGAGAAAGAAATTCAAGAGTTTTTCCACAAAAATCAATGGAAAATGGAACAAATTCAAACGTTCCAAAAAGAAAAAACAATTGATTATGAAAAAACTAAAATTCTTAAAATTGTTTCATCTTCCAGCCACCTATCAATACACGAAGTTTTATGAATCATGTCCTGTGGAAGAAAAAACTATTTTGTTTGAATCCAAACATGGGGATGATATGGCAGGAAATATCTTCAACATGATTCTTGAAACGAAACGAGAAGAATATAAAGATTTCAAAGTATATTTTGTATTGAAAAAGGAAAAACGTGAGTTTTATGAAAAACAGATGGCATACTACGGAATCCATCATGTGCATATTTTAGAACTCCGCAGTAAGGAATATTTAAAAGTATTGGCAACTGCCAAATACCTTGTAACGGATACAAGTTTCCCTCCTTACTTTATTAAAAGACCAGAACAGGTGTATTTAAATACATGGCATGGAACACCTTTAAAAGCCATGGGACGTATTGTGCCTAGTAGAGAATACGGTCTTGGAAACGTACAGAGAAACTTCTTAATTGCCGATTACTTATTGTATCAGCAAGAATTTTCAAGGGATATTTTCTTAACCGATTATATGATCGATAAAATTTATAAAGGTGATGTCCTATTATCTGGCTACCCAAGAAATTCCGCCTTTTTCCGTCCACATCGCTATGAGGAAATCAGAAAAGAATGCGGATTAGAAGGCAAACAAGTCATCGTCTATATGCCTACTTGGAGAGGACTTCTTCATAAGATGGAAAATAAATTACAAGTAAAACAGCTTTATGACTATTTTGCACAGCTTGATCACGTTCTTCGTGACGACCAAGTATTCCTTGTAAAACTCCATCCTTATGTAAAAAATGGCATTGATTGCAGTGAATTTCTTCATATTAAGGATTTCCCATCCCAATATGAAACCTATGACTTTTTAAATGCTAGCGATATGCTCATTACGGACTATTCTAGTATTATGTTTGATTATGCTGTATCCAAAAAGAAAATTATACTCTTTACGTATGATAGAAAAGAGTATTTAGAAGGTCGTGGTATCTATGTGGATCTCGATGATATGGATTTACCAAAAGTGGAAACAGTGGAAGAACTCATTGCAGAAATCAACAATGATACGCCATTTTATCCAAACTTCTATGAACGTTTTTGTAGCCACGATCGGGCGGATACTGCTAAAAACGTATGTGATACAGTATTCTTAAAGAAAGATACCGATCTCACCATAGAACACCACGATGGAGCAACCGTACCAAATGTTTTAATTTATGCAAAGGCATTAAAAGACAACTACGCTGGAAACCACTTCATTCGTGTGCTGAACAAACAAAACTTAAAGGCAAGAAACTACTTCTTCTCTTTTAGAGCTGGAGCAATGAAAAAGACTTCTTCTATGCTCTCTCTCCTTGATCGCCAAATTGGATATTTTCCACTCGTACGTGAAAGAGATACGTTAGTATCTGAAAAGTTATTCTTTAAACTTTACTTACAGTTTGGATTATTCAAAGGAATCTATGAAAAGAAAGTGGACGCTTTTGCCAAGCGTGAAGTTCTGAAAAACTACGGAACAACTGATTTTGAAACTTTAATTATCTATTCTTGTGCCGATCGTTTGATGTTTGAAATTTTAAGACGGATTGGTAAGAAAAAAGTATTTTGTTTCTCTTCCTTTAATGAAGCAAAATACAACAGTTCCAAAGCATATAGAACAAGAATACATTATTTCTTAAAACAGACCAAAGATTTTGATAAAGTATGGATTCCTTCTTCTATGGAAACAATTCCAGAAGTTCAAGAACTGAAAAAATATACTTCTGTTGGTGTTGCCAACGAACAATTATCTGTAACAAATATTTTAAAGGAGGTAGAATAGTATGAAAGCAGGTGTTATCACCTTTCATAGTGCCCATAACTTTGGTGCTAGCCTTCAAACTTGGGCATTACAACAAGCTCTATTAGATCTTGGCGTAGAGCCTTGCGTCATCAATTACCATACACCAGTCATTGATGATTTATATGATCCAATCAAGGAAACCGATCCAAAAAAACGCACAAAAAAAATCAAACAATTAGAGAAAAAAAATCCAAAAAGCCTCCTACGTTATGAGCGTTACAGCCAATTTATCAAAGATAATTTCACTATGTTTGGCAACTACACTTGTTATGAAGAGTTGGAAAAAGAAACAGAAAAACTAGATGCCTATATTACAGGAAGTGACCAAGTTTGGAATAGTCAGCATATTGGCGGATACGATCCAGCATATTTCCTTGAATTTGCTCCAAAGGACGCCTTAAAAATCTCCTATGCAGCCAGTACAGGACGCAGTTATATCCTGCCAATTTATCACGATAAAGTTCGCCACGCTTTAGAAAGTTTTACTTCCATTGCGGTTCGTGAAGCAAGTTCTGCACCAGCAGTCCAAGCATTAACTTCACATAAAGTAAATGTGGTAGCAGATCCAACCTTTTTAATTCCAGGAGAAAAATATAACGCCATAAAAAAAGCTCCAGATATTAAGGAAAAATATATTTTCGTTTATATGATGGAAAACAATCCGCAAGTGGTAGCATTTGCTAACTCCATTTCTCGTGCATTGGGACTTCCAATTGTACAACGACGTCAAAAGAAATTTTTTATCAATGAAATTGATAATACCTATACTTCTACTCCAGGTGAGTGGCTCGGTTTTATTGAAAATGCAGAACTTGTCATTACAAACTCCTTCCACGGAACTGTATTTTCTGCCATTTTTGAAAAACCATTTGTATCCATGCTCCATTCGGATACTGGTAGTCGTACCATCGACTTATTAAAGGCATTGGATTTAGAAGATCATATGATCCTTGATCCAACAGAGTTTGATGACTTTGATCAGTTCCAAATTAAAGATAAAGAAATGCTTAGAAAACGAATTGATGCCCTAAGAAAAGATGGTCTTACCTATTTAAGACAAGCCCTCCGTTTAGAAATGACAGGTGATGAGCCTGTCAACTGTCCCACGTGCATAACAAGAAAAGAATGCTATGGCTGTCGTGTCTGTGAAGAAGTCTGTCCAACAAAAGCTATCACAATGGAAGAAGATCAAGAAGGATTTCTCTATCCCGATGTGGATCCTGCCACTTGCATTATGTGTGGTGCTTGTACAAAGGCTTGTATTCGTAACAACAATCAGCTAAAAGAGAAGAAAGAAAACTCCTATCCAAAAGTATTTTCCGCTTATCATAAAGAAGAAAGTGTTCGACTTAACAGCTCTTCTGGCGGTGTATTCCCTGAACTGGCTCGTATCGCCATTGAAGAGAAAAAAGGCTGTGTTGTAGGAGTAAAATTCGATGAAACCATGAAAGCCGTTTCTTCCATCGCCACTACAATGGAAGAAGTCAAAGCCTTTTATGGCTCCAAATATGTAAAAAGCGACTTTGCAGGTATTCATAAACAAGTAAAAGAACTATTACAAAAAGGTACTTTCGTCCTATATACAGGGCTTCCTTGTGAATGTGCTGGACTTCGTTCCTATTTAAGAAAAGATTATGATAACTTATTAATCTGTGAGATTTTATGCCATGCCTCTCCATCTCCGAAAGTTTTTCGCTCTTATTTAGACTATTTAGAGCAAAAATTTCATACAAAGGTAGTGAATGTTCTTTTTCGAGAAAAAAGCAAAGGATGGCTTGGTCATGAAAATACCCTTGTCTTTCAGTTTGAGAATGGCAAAGAATTAAAAGTCAATGCAAGACGAAATAATTATTTTAGAGCCTTCCAAAATGACTTTATTTGCAGACCAAGTTGTAGCCACTGTGAATACACCTACGAAAACCGCCCTGGCGATCTCACAATGGGAGATTTTTGGGGTGTAAAAGAAGTATATCCTGACCTATTCGATGATAAAGGGATTAGTTTTGTTATGCTCCACAATGAAAAAGCACAAAACTATTTTGAACTTGTAAAAGAGCATTATATGACAAAGGAATTATCTGTTCAAGAGGCATTTATTAAAAATCATAAAAAGCCAACAAAACAAAAACCAGAACGAAAAGAAGTTTTTGATAAGTTTGGCACCATGCCGATTGATGAACTATTAGAACAGTATAATGATCTAAAACAGAAAAAATAACTATTAAAAAAAGCCAAGAAACATAACAAATAATTGTTTTTCTTGGCTTTTTTATGCGTAATTTTTTATTGATATTAAGATTTATAAATAATATTGATTTTATCATATAAACCGACTACAATTATGTATGTAGCAATGATGCAACAATAATAGACAGGATTGTTTTATTTTTACATCAAATACAGTTACTAGAAAGGATGAATACTATGAATATTTTTTGGGGGCTCATGATCCCATTTTTAGGAACCACTCTTGGTTCTGCTTGTGTGTTCTTCTTAAAAGACGAACTAAAACCTTCTGTACAAAAAAGTTTACTTGGCTTTGCTTCTGGTGTTATGGTGGCCGCCTCTGTTTGGTCCCTTTTAATTCCAGCCATGGATATGTCAGCTTCTATGGGGAAATTTGCATTTCTTCCAGCAAGTATTGGCTTTTTATTAGGGATCGCTTTTTTACTTTCTATGGATCACTTAATTCCTCACCTTCACAATTCTAACGCAGAACCTGAAGGTCCAAAAGCAAAATTAAAGAAAACAACGATGCTTGTCTTAGCTGTTACCCTACATAACATTCCTGAGGGAATGGCAGTTGGTGTTGTATTTGCTGGTGTCTTATCCGGCAATTCCAATATTACAATGGCTGGTGCCTTCGCACTTGCCTTAGGAATCGCCATTCAAAACTTTCCAGAAGGAGCGATTATCTCTCTTCCACTAAAAAGCGAGGGAAAAATTTCCCGTATAAAGGCTTTTTGGTATGGCACACTTTCTGGAATCGTAGAACCAATTGGAGCAGTTTTAACCATCCTTTTGGCGAGTTTTATTGAACCAGTGCTTCCTTATCTCCTCTCTTTTGCAGCTGGAGCCATGATTTACGTTGTGGTAGAAGAATTAATTCCAGAATCCGCAGAGGGAGAACATAGTAATATTGGAACTATTGGTTTTGCTATCGGTTTTGTTTTAATGATGATCCTTGACGTAGCACTTGGATGACTCATTGCTTCCGCACAAACAAAAAAGAACATTGTAGACTTGTTATGAACACTTGTCTATGATGTTCTTTTTTCATTATGCTTTGCATAAACTCTAGCTATAATCATTGTCATCTTTTGGAGGTCTTATGCGTATTCACTGGAAAACTCTATTTTTTTCTCTCTTTCTCCCCCTTTTAATTGGAGCATTATCTGGATTTCTGATTCGAGATGATGTTTCTCTTTATTCCTCTCTTGCACTCCCACCACTCTCTCCTCCTAATTGGATCTTTCCAATTGTTTGGGGAATCTTATATGTCCTTATGGGGGTTAGCTTTTACCTTATGATTACCTCTCATACCTTTTCTAAATCAAAGGCTATCTTTCTTTATGGAATCCAACTCTTGTTAAACTTTTTATGGTCACCTATCTTCTTTCATTTTCAACGATATGGATTAGCCTTTCTTATTTTAGTACTACTTTTTCTTGTACTGTTGCTGATGATAAAAAATTTTTATGAAATCTCACCACTGTCCGCCATATTACAGCTTCCTTACCTTTTATGGATTCTATTTGCGGGATATTTGAATTTAGGAATTATTTTTTTGAATCAAACTTAACTGAAAAAATGGCATAGCCACCAATGACTATGCCATTTTTTGTTTTTTAACATTTTATATCGTTTTTTACTTTTACAACTGCTTTTTTTACATTGCGTTCTTCTCCAAAACTTGCACTTGGCATATGTGCTTCTTCTGGCATACAGACAACGAATTTACCAGCACCCATGACACATTCCACACTCTGCTCTGCATCACATAATCCAAAATCTGTTTCTACGTTAAAAGGTTCCCCTGTTTCTTTTTTTCCTAAGCCAATGTAAAATGTTTCTGTTCCCTCAATATCCATTTGAATATCCATATATTCTTTGTGGTATTCAAATCTGAGCTCTTCCTTATCTTTTGTAACGACTTCCATCACTGTTATAAAAACGTTATCTCCGTCAATCTCTGTTTTGCCAACTGGAAGAGTTGTTACATCTGTTTTTTGTAAGAATGCAATTGCTGTATCCAAGTTTTTTGAAATCCCTTGATACTGTCCAATATTTCTTATTTCATCAAAAATCATAGTTGTTCTCCTTTTTTCCTCTATGTATCATTTTCTATTCACCAAATCCTTTATACTTGGTTCATTGTCTTTATTATAGCACAGATTGTGAGGATTGTATGGAAATTTTTCTTCCAATATACCCATGATGCTCCAAAGGACTTGGTTCATTGCCTTCATTATATCATATACAGAATGGATATGGAACGGTGATAAAAAAGGTTCTATAATAAATGTTGGGGTGGTTTTCCATCCCAGCTTTTTTGTGTATAATAAAAAAGACCTCCGCTCTTCACCACAAAGAAACGGAGGTAATCA
>CASDVE010000058.1 GCA_949284175.1 uncultured Eubacteriales bacterium
GGTACCATAGTTATTACGGCTTAAGCGGAAGATTTCCTTGATAGAATGAACGAGTTCCGTATCTTCTGATTTTTCTTTGCATTCATAATAATAGGTGGATCTAGATAGTTTTAGGACGCTACACATTGCTGATACCGAGTAGTTGTGAGCATTTGCCTTTATCACTTTTACTTTCGTCCTAGTATCAGCGCGGCTTGCTTTAAAATGTCATTTTCCATTTATAATTGTTTATTTCTTTTACGCAATTCGATTCATTCTTTTTCTAGGTTGGAACGGTTAGCTTTCTCTTTGAAGGAGCCTGTTGTCTGTGATTGTTTTATCCATTTATCGAGTAAAGAGGCTGCAATATCATACTCATGAATCATATCACATTTCCTTTTTCCGTTTAGATAAAGCTGTACTAATTGATTTTTAAATTCATCTGTATAAGTACGACGTGGTCTTTTGGTGGTCATAATAAAAAATCTCCTTTTCTATGATTCTATTTTATATGACTTTAAAAACTGTCTAGTTTATTGTAACCGATCCATTATGGAACACAGCTTAGGATGAACCGAAGTATACAGATGGAAGGAAGTTTTGCAAACATAAAAGAGGATAAGGAATTCAGACGATATTTATATCGTGGGAATGCAAATGTAACCGCACAAAGTATCCTACTGGCGATTAGATATAAAATCAATAAACTCCATCATAAAATTCAGGCAGGAAGGACGGGACAACGCCTGTTTCCACTAAAAAAAGCTACCTAATTTTTGACGGTTTAAAATAGAAATCAGAAAGAAAACCTTTTCTATCAAAAGATTTATTAAAGTGTGCTCTTTTCGAGAAAAGCTATATACTGGAAGATGATTTCAGCTAAAAAAAGGAAAAAAGATGCTACCGCATCTATGATTTGTTAATCATTGATGCGACAGCCCCATAACCTGAATTTATACATTTTTAAATGATCGTTTTTGTACATTTCTATTGTATCATTTATATGTACGGATTGAGAAAATGTTACATGTATATTCGATATAGTTACATTATAAGCAAAACATGTATACTTTTTGATATTATAGGATTCAGAAAGAGTGCAGTAAGTTGAATGCACATTTCTAAAGAATATGTAACTTTTACATAATGGGAAGGGAGTTATAGACTATGACAAATCCTGAAATGACAACTATGGGTATTGGATGCTGGGGCTGCTTAGGATGTGCTTCTTGCGGTTTTGGAGTTTCACTTCTTTCCCCACTGTTGGATATAAAGCTGAAAATATATTTATTAACAAGATTACGCAAAGTTTTGTTGAGGGCGATAAAGTTCTGATTTTGGGAGAAAATGGAAGCGGAAAAACAACTTTTGTAAAACTTTTAGTTGGTCTTTATGAGCCGTTTGAAGGGAATATTTTTATAAATGGTAAAAGTATAGATCAATTAAGCAAAGAAGATATAAGAAAAAAGGTAGGAATTGTCTCGCAAGATATTTTTTTGTTTAAAGGTTCAGTAATTGAGAATATTCTTTTTGGTGTAAACGGAAAAGATCGAAAAGATGTATTAACATTATTAGAAAAATTCGAACTGATTGACTACATTGAGCGCCTTCCGAATGGATTAGATACTAAAATATCACAAAATGGAGTTGGCATATCCGGAGGTCAGGCACAAATAATAGCGTTTATTAGGGCGATAATTAAAGATAAAGATATTTTGATTTTAGATGAAGCTACGTCGAATTTAGATCAGGATACATGTAAAAAAATTATGTCTATATTATGTCATTATAAATTGTGTAGAATATTATTTGTAATTTCGCATCAGAAACTTGATTACGAATTTTTTAATAAAATAATTCAATTTTAACATAAAATACTGTGAAATAAATGAGGTGGTGTTAAATAATGATATGCTCCCTTCTAAGTGATAAGTCGTGTTGTTTTACTTGTCTGCCTAGGAGGGAGTATCTATTCGATTCTGAGATATTTATGAGTTTTCTGATATGCTCGCTTTGAGATATGGACAATGTTTCAAGCCTTCCGCTCTATCAGCAAATAGAAGGATAAATAAGAGAAGCTATTTTTGTAGCTGAATTAAAGGATTGAAAAAGGAGAGTGGTGAAACAGAAAATGTTAGGAATAAACAAGGAAGAATTACATTGTATGACAGATATTTTATATAAGGAGGAATAAGATATGGAAAATATTTTAGAGGTTACCGGACTCGAAAAGCGATATAAAAATTTTAAATTGAAGAGTATCGATTTTTCATTACCAGAGGGATGTGTGACAGGTTTCATTGGAATAAATGGTGCAGGTAAGACAACAACGATAAAGTCTATATTGGATATCATACATCGTGATAGTGGATGTATTAAATTTTTTGGGAAACCTTTAGACAGAAATGAAAAGGAAATTAAAAATCGCATAGGTATTGTTTTTGATGATAGTTATTTTTATGATGAATTGACTATGAAAGAAATGAAAAGCATAATTGCTCCTTCATATAGCCAATGGTCTGATAATTGTTACAAATATTATATGGAAAAGTTTGATTTAAATCCAAATCAAAAAATTGCAACTTTATCCAAAGGAATGAAGATGAAATTTTCATTGATTCTTGCACTTTCGCATAAAGCAGAGTTATTGATTATGGATGAACCAACAAGTGGATTAGATCCGTTAATACGTAGTCAGGTATTGGATATTTTGAAAAAATATATGAAAGAAGAGGGAAAAGGAGTCCTTTTTTCTACACATATTGTATCTGATTTAGAAAAGATTGCGGATATGTTAATCCTAATTGATAATGGTGAAATTTTATTAAAAGAAGAGAAAGATATTCTTTTGGATAAATACAGAAAAATAAAAGGCGATATCAGCTTGTTGGATGAAGAGTGTAAAAATCTATTTTTAAATCTACAGATTACTGATTATGGGTTTGTAGGAATAACGTCTCATGTTGAGAAAGTCCAAGACAAAATGAAAGCAATTGTATTAGAACGACCTACAATAGAAGAAATCATGCTTGCTTATATTGAAAGGAGAAAGGCAGATGTTTGTTCATTTGATTAAAAAAGATATTTTAATTGCAAAAAAATATACTGTTTTAGTGATGATAATTGGATTTGTGATTCCATTATTTATTTTATGGAGAGCACCAATATATTCAGATTCTTTGGGATTTGTTTTGGCGGTTGTTTTTTCAGAGTTTATGTTCTGCCAAAATCTTTCTATGAAAGAAAACCAATATTCAAAAGCTGCTGCATTATTGTCGGCTACTCCTTATAAAAGAAGCGAAATGGTAATTTCAAAATATATTCTTTTTGTACTTATATTTTTATATTGTATCATTTCATATGGAATAGATATACTGTTATTTCCACAAGTGGGAAAGTTTAGCATTAGTTATATATTAGTAGTATTTTTAATTACGTCCAGTATCTATAGTGTCTATATACCAATTCAGTATTGGATGGGGTATGAAAAAACAAAGTTTTTCTTTATAATAATTCTTTTAGCTGCTTCATTTGGATTACCTGCATTGATTTCGCATGGAAATGCGGATATAGTTGGTTTATTTGAATATTCATTTTTTTTAGCGGAAGGTATAGCATTAGGTGTAAATATTATTATAATCATAGTTTCTATGGTGATTTCGATAAAAATTTATAATAAGAAAGATTTAGCATAATAATAAAAGGAGTGATAAATATGCCGTATTTTCCATCATGGTTTGTGTTAATATGTATTTTATTTCCTATTGTATATAATATATACAAGTATTGGAAAGATAAGAAAAGGAAGTGATTCAATGGATCAGAATGTAATTGTTGCTAATGTGATTATCATAGTGATATTCATATTTGTGATATTTCAAGGTATACAAATTGTATTTCTAAGTAATAGAACAGAAGAAACAAATGCAACTATTGTTGAGACTAAATTTGCAAATGCCAATGGAACTAAATTTAGAAATTCTAATTGGGCAGTAGTTTCTTATAAAGTTGGAGATAACATTATAGTATCAAAGAACAGAATTCAAGTTCCTATGGATGCCAAAAGCGGACAAAAAATAATGATTAGATATTACAAAAATTCACCAGAAATAATTGCGACTTTTTCAATTAAAAAATTTGTGATAGGTATTTTGGTTGGAATTGTTTTTATAGTAGTACGAATAATGTTCCAGAAAGGAATTTTGAAATAATGATAGAATAGATGAAGGAATATAATGTTTTTATATTCCCTTGATAAATGTTTGGAGCTATGATATTTACATAGCTCCAAGAAAATTATTCAAACTTAGAGCCGGAGATTGCTGAATTAATGAAATTCATAGATGAAGATATTGTGTCGCATGACGATGTATATCGTTAGTCTAGAGGAGGTACTTTTACAGAAGAAGGCTTGATTGAAAACAGTAGAAGGAACTGCTGATAATATCGTAATAACTACTGGTAAAAAATATACTTTAAAATTTGAAGGATATTTTGTATATAAGGATGATCCAGATAAAATAAGAATTCGATATATAAAAAACATAAGCAAAGATATTTTTGATGAGGAGAGAGAGCCAGAAGTAAAATCTATTTATTATCGTTAGTGGTTAAAAAATTCATTTGAATTAGTCTTGTCTGAAAATGAATTGCTATTTGTGTTGCACTAACTAATTATTATAAAGGCACTTCTCTTACGGCTGTACATGTTGCCAATTATGTTTTTCTAGGAAATTCTGAACAGGGTAGAACATGGAGAGACATGAAAAAAGCTTATGACCATTGGAATTTATATTCATCACAAACAGGTAGGATTAGTTTTAACAGTGTAAAATCTAAGATTAATGCTGACAAACCAATGCATTTAGGATTAGTTGGATTGATTGGATATGAAGATTGGGTCAGTTCTAATGGTGGCATACAAAAGAGTGTGACATTAACTTCATCTGATAATTTCACTTATAGCTTGGGCGGGGGGAGTGACAGCGTATGACAATCCACAAGAACGTTTTAACTAGTTTACTACTTGTTTTATTGGTATTTTTAATGTGTTGGCAGATGAAAGTATTTTATTAAAATGGTCAAATATAAGCGAATTTGGAAAATTGCGGAAAAAGATGAGGAGTATTTGCTAAGGATAAGAATATCGGGATAGAATAGCATTTGGCAAAAATATTGGGCTCTATAATAAATGTTGGAGTGTTTTTCTAATCCAACTTTTTGGTTGTACCTAAAAATAAGAATTAGGAATGATGCAATAAAAAGTCCTCTAAATATAGAAAGGGAGCGGATTGTAAAAACAATCCACCCCAATTATTGACATAGAGCCTGTTTTTTATATTTGATTATACTTAATCAATTTTACTCAATGATTATGAATTTTTGGCTTCATATTCCAAAAGACTACATTCATAAGAATGACAATCAGTACAACAACTGCCATAGCTACCCAAAAGTCTATATTAAGACCGAACAGGGCGGTTGTTCCAAATAATTTTATCCAAAGATTTGTCCAATTCATTCTTCTTATCCTCCATTTCTTAAAGTAATTCTCCATAGTGGTGCACATATGCTTTTTTCAAGCTGGTTGCTAGTACCATATAAAGCAGAATGCACGGAATCAAGTAAGCAAAGTAAGGAATGGGCAGTGCGACAAATCCAAGCATAGTTCCCAATGGTGTAAATGGAATGATTGTGAGAACAGCGATTCCCGTACAGGTCAGTAGCGTTAACGGAGCAGAGGCATGGCTTTGTATAAATGGGATTTTTGATGTACGGATCATGTGGATGACAAGCGTCTGGCTCCACATAGATTCCACAAACCATCCTGCCTGGAACATGGCGGTATAAGTGGTTTGCATCTGTGTTAACTCCGCTCCGATGAAATGGTTTGGCAGATCGTTATAGAGCACACCGCCGGAAACAAACAGCGGGCAGAACACAAAATACATAAAGATGTAAGTAGTAAAGTCAAAAATAGAGCTTGTGGGTCCAATCCAGAGCATAAAGTTGCCAACAGAAGAAGCATCCCATTGGCGGGGAATCTTCAAATATTCTTCATCCACGTTATCCCACGGAATAGCCGTGCAAGATAGGTCATAAATCAAGTTCAGAAAAATAAGATGTACGCTCATCATTGGCAGGAATGGTAAAAGAGCGGAAGCTGCAAGTACCGAAAACATATTTCCAAAGTTAGATGAGGCAGTCATCTTAATATACTTGATCATATTGGCATAGGTTTTACGCCCTTCAATGATGCCCTGTTCTAAAACCATCAGGTCTTTTTCTAACAAAATAATATCAGCAGATTCTTTTGCCACATCTACGGCGGTATCAACTGAAATACCAATGTCAGCAGATTTCATGGCAGCCGCATCGTTGATACCATCCCCCATAAAGCCTACCGTATGACCCATTTGGCGGAGAACGGAAACCACGCGGGCTTTTTGGTTAGGAGTAAGTTTTGCAAATACATCTGTGGATTCTACTGCTTTGGTAAGCTCTGCATCGCTCATATTTTCTAAATCAGAACCAAGGAGCATGTTACGAACTTGCAAGCCTACCTGTTTGCAGATGGTACAGGTTACTTTGTCATTATCTCCTGTTAGGATTTTCGTCGTAACTCCATATTCTTTCAGGGCTTTGATGGCATGTGCAGTCGATTCTTTCGGAGGATCAAGGAAGGCAAGATACCCCATCAGCACCATGTCACACTCGTCTTTTACTCCGAAAGTGCCAACAGGAGAGGGGTTGCTTTTTTGAGCAATAGCCAGAACTCGGAAGCCTTTGTCATTTAAGTCATCGACTGTTTCTAAAATCCGATGGCATATCTTATCAGTTAGAGGCTGTACTTTTCCATCACATTCTGCATAAGCACAAATAGAGAGCATTTCTTCCACAGCACCTTTTGTCACCATTTGTGTTTTCCCCTTTTTATCCTGTACCACAGTGGTTAGACGGCGACGGTTGAAGTCAAAGGGAATTTCATCTATTTTTACATAAGTTTCAGATAGGTCGATCAGTTGAGGATTTTCTTCCTCTTCTTCCTCTGTTTTGTGGATAATTGCTAGATCCATAAGGTTTTTATATCCGGTTTGAAAATAGCTGTTCAGATAGGCGTGCCGGAGTACTCTAGTATCATCTTCACCGTCTATATTCAAATGATATTCCAACACAACTTTGTCCTGTGTTAATGTTCCGGTTTTATCGGTACATAGAATATCCATGGCACCGAAGTTCTGAATAGAATTGAGATTTTTAACAATTGTTTGTTTTTTACTCATGGACACTGCACCCTTTGCTAGGCAAGTGGTTACGATCATAGGGAGCATTTCTGGTGTTAAGCCAACAGCAACAGAAATTCCAAACAGGAATGCTTCTAGCCAGTCGCCTTTTTTTATGCCGTTGATGAAAAATACCAATGGAACCATAACAAGCATAAAACGAATTAGCACCCATGAAACAGCGTTGACACCTTTGGTAAAGCTAGTTTCAACAGCTTCACCAGCCACAGCAGATGTCATTGATCCAAACAGTGTATCATCACCTACACAAACAACCACAGCTGTTGCGCTACCGGAGATAACATTACTGCCCATAAAAGCAATATTTGTATAATCGGTTATGCTTTCTTTCTGTGAGCTGATATTAGGCATTTTTTCAACAGGTTGGCTTTCGCCAGTAAGACCGGCCTGACTGACAAATAAATCCTTTGCATCTAAAATTCGAACATCGGCTGGGATCATATCACCGGCGGATAGATGCACAATATCGCCTACAACCAGATCATCCATAGGGATTTCCAATTTTTCTTGCTCTCTACGGGTAACAGTACAGGTGGTTGTAATCATAGCCAGCAGTTTTTCGGCAGCATTGCCGCTTCTGGATTCCTGTACGAATCGAAGGATACCAGAAATAAACACCATTGTCAGGATAATGACCACTGTCAAACAGTCAAAATCTTTTGGTGTATTGCCAAACAGGGAAAAATAAGGCAGGATCATGTCTGTAATGGTGGATACCAGTGCCAGAAAAAACAGGATGGCGGTAAAAGGATTGATAAACGCATCTGTGAATCGTTTTAATAGGGATTTCTTTTTTTCATGAGTTACTTTATTAGTACCGTATTTTGTACGACTTACGGATACTGATTCTACATTCAGACCACGTAGGGTAGTATCTAGGTTTTTAAGTACTTCCTTAGCAGGATTCATTGCCGCAAATTGCATACGGCGGTTTTGTTCATCACGAATGACTGCTTTTTCCGCAGACATCCGGATAGCTTTACGATTTTCTTTTTTATTCATCGATCTTACCTCCTTGAATTTTAGTAGAGGCAAGCGCAATCACAAGTATCGCCTCGCTTCATTTAAAAATAGTATAAAAAAAACACAAGGAAGATCACATGGTTAAAATCTTGCGATTTCCTTGCGTTTTAGCAAGAATTAAAAATCAGAGCTTGTCATTGAATTTATACCCAATGCCCCAGATCGTCAGGATATATTCAGGAGAGTCAGGATTTGGTTCAATCTTTTTACGAAGTTTTCGGATGAATGCCATAATATTGCTGTCATCCAGTAGGTAATCATTTTCCCATACGGCCTGATAGATCTGCTCTTTTGTAAATACCTCCCCACGGTTGCGAGCCAAAAAATATAGAATGTCAAATTCCTTTGGTGTCAGCGAAATTTCTATGTCATCACGAGTCACCTTTCGGGACTTTGCATGAATGGAAAGTGCTCCGCAGTGAATGGTATTATTTGTAGGAACCGGTGTTCCTTCATCCTCAAACTCCAGCATAAGTGAACTGGTCGTTCCATTCATTAAATCCTCAATTCCCTCTAGCAGTTCCATTCTTCCAGGAGTATCTGGTGCAGATATGCGGAGTCTTTCATGAAGCCATTGAATGAGGGAGGGCTCCAGACTGACTAGACCAATATTCTTTTTCATAAAAACTCCTTTCGTTTGTCATGCCCGGAAACCCACCGCCTTTAGGCGGTGGGAGGAGGCTTATAACTCTTTCGTCAGTTATCCTTGACTCTC
>CASDVE010000059.1 GCA_949284175.1 uncultured Eubacteriales bacterium
TGATTTACTAATTTTTTACAGTAACTTTAATCATAGGGATTTTCTGTCCTTTTTTAACATGTGTACATTTTAATTTATATTAGCACAACGCGTTATATTTCTTGTTCTGATAAGGGACAGTTCAAAGAAATTCCAGAATAGAAATTTACAAAAAATACACCTCAACATTTTGAGGTGTATCTTTGTTTTTTATAAATGATTCTCATTATTCTCCAAAATAAAAGTTCTCAAATTCATATTTATATACACGATATACATATTTTTCATCGTTGAACTCAAAATGTCGAATGAGTGTTCCTTCTTGATCATATTCGCCATAATTGGATACGGAACCAGAGGCGATGACAAAATTATCACCATAGTTTTCAGCACTGCTAACATATGGAGAATATGGCACATCAAATTCTTTTATAAGAGTAAATGTTTTTTCCTTTGTATCTACAAGGTAGCGATAATATTTGGAATGATCTGCTTGTGCTTTATAATTACCTGCTCCTTTATAATTGTCCCATTTAATCTGAGGTCTTGTTCCAGAGTATGTGAAGTTATTGTTAAACATATACAAATAATACTGCCCTTCTGGTAACACTTCACTTTCTTCGTGCATCACAGTAATGGTGTGCTGACCTGCCTGTGCAGTAAAATCACCAACTTTTGTAAACATATATTCTTCATAGGCCGTTCCTTCCCACATAGAAGGATCGCATAATAAATATGAAACTTTTGGTTCAGAATCAATATCCGTCACGCAAACAATGGTAGATGTTTCTCTGGAACTTAACAAGAGATCTCCTGTATTTGTAAGTTGTAAACTGTTGATATGAATCCAATCCAGCTTCTCCTTAGCATCTGGTTGAACCGCATTTTCATAGGCTTCTGGCATTAAATCTTTCATATCCACAAGCTCAATTGTCTTACCAGTTTTCAGATCAAGACTTAAAATTAAATCTTCTACGGTTTCTCCAATAGTACTAGAAGCCAGCATTAAAATCCGATCGTTTTTTTCATCATAAATGAAATCATGGTGCAACTCATAATCACTGCTAAACTTATACGTATCAACAATTTGTCCCATACGATTTACTTTTGCAATCTTATTGAATCCATAGCTATAAAAAATACAATCATCGATGAAAAGAAGTCTATCACTTCTGTATTCACGAACCGGCAATTCTCCTCTTAACACACCATTGTTATCATACATATAAATATTGGCATCAAAACTTTTGCTATGTCCAAAGGCTACATACAATCCATTAGAAAGTGGTTGTGTACTTTCCCCATCTGTATAATCCACTTTTTTTGTCACTTTGGAAGCGGCTTCTGGCATCGTAATGCTGTGTTCTGATTGTCCCAATACCGTATCACCTTTTGAAAGAGTCAGCGTTACTGTGTTCTCTTCTCCTGGCATGAATCCAACCAGTTGTGCCTCATATAATGTGCTTCCCTCTTTCGTATAAGCTGTTTCTTCAAACACGCCATACTCTTTTGTAGAAACTCGATACTTTAATTTGGCACCTTCTTCGGCTTCAAAATAAACATTGACACTACAAGTATTAGTTCCATACGGATTCACAATTAACAAGGGATTTTCCACCGTATAGTTCCCATCTTTCACCATATTCTCGATTTTATTCGTCACTGTGTTTTGATAATCGAGATTCCAAAATGACACCGCTTTTGCATTGTTTATCGCCTTTACATCATCCACTCCACTTTGTGCATTTTCAATGGAAACGTGCTGATTCAGCCAAATGCGATCCTTTAAGTTGGTATCTTTTGCATAGACAAGTCCTGCTGTGATAACTCCTGAAATACAAAGAATTCCTACGGTTCTTCCTACAACTTTTTTCCATTCCTTTTTCATTGCTGTACTTCCTTTCTCCTTGTATCCCCTCTCACTTTTGCCCCTTGTTTTTATTCTGTGAACCAAATTCCATCAAAAGTATATTTGAACACACGATATACATATTGTTCTTTTTCCTGTTGATACTCTCTTAACAGATTTCCCTCATTATCATATTCTCCAAATAATTTTTGTGAGCCGGAACAAATAATAAAATTATCATCCAATTTTTGGGCACTGCTCACATAGGCAGAATATGGGACTTCAAAAGAATCCACCAATTTAAATGTCTTTTCATTTTCATTGATTTTATATTTATAATAGTAAGATTTTCTCTGTTCCACTGGAACTTGTGATAAAGTGTATCCACTCCAATCAATATCTTTTCTCGTTCCAGAATAGGTAAAGTTATTATTAAACATATAGAGTTCATATTCACCTTCTGTTTCACCTGGAACATAGGTAATACAGTGCTGTCCTGCTTGGGATGTAAAATCTCCAATTTTATCATAAACGTTATCTGCATAAGAAGTTCCTTCCCAAACAGACTGATCGGATAAAATATATTGAAGCTGTGGTTTTGTATACACATCTTGAATCTTCACGATAGAAGATAATTCTCGAAAACTCAATACTACATCATCCTCTATAAGCTGAATGGCATTGACATGTGCCCAGTCAAGTTTTGACTTTTTATCTGGAAGTGTTGCTTTTTCATAGGCTTCAGGAAGAATATCTTTTAAGTCTACAAGAGCTTTCACTTCTCCTGTTTCTAAATCAAGACCGATAATCATATCTTCCACCGTTTCTTGTTCCTCATCATTGGCAAGAATAATAAAGCTATTGTTGGCTTCATCATAAACCATGTCGTGGTGCATCGTGTATTGACCGAGATCATAGAGTTTCACAACCTGCCCTAAGCGATCCACTTTTGCAATTTTATTTTCTGCTATGCTGTAATATAAATAGTTATCTATAAATAAGATTTTATCTGTTCGATAGTCTTCCACAAGCAATTCGCCACGTAAAATACCATCATTATCGTATAAGTCAATATTTAAAAGTTTGGAATCTCTTCTTCCATATACAACACAGAATAATCCGTCAGTTAATGTTCCTTCTTTTACCGTTGTAACGGACATTCTCTGTTCTGCATCAGATTCCACTTTTGGAACGTCAATGGTAAAGGAAGAAGTTCCAACTTGCTCTCCTTTTTCATTATAAACGTTTAATTCAATTGTATTTTCCATCTCTGGAATCAAACCGAGGAGCTGATACGCATGCTCTGTTGTAAAACCACTCTCATCTCCTGTTTCTAAGTTTCTTGTAAAGTCTGGAATAGTCTTATCTTGTACGGATACCGTATAGGTAACTTTACAAGGCTCGTTTGTAGTAAAATAGATATTTGCAGAACGGAGATTTGTTCCATATGGATTATAATAAATCAGCGGAGCCTCCATTGTATAAGCGATGTTTTCCAGTTTCTCATCAATTTCTTTTTTGACTTTCGTTTGTTTTTCCTCTGTGAAAACTTCTAAGCCATCCTCCTTCGGAATTACATATTCCATACTGGAGGCTTTTTCTTTCTTGACTTCTACTTCGCTTGCTGTTGTCGTTTCTGTTTGAAGGTCATCCTTAGCATTTCCTGTTAAAAAATTACATCCTGTTACAGTCATCATCAAGCACGCAGTTACAATACCGATTCCTGTAAACTTTTTCATTTTTCTTATCATGGTTTCTCCATCCTTTATCAGTATTTTTCTTTACAAAGAGTAACTAAGATCTTTTCCCTTATTTTGCAAACCAACTTCCCTCAAATGTATATTTAAAGACACGATATAAGTGTCTATCCCCTGAAATTTTATATTCTTTCAGAAGATTTCCCTCGCTATCATATTCCCCAAATACTTTTGGAGATCCGGAACAAACGATATAATTATTTTCCACTTGTTCCGTACTGCTCACATATCCAGAGTATGGAACAGCAAAAGACTTTACAAGTTCAAATGTCTTTTCTTTTTCATTTACTTTATATTCATAGTAATAAGAATTTCTCTCTTCCACTGGAACTTGTGATAAAGTGTATCCACTCCAATCAATATCCTTTCTCGTTCCAGAGTATGTTAAATTATTGTTAAACATAGAAAGGCGATATTCACTCTCTGTTTTCCCTGGTATATAGGTAACCGTATGTTGCCCTGCCTGAGATGTGAATTTTCCTACCTTTTCGTATACATAGTTTTTATAAGCACTATCGTTCCAAATATCTTGATCGCACAAAATATATTGAAGTTTTGGCTTTGTATACACATTTTGAATTTTTACAATGGAAGATAACTCTCTAAAACTTAAAATAATGTCTGTACCATTTACGGACTGAATCGTATTCACGTGTGCCCAATCAAGTACCGTTTTCTTCTCTGGTTTCTTTGCCTTTTTATATTCTTTTGGAAGAATCTCTTTTAGATCCACAAGTTCTGTGACTTTTCCTGATTGTAAATCCAATTTTAAAACAATGTCTTCCACTGTCTTTTGATTCTTTTCTGACGCTAAAATCAAAAGGGCATTTTTTGATTTTTCATATACAAAATCATGGTGCATCGTATAATTGGCAAGATCGTAGATCTGTTTTACTTCACCAAGCCGATTTACTTTTACTACTTTACTATATCCCACACTATAATAAAGATTATTTCCAACCGTTAAAATTCTATCCGTACGATAGCTCTCCACCGGCAATTCTGCTCGCAAAACGCCATCGTTGTCATAAAGACAAATATTTGGAAGTTTTCCACTGCTTCTTCCATACATAACACAAAAAAGTCCATCCGTCTGTGTTCCTTTTTTCACTTCTTGTACTTTCAATTTTTGTTCTGCATTGGAATTTACTTTTGGAACTCTGATCATAAAAGAGGATTGTGCTATCTGCTTTCCTTCTTTATTATAGAGCTTTAACTGAATTGTATTTTCTTTATTGGGAATCAGACCAATTAATTGGTATCCATGATTTTTTGTAACACCAGATTTCCCTTCATTTTTTAAATTCCTCGTAAAGTCTTTTATTGTTTTATCTTGTACGGATATTGTATAAGAAACACGACACGCCTGCTTTGTCGTAAAATACACATTAGCAGAACGCAGATTTGTTCCAAATGGATTATAGTATACAAGTGGTTTCTCCACTGTATACGTTTTTTCTTCTAACTTTTTTTCGATTTCTCGTTTTACTTTTTCTTGCTTTTGTTTTGTATACACTTTTAATCCATCTTTTTTAGGAACAAGATACTCCACATTGGGCGTTGCATTTTTCACTTCTTCTGTCGCTTTTGCCTGTACTTTTACCTGTTCCTCTACATCCGTTGGTGTTTGATTACATCCAAAGAGCATCAAACAACCTGTTACAATTCCAATTCCAACTAAGCCTTTCCATTTCTTTCTCATTGCTCTTCCCTTTCATTTTATTCCTTTTATTGTCTTATAAATGTCAGTTCAACCTTTCTTAGAGCATAGACAAGTCTTAGCTTTGTCTGCTCTATTCTACTGAAAAAATTTGATGTTTTTGTGAGGAAATTGAGTAAATTTCTCACATTTCCGCTTTTGTGCAAAAAAAATACACCATTTTTACAATTTTTCGCCATTTTCTTCCATTGCTTTCATAGAAAATGTAAATAAAACTCCATTTTCTTTATTGAAAACACAACAACTGCCTTTATGAGCGTTGGCAAGCATTGATACAATATAAAGTCCAAGTCCCACTCTCTTTTCTCCCTCCATTCTTTTATGACTTTCTTCTGCTTGATAAAAACTATCCCAGATTTTTGTTATCTTTTCATCGGGAATTGGCTCTCCAGTATTAAAAACAGACAGTGTCACTTCATCCTTTTTCTCTTTTTTGAGTTCTACCTTAAGAATCCGCTCTCCTTGTATGTGAGTCATAGCATTTGCCATATAGTTGTTAAAAATCACTTCTAAATATTCTTTATTTCCTTCTACATAACAATTTTCTTCTGCATAAAACTCTACCTGAATATGACTTTTTTCTAATAGAGGGATTCTCTTTTCCATCTGTTCTTTCACTAAGGCAGTGATATTCACTGGCTCCATTGGTATACAACCCACTTCTTTTTCCATCTTAGCAAGCTCTAATAACTGATTGACAAGCTCTGTCATTTTCTTCGTTTCATCCAAAATCACTTCACAGTAATAGCCTTTATCGATGTTTTCTCCCGCCATTAAAAGCATCTGGGCATATCCGTTTAAAATAGCAAGGGGTGTTTTTAGCTCATGGGAAACGTTAGCAATAAATTCTTTTCTCGCCTCTTCCATTTTCTTTCGAAGAAGATTTTCCTCTTGTAGCTTTATAATGTTTTCCTCAATCTTTTTAGACATCTCGTTAATATTTTTGGCTAATCGGCTTAATTCATCTTCTTGTATCCCTTCTTTTTCTTTTACTTGTTTTGTAAAATCAAGATTAGCAACATGACAAGCCACTTCATCCATTTCAAGAATGGGTTCTGTCATTTTCTTCCCAAAGAAATAGGCGATGACACCTCCTACTATGAGTCCAATAACATTAAAAAAGAGAATGAGTTCGCTCGTTTCCTTTATCGCCTCTTGAATGGATTTCACATTGCTCTTTACAACCACATAATAATCTTCTTTTTCAAACTGTAATATGCCAAAGAGTGCCACTTTGTCATTTCTTTTCCTATTTTCTTTCTGTGACATCACAACCACTTCTGGCTTTTGGGAAAACCGATTAATATTTTTTCGAAAGCTAAAATCAGAACGCACGCGATACTTGTTTTTCCATATCCGAAAATCTTCTTGTCTACTATTATAAATACATACAAGATTTTCATTAGCGAGTAAAAATTGTAAATTATGAGATTCTTCATAGTGCTTCATAATACTCATAATTTCTTCCGTTTTCCCTGAAGAATCCTTGAGTTCTTCGTACGCCGCTTTGATCACGTTACTCTTTTTTTCCACATAAAATGGTTCCACTAAAAAATAATTGCACACCAATTGAATGGCTACCATAAAAAATAAAATGCCAAAGACGATGAAGGTAAATTTCGTTTTAATGGATCGAAACATCTTGCACCTCAAATCGATACCCGATTCCATGAACGGTCTTTATATATTTTCCATGATCGGATAACTTCGCTCGCAACTGCTTTACATGGGTATCCACTGTTCGAATATCTCCAAAATATTGAAATCCCCAGATGGCATTTAAAATAGTTTCTCGTTCCACAACAATGCCCTTATTTTTTATGAAATACAATAAAAGTTCATATTCCTTTGGAGTCAGTTCCACCGCTTCCCCTTCTACCATCACTTTCCTCTGCTCTGTTTCTACACAAATATCCCCTGCAATCCATTGTTCCCTTCCTTTTTGAAAGCATCGCTTGCCAACAGCATCAATGTGGGCGAGTAAAAGTTCTAACGAAAATGGTTTACTAATAAAATCATCCGCTCCTTTTCTAAAATACTCCAATTGATCATATTCTTCTCCTTTTGCTGTGAGCATAATAATGGGAACGCTTGATACTTTTCGAATATCCTTTAACAAATGGAATCCGTCCTTTTTGGGCATCATAACATCCAGTAAAATTAAATCAATTTCTGTATTCTTTTGATAAAAAATCTCCTCTGCTTCCTCTCCATCCTCTGCTTCTAATACTGTATACCCATTCAACCTTAAATAATCGGACACCATTCTCCGGATCCGCTGTTCATCATCCACAAGAAATATCATCCCTTTACTGTCCAATGATAAAACTCCTTTCTGCCTTTAGACTTTTGAACATCCCATTGCTTAAACTGAATTTCTCTTATTTTTTCTATTATAGCATGTCTTATCCTTTTGATCACCTTGCAAATGGGAAAGACAGAAAAAAGGATTGTACAAACAGAAATCCTAAGATTTTTATTCGTAACAATCCCTTTTTCTTGTTCTATTTCCTTTATAGGATATATGACTTGACTACTCTTCTTTTTTCAATACATTATAGATTCTTTCTTTTCATATAATTCTCTATGCTCTGTTGCGGAATATCCAATATTTTTGATACTTCCTCATAAGATTTTCCCTTTTCTATCATCTTTTTGGCTGCAAGAAGAAGACCTTCTTCTATTCCATCTGCATAGCTTGCCTCTTGTAATTTATCAATATCAAACTCTAACGCCAACATATCAAACACCTCGCTCCTTCTATTTTTTAAATAGGTTTCTAATGTTCCTGATCTTTGGCAATCTTCCATCGCTTTCTCAATTGCCTGTTTCAAACTCATTTTTTCTTTTAAATGAGTAAAGACCAACTGAATAAAGGTTGCATATTCCTGAATGGTTTTTGATTTTTCACCTAAAATATTGGATTTCAAAATATTATAGCAAACGACTTCCAGTTCAAATGACGTTTCCCCTTGAAAACAATCAGAAAGTTTTAATACTTGCTGTTCTTGTGCCTGCTCATTTGTATAAATTACAAAAAATTTGGGTGTCGGTAAAGAAATCAATGTATTACGATATAAGTTCAAATCATTTGCATCAATAATTCTCTTATACTCATCCACCAAATATAACAGCATACGAAGTGGCATATTACAATTTAATGTTGATTGATGTTCAATCAACACAATTAATTCATTTTCTTTTGTCAAAAACGCTAAATCGTTATAAATATCTTTTCTCAACACATTTGACAATGTGACATTTTCTATATCTTCTTCTTTATAATTTGTATCCAAAAGTGCATTAATCAATTCTGCTGAATTTTTTGGAATACTAAAGAGATCTTTAAACATACTATCTTTATATTCTCTATTTTCCATCTCACTGCTCCTTTTGTTTTATTATATCATAAACACAAGAAACATTCTATACATTTCCCTCATACTCCATACCCATTTTTCTAAGATAGCATAAGCTCTATTCTACTAAATTAACTCGTTGTGCTAGATAAATTTAAAAAAAATAAAAGAAACTTCAACAAAATGTGCTATCCTATAAGTAGAAGATAAAAAATTGAAAGGAGGC
>CASDVE010000060.1 GCA_949284175.1 uncultured Eubacteriales bacterium
TGCTTCGCCTGTCTGCTTGATTTCTACCAAAATTTCAACAAATTTTTTCATGGTGTTTCCTCCTTAAATATATTTAATTGTTTCTTGCAATTCGTACAAACTATTGCATATTGCGTCTTGTATTCTCTGATATACTGTTAACTCGGGATTGTCTTTCACAACAGTGTCGAAAAAATCCATAATATACATAGACTGATCAATAATTACTTTCAATCTATGTTCGATTGTTTTCAAATTGCGTTTGCTCTGTTTAGCGGCTGTTTCCATAACAGAAACGTTAGAAACATCGGGGCGTTCCGGTTTTGGCAATCCCGCCGCCTTTGCTTTTCTACACTCTGCCGCATACAAAGCGGCTTGTTTTCTTGTCATTTTTGTGTACCTCCGTTTTATTGCATGTTTGCTTTATATATCACGCTTTCGTGTTTACAGCTATAATATATCACGCTTTCGTGTTTTTGTCAATGGCTTTTAAGAAAAAAATATCATTTTTTAGTGTTTATTTTTTGGTGTGCTTTTGGTGTTGACTTTTTACATATAATAAAGAAGTAACACTAAATAGATAATTGAAGTAGTAAAAGTAGTAGATAATAGCTTTTTACGTATAAGCGGAGCCTTATGTTATAGAAGTACATAACATAGAAGAAGGGTTACACGTAAAAACTATAAAACAACTTCTTTTACTACTTGTAACGCCGAAAATCTTGAAAAAAAAAATCCGGACAAAAAGACCGCCGCCAGCCACCCGGAACATACCAGGAACAGCCGACAGCGGCAATTTCATAGTCGATAGTCGTTTGATAGTCGATAGTCGTTAGTCGTTTTCAGTTTTAGAGTCGGTAACAGAGTTGATAATGTAACGAGAACGGATGTCCTCTGCATTGTATTCGCTTTCCGGTTGTACATTCGGAGTAACCACATATTCGGTCTTATCTTGATAACCAAAGTTGTTCTTACCGAGGAAAATGCCAGAGACAGGGTTAATTTTGCCACTATTCATGTAGGTTTCCCACTGATTTTCCATCAAAAAGTATGCTTTTTTAATGACGTCTGAAACCTCAGGCGGCAACGAAACCTTATATCCCTGTCCATTGACAGGTTGATCATGGGTTAATGCCCAAAGCCATTGTCTGTTGTGTCCATTAAGAGCTATAGCCATGCCAACAACAGTTGGCTTCAAATCAGCTTGAGCATACAACAAAAAATAGTCGTTAAGTCTCTGCTTTACTTGTTCAACATCCTTCATATCAATATTGGGAAAATTCAGCAAAGCCATATTAACTTCCAATATTTTTGTATTATCACCGGGAACGAGATTCAACCCATTGTCACCAATGACAGGAGAATTGCCACCTCTCGGTTTCTTTTTTATCTGTACGTTTTCCGGTTCTGTATTTTTCTTTGTTGCCATGCTTTTAACACCTCCTAATTTATATTTAACGTCTGCGATCGTATATAAATTTACACTCATTAGAGAGAGTCCTCTTTTTTGCACGAAGTAGTAAAAGTAGTTAAAAATCGATTTTTGCGTGTAACTTTTACTATATATACCCCTTATAAGGGAACTTTACCGCAAAAACTTAAAAACAACTACTTTTACTACTTAACATGACCTAAAACGGACGAATTTTACCTCTTTTATTATTTTTTCTTGCAAAGATATTCAATGCGCTCACGTACTGTATCATAACTTTCGTCAACTATAAAATAGTCATCTTTTTCTGCCACCTGAAAAACAGCGCATTGGTCTCTTTCTTTAACAATTGCCGAAATAGTATTTACATTTACGAAAATAGGTTTTTTATTGATGTGCAATTCCACGAACATGATATCACCCCCTGAGAAAATATATAGTGCTTGTCATGAGGTTTTTTGTAAATCTCCCGGATGAACCTTATATTCACCAGGGGAGTCATAGTCGATTATTCGCTTAACTTCAATCGTTTTCAAGCATACAATACGATAATCTTTGCCACAAGAGCGATGATTAAAATCAGACTTTGCTGAATATAGGTCGCCGTATGTAAGCATTTGATTTTTATGTGTTCGTTGACGTGGAGGATGATAACTATAATCCGTACCTGTTACAAATTTACCTGTCTTGATGTTTTGTATTGCAAACATTTTCTTTATCCTCCTCTGCTTTCGTTCCCGTAACCATCTCCTTGAAAGCAACGCTCATATTCTTTATATGTTCTTTGAAGGAGTAGAGAGCGAAGTCGATTGTCCTCAGAATTTCCGGGTACTTCTCACGAACATATTCGGCTAAGATGTCGTTATTCGATTTCATCGCTACACCTCCTCCCAAAGAGCTTCGTCCAACTCTTTGCGTTTTCTCTCATAAAGAGCTTTTATTCGTTCCGGTTTATCAGTGATAATTTCAAAATCATCGCCTGTGAATCCCGGAGGAATATCTTCAGTGTATTCAATATAAACCTTTTCCGGATGTGTAGGAACAGTGTAGGGGAAAGTGATATTTTTTCTGAACCTTCCACTCGAAAACCATGTGATACCACCATTGTCAGAAACAATGATACCATCAATATCATAGGCAGTACCATCTTCATTCATAAACACGCTCGAATAGCGTTTATTCTGCTTTGAGCCATTATATACCTCATACCATTCATCGTCCTCGCCAGTGAGAGGAGTAAGCGGCTTAAAACGAAGCAGTCTTTCAAGAACATTGATTGCATATTCAGCAGAAAATCCACTGTGACCTTGTTCGCTGAATTTCTCAATGATTTCCAGAATGTTACGGTTCATAAGGTGTTGCATACCTTCTTCATCTTTGCCGATTCTGTCGAGTTCTCGTTTTGCATATTCCAGTATACTCATTTTCGTATCTCCTTATAATTTCGTTACAATTTGAATGATTAAGTTGAACAAATCTATATCTACTGTCGCAGGATATATCTATCATCATATTGCCTTCTTGATTATTTATCAAAACTATCAAGAGGTACGTTCATCTCATATTCTTCCTTATCATCAACAGCTACAAATACTTTTCCGTTTATAGGAGCAATCACCTGCGAACAATCTAATATTTCTCCGGTTGTTTCGCTGAAAGTATCAGCATCAATTTCAATGATTTTAAAATAACGGGACATCTTTTTTCCTCCTTCTTTTAAATTCCGTCTTCCATAGCACTTCTTTGTTTACTATCATGAATATTTCATCATCAAAACATGCGATAGGTATACGGAGTTTGTGCTTTTTTTTTATCGTTTATGACAACGAAAACAGTTCCATCTATAGGAACAATCACTCGTTTATCTTTATAGTCTGTACCTGTTGCTTTAATAAACGTGTCGGCATTTGTTTCAACAATCTTGAAACATCGTATCATCTTTTTTCACTTCCTTTAAAGCTTCACAAGCTCTCAGACAAATTCCAGCATGATATCCTACACAAGCTTCACCTATGCATGGGTAAAACTGTTGTACTACAAAGTCACCGCTTCCACGGAGCATAGCTTTGTGTTCTTCCGTGAATACTCGGTAGGGGCAAGCTTTGAAATTGCCTTTTTCATCAATACAAGTTGCGTTCATGATTTTTTTCTCCTTATTCACAAGATTTATAATTATAAATAGGCTTGATGATTTTGAGAATTTCAATCGTATCTGTAATATTTTTGACTATTTCAGACATTGATTTATACACCATTGGGCTTTCATCAATAGTGGACTGATTGACCGACGTTGTGAAAATACCCTGCATTGATTTTTCAAACTCATCAAGCGATATCAGTTCTTTTGCTTCACTTCGGCTCATAATTCTTCCTGCACCATGCGGAGCGGAACAGTTCCAATCTTCGTTACCTTTGCCGACACCAATAATGCAACCGTCTCTCATGTTGATAGGAATTAAAAGCTTTTCCCCAGTTTTTGCAGATATAGCACCCTTGCGTACTATGTTAGTTGTAAACTCGATGTAGTTATGGATAGTTTCAAAAGCACCAAAAGAACGCCAATCCATTTTGTCAATAAGAACAGAGGCTATTGCGTTACGGTTGAGTATAGCAAATCGCTGACAAATTTCCATGTCATGAAGGTAATCTTCACGATATTTACCAGTAAGATAGCAAAGTTCTTTTGGAATACCAAGAGGGTTAGGGTTGAACTTACGATGAAGTTCCTTTATAGCAGACTGAATTTCTTTTCTTCGTCCCTGTGCTTTATATTCAGCAATAAGCTGTTCTTGTTTTGCATAAAGCTCATCTTTACCTTGCCTGCTTTCTATTGCAAGGTTCTGATAGTATTCTGCTACTTGTTTTCCGAGGTTTCTACTACCTGTGTGAATAACCAAATACTTATAGCCCTCAGAATCTGTGTCAATCTCAATAAAGTGGTTTCCGCCGCCAAGAGTACCAATGCTTCTTTCAAGACGTTTAGTATCTTTTAACTCTCGAAAACATCTGAGATGTTGCAAATCAAAGCGTACAAAACGCTCTTCGTGCACATTACGACCACTCGGAATATACTTACGAATAGTCGAGTCAAGAGCAGTAAAGTCAATTTCAATATTGCCAAGTTCAACGGTCAACATTCCACAACCAATATCGACTCCGACTATATTTGGGATGACTTTATCTCCGAGGTCTGCGGTAAAACCAATCACACAACCAGTACCAGCATGAACATCAGGCATTATGCGTATCTTACAATCTGAAAAAGCAGGCTGTTTAACAAGTGTATAAATTTGGTTTAACGCTTTAGGGTCTATGTTTTCTGTGAAAATTTTAAGATCGCTCATTCTTTTCAACCTACTTTCTTGAAATTTTTGTATTCATCCTTTTATACTTTTTATATTTTTTATTGATTCTATGATCTTTAATATTCTCAAGATAAAGTGGCTTTGTAATAGATTTACCAATATTTTTACAAGGACGTGGTAAAGGTTCTTTTTCTATTATATCCACAGTTTCTTTTTCGAAATTTCGCAGACTTTTACTAAGTTCTTCTACTGTTTTCATGAGTTCTTTTAATTCTTCCGCAAATTCTTCCGTAAGATCGTAAAAAATATCCGCTGTGTTATTTCTCGTCATATAGCACCGACTTCCTGAATTACTTTAATAATCTTTGGGAGTTGAATCGCCATCCAATCGACAACCGTTTCTTCTTGCCCAAAGTTTTTATGTTCCCAGTTTTCAGCCAAACCGGACTCAAACAGGAAAGCATGAATAATTTCATGTCTTAGGCATTTTTTCTGATATTTTTTAAAATCATCAAGGTTGCCGTTTTGAGTCGTAACTACGATTTTTTTTGAACTTTCGTCGCAGTAGCCATCACATTCTTTTAGTAAAGGATCTTCGGTAGGTGATTTATAAGATATAGAATAAGAAGTACCTAATATTTTTACTTTCATCATATTACCTCTTTGAGTTTCACGCCCCAGTAGATAACATATCCGCTGGATGTTGATCTTCGGTCGAACCATTCCGGGTGACGTTCCATTTCAGCATTAAACTTTCTTGCCGACAAAACAAAAGCTCCTTCTGCTTTTGCCCACATTTTAAAGCATGTATAAAGGTCTTTGGCTTTAATGTTCACGGAGTCATCTCTCACACATCGATTTTCGAGAAATTGTAGAACCAAGTCGTTGTCTCTTTCGTATTTTTTAACAATTTTCTTGAGAGAGTCAGACATTTCCAGGCCTCTTTCTTTGTATTTAATAAAGCCTCGTATCAACCACATGAAAATGCCGCTCATAGCTTCTTGTGAGGTTAATTCATCTTTAAGATGAGTGTTTTGTTCCTCCGGAGAGAAATGACGATTGAACTCAACCACTTTTATTCGTTCGGAAGCAAAAAGGCTTTTGTCTGTAACCATCGGAAGGTCATTGCAAGAAAGCCAAAGAGTAAACTGCGGTTTGTAGGTGAAAGCTGACTGGTACAATGCACGAGCTGATATTTCTTCGCCGCCTGTTAATTGCTTAATTTTTTCCTCATCAAGGCGACCGTATTCGTTGCTTTCGGACATAGTAACAAACCGCTTACCTTTGAGACCGGCGAGAGTGGGGGAGGCGGCTTCCACATCTTTTTGTCTATCTCCTCTGCATATCATGCCGACCGGTGCGACTTTAGCATAATCGCCTAACATGGTCTCTATGGTGTTAAGCAGAGTTGATTTTCCGTTTCGAGTTGTTTTACCATGCAAAATAAACATACATTCCTCATTACTCATACCAAGCATTGAATAGCCGAGAGCACGTTGAAGGAAATCAGCTTTATCTTTATCTCCCTGTGTGACTTCGTCAATGAATTTTTCCCATCTCTTACACTCAACCTTGCGGTTAATAGTGTGTTTGAAGTTAGTTTGCATGGTGATGAAATCATCCCATTTGGCTTCTCGAAACGAAAAGTCTTCAAGGGAATAAGTACCATTTTTGCAGTTGATTAAGTAAGGGTTTGCGTCAAATTCAGCAGCTGAGATATGTAATTCGCCTGTAGCGTCCTTGAGTATTCTGTCCCTCATGCGTCGATCGCCCATCTTGTTAACGAAAGAGGTATAGGATTTTCTAATTTCATCGTCTGTGATCTCTCCACAGTAGAGGATCATTAAACGTACAAAATCTTTAATTTTTTCCGATACCAGGATTGCTCCATCATCTTTGCGCCAAGCACCCTCAAAGTAGGTGTACCAGCATTTATGTTCAATACAAAATCGAGCTTCTTTGTTGTAGAGTAGACCAAAAAGATTTGCCATGCCCATTTCCGACCACTCAAAACCAGAAGAAGTCTCATCTGCCTTTTCCGGGTGATAGGACTTAATGATATACATTTTTTCTGAGAGTTCCTCATCCATAATCACTCGACCATTGCGCAACTCAAAAAGTTCTCTATCACTTATCAATTAAACCACCTCACTATAGGTTCCCCTCGAAAGCCTTTTTCCCAAATGAACCACGCATAAGCAATGGCTGTGCCGGTACCATTTTTATAAGTTAAAAAGTCACCGTTTTTCGCACATTGCAATCGACTGCGTGAAACATAAATAACTTTAGGGGGATGTTTTTTGAATAAATTACCTCTTTTTTTACTTTCCAAAAAGGTTAGTTTTAAGAACAAGGCAACTTTGTTTCCATCACAAACAATGTCTAAAGCATGTTCTACGAACTCTTGTGCATATCTGTATGGTGGGTTTGTAATAATATCTCCGTTAAATTTTGAAGTAGTGCTTAGAAAATCTACATCACTTTCACCATAACCTCTATTTATTAAATCTGTAGAACGAACAATATATCCTCTGTGTTTAAGCACTTCTGATAAATGACCTTTACCACAAGCGCACTCCCATATAAACGGATCAAATATTTCTATATCGAGTAATAACTCAAGTGCCTTTGGTTCTGTGGCATAAAAATCATTATCTTCTCTTACACCACAACTATGATTTGATGCGCCTATTGTCGTGTAAGCTGTTTTACTGTTTCCTGTCCAGTCTTTCATTTATTGTTCATTCACTTCCTGTTTTGTAGTTATTCTCAGTATATCTTCAATCAAGGTCATGACTTCATCAAGCTCATGCTTGATCTGATAGGCACCGTAGGAATGTCCTTTTTTATATGCATATTCCCAAATCTTTATAGCACAGTCACGATTTATAACATGTCCTACTTCATCTTGAATATAAAGGTAAATATCTTCATATATAGAGTCTCTTGCTTTGTTTTTCAAAGTATGGAGCCTTGCGACTTCCTTTTTGTATGCGAGGTTGTTTTCTGCAACTTTATCCCTGTTCCACTTCACAGATTTATTTTCATCAAAAACATGATTCTCTGGAACTTTTCGCAAACCTATAGGAACACAAGACATTGATTGCATATGATCAAAATCAGATTGAATTTCGCACCAATCTTTAGCCATGGGTTTTTCCCTCCTTGATTTTCCGGTTGATACTACAATAGCAAACCGCTTTACAATATTTTTTAAGCGTAATTTTACAAGTGATATTATTTGAGCAAAAACGACATAGACATTTTTTTCTGCATTTTCCACATTTCAACATAATTTATAAACCTCTTTTATCGTTTATATCTCGTAACACTGTTACATATTCTGCGGATTTCAGATCTATCAAGCGGCGGATCACAGGCTACAGTGTTGGCATATAAGAGTTCGTCGTTAATTTGTGCTTTGCTGTAGCCCTGATTGTGTAACATACCTGCTAACGATGTGAGACAGATATTCCGGCACCCACTTGGTATACGAGGATAAATCGGTCTTAGTTTAACTCGTCCATTGATTATAGGAGTCTCCCAAAGGGGAGAGTAGATTTTTTCTCTGCCGATTTTTCCAGAAGAACGTCTGAAATTGGGAAAGTATTTTTCCACAACGTAATCAATGGCCTCTTGATTTTCTTCTATTTTGTGATAGAGAATTGTCTCACCTGTCATAATGAAATATCGAGCTGATTTGTATATTTCCACCCCGGCGAGATTATTTTTGCCCATGAAAGGAAGCGAACCTCTGAGGAGGATATGGAACCCTCTACCGCTCTTAGATTTTTCCGTGTAACTTGCGCATTTGCCGATTATATCTGCGGCAAGCTGAGAGAGAAGACCGTCTTCATCATATCCAATGTCAATGTCTATACCGACATAGCCATTGTCTGCAAAAACGAAACCACAGTAATCATAAAACCCCTTCGACACAGCCTCATTAGCTATGTCGAAGGAAGTCCATGTTTGGGGATTGACAGATGAAGCTACATCATTCACTGACGCTTGCATTGGAATTTTGCTGTTACTATAAGTACAAACCCATTGATTTAA
>CASDVE010000061.1 GCA_949284175.1 uncultured Eubacteriales bacterium
TACGCGAAGGCAACGAGTCAGAAACTATGCTTGCATAAGTTTATGACGACTGCCCGCGAACATTTATCATGTTGACGCCGCCCACGAACGTGAGAAACTCGCATAGTGTGTTTCTCATCATTGGATATTGTGAGAAAAACGGATAGGAGAGGTCTGATTATGGTACAATTTACAACAAAAGCAGATACCTTAAAGCAATTAGAAAAGATAATAAAGACTGCAAAGATTCTTCCACAAATAAATTTTAAAGTTGGAGAATATAAGAAAAATCCACAAATTGTAAAGCAAAGGATGGAAGAAGAGAAATTTCATTTTCAAACTCTCATTGTAAGAAGTAGTGCAAAGAATGAGGATACAGAGGAAACATCCAATGCGGGAAAATTTTTATCACTTGCTAATATTAAAGAAGAGGAAGTAGAAAAAGCTGTTCAGCAGGTAGCAAAAGCAATGGGAGAAGAAGAAGAAAATCAAATCTTTGTTCAACCATATTTAGAACAGGTGGAGATGTGTGGAGTTGCTTTTACAATAGATCCAAATAGTGGGGGAAGATATTTTGTATTAAACTATGATGATACCACTGGCTCTACCAGTTCTGTGACAGGAGGAATTGGAGAGCATTTAAAAGTATATTATCACTTTAATGAATCTAATATTTTACCTCCAAGACCATTAGATCGAGTGATAAAAGCATGTAAAGAATTAGAGTGTTTATTTGAAAGTGAGTTATTAGACATTGAATTTGCTATCAGTAATGATGAATTATATATTTTACAAGTGCGTCCATTAATTATAAAAAATCCAATTATCAATAAAAAGGATCAGACAAAGGTATTACATGCTATTGAAAAGAAAATTCATTCTTCCATGAAAAAACATCCTCATCTATATGGGGATAAGACAATTTATGGAGTGATGCCAGACTGGAATCCAGCAGAAATGATAGGAATAAGGCCAAGGCAGTTAGCAATCAGTCTATATCGAGAAATCATTACCAATGGAGTATGGGCATATCAAAGGGATAACTATGGGTATCAAAATTTGCGTTCTTTTCCATTAATGATTGATTTTTGTGGACTTCCTTATATTGATACAAGGGTTAGTTTTAATTCTTTTTTGCCAAAAGGATTACCAAATGAATTAGCAGATAAGTTAATTGAGTATTATTTGGAGCAATTACAAAGTCACCCAGAGTGGCATGATAAAATAGAATTTCAGATCGCATTTACTTGTTATACTTTTGATTTGGAAAATAGAATCAAGAAATTAGAACAATATGATTTTTCAGAAGAGGAAATTAAAGTTATTGTCAGCTTGTTAAAAGATGTAACGAATACGATTATGAATCCGAAGACAGGGCTTTGGAAGAAAGATGCAAATAAGATTACCATATTAAAAGAAAAACATAAGGAGATCATGGATAGTGATCTAGATATTTTAGATAAAATTTATTGGTTACTAGAATATTGTAAACGATATGGAACGCTACCATTTGCAGGATTAGCAAGGGCTGGATTCATCGCCGTAGAGTTTTTACGTTCTTTAGTCACAACAGGAATTTTAAGTCAAGATGAGCAGAATATCTATATGAACTCTCTATCCACAGTTGGAAAAAATATGTCCAATGATTTTGCACAATTATCTAAGACAGCATTTCTACATAAATATGGACATCTTCGTCCTGGAACGTATGATATTTGTTCAAAACGCTATGATCAGTCAGGAGATCAGTATTTTAACTTTGATCAACAAATGCTGAAAGAAAAAGAAGAAAAAGCATTTAAATTATCATTAGAACAGTATGCAAAATTACAAGAGATGTTGAATACCCATGGTTTAAATATAGAAGTATTAGAATTATTTGATTTCATGAAACACGCAATTGAAGGAAGGGAATATGCAAAATTCGTCTTTACACATATTCTATCGGATGTATTAGAATTGATTGTTGAGCTTGGAAAAGAATATCAGTTGGATAGAGAGGAATTATCTTATTTAAATATTCGAGTGTTAATGGAAGCATATACTTCATCCGATGGGGTAGAAGAGAACATTTTATCATCCATTCGATTTGGTAAGAAACAAGCTAAAATGGCAAATAGCATTGTGATGCCACCACTTATTTGGGAAGAAGAACAGATTTACTCTTTCTTTATGCCAGATGGAGAACCGAATTTTATCACACAAAAAGTATGTGAATCTGATGCCATTGTATTGCCATCAGACGAAGAATTAAAAGGAAAAATTGTTCTTATAAAAAGTGCAGATCCAGGGTTTGACTGGATATTTTCAAAAGAGATCGCAGGTTTTATCACAGCTTATGGAGGTGCAAACTCTCATATGGCGATACGAAGTGCAGAATTTGGAATCCCCGCAGTCATTGGCGTGGGAGAAAAAGCATTTGAGCAGTATTCCCATATGAAAAAACTTAAAATTGACTGTTTAAATCGGAAAATAGATCGGATACAATAAAAGATATAGCATAAACAGTCATTGATAGGAGAAGAGATGATGAAACGTATTGGCATGACACAAAGAGTAGAAATTATTTCTAGTATTGGAGAGAGAAGAAATGCACTTTCTCAAGAATGGAGTGCTTTTGCAAAAGAATGTGATTTTTTACCAATTTTTCTTCCAAATGATAAGAAATTGGCAGTTCAGATGATGGAGGAACTAAAATTGGATGGAATTCTTTTGACTGGAGGAAATGATTTAATACCCTATGGTGGTGACGCTCTAGAAAGGGATGAAACAGAAGAATATTTGATTGCATATGCTTTAAAAAATGAGATTCCTTTACTAGGAGTTTGTCGTGGGATGCAAATGATTTTAAATTATTTTGGAGTTCCATTACAAAAGATAGAAGGACATGTTCGAACAGAGCATGAATTGGATACTGGTGATCTTGTAAATAGTTATCATAGCTTTGGGGCGATTTCGTGTCAAGAACCGTTGGTCATAAAAGCTATCTGTAAGGAAGATAAAGTAATAGAAATGGTGAAGCATAGAAAACAGGAAATGTATGGAATTATGTGGCATCCTGAACGATATCATCCATTTCGAAAAAGTGATATTATGTTCATGAAGAAAATTTTTCAAATATAATATGGAATAAAAGGAAGAAAGGGCAAGAGGTTTTAGATGAAAGTAATTATTTTAGCAGCAGGACGTGGCAGTCGTTTGGGAGAACTCACAAAAGATAAGCCAAAATGTATGTGTGAATTGGCAGGAAGAACTTTGCTTGAACGTTGTTTAGAAACGATACAAGAGGCTGGTTTTTCAAAAGAACAAATAGGAATCGTAACTGGATATAGAAAAGAGATGTTTAACATAGAAGGTGTGACTTATTTTCACAATGAAAATTGGGAGAACACGAATATGTTCGCATCTTTGACAATGGCAAAAGACTGGTTAGAACAAGAGCCTTGCATTGTATGCTATTCGGATATTGTATTTTCAAAACAAGCTCTTTTAGAATTAAAGCAATGTAAAGCGGATATGGCACTTACCTATTATACAGGCTTTTGGGAATTGTGGGAAAAACGTTTGGAAAATCCATTAGAAGATTTAGAAACATTTCGAGTAGATGCTCTTGGATTTGTTAGAGAAATTGGAAAAAAACCACAGAGCAAAGAAGAAATTGAAGGGCAATATATGGGGCTTATTTTGTTTACACCAAAAAGTTGGAGTGATGTGCAAAGCACCATAAAACGTCCACTCCCAAAAACTGTTGAAAAACTTGATATGACAACTCTTTTAAATGCAATGGTAGAAGATGGAGAAAAGATTTTAGCAATTCCTGTGGATGATTTGTGGTTAGAATGCGATACAGAACAAGATATTCGAGTATATGAAAAAGAATATAATGTGTTTTTATAGGAATATAGGAATTATCTAAATTATTTATTGGAAAGGAAGATAAAAATGATATTAAGAGCCAAGACAAAAACATTGTTTGAAGGAAAAGAATTAACAGAACAACAGAAGAAAAATACACAATTAAATATAAAGGAATTGGAGAGTGGGCAGACGATTTTGAATTCCTATCCAAGACGTCTCGTTTTTGAATTAACAAATGCGTGTAATTTGAATTGTGTAATGTGTGGAAGAAATTCAGCTGAGTTCAGACCCACTGTATTTGATATGGATGTGTTTAAAAGTTTTGAGCCATTGATGGACTATGTAGAAGAAGTAACATTGATGGGATGGGGAGAACCTACAATTCATCCACATTTTAATGAGATGCTAGAAATTATTAATCGTCATGGAGCAAGAAAATATTTTTGTACGAATGGAATGAATTTAAAAAAGATTAAAGAGGCTATTTTTGAATATAAAGTGGATGTTTTCGCAGTGAGTCTAGATGGAGCCACAGATGAAACAAATTCACGAATTAGAAGAGGTTCAAAAATAAATACGATTGTACAAGATTTGAAAGAAATTGTTCAGATAAAAAAGGAAAGAGGATTACAATATCCTTGGATCAATTTTGTATTTTGTGCGATGCAATCTAATATTCGTGAACTTCCAGAGCTTGTACGATTAGCAGGTAAAATTGGATTGGATGAAGTCAAAGTGGTATATTTGACTGTTTTTGGTGAAGATTTGTTAAATGAAACACTATGGGGAAAAGAAGAACTCATAAGAGAAGTGTTTGAGGAAGCAATGAAGGTTGGGGAAGAAACAGGAGTTGCTTTAAAATTGCCACATATTCCAGGGGAGGATGTCGCAGGTGATAAATATCATAAAGATTGCTTTGTCGCTTGGAGAGATTTTTTCTTAGGATCAGATGGATTTATAAGACCATGTATGTCCACACCAATTAAGTTTTTCGAATATGATAAAAACAAAGAGTTTATGGATATGTGGAATGCGAAAGAGTACCAAAACTATCGGAGCATTGTAAATAATCAAGATAAAATGGATGCACCATGTAAAAGATGTTATCAGTCATCACATTGTAATTGGAATTTGAGAGAATCCTTTATTCAAGTTGGAGAACATTTCTCTCCAGACTGGGAAAAATAATAAGAAATTATAATAGTGGAGGATGAGTATGTCAGAGTGGACACAAGAATATCAAAATGCTCTACAACAAATTGCATATGGTAATTATATTGTAGGATTCGATAAAATTATGGAAGGGTTTCAAGCCGGCTATTATGATGAACAAGTGCTTGAACAATTATACAGAGTATTTTCTGAACCAAATTTATTGGAGATGAAAGAACAGTTTACAAAGAATAAAAAATTGTTAGATAAATATCCACATTTTTTTTGTGATAATTTAATAGAACCAACTGGATTTGAAGATCAACTTTTATTATTTCCTGTGACAGATACTGTTTTTTATTATTTTAATCGAGAAGATGTAACATTTCATAAAATAGTGGTTAATTCTTGTGTAGAAACGAAGTATTTTTTTAAGGATATTACAAAACCATTGTGGGTAGAAGAAGAATATAATGAATTTAATTTGGCATTTTTAGTGGATAATGTGAGAGATAGCATTGATTTTGGTGGAGATAATCATATTTATCTCTTCTTTGAAACTGAAGGATTATTTTCTCTTTTATTATATTATTGTGATATGGAGAGAATCTGTGTAAACCACAAAATTGTTTTTTTGGTGGGAAAAGAAAAGAAACAATATTATCCATTGGATCCGAAACAAGATTTTGAGATTGATTATACAATATTACCACCACAGCCGATTAAATTATCAGAAGTAAAGCGGTTAGTAGTATTTTCATCAATTGATTCTCATTGTGGAAATGCAATGATCGATTCTTTATTGGATTATCATGATAATTTACTTACGATTAAGGAGTTTGGATTATCTGCATTTGGTAGTTTTTATGAGGAAGTTTTAAAAGAAAAAACAGTAATAGAATTTTTGAATGCGTTCATTGAAAATCAGCAGGATAAAAAATATTATTCATTTTTAGCTTTTTTTTGTAAAGTTTATAATGGATCAGATGCTGCATTACCAAATTTTGAAAAGTTTATAAATGCTTTAAGATGGGTGTTACAAGATACTATAATACCAACAGAACAAGAATGGTTTATAGCATTATACTTAGCCAATGCTATGGCATTAGAAAGAGAGTTGAATTCTCGAATTGTTCCTGCTATTTTTCATGCACCACATACTGTATTTGGGAGTGATTGGGAAAAAGAAACAGAATATTTTGTAAAATTTTATAAAACATTTCCATATCTAAAGACATTTTCAGCATTGCGAAGACCAGATGCTAGAATTGGTGGAGACATCAAATATGAATTGAAATGTAGAGAACTCTATCATTTAAAGAGTAGAGAATGTGCTGATATCATGATTCGAGAATGTGGTGACATGAAAAATATTGATTGGAGAAGAGCTTATTATAATCAAGAAGCATTTTTTGAATATGATCAGATGGCTATTTTACGATATGAAGATATAAAAGCATATCCAAGGGAAACATTGCTAGCATTATGTGAGTATTTGGATATTCCATGGTCAGATGCTATCATGACTTGTACTCATAATGGACTACATACTATTTATAATGATGCTGGAACGGTGATTGATGATTTTGATTTAGCTCCTTTGTCTCAAACATATTATGAAAAATATTTGAATATATTTGATTGTTTTCGATTGGAAGTTTTGTATGCAAAATTTTATGAGCCATTGGGATATAAAGCAAGATATTATAATGGATTTGTATATTCTGATGAGGAAATAGAAAAAATGATGGAAATTCCATTTCAGTTTGATATGTTTGATGATAAGAAAAGCGATAAAGTACAAATAAAAATGAAACAGAAGTTAAAAGAACTTCTAACATATATGAAAGACTGGGAAAAGAAATTGGAAAGAACAGAAATTATTCCATGCCAATTTATTTTGCCTAATATTTCTATATGATATTGTACGAAAGGGAAAGATAAAATGATTTATAATATTGCAGTACCTGTTGGTGAAGTATCAGATATGACAACTTATATTTTGGATGTGGGAAATTGTATGCCACAGTTTCCTATTCTTAAAATTGATAGAGGGAGTTATATTGTAGGGGCTCAGATTCAATCAGGAATTAATTTTGATGTAGACTTAGGAGTCCATTCCATTCAAATTGGAAAATATTGTTCCATAGCTGAATCTGTTACATTTATTATTGATTTGAATCATTCATATCACAATATTGCACAAGGAGAACTTGACTTTTTTACATTACCAAAAGATAAAATAAAGTTAAAGCGTAAAGGGCAAATTATTATACAAAATGATGTATGGATTGGACATGGGGTAACAATATTAGGCGGGGTTACCATTCATAATGGAGCAGTAATTGCAGCAAATTCAGTTGTAACAAAAGATATTCCGGCTTATGCCATTGTAGGAGGAAATCCTGCTAAAATACTGGGGGGGGGTATAGGTTTTCGGAAGAACAAATGCAGTCTCTCTTATCAATTGCCTGGTGGAATTGGGAGTATAATAAATTAAAATATTATGCTAGCGATTTTGGAGATGAAATAGATGTGTTTATTTCAAGACATCTATAGGTAATTGCGAAACTCGCTAAGCTCGTTCATAATCTTGAAGTAAAACAAGGAAGAATTCGTGCTTTGCACGAATTTAAGAATAAAATGTGGATAAC
>CASDVE010000062.1 GCA_949284175.1 uncultured Eubacteriales bacterium
AAAAGGGAAGAACGGATTACGAAAACCTGCTTCCCATGACAATATGCAAATAATAATCGTTAAATTTGTGGATTCTTTTTTAGACGGGTGCCGACTGGCACCCGTCTAAAAGGGGCTACCCTAAAATTGGAAATTTACATTTCGTTGTGAAGTCTCTATACAATAAAAGCTTTATATGGTAAGCGAATCAAGAACAGCTAAAAGCATTCATAATATAAAAATTGCTCTACTATTTTATTTTTTCAATTTAATACTGCAATTTTTTTCAAGAAAAATCTTTCTAGATTACCTTGGCAGTGAAGTCTTAGGACTAAATACAACAGCTCAAAATCTTTTAGGATTCCTCAATATCGCAGAACTAGGAATTGGAAATGCAATCGCATACAACTTGTATAAGCCTTTATATGATAAGAACCATAAAGACATAAATGAGATAGTTTCTATCCAAGGATGGTTATATAGAAGAGTGGCGTATATCGTCATCATAGGTTCATGCCTACTCATGTGCTTTTTCCCTCTAATATTTGCTAAAGCGCAGCTTCCACTATGGTACGCTTACGGCTCATTCCTCACACTATTAGCATCTTCATTACTAAGCTACTTTATAAATTATCAACAAATAGTTTTATCTGCAGATCAAAAAGATTATAAAATAACCGCAAATGTTCAAGGTGTTAAAATTTTAAAGCTTCTACTTCAGATTCTAGCCATACGTTTTCTTGAAAATGGCTATGTATGGTGGATGATATTAGAGATAATTATGGCTTGTATCACCTCATACACTTTAAATAAATCTATCCAAAAAGAATACCCTTGGCTTCATCCTCAAATTTCAAAAGGAAAGTATCTTCAAAAACTTCATCCTAGAATAATTAGCGATACAAAAAAGATTTTTTTTCATAAGATCGCAGGATTTGTATTAGGGCAAACAAGTCCTCTTATTATTTATGCATACGCTTCTCTAACATTAGTTGCCATATATGGAAACTATATGCTTATTATCACAGGTATCACATCATTACTTACAGCTTTGTTAAACAATCTTACGGCTGGAGTCGGAAATTTAATTGCAACAGGAGATAAGAATCGAATTAAAAATGTTTTTTGGGAAATTACAGTATCCAGAATCTGGATTGCTGCAACTATATGTTTTGCCCTATACACCCTTGGAGATAAATTTATCAACCTATGGGTAGGAGCACAATATACATTACCTCATACATCTTTTATTGTACTGATTGGTATCACATTTATCAGCCTATCCCGAACAAATGATGCTTTTATTGCTGGGTATGGTTTATTTCAAGATATATGGGCCCCAATAGCTGAATCAGTCCTAAATTTAGGCTTATCTATCTTACTTGGATATTATTTTGATTTGACTGGAATTCTTTGTGGGGTTCTTTGTAGTTTATTATTAATCGTATATATATGGAAACCCTATTTCTTATATAAGAAAGGTTTTAAGGAAAGTATAATCGATTATATATCACATTATATTAAATATTTAAGCGTACTATTAATTTCACTCTTCATAAGCAATATTATAATAGCACAAGGTTCATTTGCAATAGATTCTTATGCACAATGGTTTATATATGCCATCTTTGTTACTCTATTATATGCAACCATCAGTTTTATATTATTATTTTTGACAGATAAAGCACCACGACGCCTCCTAAATCGCTTTTACAATTTTAATAATTCGTCTAAATGAAACCCAAAGTTCTGATAGATTTATCGACATTCAAAGGTAAACCTCAATGCAGCATGGATATATATAGTATCAGACTGCTAAAAGGGCTAATGATGATTCCTCTTTCCTATGAAATAATATTATTGATAAATGAAGAATCCTATAGCTACTTAAGAGCCTTGTTCCCTAACTTCAAATATCTGCTAATAAAAAACTTTAAGAATACTAATATTTTTCAACGTATTTTTAAATATGCATCATTCAAAAATCAAGCTTGTTGGAAAAAAGCAATAAGCAAATCTCATGCAGATCTTTTATTGTGTCCATATACAGATTTGGATAAAATTTCAAATTTAAAAATTTTCAGATTACAAGTCATACATGATATACATGGGAAATATGTAACGAAAGGAAAAGAAAAGTTTAAACAGACATTATTAATGCCTATACTTTTAAAAAAATCAGATGCAATAATAACAATTTCAGATTTTGTCAAAGAAGAAATAAAGAAACAATACCCCTATTGCGTTTCTTCCAAACATATATATAGGATTTATAATAGCATAGACTATACAGAAGAGTTTGCAAACTACCCTTTAAAATCCCATACGTATATATTATATGTAAATGCCATTCGTGAATACAAAAATATCATAACCCTCATCAAAGCTTTTTCCTTAATAAAAGATGAAATAAAACAAAATCTTGTTATAATTGGGAAGAAGAATAATTATTGGGATGAAGAAATAGTCCCATTTATAAAAAAGAATCAATTACAAAATCGCATAGAGCAGATAGATTATGCTACAGAATCACAACTAAACTTCCTCTATAAAAATGCAAGTCTGTTTGTTTCTCCTTCTCTTTACGAAGGTTTCGGATACACGCCAATAGAAGCTGGAATCTATAAAACTCCGGTAATTACAAATAATGAAACCTCTTTGCCAGAAGTTACTTTACATAGTGTATTTTATTACACCCCTCCAACAGATGAAAAAGCATTAGCTCAAGTAATAAAAAAAGTTATCAACAAACCTCCTACTCATGAGGAATTAACAAACTTAGCAGAAAGATTTAGAGAGGCATATAGCCTTATCAAACAAGCCAGCCATTTTAATTCAACAATTCTAGAATGTTTAAACGATAAATAAAAATATAAAAAAATGAACATAGGAATACTATACATAGCTATTGGAAAATATAATATCTTTTTTAAAGACTTTTACGCCAGTTCCGAAAAGTTCTTTTTCCAACACGCCAATAAACATTATTATGTATTCACAGATCAACCTCATTCTATTTCTTTGACAAATTCTAATATTAGCATTTTTTATCAAGAAAATAAAGGCTGGCCGTACAATACTTTAATGAGATTTCACATGTTTAATAGCATTAAAGACAAGCTAAACAATGAAGATTATCTATTTTTCTTTAATGCAAACGCAATGTTTTTACAGAAAGTAGATAACGAAATCTTACCAAGTGCCAAAGACAATTATTTAGTAAGTGCAATACATCCTGGTTTTTACAACAAACCAATAATAGAATTTCCTTATGAAAGGAATGAAAAGTCTACTGCATATATACCACACGAAAAAGGAATCTACTATTTTCAAGGATGTTTTTTTGGTGGTAAAACACAAAATTTTCTTGAACTAACTCAACAATGTATGCAAAATATAGATATTGATTTTAATAATAACATAATTGCTATCTGGCATGATGAATCTCACTTAAATTTATATTTTACACAACACCCTCCCAAAGTTCTAGATAGCAGCTATATATACCCCGAAGATAAGCCAATAAAAGGTATGACACCTATTATACTAATGCGAGACAAAAAAAAATATGGGGGGCATGATTTTTTAAGAGGTACAACTAAGCATAGAATTACCAACTATATAAAAAAAATCTTACGTAGAATATGCCGTTGAATTATCTCAAAAGCAACTAAAATATATAGAACTGCAAAAGAATTTGTAATTTTAGTCGAGACAGAGTATATATATACACAATATTCATTAATTGAGATTGATAGCAAAATCATTATATATTAGCTTTTTCATAAAATTATATTCGCAATATTATTTTACTGTCATTTGCATTTCTTAAAACTTTACACAAAGCATGAAACATTTAAAACAATACATCTTACTACAAGGAGGTTTAGGCAATCAAATGTTTCAATATGCCTTCTACCTTACTATAAAACACAATAACCCCAATGCCCATTGTGACAATTACCTTGTGATAAAAAATAATGATCATAATGGGTACGAATTAAAAAGAGTTTTCAACATAAACACTCAGAAATCTTTTAAGACATATTTTACAGCTAAAGTTTTAAACAGATTACATAACAAAAAGAAAGATAGAATAATAAAAATACTATCTTATTTAGGTATAAATTTTATCATTGACACAATCCCCTCCGTATTTATACCTGAAATAATAATACCACAAGAAAAGAAACATTATTATTATTTAGGATATTGGCAAACAGAAAGATACTTTAAGCATATAGAATCACAGGTCAAGAGTACATTCATATTTAATACTGATATTTTGTCAGAAAAAAGTAAACAAATAGCACAAAAAATCAGAAATTGCTTAAGTATCTCTATACACATCAGACGTGGAGATTACTTACAAGCTAAATATTTCAAACTATATGGAAATATATGCACCTTGGAGTATTACCAAAAAGCTATATCAATCGTATCACAAAAATATAATAATTGTCATTTTTTTATTTTCTCTGATGATATTGAATGGACTAAAACCAACTTTTCATCAATTCCAGCTACTTTTATTGATTTCAATAAAGGACAAGATTCATGGCAAGATATGTATCTAATGAGCTTATGTCAACACAATATTATTGCAAACAGTAGTTTTAGCTGGTGGGCTGCATGGCTAAATTCCAATCAAAATAAAACCGTAATATGCCCTTCTAAATTCTTAAACACCGATCAAGAATCAGATATAATACCAGAGAACTGGATTCAAATAATTTAATAGAATGAAAGTCAGCATTTTACTTCCTGTATACAATGCAGAATCTACTATAAGAGAGACTATTGACAGCATTTTAAATCAAACATATACTGATTTTGATGTTGTCATTATTAATGACGGTTCATCTGATAATTCAGAACAAACTATATTAGAATACAAAGATGAACGAATACACTATTATAAGAATGAGAGCAATAGAGGACTTATTTATACCCTTAATCGAGGGATAGAATTATGCAAAGGAGAATATATAGCACGAATTGATGCAGACGATATTATGCTTCCGACTCGTTTAGAAGAACAAATTAAATTTATGGAAGAACATCCGGCAATAATTGCTTCTGGATCTGCTGTTATAAAATTCTTCCCTAACGGGAAACAAAAAATATATACCCCACCCTTAAAGCCCGAAACCATAAAATATAAAATTCTATTGGGTTCTCCAATACCACATCCTTCCGCAATAATTAGAAGAGAGATATTACTTAAACATAATATAAAGTATGATACAAATTATATTCATGCTGAAGACTACAAATTTTGGTATGACTTAAGTAAGATAGGACTTTTAGCAAATGTGCAAAAACCACTTTTGATGTATAGATGTTCAACCGAACAAGTATCTCAAAAATACAAAGACATACAAAATCAGACCTCGTGCAAAGTTAAAGAACTTATTTTGAGAGATTTTTTAAAAGGAGTAAAAATTCCAGTTACAATTGACATCAACTACATTAAGAATGTATCAAATAAGCTTAAAAACGACAGAACAAATTCAACCATATTGTTCCTACTTCTAATGTCTCAAAAAAACTATAATTTTCAATCATTTTGGGGATTTATGCAAAGTCTAATATATATCCGTAAAGGATTTAATTGGAAACTATTATCAGCTGTTTTATGGAAATATCTAAACCATAAGACACTTAACCAATTTAACATAAGACAGGAGTAAAATCACAGCCCAACTAATTCACAACATGTCTTTTTATATAGTATTTATCATTCTCATACTATCAATCATCTATATATCCAAATTTGTAGACAGTAAAGATCATCCATACTTTGGACTTAAAATTATCCTATTAATGCTTATTGCATTAGCAGCATTAAGATATGAAGTCGGAGTAGATTATGTAACCTATTATAATATAATTGACAAGTTCCAATTATGGGCTATTTTAAGAATGGAGCCTCTTAATCAGGTTATTTTCTTTATTTCAACATATTTAGATAGTCCTTTCTTTTGCTTTGCTGCATATGCCTATTTAACGTATATATTTATTTACAAAGCTTGCATCAGAAATTCTATATCTCCTTATTTTGCATTGTTTATTTATACCTCACTTTTTTATCTTGAGTCATTAAGCTTTATCCGGCAAGCTGTAGCAATGAGTATTGGACTATATGCATTTAAATATATAAAAGAAAAAAAAATAGCAAAATACTCAATATGGATTGTTATTAGTATGCTTTTTCATCTATCAGCAATCTTACTTTTTATTGCGTATCCCATATATTGGAGATGTAAGTTAAAATATACTATTATCGCTATTACTGGTGCTGTTTTCTTAAAAAACATAATATTCTCAATACTTAATACTCTTAACTTTTACGCTGGATATATTGAGTCTGAAATTGAAGGAGGAGGAAAATTAAAATATCTTTATCCATTAATTTTATTTTCTCTGGGTTGCATGAAAAAATGGAAATTCTCACTTGAAGAAGAAAGACTCTTCACCATTACTGTAATAGCATTACCATTTCCTTTTCTTTTCCCATCACATATCGGAATGAGAATAAGCAATTATTTTCTCTTCTATTTATGCTATTTATGTCCCTTATTAGTCAAGGACTATACATATAAAACAAAACTTTGCATCTCAATAATATGCTCTACAATTTTTTTAATCTACATTGGGGTCTCAAGTTTTTATACACCATATATTTTTTACTGGAATAAATAAAAATAAATTATGACTTTAGAAGTACTACTTTCATGCATGCATCAAAAAGATGCAAGCATCATAAAAGCAAGCAATATACAAACACAAATAGTTATAGTAAATCAATGTAATATTGACAAAATAGAACATACCGCATTTATAAATAATAGCGGCAATAAATGTCAAGCCAAATTAATTCATACAACACAACGAGGACTATCCAAGAGTAGAAATCTAGCAATCATGCATGCAACGGGAGACATTTGCCTTATTTGCGATGATGATGAAAAATTTGTTTCAAATTATCCCAATATAATATTAGAGTACTTTAAAAAACTACCTAAAGCTGATGTTATAGCATTTCAAGTAGAAAGAAATCCGATAAAAAGATACCCTAAAGCAATAAAACAATTAGGGCCACTAGGCTGTTTAAAAGTATCAAGTGTGGAAATTGCATTTAAATTGTCTAAAATAAAAGAACACAATATTCTCTTTGATGAACAAATTGGCTCAGGAGTATCAAAAGCGGGAGGTGAAGAAAATATATTCCTACATGACTGCATAAGAAATAATTTATCCATATATTTTGTTCCTGCTACAATTGCTCAGTTATTACCTAGTGAATCTCAATGGAGCTCAAATATGTTCTCCAAAGAATATTTTATTGACCGAGGTAAATTTACTTGCAGATTAATTGGAGGAAAGCCATTTGCAATATTATATGCCATCTATTTTGGTTTTTTTAAGCATCCATTTTTTAAAAATAAAATGAGCCTAAAAGATGCCATAGTCTATATGTTCTATGGCATCTTTAAGGGCTACATAAAAATATAATTTCAAGTTCATTCGGTAAGCTTCCAAAATTGGCGTATTGACTAGCATGGTTCTTTCCCATACCTTCGTGCTAAACTTAAAACTCGACAGATCATGTTTAGCGAAAAAGACTTTGAAAGACTGTGGTT
>CASDVE010000063.1 GCA_949284175.1 uncultured Eubacteriales bacterium
GGTATATATTTCTACATACTCTACTCTCTGATGGTATTTTTATCTAAATGACATTGCTTATATAAGAGTCCTTTTCTAATTACATAAAAAATAAATTAATTAAATTTGCAACAACGGATATTGTAACAAGTGCATAAGATACAGTTAATTGTTTTTCGGATTTAGCAGTCATATATAGTAACACTCCAATAATACTTAACGCTCCGATTCCCCAAGCAATGATTTGGCTTGATATATAGTTAGAAGGAAGGCTTGTTGCTTTTATTCCTGCTAAGATAACTCCCCAAATTGTTAAGAAATATAAAATTCCTTTTCGCTTTTCCTTTAATAAATATAAAGCTAAAATTCCTACTATGCTAATAATTGTTGATCCTATTGCAAATAAACTAAGTATACCAAGTGCCATATTGTTTTCCTCTCTTTCTTTTTATGTTTTCTCTTTGTTATGTACTTAATATATCATAAAAGTATAAAGAAATTTGAGAAGAAATTCTAAACAATTCTAAAGAAAGTAGCTATTGTGGAACGAGGCTAATATGATACTAGTAAGGTTTTTAAAAGAAGTTTTTTATTGTTCACTTTTTTGATCATCTTAACATAGAATAATTTGAGGTGATAAATTATGAAATCTTATAATAGCGATGGTTCTTGTTGCCCTAAATTTGATCAAGGACCAAATCCATTTGTTACAAATCTTTGCAAGAATACGATGAATAATAACAATTTTCGTGCAGCACTTTGGACGGGAATGGATTTACAATTAACGGTCATGACAATTCCTTGTAACTCTGAAATCGGTTTAGAAATTCATTGTGATCATGATCAATTTCTTTATATTGAATCAGGTATAGGACATATGATGATGGGAAGTTATAAAAACTGCCTTGATTATCAGTGTAAGGTTACTGGTGGCTTTGGGATTTTTATTCCAGTTAATACATGGCATAATCTTATCAATATTGGAAATTGCGATCTGAAATTATTTTCTATCTATGCTCCACCACAACACCCATTTGGAACAATTCATCATACAAAATTCGATTCAGATCAAGCAGAGTCGTGACTTTTATTTCTGCGGAAGCAACAAGTCATGTGGGAGTATGTATTCTTGTGTATATTTTCATACTGGAAAAAAGCTTGTTCTGGTGATAGAATAGGATATGGCTAGCAAAGAGTCCAGTTTTTACTAGGCTCTTTTGTTATGTAAAAGCAACGAATTATATAAGCGTATGTATGGTCTTATATGACGCTTGCCCTTAGACGTGGGAAACTTACATAGCGTATTTCTCATCGTTTTTTCAATAAGGAATGAATCAAATAAATATATAATTTCATTGATTTTTTGAAGGGAATAAGAAGTTGTTTAAGTCTTATGAAAGAAAAAGAGAGAGGATACAATAGTGGAAGAAACGAAAAAAAATGACGGAATGAAAAAAGGAATCATCTATACATTTATAGGAGCCGTATTATGGGGATTTTCTGGAACGTGTGGACAATATTTGTTTGGTAATCAGCAAATAAGCCCAGGATTTGTTACTGTGGTGCGAATGCTTTTTTCGGGGGTTTTATTGCTTTTATTTTCATTTATCAAACAGCCAGAGGAAGTAAAAGCCATGTGGAAAGAGAAAAAAACAATAATACATTTAATCTTATATAGTATTTTTGGGCTGGCATTTAGTCAATATTCCTATTTAACAACGATTTCTTATTCCAATGCGGGAACTGCAACTGTATTACAGTATTTAGGGCCTGTTTTAATTATGATTTATGCTTGTATTTGTGGAAGAAGATTACCTTCTATGAAAGAATTTATAGCCATCTTATTGGCGGTGTTTGGAACATTTTTATTGGCAACTCATGGGAACCCATCCAATATGGTGCTTTCTAAACAAGGTTTGAGCTGGGGACTACTTTCTGCTGTTGGTTTGCTTATTTATACCGTTGCAGCAGGTAATTTAATTCAGAGATGGGGAAGTTTTATTGTACTGGGATATGCGATGATATTTGGTGGAATTTTTATGGCAATTGGGACAAGGGTATGGACAACTCCTATTCAATGGAATCAAAATGTAATACTCGGTTTAATTGCAATTAGTGTGCTTGGAACAGCCATCTCTTATACGCTGTATTTGCAAGGGGTACATTTACTTGGTTCTGTAAAGGCGAGTTTGATTGCTAGCGTGGAGCCAGTGTCTGCTACGGTTATTTCCGCAGTGTGGTTGCATACAGTTTTTGGGGGAGTTGATATTATAGGGTTTATTTGTATTATGATAACGGTATTTTTACTCACAAAACAATAGTGGGAAGCATCCTTAAGGTGGGACTTGGAAAGCAAGTCCCACTTTTTTATTTACGCGAAAGCAACGAGTCATGCAAGAGCATGTATGCTCTTATATGACGACTGCTTGCGAACGTGAGAAGTTAGCAAAGCGTGCTTCTCATCGTTATTAGGAAATTCCTTAGTGGAAGCCAAGTGTAAGAAAGGGGAAAAATATTTCTCATATATCTCGTTATAAAAGATTTGCTATTCTTTTAAATTTATGGTAGATTATATATCACTGGGCTATATATAGGATAGTGATAAATGAATCAATACAATATATAGTGTCTATCCGTTTTTGTAGAATAAAAGAGATAGTAAAAAAATATGAAAATATGTTCTTACAAAAGAAGAATCGTATAGAAAACTATGATAAAAAATAAAAATAAATAGAGAATTGAGAATGAGGATCAAAATATCATGTATTGGTAGTACATAAACGATGAGGAACATGTTTTATGAATTTCTCACGTTGGTGGGCAAGGTCATAAACTCATATAAGGATAGCTTATGACTTGTTGCCTTTACGTAACGAGATTAAAAGAATAGGAGAATTAGACAGCGATGATATTGGAACGATTGGAAGAATATTTTGTTGAACCAAGTATTAAGCAATGCTTAAGAAAAATAGAAAAAGATTTTACAGAGGATGGATATGCCCTTTCCATTTTAAAAAATCGTTTTCTTGGATTTTTAAAAGAGGGAATGACAGAAGTAGAAAAGTTACAGGTTTTAATTCAATCTTCGGCAGAATTAACCTCTAAAGATGCACCAAAATGGGAATTTATAGCCTCAAGGCTGTTATATTGTAAATTTTCCTTAGAGATTTCAAAGCGAATGGAAGAACTGGATATTCATACGTTTTATGATAAGGTTGTATATTTGACAAAGGAAAAGTTGTACGGTGCTTATATTTTAGAAAAATACTCAAAAGAGGAATTGGAAGTAGCAGAGAGCTATAAAAAAGAAGAACGAAATGAATTGTTTACGTATTCTGGACTTGACTTACTATTGCAACGCTATGTTATACGGGATCATAAAGGAAACTTATTGGAAACACCACAGGAGTTATATCTTGGAATTGCCCTTCATATGGCGATGAATGAGAAGAAAGAGAAACGTATGGAGTGGGTAAAGCGGTTTTATGATATGCTTAGCAAAATGGAAGTGACAATGGCAACACCGACATTATCCAATGCAAGAAAACCATTTTATCAGCTTTCTAGCTGTTTTATCGATGTGGTACCCGATAGTTTAGAAGGAATTTATCGAAGCATTGATAATTTTGCTATGGTCAGCAAATTTGGAGGAGGAATGGGACTTTACTTTGGAAAAGTTCGTTCTGCTGGAAGCAGTATTCGTGGATTTGAAGGAGCAGCAGGAGGAGTGATTCGTTGGATTCGCCTTGTCAATGACACTGCTGTTGCAGTGGATCAACTTGGAATGAGGCAAGGAGCCGTTGCAGTATATCTTGATGTATGGCATAAAGATCTGCTAGAATTTTTACAATTAAGAACAAATAATGGGGATGAACGTATGAAAGCCCATGATGTGTTTCCTGCTGTTTGTTATCCCGATCTGTTTTGGAAGATGGCAGAGGAAAACCTTGATCAAATATGGTATTTGATGTGTCCTCATGAAATTATGACAGTTAAAGGGTACTGTTTGGAAGACTTTTATGGAGAAGAGTGGGAAAAGAGATATTTTGACTGTGTCAATGATGAAAGAATTTCTAAAAAAAGTGTGATTTTAAAAGACATTGTTCGCCTGATTTTAAAATCTGCTGTGGAAACAGGAACGCCATTTATTTTCAACCGAGATATTGTAAATCGTATGAATCCAAATAGTCATAAAGGCATGATTTATTGCTCCAATCTTTGCACAGAAATCGCACAGAATATGGAACAAATGGAAACAAAAAGAATTGAAATTGGACAAGAAAATGATGAAGTGATCGTAACAACTTCCGTAAAGGCAGGAGAGTTTGTTGTTTGCAATCTAGCAAGTCTATGTCTTGGAAATATTGAAGTAGAGAACGATAAAAAAGTGAGAGAAATTGTAGAAACCGCAATCCGAGCCCTTGATAATGTCATTGACTTAAATTTCTATCCTCTTCCTTATGCAAAGATCACAAATAAAAAATATAGAAGTGTGGGACTTGGAGTTAGCGGATACCATCATATGCTCGCTAAAAGAGGTATTTTATGGGAGTCAAAGGAGCATATGACTTTTGCCGATGAAGTATTTGAACGAATTAATTATTCTGCTATTGTAGCAAGCAATGAATTAGCAAAAGAAAAGGGAAGCTATCAAGTATTTGAAGGCAGTGAATGGCAGACAGGAGAATATTTTGAAAAGCGTGGCTATACATCTAAGAAGTGGCAAGAATTAAAGCAAAGTGTGGCACAATATGGCATGAGGAATGCTTATTTAATTGCCATTGCACCAACAAGTAGTACTAGCATATTGGCAGGAACAACGGCAGGGGTTGATCCTGTTATGAAGCGATACTTTTTAGAAGAGAAAAAACATACAATCTTACCTCGTGTGGCACCAGATCTCAATGCAGAAACTTATTGGTACTATAAAGAAGCACATCAAATTGATCAAATTTGGAGTATGAAGGTAGCGGGAATTAGGCAACGGCATATCGATCAGGCACAGAGCGTAAATTTATATATTACAAACGAGTATACGATGCGACAAGTATTGAATCTCTTTTTAGAGGCATTTAAAAATGGGATAAAAACTTTATATTATGTACGTAGTAAATCGTTAGAAGTGGAAGAATGTGAAAGCTGTTCCTCTTAAACAAATGGAGAAGTAACCGGTGAGAAAGGATGCTGGTAGCTTCTTTTAACAGGGAAACAGGAATGAGAGCAATGGAATAATAATAGAATTGAGGATATGTGATGGCAGAATTAATAAAGAAGAAACTTTTTAATCCAGAAGGTGATACAGAACTTACCATGCGTCGTATGATTGGCGGGAATACGACAAATCTTAATGATTTTAACAATGTAAAATATCGTTGGTCTAGCAATTGGTATCGTCAAGCGATGAACAATTTCTGGATTCCAGAAGAGATTAATATGACAGCGGATGTATTAGATTACCCTAAATTATCAAAAGAGGAACGGAATGCTTATGATAAGATTTTGAGCTTTTTAATTTTTCTTGACTCCATTCAAACGGCGAATTTGCCAGCCATTGGACAATATATTACCGCCAATGAGGTGAATCTTTGCTTGACAATTCAAGCATTCCAAGAGGCAGTGCATAGCCAAAGTTATAGCTATATGTTGGATTCTATTTGCAGTCCCGTAGAAAGAAACTCAATTTTATACCAGTGGAAGAATGATGAACACCTCTTAAAAAGAAATACCTTTATCGGACAGCTTTACAATGAGTTTCAAGAAAAACAAGAAGACTTTGTTTTATTAAAAGTGTTAATGGCAAATTATATTTTGGAAGGGATTTATTTTTACAGCGGATTTATGTTCTTCTATAATCTTGGGCGAAATGGTAAAATGCCAGGAAGTGTACAAGAGATTCGCTATATTAATCGAGATGAAAACACCCACCTTTGGTTATTTAGAAGTATGATATTGGAATTAAAAAAAGAAGAAGAGCATCTCTTTACAGAAGAAAATATTGAAATTTTAAAGGAAATGGTAAAAGAAGGGGTAGCACAAGAGATTGCATGGGGACATTATGTCATTGGAGATAATATTCCAGGGCTTACAAAGAATAATGTGGAAAGTTACATTAAATATCTTGGCAATTTAAGATGGTCAAGTCTTGGATTTGGCACTTTGTTTGAAGGATATGAAAAAGAGCCAGATAATATGAAATGGGTATCACAGTATGCAGATGCTAATCTTGTGAAAACAGATTTTTTTGAGGCGAGAAGTACTGCATACGCAAAAAGTACAGCCTTAGTGGATGATTTATAAAAATATATGATGAATTAAAAAGCACGAAAGAACCGAAAATAAAAACGGTTCCTTCGTGTTTTTTTCGATCAAATATTTAAGTTGTTCTTCGAACCGCATTATCCTGAAATCGGAAATAGTCAGGACGATGTCTTGATTGGGTAAATTCAAACATAATGCCATCCGCATTATAGGTTTGGCTTGTAATTACGGCAAGACAGTTATAATCTCCAAGTTCTAAATACTTTTCATCAATTTGTGTCATTTTCTCCACTGTCATCACTCGTTTGCTTGTAACAATGGAAATATGAAGTTGTTGTTCTAAATATTCATAAATGGATTGTTCAGCGATTTCTCTTGTCAGTCCTTTCACAATATCTTTCATGAAATAATTGTGATTTAAAATCAATGGTTTATCATCGAGAAAATGAAGGCGTTGTAAATAGTATACTTCTGTGCCAATGGTAAAGCCAGTCTTTTTCGCTAACTTTTGGTCAATAGTCAATTCAGTAAACAATAATACCTTTGTGCGTCCTTGTCTATGATTTCTAAGGGAGGATTCTTTAAATGATTCAATACTTCCCAGTGTAAAGGCATTTTGTTCCACCGATTGAAAGATATTTCTCACCCCTTTGCCTTGTAGTGTTTGGACATAGCCATCTCTTACAAGAGAGGCAATGGAGCGACGGATTGTATTTCTGGAACAATCATACTCTTCAATGAGCATATGCTCAGATGGAAGTAATTGTTGAAATTCATACTCACCAGATTCTATCTTTTGTTTTAAATCTTGGTAGATTTTATCATATTTTGTTTTTGGCATACTATATCCCCTTTTTATATATCATCAGCTGTAAAACCACATGCCTTTAGGCGTGTGGATACACGGCGTCACTTTGTCATTAACCTTGATTCTGAATATACTTTTCGATAATCTCTTGTGAAACTTGTCTTATACTACAAGCAAAATATCCATCAGACCAAAGTATTGGATGTTTCCAATACTGTTTAGACAAGTATTCTTCGTGATGTTTCCACATCTGATATGTACT
>CASDVE010000064.1 GCA_949284175.1 uncultured Eubacteriales bacterium
TCCTAGAAAATTATTTAATTATAAATCGGCTAAAGATATTTTTTATGAGAACTTGAATGACTGCTTAAAATGTTGCAATCGTTTTTAGAATTTACTAAATGTAATAAAATATAAAAAAATGCTTGCTTTTTTATTTTATATGATATAATATCTCTCCCATTGAGATGGAAACAAACCGTAGGGTTTATCATACCTGTGTCATAAAAGGGGAGTTTCCGACAAGCTAAGTTATTAATGAAAATTAAAATTGCTTTTTTTACAGGGGCAGAAAAATTTTAATAAATAAATATATTCATGGCATAATGTCATAATTTTATTGGAGGTGTTCTTTGCCGACTCTTAATCAGTTAGTTAGATTTGGTCGTATGGAAATGATTAAAAAGACTAAATCTCCGGCATTACAAGCAAACCCACAAAGGCGTGGAGTGTGTGTTCGTGTATATACCACAACACCTAAAAAACCTAACTCAGCTTTAAGAAAAGTTGCAAGGGTTCGTTTAACAAATGGTATTGAGGTAACAGCTTATATCCCAGGTATCGGTCACAACCTTCAAGAGCACTCAGTTGTTCTTGTTCGTGGCGGAAGGGTAAAAGACTTACCAGGTGTTCGTTACAAAGTTATTCGTGGCGCATTAGATACTGCTGGTGTTGCAAACAGGAAAAAAAGCCGTTCTAAATACGGTGCTAAAAGGCCTAAATAAGAGAGGAATATAAATGGCACGCAGAAGAGGAACTAAAAAACGCGAAGTGTTACCTGATCCAATATATAAGGATACACTTGTTACAAAATTTATTAACAGTTTAATGTATTCTGGTAAAAAATCAGTTGCTGAAGGCATTTTTTACAAAACATTAGATTTAATTAAAGAAAGAGGCAGCGAAGAAGGTATAGAAGTTTTCAAAAAAGCTATTGAAAATGTTAAACCTGTTCTTGAAGTTAAATCTCGCAGAGTTGGTGGTGCTACATACCAAGTGCCAACAGAAGTTAGAGCAGCAAGAAGGCAGGCACTTTCTATTAAATGGATTATTACAGCATCTCGCTCTAGAAAAGAAAGAACTATGGTTGAGCGTCTTGCTGGCGAATTAATGGATGCAGCATCTAACAAAGGTGCATCTATTAAAAAACGCGAAGATACACACAAAATGGCTGAAGCTAACAGAGCTTTCGCACATTTTAGATGGTAATAACAGGAGTTTGTTGTGGCAAGAGCAAAATCTTTAGATTTACAAAGAAATATCGGTATCATGGCTCACATTGATGCTGGTAAAACTACTACAACTGAACGTATTCTTTACTACACTGGTGTTAACTATAAAATCGGTGAAGTTCATGATGGCGCAGCTACTATGGACTGGATGGAGCAGGAAAGAGAAAGAGGTATCACTATTACTTCTGCTACTACACAATGCTTCTGGAAAGACTATGTTATTAATATTATTGATACTCCAGGACACGTTGACTTTACTATTGAAGTTGAACGTTCACTTAAAGTATTAGATGGTGCAGTTGGTGTATTCTGTGCTGTTGCTGGTGTTCAGCCACAGTCTGAAACAGTTTGGAGACAAGCTGATAAATATAAAGTTCCAAGAGTTGCATTCGTAAACAAAATGGACAGAACTGGTGCTAACTTCTACCGTGTTCTTGAAATGATGAATGACAGACTTGGTGCTACACCTGTTGCAATTCAAATACCAATAGGTGCTGAAGATAAATTCCAAGGTGTTGTAGACTTAATAGAAATGAAAGGCTACATTTGGGATGTTGAAGGCGATTTTGGTATGAAATTTAAGGAAGTAGAAATTCCTGCTGACCTTAAAGACAAAGCTGCAGAATATCGTGCTAAAATGATAGAAACAGCTGTTGAAGCTGATGAAGAACTTATGGAAAGATACCTTGAAGGCGGAGAAATCACTAATGAAGAAATTAAATCTGCACTTCGTAAAGGTACTTGTGCATTACAGTTTAACCCTGTATTATGCGGTACAGCTTTTAAATATAAAGGTATCCAAAAACTTCTTGATGCAGTAGTTGATTATCTTCCTTCACCACTTGATATTCCTGCTATTACTGGTATTAACCCAGAAACTAATCAGGAAGAAACTCGTGAAGCTAGTGATGATGTTCCATTTTCTGCATTAGCGTTTAAAATTATGACTGACCCATACATGGGACAGCTTGCATATTTCCGTGTTTATTCTGGTGTGTTTGAAGCTGGTAACTATGTTCTTAACTCTACTAAAGACAAAAAGGAACGTATCGGCCGTCTTTTAAAAATGCACTCTAATAAAAGGGAAGAAATTAAAGAAATCCGTGCTGGTGATATTTGTGCAACAGTTGGTCTTAAATTCACTACAACAGGGGATACTCTTTGTGATGAAAAAAGCCCAATCATATTAGAAGCTATGGAATTCCCAGAGCCAGTTATATCTATTGCTATTGAACCAAAAACAAAAGCAGACCAAGATAAACTTTCTGTTGCATTAGGCAAACTTGCTTCTGAAGACCCTTCTTTCAGAGTAAGAGTTGATGAAGAAACTGGCCAGACAGTTATTTCAGGTATGGGCGAACTCCACCTTGAAATTATTGTTGACCGTTTAAAAAGAGAATTTAAAGTGGAAGCTAACATTGGTAACCCTCAAGTTGCTTATCGTGAAACTTTCCGTAAAGCAGTTAAAACTGAAGGTAAATACATTAAACAGTCTGGTGGTAAAGGTAACTATGGCCACTGCTGGTTAGAAATGACTCCACTTGAACCAGGTGCTGGTTTTGAATTTGAAAACAAAATCGTTGGTGGTGCAATACCAAAAGAATATATTCCAGCTATTGAAAAAGGTGTTACTGAAGCTATGGAAAATGGTATTGTTGCAGGATACCCTGTTGTTGACTTTAAAGTTACTGTATTTGACGGTTCTTTCCACGAAGTTGACTCTAACGAGATGGCATTCAAAATTGCTGCATCTATGGCATTTAAAGATGGTATGAAACAAGCTTCTCCTGTGCTTTTAGAGCCAATTATGAAAGTTGAAGTTGTTACACCTGATGAATACATGGGTGATGTAATGGGCGACTTAAGCTCTAGACGCGGTAGAATAGAAGGTATGAATGTTCAAGGTAACGCACAAGTTATTAATGCGATGGTTCCATTAAAACAAATGTTTGGTTACTCTACAGAATTACGCTCTATCACACAAGGTCGTGCAACTTACACTATGCAGTTTGACCACTATGAAGAAGTACCTGCAAATATTGCAGAAGAAATTATAAAATCTAGAAATTAATAAGATTTGGAGGAATAAATCATGGCTAAACAAAAATTTGAAAGAAAAAAACCACACGTTAACGTTGGTACAATTGGTCACGTTGACCACGGTAAAACTACATTAACTGCTGCTTTAACAAACGTATTATCTCAAAAAGGTCTTGCATCTTTCGTAGATTATGCAAACATTGATAAAGCTCCAGAAGAAAGAGAACGCGGTATTACTATTGCAACAAGCCACGTTGAATATGAATCTGAAACTCGTCACTATGCACACGTTGACTGCCCAGGTCACGCCGACTATGTAAAAAACATGATTACTGGTGCTGCTCAGATGGACGGTGCTATATTAGTTGTTTCTGCAGCTGACGGTCCTATGCCACAAACTCGTGAACACATCCTTCTTGCTCGTCAAGTTGGCGTTCCATACATCATCGTTTTCATGAACAAATGTGATATGGTTGACGATGCTGAACTTTTAGAACTTGTTGAAATGGAAATCAGAGAATTATTATCTTCATACGAATTCCCTGGTGATGATACTCCAATCATCAAAGGTTCTGCTTTAAAAGCATTAGAAAACCCAACTGATGAAACTTTAACTAAACCTATTTGGGACTTATTAGCTGCATTAGATGCATACATTCCAACTCCAGAAAGAGCTGTTGATTTACCATTCTTAATGCCAATTGAAGATGTTTTCTCTATCTCTGGCCGTGGTACAGTTGTTACTGGTCGTGTAGAACGTGGTGTTATTAAAGTTGGTGAAGAAGTTGAAATCGTTGGTATCCACGACACTACTAAAACTACAGTTACAGGCGTTGAAATGTTCCGTAAACTTTTAGATGAAGGTGTTGCTGGTGATAACATTGGTGTGTTACTCCGTGGTACTAAAAAAGACGAAGTTGAACGTGGTCAAGTTTTAGCTAAACCTGGCACAATCACTCCACACAAAAAATTCAAAGCTGAAGCATATATCTTAACTAAAGATGAAGGCGGCCGTCACACTCCATTCTTCGGTGGTTACCGTCCACAGTTCTATTTCAGAACTACTGACGTTACTGGTATCATCGTTCTTCAAGAAGGCGTTGAAATGGTTATGCCTGGTGATAACATCAGCTGCGAAGTTCAACTTATTCAACCTATCGCTATGGAAAAAGGTTTACGTTTTGCTATCCGTGAAGGTGGTAGAACTGTTGGTGCAGGCGTTGTTACTGAAATCATTGAGTAATCAGGCTGGTAGATTATAATGGAAAATCAAAAGATAAGAATTAAACTTAAAGCTTTTGAACACAAAATTTTAGATAAAGTTGTGAAAGACATTGTTAACACAGCTAAAAGAACAGGTGCTAGAGTTGTTGGTCCAATACCACTTCCTACTCGCATTGAAAAATTTTGTGTAACACGTTCTCCTCACGTTGATAAAAACTCTCGTGAGCAGTTTGAAATAAGGACTCATAAGCGTTTAATCGATATATTTGAGTATAACCCTCAAACAATCGATGCACTTAAGAATCTTGAGCTATCTGCGGGCATAGACGTAGAGATTAAACTCTAATAAAGGCAGGAATAAATGGCAAAGGGAATTATCGGTAAAAAAATCGGAATGACACAAGTATTTTCTGATAACGGGGCGGTTATTCCGGTTACGGTTGTACAAGCAGGCCCATGTGTCGTTGTACAGAAAAAAACCGTTGAATCTGATGGCTATAATGCTATACAAATCGGGTTCGAAGAGATACTCTCAGAAAAGAAAGTTAATAAACCTATGGCTGGACATTTCAAAAAAGCAGATGTTAAGCCAATGAAATATCTTCGTGAAGTTCGTGTTGATGCTATTGATGACTACAATGTAGGGCAAACAATCAGCACAGAAATCTTTGCAGAAGGCGACTTAGTTGATATCCAAGGCGTAACAATAGGTAAAGGTTTCGCTGGTGGTATGAAACGCTGGAACTTCGCAGGTGGCCCTGGCGGTCACGGTTCAGGCTTTCACCGTAGACTTGGTTCTATAGGTATGAAAGAATGGCCTGCAGAAGTAAACAAAGGTAAAAAAATGGCTGGTCACTTAGGTGTGGAAACTGTTACAACTCAAAGATTAAAAGTTGTAAAAGTTATGCCTGAAAAAAATGTAATACTCGTTCAAGGTTCTGTTCCAGGACACAAAAACGGTATAGTATACATTAAAGAAACAGCTAAACCAAAAAGATAGTTTATTCATAAACTTAAATACATAAGCTCCCTTAAATTTGAGGGAGCTTTTTTTGTTTTAAGTATTTAAACATATCCAGATTATATCTTTCAGATTCTTCGCCTTAAAATCAGGCTCAGAATTGACAGCGGTGTGGAAAATGCACAACCGATGTGACAGCCAACACTATGTCTTCCTGATAGAGTGAAACGACCGAAGGAACTATTTATTCCTTGTCCATATTTCCTAAACTATCCTTCCGCCGCAAAGCTCAAGAAGTAATCTTTTGTTATTTTATTACTTATGCTCCGAATTATATAACCATTCACAATTTTTTCTTCATTGCCACTGCAACTCGCTTCGCTCAAACAATCAGCTGGCAAAATCATTACGAAAAAATTGCTCATATACAATTAAGTCGCAAAGATAATAAAATAACTTAGGGTATCTGCTAAATAAGGTTGTTAAAATCTATAATTATTACGCAAAACATAAACTGTGTCTTCCTGAGAGTGCAACGACCGAAGGAACTGTGTTGTATGAGCTGAAACAGTGTAAAAGATAAGCGGTAACAGTATAGACTAGAATAATCAAGATTCTTCGCTGTCGCTCAGAATGACAAAAGTGTAGGGATATATAGTGGTTTGCCACTCTCGCGATTGTCTATTCTGAGCCTGATTTTTAGGCGAAGAATCTTATTAAATAATAACAAAAATCCGTCCATAGATTTTTTGTTTAGACGGGCTTACGAAATAAATTCGTTTCAGCCCTTACGCAAGCGACGGTGCATCCTGCACCTGCACACAGCATGGTTTTAGGGGACTGGATACACCCACCTTGTCATTCTGAGGAAGTGCAACGACCGAAGAATCTGTATGGTGTGTGTTGCTAGGGTGGTTGATAATGTAAAAAGGCTTACTGCTGTTTTACTTGTCCATTTCCTGCTTTATATTTTAATATAAATTTCTAAATTATTTCAAAAATGAATAATAAAAAATATATCCTAACCATATTTATAGATTATGATTTTCAAATAAAATTTTTTATAATAAGACTAAAACTCTCTTAATTATTGATAATATTAAGAAAAAATGACAGCTAAAATTAACAAAAATATTAAATCTGTTAAATTTGAAGAAAATATGTATAATTTCCTATTGCTTTACTTCTATTTTGGAGTATATTGAGCTTATAAAAAATTTGGAGGCAAAGAATATGGGAAAAGAAACTAATGTTTTAGAATCATTAGAAGAAAGCTCAGTTTCAAGACGTTCCTTTTTAAAAGGCACAGCAGCTCTTGGTGCAATGGCTGCTATGTATGGCTGCTCTAAAGACAGCGGTTCAGAAATTATATACGGGGGGG
>CASDVE010000065.1 GCA_949284175.1 uncultured Eubacteriales bacterium
ATAATCATAGAATCCATTCTTCTCTTGGTTATTTAACACCAAAAGAATTTGAAAAACATACCCTTAAAAAAGTTGTCTGAAAAAGTGTTGACAATCCATACTTCATAAAATTTTTCTGTTAACATAGAAATCTCCTTTTTTTATATTATAGATAGTTTTAATCGTAGATAATCTTTATCTGTAATTAAGATACAATTATTTTCCTCATTTGTCAATAGAAAAAATTGAAAAGATGGACTTGAATGTGTGAAAAGAATAGGATATTATTTTAAAAAGAGAAAATATATCAAAAAAGGAGTTAAAAATGAAATTTTCAGTTGGTGTAGAATATGCAATTCATTGTTTGCTATATATGGTGAATATTGATAAGTCCATAGGGATCAAAGATTTAGCTAAGTTTCAAGGAATTTCTGAAACATATTTATCAAAGGTATATACGAAATTAACCAAGAAAAAGATTGTAATGTCAGTGCCGGGAGTAAAAGGGGGATATGCCTTAGCAAGAAAGGCAGAAGAAATAACATTTTGGGATATTGTTGAAGCTGTGGAAGGAGAAGAATCATTTTTTCAATGTGCAGAAATTAGACAGAATAATATTTTATTGGATAAGGAGAATTTACCAAAGGAGTATACAGAGTGTCCATGTTTAATCAAAGTAGTGATGTTAGAAGCAGAAAATGAAATGAAAAAATATTTGAGTAATAAGACATTGGCATGGTTATATGATGAAGTTTATCATAAAAAACTTTCAAAAAATGCTGAAGAAGATATGCTTGAGTGGTTTCATAGAGGATAAAAGGTAGGCTTACGCCTACCTTTTTAGTATTTTTCGGTATCTGAGTATTTTAGTTCAATAGAACTGCTGTCAATTGGAAAATCTTCATTTGAATTCATATAAGAGGTATGTGGAGTTGCTTGTGATTCAGCCTCATGTACGGTATTTAAAAGATCCGATGGAATTTTTTGTATCGCATCATTTTGGTTCATGGTCTTTAAATGAGCAACTTTTTTAGTTAATAGATTTGCTTGTTCTGCTAAATATTCTGCTGAACGAGCACTTTCTTCAGAAGTAGCTGAATTGCGTTGAATCACATTGGAAATCTCCTCTACTCCATTTGATATTTGGGAGATTGCTTCGGCTTCCTGTTCAGAGGCCTGTGAAATTTGTCCAACTGCTGTACTGACTACAATAATATTTTCCATAACCGTAGAAAGGGCGGATACAGTTTCGGAAGAAAGGGCAACTCCTTTTTCTACGGTGGCAATAGAGCCTTCGATGAGTGTTGTTGTATTTTTTGCGGCTTCTGCTGTTTGAGAAGCAAGAGAGCGAACCTCTTCTGCTACAACTGCAAAACCTTTACCAGCATTCCCAGCTCTAGCTGCCTCAATTGCTGCATTTAATGCTAAAATATTTGTTTGGAATGCAATATCTTCAATTGTTTTAATGATTTTACTTATTTCAATGGAAGATGCACTAATATCCTCAATAGACTGATTGAGCTCTTGCATTTTTTCATTACAAGTATCCATATAGTGTGTTGTTTGTGTCGTTCTTTCATTGGCTTGCTGTATGTTTTCGGAAGTTTCTTGAATTTGTGAAGAAACTTCTTGGATAGCAGAACTCAATTCTTCAACAGCGCTAGCCTGTCGCATGGCACCATCGGAAACCTCTTCAGAGGTTGTGGCAATTTTTGAAGAAACCGTAGTGATTTTTCCACTGCTTGTCTGTATTGTATAAATCAAAGAATTCAATTTTTCAAGAATCTTAGAAATACTATGTTCGATTTGAGAAAATTCTCCGGTGTATTCTTCTTTACTTTGGACACGAAGATTTCCATTGGAAATTTCTGTAACAACATCAGAAATATCATGGATAATATTTCTAAATTTTATTGCCATTCTATTCAAACGTTCCGCCATTAAACCTAGCTCATCACGACAATGTATAGGTAAATCAATGTCAAGGTTGCCTTCTGCCAACAAATCAAGAGCCTGTAAAGTAGTTGTAGCAGGTTCTAAGCGTCTTTTTAAAATACGATACATACAACTTAATGAAACAATTAATAATAGTAGGCTAATAACACAAGTCATGAAGATAGATTGTCTTGTAGAAGATAAAAATTCATCAGAAGGTGAAGTAACATTAACTGACCATCCATTGGTTCCAGGAATTGTAGTATAAGAGCCGAATTTTTTTTCATGATCCCATGTGTAAAATCCAAAGCCGGATTCTCCATGAGTCATTTTTGTTTCTAACTCAATCAGATTTTTATCAATTTTTTTATCAGTTTGTGAACCAGTTAAAATATTTTCTCTGTTGAGTACAAGAGATTGATCAGGATGGGCAACTTTTGTTCCTTCGTTATTTAAAATATAACTGTATCCTGTCGTTCCTACTTGAATACTGCTGATAATCTCATTAATAGCGGAATACGGTAAAGAAAAAATTACGACACCAGATGATTCAGGGATAGCGTATTCATAGGTAATGGAATCACCAGAAATAAACGGATCAGCAAGAAAAGGTTGTTGTTGTCCTGATTGATATGCTGTCCATGAAGAGAGATCTTCTTGGGTTGTAAGACTTTTGCCATTTTTATCAGCGATGGTAACAAAATTGATGTCTGCATTTTGGGTCAATCGATCTAAATAACTAGCCAGTTCTTTTTTGGATGGATTGGATGTTAGTATGTAAAGATCAATTTGATCGGCTAATACGGAATAAGAGTTTAGTGTTGTTTGAATATTCTGAGATGCTAAATCTGCTATTTCTTCCATACTTTTAGAGAGTGCCTTTGTAGTAGAGCTTCTTATCATTTGTGTAGAGTTAATTAAAAGAACCAATATAATAAAGGTGATCGTAACACCTGTAAAGAAAATTAGTTCCCTCCTAAGACTCCGTTGTCTTTTCGGTGTGTTTTTTTGAAAAGTTTGTTTCATAAAAAAATTCCTCCATATTTCCTGCATTCTTATCATGATGATTACTTCATACAGGAGAGTTGTAAAATTTATCTGTATTTAAGGAATAATTATAAATTGTATTAATTATTTATATCCTCCTTTTTATTATAGTATAGAAAATATAGAGATACCATTAAGAAAATGTTCAAATTGTATATAGAATATAACAAGAAAAAAAATAATAATAGAATATTATGACTTTCTATATGAATAAAAATCCACTTGTTTGGGAATATATTTGAAAAAATTAGATGAAAACAGAAGAATATTTTGTAAAAACTAGAGAGAAGAGGATAGGACTAGACTCTAGTTTTTACAAGATGTTAACTTTGAAAACCTTTCACTCCATTGGTAATTAAATTAAAAGCAAGATTTGCCATATGTTCTGGCGATTCTTTTGCTCCATTGGTGAGCCATGTTTTGATTAAGCCAACACAACCAGTAAGGCAAAAGGCATGAAAATATCGAATATCAATGATTTGTTCGGAAAAACTTTCACGAAAAACTTTAAAATATTGTTCAGAAATTAAGTTTTCAATTTGATGGACAAAGGCAATATCGCCATTTGGTCCTAATAAGGCACAACAAAGATCCATATTTTCTGCTAGGATTGTAAAAATATCTTGAATAAAAGGAAAACTGGTTTCATCCAAGGATGAGATAGAATGATTGTTAATAACATTCATAATATCAGACAGTAATTCTTGTTCTAAAGAATCCAAAAGTTGATTAATATCGGCATAATGCAGATAAAACGTGGAACGATTGATGTCCACTTCATCAACTAATTCTTTTACCGTAATTTCTTTCACACTCTTTTCTCGCATAAGTTTTGTCAGTCCAGCTCGAAGTTGTGCCTTTGTTTTTCGTATTCTGCGGTCTACTTTATCACCCATAAGATTTCCTCCATTCTATCATAAGTTTCCAAGTCTTTTTTATAAAATGTAATAGTTTTTTATAAATTTATTATAAAGAATTGGAGTAATTATAAAAAAAAATTAAAGATAGACATTTTATACATTATTTGTCCATTAAACAATAAAAGTTGATTAAATTGATGGTTGTAAAATATCTATGCTTTTAGTATAATGCAGAATGTCAAAAAAATCAACACCATATCTATTAATCAATAATAAGATGTTAATAGATATACAGTCTACTAATAGAAATATGATGGTCATGAAAAGGAGGAATCTAAGATGTTAAAAAGGGAATGGAAAGGACTTGTGAAGAATAAGTTGCTTTTGCTCGTTATTGTCGCAGTTATTGCAATTCCTACAATTTATACTACGTTGTTCCTTGGTTCTATGTGGGATCCTTATGGGAATGTAGATAAACTTCCTGTGGCGGTTGTTAATGAGGACAAAGAAGTTACATATGAAGGAAAGACATTGCGTGTTGGAAAAGAATTGGTTGATAACCTGAAAGAAAATGATTCTCTTAATTTTCAATTTGTTAACAGGGAGCAAGCAGAACAAGGATTAAAAGATGGAAGTTATTATATGACTATTATTATTCCAGAGAATTTTTCTCATAATGCTTCTACGTTAACTGATAAGAAACCAGAGAAAATGGAATTATCTTATGAAACCAATCCGGGAACAAACTATATTGCATCAAAAATGAGCGAATCTGCAATGGAAAAGATTAAAAATGAAGTTTCTTCTGAAGTGACAAAAACGTACACAGAAACTGTTTTTGATCAGTTAAAAGACATTGGAGATGGTATGCAAGAAGCATCCGATGGTTCTAAGGAATTAAAAAATGGACTAAACGATGCAAAAAAAGGAAATGACACAATTAATGAAAATTTAAAAGTATTAGCAGACAGCACTCTCACATTTAAAGAGGGAAGTGACACATTAGAAGTAGGATTAAAACAATATATTGACGGTGTTGATACAGTTCAAAATGGCGTAAAAGCACTAGCTAGTGGTGTTGATGAACTGGCAAAACAAGTAACAGATGGAGCAAAACAGCTACAAGCTGGGGAAGAAGCGTTTGGAGCAGGGGTAAAAGCCTATACAGATGGAGTCAGCACTGCATCAAAAGGTGCAAAAGAATTGACAAAAAATAGTGACATTTTAAAAGCAGGTGCAAAACAAGTGGCAGATGGAGCTTCTCAGTTACAAGAAGGAAGCAATGCTTTGACAAATGGACTAGAAACTATGTCAAGTCAAATTAAGCTGGATGATCAGACAAAGGCTCAAGCAGAAGCACTAGTAAAAGGACTTCCTCAAATTAATGAAGGAATCCAAAAGTTAAATGAGGCTTTAAATAGTACATCAACTGAAATGACACAAGAACAGATGGTTGCTATGCTTGGTCAATTAAAACAACAAGTGGCACAATTAGCACAGCAGTCAAATACAGCATTGCCAGGCGGTGCAAAGATGATTCGCTCTATGTCAGATGGTTTATTAGCAGTAAAACAAGGACTTGATAGTGAACAAGGTCTGATTGCAGGTTCAAAGCAAATTTCACAAGGACTAGATACATTGGAAAATGGAATTAACGGAGAAAATGGTCTTTATGAAGGAATTGAAGCCTATACTGCTGGTACAGCCAAAGTAAGTGAAGGATTAGCAACACTTGATAGCAATACAAAGTCTATCAAAAAAGGTGCGAATGGCTTAACACAAGGTGTATCAAAGCTGGCGACTGGCATTTCTGATGGAACAAAACAGCTCTCTGATGGTTCTAGTGCTTTATTAGCAGGTATGACAGAACTGACAAATAATAACGAAACATTGCTTGATGGAACAAAACAGTTAGCTGATGGAGCAGGAAAAATCAGTGATGGAGCTTCTCAGTTACAGGCGGGAAGTGATGAACTTTCCGATGGATTTACAAAACTTTCCGATGGAGCAAAGGAACTATCAGACAAATTATCTGATGGAGCAAAAGAAATTAAAGATACAAATACAAATAAAAAAGTCATCAATATGTTTTCTTCTCCAGTGGATGCTAAGGAAACAATGATAACAACAGTGGAAAACAATGGTCATGCAATGGCACCATATATGATGTCAGTGGCTTTGTGGGTTGGATGTATTGCCTTTAGTTTGATGTATCCATTGACAAAATATGAAGGTGAGTTAAAATCTGGTTTTGCATGGTGGGGCAGTAAAGCATCTGTACTCTATGTAGTAGCTGGAATCCAAGCCCTTGTTATGGTTTCTTTACTCCATGTGTTCAATGGATTTTCACCTGTTGAAATGACAAAAACATTAGGGTTTGCTGTCTTAGCTTCTTTGACCTTTATGTCCATTATGTATTTCTTTACAAATACATTTGGAAAAGTAGGAAGTTTCTTAATGTTAGTATTTATGGTTGTACAGTTAGCAGGATCTGTGGGAACTTATCCATTAGAAGTATCAGGGGAATTTGTACCATATTTACATGGTTGGGTGCCATTCACTTATACAGTACATGGATTTAGAAGTACCATTGCTGGTGGAGAGAGCATTGAAAAAGATTGTATGGTTTTAGTAGGATGGCTGATTGTATTCACAATTCTTACAATCTTAGAATTTGGATTTAGAACAAAGAAAATTAAAGCTGGAAAACCATTACTTTTTGATTGGTTAGAAGAAAAAGGACTTGCATAAAAACGAAAAGAGAAGGACAAGATTGCCCAATGTCATTTAGATAATGATTAGGATGACAAGTGCTTTAAGAGGTCAATAGATAAAATACTCTATTGACCTCTCTTTTTTTCTTTTTTTCACAAAAA
>CASDVE010000066.1 GCA_949284175.1 uncultured Eubacteriales bacterium
CTGTTGGGTTGGGTACTGCCATTATAGCCGGTGTAGGTTTAGCGGCATATGCACTTGGTACTGCCGGTACAACGGTGGCTGTAAATATTGGTATAGGTATTGCTATTTTGTTGGAACTCGGTGTGGCTACAGGTCTTTTTCTTGCTGAAATATGGGCGATTGGTAAAGGTCTTGACGCTATCGGGATTGCGTGGGAACCTGTGCTGAACAATGGCGAACAGATTGCAACTGCAATTGGTGTTGGTACCGGTTTGCTGGTAGGCATTGGTGTTGTTACAGCGGCTCTCGGAGTTGCTACTGTTGCATCTGCTGGTTTATTGCCGGTTGCTATCGGTCTTGGTACTGCATTGCTCGTAGAACTTTCAGAGGCTGTAGTATTATTCATAGACAGCCTTGTATCTGTCGCAAATGAACTCGGAAATAACCTTGCTCCGGCTCTCGAAGATTTGAATATTAAATTACCTACATTAACAACAAACATGTCTGATTTTGTTGACTTTATGACAGCTTTTGCTGGTGAAGTAGTTAGATATACGGAAGCCAGTGCTGTTGCTGGATTATCAGCCACGATTGACACAATTATTGATTGGTTCACGGAAGATCCTATCGAAAAAATGTCAAAAGATGTTGATAAGATCAGTCAACAAGCAAAGGACTTGAATGATAAATTAGATGTTGCTGTACCTGAATTAGAAACCGCAATAGAACTATTAGGAAAATATGTTAATTTTATCGATGAGCTTGGAAAGATAGCTGGTTCTGGTGGAACAGTAAATCTTTCAGAAGGTCTTAAAGTCAATTTAAAAGAAAACATAGTAGTCGGGTTTGTAGAAGGTATAAAAGAGAAATATTCTTCGGCACAATCTACTATAACTACTTGGGGAACAGATATTCAAAAGTGGTTTGTAAATAATGCTCACGGTGGTGTAAATAAGGAAAAATTTGCAACTTATGCCAATGATGTTGTCATGGGCTTTAATAATAAAATATCTTCTTTGTATTCAAGCTCTAAAAGCAGTATTACATCATGGGCTTCCAATATTAAATCATGGTTTACAAGTTCTTCTTACGGTGGCGTTAGTAAAGAAACATTTGGTAATTATGCTCTTGATATTATCAACGGTTTTAAAAACAAGATAAACAGTTACAGTGGGCAATCCAAATCAGCCCTTACCGTTTGGGCAACAAATGTAAAAACCTGGTTTTCCAATGTAGCTTCTTTTAACGCTTTCTACAACATTGCCGCAGATACAGTTAACGGATTTAACTCCGGTATTAACAAATTTTACTATACATCTCGATATTACATGAGGAAATGGGCAAATGATTCTACCTCTGCTTTCAAACAAGAATTAGATTCTAATTCACCATCAAAAGTTTTCGAACGAATTGCAGGTGACACAGTAACCGGATATAATAACGGAATTGTGAATGAAGGTAAAAGCACACAAAAAGTTATAACGAATTGGACAAATTCTTTTTTGAAAACAAACCCTATTATGAAATTTGATATAGATACATCTGCTTTGAAATATTATCGTTCTGATTCTTTTTCGAAAGATTTTTCAGCAAATGTTACAAGTAATAGGTCATATTCTATCACCGGTGTTAAAGAAGGAGTGGAGGAGTTTTATCACGAGTATATCGAACCGCTTATAACTTCTATAGCCGAAGATGTCCGAAGACAGGCTGACAAAAAAGAGAAAACTGTTGTGCAAATAGGTAATCGTACTATATCAGAGGCTGTAACCACACAACAAAAAGCAAACGGATATGTTTTCGCCGCTAAGTAAGGAGGTAAAATAATGTCTTATCTGGCTATTAACGGTTATGAATTACCTCCTCCAAAAAGAGGAGTACGTGTCATAGTAACTACAGTCGTAGATGCAGGTCGAAATGCCAACGGTGCTGTTGTAGGTCAACGTGTTGGTAGAGACCAATACAAAATTGATGGTCTCGAATGGCCTTGGCTTACTGCTGGACAATGGGAGCATATACTAAAAATATTGAGAGGGTTCTTTGTCAACGTAACATTTATGGATCCAGTTACAAATAGTCCTAAAACAATTAAAATGTACCCTGGTGACAGGGACGGAGAAGCATATTGGATAGATAAAAACGGTGTACCAACACATTACAGAAACTGCAAATTTAATTTGATTGACTGCGGAGAGTAAGGAGGACATATTATGCAAAAAGTATCAAAAGCATATAAAGAGAGTATGAAATCATCTCTCAGAGAAAGAGCATATATAATGGTATCTTTTGGCCTTATCAATCAAGAAGCGCAGTCAAAAGCAAAAATTGAAGATGGTGATTTTTCCTTTTATTCAAATGCAGATAATATTTTTGGCGAAACTACAAATAACGCTGTCTACGCCACATTAGAAGAGAACTTCACAAAGGTGGACGGTTCAATGCTATTTCTACCTCGATCTGGCAGTTATATCAATACAGGTCTTATCAGTGAAAAGCTCTTGACTCAAGCTGTTTTTGAATTAACTATAAATCTAAATATAGAAGCTACAGACTTCAAAGGTATAACTATTGATTTTGGTGAGAATTATCCAGTTGATTTCGATATCATAAGTGATAGTGGACAAAAAATAGAATTTAGAGATAATGACAAGTCTGTATTCAGTACCGAAGAAGTGCTTGAAAACACCACACAGATTCGAATTATTTTTTACAAAATGAAAAATCCACAAAGCAGGGTTAGAATTTATTCAATCCGGTTTGGATATGGACTTGTTTATTACAATTCAGACGTTATGAGTTCATCTCTTGAAAGCTATATATCTCCTATAGGAGCAGATGTACCACAGATAGATTTTACGATACAGCTTAAAAATTATGATCATTACTTCAATGTTGACAATCCTGAATCGGCTATTAACTTTTTAGAAACAGGACAAGAAATGGAAATTTATTACGGTTATCAACTGCCGGAAACAAACGAAATCGAATGGATTAGAGGAAATCGTCTGTTATGTTCAGAATGGGAGTCAGATGATTATACAGCTACTATACGGTGTCAAGACATTTTCCGTAATATGGATTCTGAGTATTACAAAGGAACGTACAATAACGCCGGAGTAAGCTACTATCGTTTGGCAGAAGATGTATTAAAAGATGCTGGACTCAGTGATTATTACATTGATCCTCAGCTTAAAAAGCTCTACACTCAAAACCCAATACCAAGAGTAAAACATAAAGAGGCTTTGCAGATTATAGCAAATGCTTGCCGCTGTGTTTTATCTCAAACCAGATACGGAACTATACAGATTAAATCTTCGTTTGTACCAGAAGCATTTGCAAGCACAGAGACAGAAGCAGACTATTCTCACATAGAAAATATAATGAATAGTTCAGCTAAAGACGAATACGCTTCTCTCGCAGTTAATTATACTACTGTTGATGGGTCTTTGTTTTTTCTTCCTCGAGAACTTGGCAACAAAATATTAAACACAGGTTATATTTCTGAGGAGATTTCCAACGATCAATGTGTTTTTGAAAACAATCCCATAATTACAATTAAACAAGAAGTCGCATGTATGTACTACGGGGTAAAATTTAATTTTGGACAACAGCTTCCGGCGGCCTTTACAATTAGCACATATAACAATGGTGAACTTGTGACAGAATATGAAGTCAACGATAGTGAAATCGAGCGAGTAACCGTCATCAATAAAGAGTTCTATGATTTTGACACTATGAAAATTGAATTCACCAAAACATTATATCCTTACAACCGTATTGTTCTAAATAATTTTAGCTTTGGCGATATCACTAACTTCACAATGAGCCGTAACGATATGACATCTTCTCCCAAAGCAATCAAACAAGAACTTATAAAAGAGGTAATCGTCCCCTGTTATAGTTATCAAAAAGGCACCGAAGAAGAAAGTCTTGTAAGTGAAGAAGTCAATGTTACGTCTGGCGATAGTATAACTTTCTACTTTGGCGAAGCGTCATATGATATCAGGGTAACCCTTGATGAATCAACAAACGGTGTCACTATACAAGAGTATGGAAATTATTATGCGAAAGTGGTATTCAGCGTTACCGGAGCTTATCGTTTGGAAATTTTAGGGTATCGATATAAAATCGTTGAACGATACGCTATTAAAATCTTAAACAATAGAGGAAAAACCATAAGATGGGAAAACCCATTGATGTCAAACATTGAAATGGCAACAGACCTCGCAGAATGGCTTGGAGATTACTATGCATCAGGTATTGAATATGAATACGAAACGAGAGGAAATCCAGAGTTAGACACAAACGACATAATATATCAAGAAAACGATTTCTACAAAGACATGAAAGTGACTGTTTGCAGACATACCCTTAATTTCAATCAAAGTTTTTCGGGTAAAATCACAACACGTCGTATGTTAGGAGGTTGAACTAATGGCATGGGAAACACCAAAAACAAATTGGCAAGGTTATGTTGATAATAACGGTAACTATATAGGTGATAGATTTAATGCAGGTGATTTTAATCGAATCAAAAACAATTTGGAATATTTAAGGGATCTTGCAATCAAACTTTATGATAGTTTTTCTATTGTATCTCTGGGCGCAGACAAGACACCTGCTGATTATTTTTATGCTGACGAAATCAACGCACTGGAAGAAAATTTGAACACTATAAATAAAAAAACTTTAAACATGTCTTATGGAACCTCACCAGTTTACAATGCTAACGGTAATACGATGGATTTCATCGAATTAAATAGAATCGAAGGTGCTATCCTCGATCTTTATGACAAACTTACAAACAAAAGCAATGGCAGGCGAATGTTCACCTGGAACTTTGGCATGAAAGGAGACTTTTAAATGGCTTGGGAACCATTACCTACAAACTATACAGACGCAGTATGGAGTGGATCAAAAAAATATAGGATGATAAACAACGAAGACGGCACGGTGTCTTTTGAAGATGTCACTGTTTACTCTAACCGTGAAAATTCTTTTTTCGGTGCAAAAGAAGCCAACCGCATGAATGAAGCTTTAAACACTATGATGCCTACCTGGGGTGCTGGTGAAACATTCTTTTGTGAAGAAATCCCCACAGGAGTAGACAATGCTACCAAAATTGGACAAGCAATCCTTGAAATGTTGCAAAAATCTTCTTGTGCAAAATTAAACATCGTTGGAACGATTGATTTAAAATATGGTGCAATAATCATTCCGCAGTTATCTTCTGTGCCTTTTGGTCACTTGAGCATAGTGTTAGACTTTAGTCGATGTAACATAGTATGTTCAACAGAACCAGACTTCCTAGTAAATCTTATAAACTTCAAATCAGGTAGTTTCGGCAAGGTTGAAAATCTTTATATAAACGCTTTAACTTTGGATCAATCAATTGGCAACATTTCTCTTTTCTATGGATATCCTTCGGAGTTTAATTCTACCTCAGTATTTATTGTAAACAGTAATTTCATGCTTGGCAGACATTCCACAAAAAAGGAAAATCTCGCTCTGATATCTCAAGATCCTGGGGGCACTTATCCGACATATTATTTCCTGAATTGCTCTTTTAAAACAAATTATCAAAAAGCAAACGGAACTAATTTTAACACTTCTTATATCATAAAGTGTTATCAAAATGCATATCCAACTTTTGTTTTTTTTGAAAACTGCAAATTCCTATTTTTTAACAGTAACAATGTTGATGGAACATCGTTGAGTGAAGGTGGGTATGGTATCACTAATCACTGGACAAAAGATAAACAAATCTTTAGATTTAACGGATGTTTAATGAGCACCCATGTTTTGTCCTCACAAAGCGGTTTTTCAAGTATACAGACTGTAACCAATTTACAATATATTTTCCTAAATTCAGAAATCACCTATGGAAATATATTATTCACCTAAGGAGAGATTAAAACAATGATAATTGAACATGATTTATCTCTTGATATTGCAAATTACAATAATTCCCCTTTGGTGAAAATAAAACAATACGATCAAAATTCACACCGATTAAATATCTCCTTGAAAAATAATGATGTCCCCTTTTCGATAGAAGCTGAAACCACAGCAAAATTAAGGATGACAAAACCGGATGGATATACTGTATATAAAAATTGTAGCATTGCAGACAACATTATATCTGTAGTACTTGATGGAAGTATAAGTACCGCTTACGGTAAAGCACCAGCAGAAATTGGACTCTATAAAAAAGAAGAGTTACTTCTTTCTTCTACATTTTGTATCAATATAATCAAATCAGCTATTGATGAAGGCGGCATCATAAGTTCAGATGATTTTGGTGCTTTAACTGAAATTATTGAAAAATCAGAAGCAACAATATCAGCTTGCGAAGAAGCCACACAAAACGCTGATAATGCTACACAGCTTGCGACCGCAACAGCAGAGGACATTAAACAAAAAGCTGACAGCGGAGATTTTAACGGCTTTACTCCCGAAATAGGCGAAAATGGAAATTGGTACATAAATAACATTGATACTGGTAAACCAAGTGTTGGAAAGATACCTGAGATTATACCTATTAACCAAGGTGGTACAGGCAATAATATAGGTTATATTCAAACAGGTAAACTATCTTCCACAACAGTGGGAGAAAAAGCTACTATCGAGGGCGTTGATAATAAAGCCTCCGGTAAATATTCTCATGCAGAAGGCAAAAAAAATTTTGCAAAAGGAAATTATTCTCATGCAGAAGGTAGTAACATGAATTACGATGAAACAGAGTTGAGCAATAGGAAGATAACCTCTAATATTATACCTGAACTTAGCGAAACCATAACCATATCTGGTACATCCGCTTACGGGATGTCTTCACATGCAGAAGGAGCACAAACACTGGCTTTTGGCGATTGCTCTCATGCAGAGGGAACATGGTGCGTATCAGGAGATAAAAATGCGCACTCTGAGGGGTATAATTCGCAGGCCATTGGTGATTGCTCTCATGCAGAGGGAGCAGACACAAAGGCTTCTGGGGCTAAATCTCATGCTGAGGGTGAGTTTACTCGAGCAGAGGGTGCGCAAAGTCATAGTGAAGGTTATCGCACGGTAGCTAAAGGGGCTTGCTGCCATGTTCAAGGTAGATATAACACTATAGATGATAATTCTAAGTATCTGCACATCGTAGGTAACGGCAATTCTGATAGCAATAGAAAAAACTGCCATACTATAGACGAACAAGGCAATACGTGGTACAGCGGGAAAGTATATCTCGGAGGTAGAGGGCAAGATGATACGGAAGCTTATATTGCTAGCGTGCCTAAATATGGTCAAGCTGATACAGATATCGTATTGATGGTAAAAAACGGCACTTTAACCTGGGTGTCAAAAAATGAATTTATATCTGAAATAATGTCTAAAATGAATAATT
>CASDVE010000067.1 GCA_949284175.1 uncultured Eubacteriales bacterium
TAAGTCAAGCGGAAATGCTTGCATTTCTATTTTACGCGAAGGCAACGAGTCAGAAACTATGCTTGCATATGTTTATGACGACTGCCCGCGAACATTTATAATGTTGACGCCGCCCACGAACGTGAGAAGTTCGCAAAGCGTGCTTCTCATCGTTTAGGCGGAAGCAACGAGTCATGCAAATGATGTGCAGCTCGCAGAGAAGAAGATGTTTGCAATGAGTAGGAAACTATGTTTCCTAAAAAAATGGAGCAAGAAAAATAGAGTGATAGTTTGTATAAGGTAAGCGAATAGTCAAGGAGGTAAATTTTTATGGCAATTTTTACAGGAGCAGGAGTAGCGTTAATCACGCCATTTAAGGCGGATGGAAGTGTTGACTATGATAAATTATGTGATGTGATTGATTATCAGATCGACAATGGAACCGATAGTATCATTATTACAGGAACAACAGGTGAAGCATCTACTATGACAGTAGAAGAGCATGTGGAATGTATTCGTGTCTGTGTAGAACACGTAAAAAAACGTGTTCCTGTGATTGCAGGAAGTGGTTCTAATTGCACGCACACAGCAATTGAAATTACAAGAGAAGCTCAAAGAGTTGGAGCGGATGGTGCACTTGTTGTCACACCATACTATAATAAAGCAACACAAAAGGGTTTGGTGGAACATTTTACTGCCGTTGCAAAAGCAGTGGATATTCCAATTATTCTCTATAACGTTCCAAGCAGAACAGGATGTAATATTCAGCCAAAAACAGCGAAAACCCTTGTAAAAACAGTGGATAATATTGTAGGGATTAAAGAAGCAAGCGGTGATATTTCACAAGTTGCACAATTGATGTACGAAACGCAAGGTGATATTGACCTGTATTCAGGAAACGATGATCAAGTTCTTCCGATTTTATCATTAGGAGGAATTGGTGTGATTTCTGTTCTGTCTAACGTGGCACCAAGACAGACTCATGATATGGTCATGAAGTATTTGGAAGGAGATATTGTGGGAAGTCGTGAAATCCAGCTTAAATATTTAGAGGTGATCAATTCTCTTTTCTGTGAGGTGAATCCAATTCCTGTAAAAAAAGCTATGGAACTTATGGGACTTTGTGGTGGAACCCTTCGTTTACCGTTGACAGAAATGACAAGTGATAATACAGAACGTTTGAAAAAGGCATTAAGAGATACAGGGATTCTCGCATAAATGATATTCTAGGAAGAGGGCTGTTATAGGATGATAGATGATATCGCTTCTATAACAGCCAATGAGAGAATGGAGTAAAGAGAAACAGGAGGAACGAAATGACAAGAATTTTAATGCACGGATGCAATGGAAAAATGGGACAAGTGATCTCAGACTTGGCAAAACAAATGACACAGGTGGAGATCGTAGCAGGGATTGATCGCTACGATGGAATCAAAAATTCTTATCCGGTTTTTAAAGCATTGAAAGAGTGTGATGTAGAAGTGGATGTTATCATTGATTTTTCTAATGCAGCAGCAGTGGATGAATTGCTCGATTATGCGATAGAAAAGAAGATTCCGGTTGTATTATGCACAACAGGTCTTTCCGAAGAACAGTTAGAGCATGTAAACGAGGCAAGTAAGCACACAGCGATTCTTCGTTCTGCTAATATGTCACTTGGTGTGAATACACTGTTAAAATTAGTACAAACAGCCGCAAAGGTGCTTGCAACAGCTGGATTTGATATGGAAATTGTGGAACGCCATCATAATCAAAAAGTGGACGCACCATCAGGAACAGCAATCGCTTTTGCAGACGCTTTAAATGAAGCCATGAATCAAGAATATTATTATAAGTATGATAGAAGTCAAGTGCGTGAAAAACGAGATAAGAAAGAAATTGGAATTAGTGCAGTAAGAGGAGGAACTATTGTTGGAGAGCATGAAGTTATCTTCGCAGGTCCAGATGAAGTAATAGAATTTAAGCATACTGCATATTCCAAAGCTATTTTTGGAAAAGGAGCATTAGAAGCATCTGTTTTCCTCGCTGGAAAGCCAGCAGGAATGTATGATATGAGTGATGTTATTGGCTAATAAAAACAAAAAAGAATGCGATTCTCTATGAATATAGAGTGATCGCATTCTTTTTTACGCGAAAGCAATAAGTCACGCAAGAGTGGTGAACCAATTTTTTAGTAGGCTAGGGCTAAAATTCGTGATATAATAAAAGCTATGAGCCAAGCACGAAGTATTTGGCGAATGCAACAGGATTATAAATGCTGGTGAGCGAAAAAATATACGGGTTTATTTAGTTTAGAGGGTGGTCAAAATAAATAATGAGATAAAAAATTATGGAAAACAAAAGAAATATAAATTTTTATGGTATGAATTTTATGAACGAAATTCTCTTATTCTTTTATTGGAGAATATGGCGAAAAGTGGATGGATGTTAGAGGATATTCAGAAAAATATAGCAGTCTTTCGGAAACAAGAGCCTAAAAACTATAAGTTTTATGTTGATATTTTTCATGGAATTAGCAAATTTGATTTGAATAGAACAAAAGCACAAGAAGAGTATGAAAGGGCGTATGAAAAGCAAGGCTGGAATTATGTCACTTCCATTCGAAGGTTTCCGATTTTTTATGCAGAAGAAGAAGTTGCCTCCATTGAATTGGATATACAAGAGGAGAAAAAAGCAGTCTTTCATCTGTTCAAAAGAGAAGTATTACCACTTTGGCTTTTTGTGATAGGATTTCTCGGTATCAGTTTTGTTGGAAGTAAAAGGGAAATGAACTTTTACGCGCTTTCTTCTTCTCTTATGTTGATTCAAAGGCTATTCTTTTTTCTTCTGTTAGTTTCGGCTCTGATCGGAATAACAGGATGGATTAGTTTTCTGTTTCAATACAGAAAAAATTTGAAACAAGGATTGGGCTTTCCTACGGTATCTCCTTTTGTAGAAAGAGTGAGGAAGAGTCTTTTGGGCTTAGGAGTTGCATCCGCATTTTTTATTTTGTTAGTTACAATTAGGCTTGAATCTGTTTATAATGGATACATAGGATTAAAGACGTATATTATGGGGATTTTTCCATTTCTTTTTGTTCTTTGCATAACAGTTCCTGTTTGGCAAAAAATAGGAGGGTATCGAACGAGGCAATGGAATCTCAAAGTCTATCTTATATGTTGTTGTATCTACCTTGGAATTACGACGGGTTTTATTGTTTGGGGAATGATAGAACGAAACAACCAAGAAGATACACCAATTATTTCTATGACATCCCTTGGAGAGGAAGAAAAGGGATCAAGTTTTGAAAGAAGAGAAAGTTTTGCTCTTTTATGGGAAAAATATAGAGGGCTATCCAATGAGTGGTATTTTTCCTATGAATTAGTAAAAGGGAAAAATAAATATTACTACGATACAGGACTTCGTACCGTTTTTAAAAAGTATTACGAACAATTAAAAGAGCGAGGCGGTACGATGAAAGTTGTAGAGGAAGACTGGGGAGCAGAAACTGTGATTGCGGTGACAGAAAAAGAAAAATCTCCGTATTATTTAGAGCGAATTTTATTTTTTCCAAATGATGTGATGATCTGGATTGAGGTGGATCGAAACAAAGTGCAAGAAAAAGTGAACAAAAATCGTTGGAAAGAGCTAGTATTAGAAATTCATGATAGTATTACGATGGAGCCAACATCTTTTCATAATGAGAGAAGAAGTGGAAACGTCAAACAAGAATAAATGTTTAAAGAAAGGGAATACGATCACAATGAAAGATGGTTTTATTAAAGTGGCAACTGCCACTCCAGAGATTCGAATTGCAGATTGTGAATACAATGCTGATCAAATAATAAAGTTAATAAAAGAGGGGAAGGAAAAGCGAGTCAAGATTATGGTTTTCCCAGAACTTTGTATCACAGGATATACTTGTGGTGATCTGTTTTTGCATGAAACGTTGCTAGAAAGTGCAAAAGAGCAGTTGCAAAAGATATTGGAAAGTACAAAAGGAAGTGATATGCTCCTTGCTATCGGAATGCCAATGGAATATGGACAAAAATTGTATAATTGTGCTGTTTGGCTACAAAATGGAAGTATTTTGGGAGTCGTTCCTAAGAAGCATATTCCAAATTATCATGAATTTTACGAAGGACGCTATTTTGTCAATGGACAAGATCAAGTGGTGTTTATGAAGCTGTTGGGGCAGAATGTGCCGTTTGGTTCGAAGTTATTGTTTACTTGTGATGAGATAAAAGAACTGATTGTTGGATGTGAGATCTGTGAAGATCTTTGGGTGCCAATGCCACCTAGTATTGGACACGCTATGGCAGGGGCAACGGTGATTGCCAATCTATCCGCAAGTGATGAAATTACATCAAAAGAAGTATATAGGAGAAATCTTGTCAACGGACAGGCGGGAAGACTTTGTTGTGCGTATTTATATACGAGTGCTGGAGAGGGAGAATCCACATCGGATGTTGTATATAGCGGAGATCATATCATAAGTGAAAATGGAACGGAATTGGCACGCTCAAAACGGTTTACAACAGGCATTACAGTGGCGGATATTGATGTGAAAAAACTTTGTGCAGAGCGAAGAAGAATGATGACATTTAAAACAGATCAAGAAGGATATGTGGTGCAAACATTCCATTTTGTTATAGAAGAGGTGGATCTCATTCGACAGTTTCCTAAAACTCCATTTATTCCAAGTAATGTTTCTGAGCGAGAGAAACGATGTGAAGAAATCTTTATGATTCAAGCACAAGGGTTAAAAAAACGTCTCGCCCATACAAAGTGTAACCATGCTATTGTAGGAATTTCAGGCGGACTTGATTCCACACTCGCCCTTCTTGTCATGGCAAAAGCCTTTGATCTTCTCGGAATGCCTAGGGAGCAGATAATAAGCATTACCATGCCTTGCTATGGAACGACGGATCGAACCTATCAAAATGCAGTACAGCTAACAAAACAGTTAGGAGCCACATTAAAAGAAATTAGAATTAATAAGGCTGTGGATCGGCATTTTGAAGATATTGGGCATGATCCAAACAATCATAATGTTGTATATGAGAATGCACAGGCAAGAGAGAGAACACAAGTTTTAATGGATGTGGCAAATGCTTATAATGGAATGGTGATTGGAACAGGAGATATGTCAGAATTAGCACTGGGTTGGGCGACATATAATGGAGATCATATGTCCATGTACGGTGTCAATTGTTCCGTTCCTAAGACTCTTGTTCGCCATCTTGTACAATATTATGCGGATGTGGTTGCAGATCCACAGACGAGAGAGATATTAATTGATATTTTAGATACTCCAGTTAGTCCAGAGCTTTTACCACCAGTGGATGGGGTGATTTCTCAAAAGACAGAAGATTTAGTAGGTCCATACGAACTCCATGATTTCTTTTTATATTATATGTTGCGTTTTGGATATGAGCCAAAGAAGATTTTCCGCATTGCTTGTAGAACCTTTGAAGGTATATATGAACAAGAAGAGATCTATAAGTGGCTTAGAACGTTTTATTGGAGATTCTTTAGCCAGCAGTTTAAGAGAAATTGTTTGCCAGATGGTCCAAAGGTTGGAACGGTTTCTCTATCTCCAAGAGGGGATTTGAGAATGCCAAGTGATGCCAGTTCCGCTTTGTGGATGAAACAGATGGATGAAATAAAGGAAAAATTTGGTTTATAAAAGTGGTATAAAAAGGCAGAGTTTATGGCCAATGTCATTTAGATAATGATTAGGATGACAAGTGCTTTAAGAGGTCAATAGATAAAATACTCTATTGACCTCTCTTTTTTTCTTTTTTTCACAAAAA
>CASDVE010000068.1 GCA_949284175.1 uncultured Eubacteriales bacterium
AATATATTCCATTATTTTAGATATTTAAAAGAATATTTTATGAAAATAGAAAAGTTGGTATGGAGCTTTGCTCCAATACCAACTTTGTCTACAGTCTGAAAGTTGGGGTGGTTTTCCACCCCAACTTTTTCATTTACGCAAAGACAACGAGCCATGCGAGAGCATTTATGCTCGCATATGGCGACTGTCTGCGAACGTGAGAAGTTCGCAAAGCGTGTTTCTCATCGTTTATAGTTGGAAATCTAATGTGTCATCAGTGATAGTCGTGTTTGGCTCAGTAGAGGTAGATGCCTCTGTTTGGGTTGATTCTGTTGGAACTTCCTCTGAATTGTCAAGACTTCCAGAACTTTCAAGGTCGTTGGAAGTGTCATTGGAAGGAATGTTTGGAATGTTAGGTTTTTCAGAAGAACTTGTAGTATCCTCTGGAGAACCAGATGTTCCAATATCATCAGAATCTGTGATCTCATAGCCATTATTATTTTCATCATTTTTGTCTGGTTTTTCATTTTTATCTGGTTTTTTATTATCTTCTGTTGTTGTATTTCCTGTTGTACTGGATGAAGTGTTTGCATTTGGACACTCTGGTGGACATTGTGCACATCCTTTTTGACATCCTGCATCAGAATTACAATTTGGACAAGTACAAGTTTCACCACAATATTTACAATATTTTGGAATTACAACTCCAGTAGAATCCGCTTCTGTTGCTGATGTAGAAGTTTCAGAAGAAGTTGTACTAGTTGTTTTATCTGTATTTTCCGTACTAGAAGCTGTTGAAACCGTTGAAGTAGAAGAATCTGTTTTGGTATTTGCAAGATCAATAGATGTACCAGTTGTCTTCTCTACGGTATTTTGTGTTGATTCCTCTGTATTTTGTGCGACTTCTGTTGTTCCTTGATCGCATTGGATGACATCTGCCATTTTTATCTGGCGTTTTTCTACATACTTTGGAATTTCTTGAATTGGTAAAGAGGCTAATTCTTCAATGGTAAGAGAAGGATCTTCTTCCATTAAAGAGTTGATTAACTGCATTTTACCAAAAGAAATATGATGTTTCTTTGCCAAGTCTTCTAATTCTTTTGTGTGGGAATCAGAAATGCTTTGATTGTAAATGACAGGTTCAATTTCCTGTTTATTTAATGTTGTCTTAATATCTGTAACTACTCTTGATTTCACTTCCTCCGCTTTCACTTCGTTGGAGTTTGATACAGAAACAAGAATCGAATTTTTATCTTTGTCAATGTATCCCTCTGAAGAGAGTGAAACGGTTAGCTCCGTCACAACATCATCAAAATCTTTCTTTTTAAAATCCTTATTTTGTATGAGTTTTTCTCCATCCTCATTATTGGCACGAACACTCAACACTTTATAAGATTTATTGAGTGAGATTTCAACACTGGGATTGACATCAATCGCCACAATGCTGTCAACAGAGTAGTAACTATGTGCTAATCCAAAGCAGATTGCAAAGAGGATGGCAATGCTAGTACAAGCGGTATACAAAGCGTGCAACTTAGAAATACTGCGTTTTTCCTTTGTATGGCTCTTTACAATGTAATCTTCTTCTGGGAGTTTCTGCACAGGTGCGGAAGCGATTTGCTGGAATAGATCAGGAGTGTTAAGAGCAATACTTCGTTTAATGGACTCTTCGATATTTTGTTTGTTCATTAAATCGACTCCTTTTCTATTAAATACTTTTTCAGTTTTTTAAGAGAGCGATTATACTTGGAAAGCACTGTTGAAAGTGGAATTCCAAGGCTCTTAGCGATTTCATGGTGTTTTAAACCAGAAACTGCGTGGAGGATAACGATTTGTCGTTCCTCTTCTGCCAAGATGTTGAGAGCAGCCTGTAAAACAATGCGATCCTCAGAATGATTTTGATCGGAGAATGCAAAATAAGAAGAACTCTCCAGATCTTCAAGGGGAGTATCTGATGTTTTGCCAGCTGTTCTCAATTTCATAAGGCAGAGATTTCTCGCTATGGTAAAGATCCAAGCAAGCGGTTTGCCTTGTTTTTTATATAGGTGAGCGGATGCTCGAATCTTCACATAGGTGTCTTGCATAATGTCCTGAGCATCGTGTGGATTCTTCAAAATGGAGAGGATGAAGGCATACACCGTTTGATCAGTAAGACGATAAAGCTCCTCTAATGCGTTCATATCATCATTTGCAATACGCACAATAAGCTCTTCATCGAGTTTTGCAAGACGTTTTCCGTTGTTTTGTTTGATAGGTAATTGTGTCTTGTCTTTTGACACATTAGAAAGCAGTAACATTATCTGTTCTCCCTTTCTGTTATATTAATGCGTAAGCCACGCTATTTATTGCATAAGAAATAAAAAAATATGTAAAATATATAATTTTTAAGAAATTTATGAAAAGAAATTTTATTATAGATAAAATTTCAAAGTTTAAAACTATACTTTTTCTCTATTGTAAAATTTAAAATAAAAAAATGCTATCAACCAATAAGCGAAATTGTAAAATGGTGAAAGAATACCACGATAGCATGAACATTTTAGCATGAACAGGAGAGAATGGCAATGAAACAATTCTTAAGAATTTTAAATTCTTGTAAAAGAAAAAAGAAAATGAAGGAAAAAAATGAAGAGAAAAAAGGCCATAAAAAAAAGAAAACAAGAGGATGAAAAAATGTATAAAAAATGGATAAATATGAATAAATATTATAGCGGTATTTCATAAAAATGGCTAAAATACTAGAAAAACCTAAAAATATCATTTGACAAAGAAAAAAAATAGTAATAAAATATACATCAAGATGAATAAGTAAAATAAAACCGTACAAAACAAAAGTGTTGGAGGATGAAAGAATATGAAAAAATTTGGTAAAGTGGTTGCAGTGATGATGACAGCAATGATGGTATTATCTGGTTGTGGTGGTGCATCAAGTGGAAATACAGGAGCGACAAATGGAAATGATACAACAGGGAATGAATCCGGACTTCCTTCTAAAGTGGTTGTGGGTACCAATGCAGAGTTTCCACCATTTGAATATATTGCTGAAAATGGTCAACCAGATGGATTTGATATTGCTTTAATTAAGGAAGTTGGTCAACGTGCTGGATTTGAAGTGGAAGTAAAAAACATGGACTTTGATGCCCTTATCATGGCGATGGAAACCGATGGAATCGATATGGCTATCGCAGGTATGACAGCAACAGAGGATAGAAAGCAACAGGTGGATTTCTCCGATCCATATTTCAATGCTAGTCAGGTTATGATTGTAAAATCTGATAATGATAGTATTAAAACATTTCAAGATTTAAAAGGAAAGAAAGTTGCCGTACAACAAGGAACAACAGGAGATTTAATGGTAACAGAAGGCGATGAATCCTGTGTTGTTGAAGGGGTTGAAGTGAAGCGTATGAACAAGGGTGCGGATGCTGTTCTTGATCTGATGAATGGTGGTGTGGATGCCGTTGTTATTGATGCTAACCCAGCAGAACAGTTCGTTCTTGCAAATGATGGCAAAATCAAGATTGTAACAGATGAAGCTGTAAATGAAGAATATGCCATTGCAATTCCAAAAGGAGAAACAGAATTAAAAGATGCAGTGAATAAAGCATTGGCTGAAATGAAAGCGGATGGAACAATGGATAAACTTGCAGAACAATATGATGCCAATTAAGTAAGAAAAGAAAAAAGAGTTGTCTTTGAAAATCCGAAAGGGGACTTTGGACAGCTCTTTTTTATATGAAGACAACAAGTGAGAAACTATATTTCTTCTTGTTGCTTAAAGTAAAAGAGTATGATATAAGAATATTGAGATAAGAAAGAGAAAGGATTGAAATAGTATGAACGTATTGATGGAAACGCAGATGCTTCCATTGCTCAGCGGTCAGGGGTGGTTTGCAAATCTGCAAAATGATCTCTACACAGCCTTCTTTAAAATTGGGGGCTTAAAATTGTTATTCAATGGTTTAAAAGTCACACTTTTAGTATCGGCAGTGGCAGTGTTAATCGGGGTAGCAGTTGGATTTATACTAGCATTGATGAAACTGACAGAAACAAAGAAGGGGCACCGTACGGTACTTTCTACCATTGCTGGAATTTATATTGATATTATTAGGGGAACCCCATCTCTTGTTCAGTTAATGATTGTATATTTTATTATTTTTAAGAGTCAAGCCTCTTTATTAGCTGGTATGATTTCTTTTGGTTTAAATAGTGGAGCCTATGTTGCAGAAATCATTCGAGGAGGTATTTTATCCGTCAATAAAGGGCAGATGGAAGCAGGGCGTTCTCTTGGTTTAAGTTATGGAATGACCATGCGTTATGTTATTGTTCCACAGGCGATTAAAACAATTCTTCCAGCTCTTGGTAATGAATTTATTGTTTTAATTAAAGAAACTTCTGTCATTAGTTTCATTGGTGTAGCGGATATTATGAAAGCGGGACAATTTATGGTATCCAGAACTTATAAAGCCTTTATCCCTTATATTACAATTGCAATTATTTACTATATTATTATTAAGATTTTATCTTTACTATTAAATGCTTTTGAAAGGAGACTTCGTAAAAATGATACACGTTAAAAATTTGCATAAGCATTTTGGAAAATTACAAGTATTAAATGGATTGAATATTCATATTAAAAAAGGTGAATGTGTCTGTGTGATTGGACCTTCTGGGTCTGGTAAAAGTACATTTTTACGCTGTTTAAATCTTCTTGAAGTGCCAACAGATGGAGAGATTATAATTGATGGAATCAATGTTACTGATAAGAAGACTAACATTGATATGTTCCGAAGAGATGTAGGAATGGTATTTCAGCAGTTTAATTTATTTCCAAACTTAAATATTATTGATAATGTAACCTTAGCTCCTATAAAACTTGGAATCCTTTCTAAACAAGAAGCGGAGAAAAAAGGAATGGAATTATTGGAGCGTGTTGGTGTTGGTGCAAAGGCAAAAAATTATCCAACACAATTATCTGGTGGACAGCAACAGCGTGTTGCCATTGCAAGAGCATTATGTATGTCACCAAATGTAATGCTTTTTGATGAACCGACTTCTGCCTTAGATCCAGAGATGGTTGGCGAAGTATTAGACGTTATGAAACAACTTGCAGAAGAAGGAATGACAATGGTTGTTGTAACCCATGAGATGGGATTTGCAAGAGAAGTGGCGGATCGTGTTATTTTCATGGATGGTGGTGTTGTTGTGGAAGAAGGATGCCCAAGAGATGTATTTGGAAATCCAGTCAATGAGCGTACGAAAGCATTTTTAAGTAAAGTGTTATAAAAGTAAATAGTAAGAAAGAGATGATTAGAAATTTTCTGATCATCTCTTTTTTTTATTTGCGTGGAAGGCATAAGTCAAGCGGAAATGCTTGCATTTCTATTTTACGCGAAGGCAACGAGTCAGAAACTATGCTTGCATAAGTTTATGAC
>CASDVE010000069.1 GCA_949284175.1 uncultured Eubacteriales bacterium
CAATTGATTTACTAATTTTTTACAGTAACTTTAATCATAGGGATTTTCTGTCCTTTTTTAACATGTGTACATTTTAATTTATATTAGCACAACGCGTTAATCTTTCACCGTATTATACGAATAATAGCCATAGGAAAAATCCTATGGCTATTATCATGGACAATTGATAAACTCGAAGTTTTGCTATTGATTTGAGCTTCCAAAAAGATTTAATATAATACATCCTGTCACAATCAATACAATACCTACAAGTCCTATCATATTTAATTTTTGTTTAAATACAACAGAAGAAATAACTGATGTAACAACAATCCCTCCTGCACACCATGTTGCATAAGCTACACCTAAATCAATCCTATTTAATGCCTTTGAAAATAAATAAAAGCAAAGAATATAGGAAATGATACAACAAATAGCGGGGAATAATCTTGTAAATCCTTCTGAATACTTTAACGACGTTGTTGCAATTATTTCTAATATAATTGCAGATCCTAACAAAACATATTGCATTACCTTTCCTCCTTGTAATAAAATCATTATCCAAAAGAAGAAAGGAATATCATTCGTATTCACTCCATATGCCAATCCACATAATAAATTTTTTATTTCTTCTACTCATATTCACCACTACAATTTCAAACTTAATGGGTACTCTTAATACTTTCACATAAACACTGTGAAACACACTATGAGAGTTTCACAGATTTGCCGGCAATCTTCATAACTCATTGCCTTCACGTAAATGGAAAGGCAGTCATATGACTTTTATCATATAACTGCCTTATCGTTATCATGCGGGAAAAGGGACTTGAACCCTCACTTCCTACGGAAACATGATCCTTAGTCATGCCTGTCTGCCAATTCCAGCATTCCCGCTTATTCTATTGTTGTTTTGTCAACAGTTGAAATTATAACATAAACTTCATTAATATGCAACATTTTTTTTAAAATTCCCCATATCACTTTCAGGATATGGGGATACAAACAACGTAATAAGAAAGTTCTTGCTTTCCTTTTTTAGCACTTACCCTCTCTTTACTTCTCTCGTTGCATGTTGTAACCATGCTTTTTCTTCTTCATTTAAGTATGGAGAAATCTTTGCATATACTTCTTTATGATAGTCATTTAATAAGACAATGTCACGCTCTGTCATAACAGAAAGTTCTAAAGCGTCCAAGTCAATTGGAACAAATGTGAGGTATTCAAATTTCATGAATTGACCATACTCATTTTTCTCTGCCTTTTTGCATACAACAAGATTTTCTGTTCTTACACCATGACTTCCTGCAATATAAATTCCCGGTTCATCGGACATTATCATGCCTTCTTCTAACACACAGCTATCTTGGCGTTCTGGAACGATTCTAAAACGGAATCCATTTGGTCTTTCATGCACATTTGCTAAAAATCCTACTCCATGTCCCGTTCCATGATTGTAGTCAAGTCCACGACTCCAAAACGGTTCTCTTGCCACATAGTCAAGACTCACTCCACTACAACCATACAGGAATTGTACCGCTCCCAGTCGTAACATACTGATGACAGTTAATGTAAAATGTTCTTTCTCTTCTGTTGTCAATTCACCAACTGCTATTGTTCTTGTGATATCCGTTGTTCCTTCATAATACTGTCCGCCAGAATCCACAAGATAAAGTCCCCTTGTTTCTAATGGAATATTCGTTTCTTCTGTTGCTGAATAATGGCACATGGCAGCATGAGCACCATAAGCAGAAATAGTATGAAAACTGAGTCCTAAATTCCCTTCTTGTTCTTTACGAAGCTGATCTAAATAATTGGAAACACTGATTTCATCCATTGGCATCTTTCCTACATTTTCTTTTAACCAACGAATAAATTTCACCATAGCTACACCATCTTTTACGTGTGCTTTTTTCATATTTTCCACTTCCACTGGATTCTTAATAGCTTTTCTTAAAACAGTTGGATTCATTTTATTGATAACTGTATTAGAATTATCAATTAAACTATAAATAGCATAGTTTGTACAACCCTTTTCCAGTAAAATTGTTTCATCAGAAAGCTCTTTTACCATGTCATAAATCTCTTCATAACCTTTGATGGTAACCCCTTGTTGTTCTAAGTATGTCTTCACTTCATCATTTAACACCTCAGAATGAATATATAAATAGAACTTATCCATTGTAATCATAGCATAGGACAATACCATAGGATTGCATTGAATATCATTTCCACGAATATTAAGTAGCCAAGCAATATCATCTAATGTTGTCAAAATATGAACCGTTGCCTGTTCTTTTGCCATAGCTTCTCTTAATTCTGTTATCTTTTCTTTGGAAGATTTTCCAGCGAATGCTTCATCCAAAATCCAAACTGATTCTTTTGAAATCTCTGGACGATCCTCCCAGATGAGATCGATTAAATCCTCTTGGCAAGTGATTGCCACTTCTTTTTCCGCAAGGGCATCTTCTAACTCTTCTCCCATAGCAGTGTTTATGACACGACCATCGAATCCTAAAACACCCTCTTTTGGCATTTTCTCTTTTAAGTATTCTTTAATTGTAGGAACTCCTTCTTGTCCCATCTTTTGAAGAACAATAGAACTTCCTTGTATCTGCTCTTCTGCCTGTACAAAATAGCGTCCATCCACCCAAAGAGCTGTTTCATCCATTGTGACAATGGCTGTTCCAGCTGAACCTGTAAATCCTGTTAAAAAGATTCTGCTCTCAAAGTAAGTTCCCACATATTCTGATTCATGAAAATCCGCAGTTGGAACAATATACGCATCGATATGACGTTCTTTCATCAACTCACGAAGTTTCGCAATTCTTTCGTCTGCAATATGATTCATTTGATTCATTCCTTCTTTCTTAAAGTTCCAAATCGTTCCACATACAAGTTATAACATTCTTGTTTCTGAAAAATGCTCATTTGGAATTCTTCATCGTTTCTATTTTATATTCTATTGGAATTTCTAAAAAAAATCAATGCACTTTGAAAATGATAGGATATACACTTTTTATTTCTCTCCTTATGTATAGATTATCAACCAGCTCCTGGTGTGGATTTAAAAAGTTCTATATCTCCTTGCTTTATTTTATCCAAATAAATCCATCCCTTTTTTCCATTGTTGTCTTCCATATAAGCATAGCCTTTTAGCACTGCTTTAGAACGCGGAACATAGGATTTTTGTCCGATCGGCTTTACCTTTTTTATTGTCAGGGTATCACCAGCCTTTAAAGTCCTAACTTTTTTAGAGGATTTTGATGGACTTTGATAAACAGGAATGGCTCTTTGTAATTCATAAGAAAATTCGCCGGAATCTTCTCTTAATAGATATGTTACCTCTTTTGCCTTTACGATCTTATCATTTTTTAACTGAAGAGAAACATATCCATGATAATCGCCCATGCTATATAAACGATATGGTGTTCTAACAGAGATTGAGAAAGTACCAGAACCATCAACATGAGCTAACTCATAGGAATATTGCTGGTTTAAAATCTTGGTCGTATCACTAGAAGAAAGCGTTTTTATTTTTCCAGAACGATACTGTAAAAACCCACAATATTCTAAAGTACCAGATTCCGACTCCATATTAAGTATCAAATCCAGTGCTTTATCTTTCCTATCCAAGTCTGTAATGGTAAGGGTAATCGCTTGATTGGCATTCTTAAATTTTTTGTAAAGATTTTTTCCATTGATAGAAATGATCACACCTTGATATTCACCATTTCCATTTGCTTTCAATATGTATTTTAACTTTTCCTTTTTTCCATCGTGATCCAAATCATACGTGTACGTTTTATTTGCTTTTAACACCTTAGTTTCTATGACACTCTTTCCATAGACTGAGGATGGCATAGTATAACCAATACCGCCTCCAACTGCTAATATTCCACAAAATAATATCGCAGTCACTTTTTTCCGATACTTCTTTTTGTTCCCATTTCTTTGTAACATTTTGTTCCTCCTTAAACACTTTGAATTTTATCCCCATTTTATTGCAGGATTATATATAGTATACACAATAAATATTATAATATTGTATCTATCCACTTATATTTTCATGAACAATATTTTAACAATATTTTACATTGTCACTATAAAACTATCCTAAAGACAATGAAATATTCTTTGTAAATTTCTCATTTTTGCGGAAGTATTACTATTATCAATATTAGCAAATTGCAATTAAAAAGATATGTGGAGAAAGTTCTTGATGCGTTAGATTCGTTTAAATAAAGATATTGGAAAATATACACATTGGGAAATATGGAAAACAATAGGGACTGGGGATAGAGATAATTTATGTTTTAATTAGACGTGGAGTGGATGCTGCGAAAAATAGAATTTAGGGGATTACACAACGCTTGTTCTTATTAAATATAAAAAAGAACCTTAGGCGGTTTGTTGACACTTAATTTCAATACAACTCTTGTTTTCATTAAACCCAGTGGAGAGGTAGATATCTAAATAAAAAATGTTATTTCAATACAACTCTTGTTTTCATTAAACTGGATTTCCCCAAAAATATGCAAGTTTAAACTCCGATTTCAATACAACTCTTGTTTTCATTAAACGGAGTAGTTCTAACCACTGTTGGAGAAGAGAAATCGAATTTCAATACAACTCTTGTTTTCATTAAACTTCTTATTAAACCTAATACAAGTTGCAAAGTCACTATTTCAATACAACTCTTGTTTTCATTAAACACATTTCCTATTTTTGGTATTGGGTTTTATATCGATTTCAATACAACTCTTGTTTTCATTAAACAAGAGAAGGAATATAAGGAATTTTTGGATGGAATCTATTTCAATACAACTCTTGTTTTCATTAAACAAGGAGGAGTATCGAAATGGAGAATGGTACACAAAATTTCAATACAACTCTTGTTTTCATTAAACTGGTAATAAAATTTGGGAAAACGATATTGTACAAGAATTTCAATACAACTCTTGTTTTCATTAAACCATAGTATTTAAGCCATTCCTATTTCTGATTATACCCTCTTTTCCTTGAATATTCAACATTTTCTTCTTTTTTTACCAGCCTCCTCCTATTTTTCAATGTTTTATAAAAACTGACGATTTTATGCCATTTCTCTGTACTTCTCCAAGAAACGGCTGGTAAATTTCTTCACTAACTAACTTCTCTTCCTATTGTTATATTAACGCGTTGTGCTAGTTAATTGAAATAAAAAAAGAAACTTTAACAAAAATGTGCTATCCTAATTATATACACCAAAAACAAAAGGAGGCATCATTAT
>CASDVE010000070.1 GCA_949284175.1 uncultured Eubacteriales bacterium
GATTTACTAATTTTTTACAGTAACTTTAATCATAGGGATTTTCTGTCCTTTTTTAACATGTGTACATTTTAATTTATATTAGCACAACGCGTTATAATATTATTTACTTTAATATACGTATAACATATTTTGCTCAAAATTTATACATTTTTTAATAATTATCAATATTATAACAAAAAATATGATGTAACCAATATAATAAAACGATTTATTATTAAATTATTCCAAATAGCAGCTTCTGTCTTTGCTCATATTTAACAGTCATTTTTCTTGGTTATATTGTATTCTGTTACACCCTATCAACACACATTAAACTTTTCTATATTTATATAAATTTATTAATTTAATATCCCCCCTATATATCATACTTTGCTTCATATAAACATGATGTTTTTGGTAAATTTTTTAAAATACGTATAAACTTTTATTCTACTATTCATAGTACATTTTGTATCCATTATTTGTCTTAAGATAAATATTCATCAAATCCACATAAAAAAAGACGCTATATCTAAGATTTTAACATCCATTCATATAGCATCTTTTTTCACATTATCATTTAAAATTTGACTGTTACCTTATTAGAAAGCAGTCCATCCAGATTCTGTCAAGAAATACATAATACCAAAGGAAATCACGATAAATACCATAACCTTTGGAATCACCCATTGGAACCATTTCGTAAATGGGACTCCTGCCATAATGCAAGAACCAATCATCCAACCAAGGAATGGTGTAATCAAATGTGTGAATCCATCTCCATATTGAAATGCCTGTACCGCAAGATTCGGATCGAGATTTAAAGCATCAGAAATTGGCTTAATAATCGGAACAAGGATAGCAGCTTTTGAAGTTGCAGACGGAATAATAAATCCTACTAGAGCTACAATAACCGTCACTCCAATTCCAACAATCGCACGAGGTAAGTCCATTAAAGGACGGGAAAGCACATATACGATCGTATGAATAATATGACCTTCTGTCATAACAAGTGACATTACCATTGCTAACCCTATAACAAAACCTACAAATACCATGCTTTGAAGTCCTTTTACAATTTCATCCCCAATGCGAGCAAAGGAGAATCCCCCTAAAAATCCAGTAATAATGGAAACGAGAAGGGAAAGAGCTACCATAAGATATAAAATACTACCAGTATCTCCGGTAATCAACGGATAAGCAACTACAATTATGTACTGTCCAAGGAATACAGCAAGAATTAAAATTGTTTTAAGAGAAAGTTTTGTTCCTTTATTCAGCATATCTTCTTCCTCTTTACTAACTGTCATATTCGCTGGATTCCAACCTTCTGACCACATTAAGGATTTTGAAGGGTCTTTACGAATTTTCTTTACATATCGCAATAAGAAAATCAATCCGATTACCATGAAAAAGTTCATACTGATAAACATAGTAAAAAATGCTCCATATACTGGTACATCCATCATCATCTGTGTAATAAATTGTTTTGTAGGTCCTGTACCAAATCCAATTAATGTGGCATAGGTTGAAACACCAATGGCACAAATCGGATCTAACTTTAATTTTTTACAAAACACAACTCCAATTGGTACTACTGCGATTAGGGCATCAGAACCACCAAATCCCCCTAAGTAAACCATCAGAATAAACATAATAGAAATGAGAATGTTCTCATTTTTGTCTTTTAATTTATATATCGCCCAGTTTAATAATTCATCAATAGCTCCTGTTGCCATAACAACAGCGGTCATCGCTCCCATAACGAGAACCGTCCAAATAACAGCACCAGAATTTATCAATCCTTGTAATACTAACATGAACATTTTCCATAGACTGACTGGAGTCTGATAACCTAGGTAGGAAAACTCTGTTCCTATAATATTTCCGTTTGCATCTTTTCCAAACTCTCCTGCTGGAATCACATAGGTCAATAAACTAGCTATAAGTAGTAACCCCATCATAATCCAAAATAAATGTGGCATCTTAAATGCCTGTTTCTTTTCTGCCTTATTCACTCCCATATCTCCTCCTGCGGATAAAACCTTTCTCTTTTTTTCTTATGCTTTTAGATAATCCAAGACATATCGTGTCATAAATTCAGAACCTTTTCTAAGGGCATCTTCTTGAATATCAAATTGGCAATGATGCTGAGGATAATTGTAACCATCTTTCTTTCCTGCCCCTAACACACCATAGAATCCATCGTATTTTTCCAGAATATATCCAAAGTTATCTCCTGCACAGATCGGCTCTGTCTGTGGGGATACTACTAATCCTTCCACATCATCCACCAATACTCTAGCACGCTCGATCATTTTCCTATTATTCATAACAGGGATAACTCCGCCTGTGTAAATAAGCTCCACATCCACATCGTGAATTTTTCCAACTCCTTCACACATATTTTCCATGATCTTTATTAACTTCTTCTGTCCACCTTCTTTGTAGTAGCGAGTCGTCCCTTTTATCACCGCTTCGGAAGGAAAAACATTTCCAATCGTTCCACTATGAATGGCTCCAACCGATACCACACTATGATCTAATACATCATAATAGTTACTTGGAATCGAAGAAATTTGTAATACGAGATCACAGGCTGCTTTAATTGGATCGTTTACTAAGTCTGGTCTTGCCCCATGTCCACCCTGTCCATGAATCTTACACTCAAATCCACTTCCTCCTGCAAATACAGCATCTGGAATTAAAAGGATTTCACCTTCTGGCATGGTGCTCCAAATATGCAATCCGATGACCTGATCAACACCACCCATAGCCTCAAAATATGCCAATGCTTCTTCCACTCCTTTTCCAATCTCTTCTGCCACTTGGAAAAATAATTTTACAGTTCCATGTAACTCTTTTTGAAAACTTTTTAGAACCTTTGCAGTTCCAAGCAACATGGCAATGTGGGCATCATGTCCACAGGCGTGCATCAAACCTTCGTTTTCAGAGGCAAATTCTAATCCTGTATCTTCCTTTACTGGAAGAGCATCAATATCCCCTCTCACTACAATCGTCTTCCCTGTTTCTACCCCTTCAATAGTGGCAACGATTCCATAGTTTGGTTTCAGTTCTTCAAAAGGAATGCCCATCTTTGTCAACTCCTCTTTGATTTTTGCAGAAGTTTCTTTTTCCTCTAAAGACAACTCAGGATGTGCATGAAACCATCTTCTCATTTCAATCATATACCCTTCTACTTCTTTGTACTTTTCTGCAACCTTACCCATAAAAATGCCTCCTCCTCATATACACTTTTTTTATTTATGCTTATTATTTTTAGGTTTCTTATTTTTCCTCACAAAATACATAGGTTTTTAATCGTTCAAAAGCTTCTTTTACTCTAGAAAGTGGAAGTGCCAAATTCATACGGATTGCATAATCCCCATGAAACATTCTTCCATCCTGCACAGCAACCCCTACTTCCCACGCTTTCTTTTCCACTTCTTCAATGGTGATATTATGTTCTTTACACCACTTCTCGCAATCCACAAATAACATATACGTGCCTTCCGGTTTTGTAACTTCTACCCCTTTCAATTCTGTCTTAATGAAATCGCAAGCATATGTAATGTTTTCTTCTATAACTTCTCTTAGCTCTTTTAACCACTCTTTTCCTTCTTGTTTGTAAGCACCGATTAATGCGTGCATACTTAAAATATTCATATCATTATAATGACAAAGGGAGGACTCTTTTTCCACTCTATCACGAAGCCATGAATTATAAATAATATGGTAACTTCCAATCAGACCTGCTAAGTTGAATGTCTTACTTGGTGCATATAATGCTACTGTTCTCATTCTTGCATCTTCGCTAACAGATTGCGTTGGAATATGCTGATGGTTTAGTAAAGTCAAATCAGACCAAATTTCATCGGAAATAACATATACATCATATTTCTTAAATAGCTCCATCGCTTTTTCTAATTCCCAACGCTCCCAAACACGACCACATGGATTATGGGGAGAACAAAAGATCGCCACATGAATCTTCTCAGTTTTTAACTTTTCTTCCATATCTTCATAATCCATCCGCCAAATTCCTTCTTCATCTTTCTTTAACGGACTTAGCACCATATCATATCCATTGTTTGTAAGGCTCATAGTAAATCCAATATAAGTTGGTGTATGGAGTAACACTTTATCTCCTTTGGAACATAATACATTCAGTGCACTAATCACACCTCCTAATACGCCATTTTCATAACCAATGCACTCCTTTGTAAGTTCTGTTACATGGTTCTGCTCTTTATGCCAATTAATAATGGAATCATAATAGGCATCGGTTGCATCAAAATAACCATAAGCTGGATGTTCCACACGCTTGATGATCGCTTCTGGAATCGTAGGAACAGTCGGGAAATTCATATCCGCAACCCACATAGGAATAATATCAAACCCTTCTTTTGGTGGCTCTGGTGCAAACCCAGGTCTTGTGCCAAGACCATCAATGGCAATGGCATCTTTGCCTCTTCTGTCCATAATACTTGTAAAATCATACTTCATAGTATTTACCTCGCTTTTCCTATTTCTCATTATATAAGTAGTAACTTTATATTTAATATACTTAACTATTAATTATATACAATTTTAATAAGTTTTTTAGTAAATGTCAATATATTTTGATATATTTTAATATTAATTTTGACGTTTTGTATAAAATAACAAATTTTTCAATCTTTTACATTTCGTAAATGGGATGTCTTCGTCTTTTTTCTTTTTAAATTTGTGCAAATATTATGAAAATAGTTTAACAGATAACAAAGTGTGCGTTGCACACTCTTCGCGACTTTATGTTACTTCTAGCAATGCACACTTTGCCGCGCGCGAGCAGTTTGCAAAGCAAACTTATCTTCTC
>CASDVE010000071.1 GCA_949284175.1 uncultured Eubacteriales bacterium
AATATGCAAATAATAATCGTTAAATTTGTGAACTCTTTTTTAGACGGGTGCCTGCTGGCACCCGTCTAAAAGGAGCTACCCTAAAATTGGAAACTTACAACTGAGACAAGATGGCAGAAATATATTATTCTTATTTATCATCCGTTCTCTAATTTTCTGTATTCGGACAAGGCAGCATATAAAAATGTATCAATATTTTGCAGTTTAAAATACGTTAATTATTAACACAAGATTATCATGCACGAACCAACAAACGCCAATAAACGCATTGCATACAATACAGTATTGTTATATGTAAGAATGCTATTTCAGGTTCTTATTAGTTTATACACCTCTCGTATAGTATTGCAGACTTTAGGTGTCGTTGATTTTGGAATTAACAACGTTGTCGGAGGTATTATTACTTTTTTAAATTTTCTGACGATTTCATTAGCTGGTGCTTCATCTCGGTATATTACCTATTCATTAGGGAAGGGTAACATCAAAGAGCTAAAAAAGGTTTTTAATAATATAGTGCTTATTCATATCTTCTTTGCTTTCATTGTTCTTGTTCTAGGTGAAACCATCGGCTTATGGTTCGTAAAGACTCAACTTAATATACCTGAAACTAGAGAAAATGCAGCAATGTGGGTATACCAATTTTCCATACTCACTTCAATGGGAAGTCTGATTAGCGCACCTTACAATGCTGCAATTATTGCTCACGAAAAAATGTCTGCCTTTGCATATCTGACATTAGGAGATTCAATCTTAAAGCTAATCGCTGTTTATTTTTTGATTCATACACCATATGATAAGCTTATTTTCTATGCAGCATATATTCTTTGCATACAAATATTTGATTTCTTTTTATATATATTCTATTGCAAGCGAAATTTTGAGGAATCAAACCATTTAAAATACAAAGAAATAGACAAGACTCTTTTTAAAGAGATTTTCAGTTTTGCCGGATGGACAATGAATGGAAACCTTGCTGTTTTTGGATGCACGCAAGGATTAAATATTTTGTTGAACATATTCTTTAATCCAATAGTGAATGCAGCTCGCGGGATAGCTGTACAAGTTCAAACAATAGTCAATACATTCAACAACAACTTCTTAATGGCTATTAATCCGCAACTTACAAAAAGTTATGCATCAAAAAATTATGAGCGTGTGCATGCCCTTGTAATTGCCAGTTCTAAATTTTCCATCTATTTGATGCTGCTAATTTGCATTCCGCTTGCTCTTGAAATTGATATAGTTTTAAAATGGTGGTTAGGCGAATACCCCGATTATACAAGCACTTTTTTAAGATTAGTTTTATGCATCAGTTTACTTTCTTGTTTGTCAAATCCAATACTGACATCTGTACATGCTACGGGAAGAATAAAAAAGTTTCAAATTATTGAAGGAAGTACATTGTTAATGGTAGTACCTGTTTCATATCTATACCTTAAGTTCTTGGAGAGGAGCCCCGAATCTGTTTTCATAATACATATAATAATCGAAATAATTACCCAAATAATAAGATTAAAGCTGGTGCTTCCCATGATACGTATGAGCATGAAAACATACATTAGGCAAGTGATATTCAAAGTTGTTCCAACCTTTATTCTTTCCATTATTCCGCCGACCTTAATCTTTCTGGCAACGCAACAAAATATTTATACGTTTCTTTTAATATGCGTTTGCAGTCCTATATGTTTAGCAATTTCAATATATCTCTTTGGTCTTTCACACGCTGAAAAAAATATTGTCATAAGCAAAGCTAACAAACTTATCTCATCCATAAAATTATGATTTCAATTATAATTCCAGTTTACAATGCTGCCTCTTATTTAGATAAATGCATTGAGAGCATATTACATCAAAAATATAAAGATTTCGAATTATTGCTCATCAATGATGGCAGTACAGATAATTCAGGAGATATTTGTGATGCATTTGCGCTAAAAGACAATAGAATAAGTGTTTTTCATCAGCAAAATCAAGGAGTAAGTGCTGCACGCAATTTAGGAATAGAACAAGCCAAAGGAGAATGGCTGCAATTTATAGACAGTGATGATTGGATTGAAAATGATTTTTTATTGAATAATGTGTCTAGAATCTCGCAAAAAAAAGATTTTGTCGTTTCAGGATATAAGATAGATGAATGTATAAAGCAATATGAATTCCATTTAGAAGAATGCAGCTTCGAGGAGGACAAATTTTTAGGCGGGATAAAGTATATCTATAAACGAGATTGTTTAGGAATGAACTGGAATAAATTATTTCATCGTGAAACAATTATTTCCAACAATATAAGATTCAACCCTAACTTAAATTATGGCGAAGACGAATTATTTGTATTAGAATATTTAAAATACGTCAACAAGATTGTCACAAGTTCTTGTTGCGGATATCACTATGTGCAATACAATAATACAACCAGCAGCCTTTCCAAAAGAACTATACAAATTAAAGAACGTATAAATATCGCCAATTTATTCTATAAGGCCGGAGCAACGATCAGAGAAGAAGACAAATATGCATTATTCTTTAAACAAGTTTATGCCCGTTATATCTATTTTACCTTTTTGCAACATTATAGCTTTAATAAGACAGAAATGAGCGTAGAAGAAAAAAAACAATACTTGCCTTTGCTGTATGAATTAATGTACGCAACAAATTTTTGCCATGATTTGATCCCCTTTAGGCGGCAAATGGTTTTAAAGATTATATTTTTTATCAAAAATGCAAAATGGATTGACTTTATGTTCACTCTTGATGCTCAACGGATTAAAATCCAAAAGCGAATATTTCATAAATAATCAGGACAATGATTTATAACATAATGATAAATATAAATGATGCATATGCTCAACATTGCTGCGTCATGTTATGTTCTTTATTTGAGAACAATAGGCATTTGAAGTTTCACATACATATTTTCAGTTTCGATCTTTCAAAAAACGCTCAAGAGTTATTAAACAGTTTTACTGAGAAATATGGTAATAAAATATGTTTTTATATACTTTCTTCGCTTGATATTGAGTTTCCAAATGTGGAAAACCATCATGTCAGCAAAGAAGCTTATTTAAGACTGTTTGCTCCCCGATATTTAGACGATTCGCTTGATAAGATTTTATATCTAGACGTTGACTTACTGGTCCTAAAAAATATTGAGGAATTGTATTCCATAGATCTCAAGGATAAACTTATTGCAGCAATAGAAGACTATCCTATTGCAGATCGTTGCAAAAGATTACGAATACCTGCGGACTATGGATATTTTAACTCTGGAGTTATGCTTATCAATTTAACTTTGTGGAGGAAATATAAAATCACAGAACAAGCCTATAGCATACTTGTCAGAAATGACATAATTCTTCTGCAGCATGACCAAGATATTTTAAATCTGATAGCCTATGATAAATGGCTTCGTTTGCCCTTTAAATGGAATGTCCTTGACATTTTCTTTTTTGACTATACTCCTTATGATAAAAAATACTATAAAGAAATCGCTCATTCTCTAAAAGAAGATACGGGAATAATGCATTTTGCAGGTCCTTTAAAGCCATGGATTGCCTGGTTCCCAAATCCATTTTATAGACATTATTATAAATATTTGTCAAAGACGCCTTGGAAGGGTTACACTCCTTCTATTAAAGTGCAATGGAGAGCATATCCCTTTCCCAGAAACCTAATGACCATTCTAAAAATTGACAGGGTGCTGGTACCGCTAAAGAAAAGAATAACTGAGTATTTGAAAAAATCGTATGTGCTAAAAAAAGAAAGAGGCATTTAACGACAAAACTCCGAGTCAATCTATATATAAAAATCACTAAAAACAATTGAACTCAATATGGCAGAAAATAACAATTATAATATTATAATACCAATTGCGACTAAAGATATTTTCATTCTTAAAAAGAATATTCGGTTCATTCAACGTAATTTGAAGAATCATAAAAACATATATATTATTACGCACAAAAAAAATTTCAGACTAATTTCTGCTGTTTTAAAAGAAACAAACTACCAATTAATAGGAGAGGAAGAAGTTTTGGGTGGATTTTCATATGAAGAATTACTAAAGTACACAACAAAAAAAAATATCCAATTCGTTAATGGTTGGTATTATCAACAGTTCCTGAAATTCGGATTCGCCCTTACGCCATATGCAGAGGAATATTATTTATCATGGGATGCGGATACCATTCCTTTAAGGAAAATAGACTTTTTTGAATCTGGACACCCTTTGTTTACAATGAAAAAAGAATTTCACCGTGCTTATTTCGATACCATAAAGAATCTCCTGCACATTGAAAAAATAGAAAAAGAATCGTTTATAGCAGAACACATGCTGTTTAAAAAAAGCATTATCAAGGAACTTATTGACAAAATTGAGAACTCAAACATCCAAGGAGGAAACTGGATACAAAAAATTATCAATTCATTGGACTTGACGTGTTCACCGCTGGCTTTTTCCGAATTTGAAACTTACGGGACATATTGCATGAAATACTATCCTGATTTATATAAAAAAAGATATTTAAATACCTTCCGAAGTGGAGGACTGATCGCTGGGAGATTCATTAGTGACAAAAAGCTAAATGTTATCAGCTTTGATACTGATACAATATCTTTGGAGTTGAAAGATTTTCCTGCTTTTCCGCTAAATCTTATACATTATTGCTATTGTAAATGGCTAAATATGTTGTCTAAAATCGTACGCCTCTAATAAACAGAATTATTGATGTAAGCTTCCAAAATTGGCGTATTGACTAGCATGGCTCTTTCCCATACCTTCGTGCTAAACTTAAAACTTGAAAGATTATGTTTAGCGAAAAAGACTTT
>CASDVE010000072.1 GCA_949284175.1 uncultured Eubacteriales bacterium
GGTTATCCACATTTTATTCTTAAATTCGTGCAAAGCACGAATTCTTCCTTGTTTTACTTCAAGATTATGAACGAGCTTAGCGAGTTTCGCAATTACCTACTGTATAAAAATCTTCTAATAGTAGGTGCTTATGTCCTCTTCTTCCATATCTTCTATCCCATCATCAAGCAATATTTCTTTTGTCCCTTCTATTATCATTTCTTGTTCTTCTAACTCAAACTGATCGATTAATTGCTTTAATACATGAGCCTGTCCTGATAATTCTTCACTTGTTGCGGCACTCTCTTCTGAAGTAGCAGAATTGGTCTGAACCACACTTGATATTTGATCAAGCCCTACTGTGACTTGTGAAACTGCTTCTGCCTGCCGTTTCGATGCTTCTGAAATATCAGAAATTAACGTTGCCACTTGTTTGGATGATTCCGAGATTTTATCCAATGAATTGGCTGTCTTACTGGCAATCTCACTTCCATCTTTTACTGCCTGCATAGAACTTTCTACAAGAATTGCCGTATTCTTGCTCGCCTCAGAACTTTTATTGGCAAGTGTTCTCACTTCATCAGCAACAACAGCAAACCCTTTTCCAGCCGTACCAGCTCTTGCTGCTTCAATGGCTGCATTTAATGCCAAAATATTCGTCTGAAATGCGATGTCTTCAATGGTTTTTATAATATTTCCAATCTGAGCGGAAGTCTGATTGATGCTATCCATAGCCTGCATCATTTGTGCCATCTGCTCTTTTCCTATCTGAATCTCTTGTACCGTTTCTTCCGTCTTACTATTGGTAACTTCAGCATTTTTTGCATTTTCTTGTACTTGGATTGAAATATCATTGATCGTAGCTGCTAATTCTTCCACGGAACTAGCTTGTTCTGTTGCTCCTTGTGAAAGAGCTTGAGCACCAGCAGATACTTGTTCTGCTCCTTTTGCTACCTCATCTGCACTCTGACTAATTTGAAGTAATGTTTCATTGAACTTATTTTTTAACTTGATAATGGATTCTAAAACGATCTTAAAATCTCCCGCATAACTTTCTTCTGCTTGGCTTTTTACTTGGAAATCTCCACGCTCAAAAGCACCTAAGATCATTTTTTCATCCTCTACAATTTTTCTCATATCCTCTACAATGATCTTTGTAGAATCCACTAACATTCCAATTTCATCCCTTCGATCTGTCTTTGGAACTTCTGTTGTTAAATCTCCTTGTGCTAATTGTTGAATGCGATTCACGCAAAGGTTAATAGCTTTTGACATGGAAGTTCCAAACCGAATGGTGACAATACTGCTCACAATAATAAAGAGAATGACAATCACTATTGTAAATCCTATGGATTGAAAAACGGCTGTTATAAAATCAGTTTCTTGTGCATAGACACCAACACTCCAACCATTGGTATTCCCAACTGTTGTATAAGAAATGAAATAGTTTTTGCCGTTTTGCATCTGCATTTTTCCGATGTCTGTTTTTCCCGCTATCATTTCTTTTTCTAATTCTGCTTGCTTTTTATTTTCTTTTGTCACTTGAGAAGCATCTTGTAAGTTCGTTTCTAAAATTCCTGTACCACTTTTATTGGCAATAACATAGCCTTCTTTATCAAGCATATAAGCACCACCATTTTCACCGATTACAATGCTTCTGACAATATTATTTAGAAATTCTTTATCCGGTGTTATTGTGATAACGCCTATAACCTCAGTCCCCATCTGTCCATCTTTCCAAAGGGGTGCTGATATGGTAACGGAAATATCCCCTGTAATTCTACTGAGTGCTGGATCACTGACATACACCTCTCCATTCATAGAACGCTGAAAATACTCCCGATCGGATAAATCCACGTCATCAAATACACTGATTCCATTTTTATCAAGCAATCGACAAGCAACTAAGCTATATTTGTCTTGATATGTCTTAAGTATTTGTTCTTTCTTAGCATTGGATACTTTAGAACTTGCTAAATCTGCTTTTGTACCAATTAATTCTACAAGTGTTTTATACTCCTGTAATTGAGCACTGATCTGATTAGAAGCAACCTCTGTGGTTTCTATCATGGCTGTTTGCAATACATTAATAGAGGAATTATAATTAAAAATGGAGGTTATAATTCCTATTAAAACAGATGAAATCACAATCAATGATACCATCATGAGTACCAGTTGTTTTTGAATGCTTTTTCTTTTGTGTTCATTTTTTGGTTCACTCTTTTTTATCATTTGCATATATTTCCTCCTCCTAAAAGAATATTTTGTACTTATATTTTACTATTTTTTTCCATAATTTCAATTCTTAATTTTACTCAAATAATAAAAAATTATGACACATTATCTTTGCACAAACAAAAAGAGCCTTTGTAACCCATACTCCGTTACAAAAGCTCTTTCTTTAACGATGAGAAGCACCCTTTGCGAACTTCTCACGTTCGTGGGCGACGTCAAATTAAAATGGAATCTCTGTTTTAGAAAGCGGTTCCCAACCTTGATCTTTCTTACTAATCACCAATTCCATTCCTTCTTCAATTGGCCATGTAATTCCTAGTTCTTCATCATCCCATGCAATGCCCCCCTCATCGTTTGGATGGTAAAAATCGGTACACTTGTAGCAAAATTCTGCTTCAGCCGATAACACGAGGAACCCATGAGCAAACCCTTCTGGAATATAAAATTGTTTTTTATTTTCAGCAGAAAGCTCCACACCAAACCACTTACCAAAGGTTTTAGAATCTTTTCTTAAATCGACAGCAACATCAAACACTGCCCCTCTTACAACTCTTACAAGTTTTCCTTGTGGATATTCCTTTTGAAAGTGAAGACCTCTTAAAACGCCCTTTGTGGACATGGACTGATTGTCCTGCACAAAGTTGAGATTAAGCCCTGCCTCCTCCATATCTTTTTGATTATAAGTTTCCATAAAATATCCGCGTTCATCACGAAATACAGTGGGCTCTATCACATAAAGTCCTTCGATTTCACAAGATGTCACTGTAATCTTTCCCATATCTATTGTTCCTTTCTTCTATCACTATACCCTAACTCTTTCAAATATCTAAAAAGGGCATCCTGCCATGATGGCAATCGTTCAAATCCCATCTCGTCCAACTTATCCTTGCTCATGCGACTATTAAATGGACGCTTTGCTTTTGCTTTAAAAGAACTGCTATCAACAGGTGTAACACTTACCGTATCCATCCCCGCTTGTTGAAAGATTTCACGAGCAAACTCATACCAGCTACAAATGCCTTCATTGGTAGCATGATATACACCATATTTTTCACTTTCCATCATATCCACAAGCAACCGAGCCAAATCTTTTGTATAAGTAGGAGATCCTACCTGATCGTCTACCACTTGGACAGCCCCTCGTTCTTCCCCTAAACGGAGCATAGTTTTAATAAAATTATTGCCATTTAATCCAAATACCCATGAAATACGAACGATAAAATAACGATCTAATAACTTGCGAATGACCTCTTCTCCTTCATATTTCGTCTGCCCATAGACATTTAATGGTTCAATTTCTTCTCCATCGGGATTCCAAAAGTTTGTACCTTCCCCATTAAAAATATAATCAGTGCTTAAATAAAGCAATTTGATCCCTAATTCTTGACATACCCTAGCAATATGTTCTGTTCCATCTACATTAACAGCACGACATACTTCTACATCGTCTTCTGCTCGATCAACGGCAGTATAGGCAGCACAATGAAAGACTCCATCAACAGAAGAACTCTTGATAACATCACAGACTTTCTTCCTATCTGTAATATCCATTTCTTCTCGATCGACACCGATAGCAGTATGTCCACGTTTTTCTAACTCTTTTACAACATCATAGCCTAACTGTCCTTTGACTCCTGTTACTAAGAATTTCATAAAAACTCCTTTCGTTTGTCATGCCCGGAAACCCACCGCCTTTAGGCGGTGGGAGGAGGCTTATAACTCTTTCGTCAGTTATCCTTGACTCTC
>CASDVE010000073.1 GCA_949284175.1 uncultured Eubacteriales bacterium
TAGTACATATCAGATGTGGAAACATCACGAAGAATACTTGTCTAAACAGTATTGGAAACATCCAATACTTTGGTCTGATGGATATTTTGCTTGTAGTATCGGACAAGTTTCACAAGAGATTATCGAAAAGTATATTCAGAATGAAGGTTAATGACAAAGTGACGCCGTGTATCCACACGCCTAAAGGCATGTGGTTTTACGGCTGATGATATATAAAAATCTTTATATTTTTATGTGGCTCATTGTTTATCAGTATACTCTCTATGCTTTTGTACAATCATTTTTTTTCACATGTTTCCTACGAATGGCATTCTCATATTGAATTGCACTTTCTGGACAAATAGACATACACATTCCACATCGAATACACTCCACACTATTTGGTTTTTCATATACAGGAATATCTAACTTGCATACGTTTTTACAAGCCTTACAATTGGTACAAGTCTTTTTATCCACTTTAAATCTTGTAAAAGCGATGGGATTAAATAATCCATAAATAGCTCCAAGCGGGCATACATAATGACAAAATGGTCGATATACAAAAATGGCTAATACGATCACACCAATTAAGATCAAATTTTTCCAAGCAAATAAAAAACCAACCATCTGCTGTAAATCAGAGCTTGTGGATACAAGAGGTATCCCACCTTCTAGTGTTCCAACAGGACAAATTAACTTACAAAACCACGGCTCGCCCTGTCCTACAAAATCCACCACATACAGTGGCATTAGAATAACAAAGACAACTAAAAGCACATATTTTAAATATCGTAGTACACGATCACCGGGAAGTTTTTTCCACTTTTTAGGCGTGGGTATTTTATGTAATAAATCTTGTACTAATCCAAATGGACAAGCCCATCCACATATAAATCGTCCAAATACGGCTCCTACCATCATGAGAAATCCAAGCACGTAAAAAGCAATATGATATTGTCGATTGCCAAGAACAGCTTGTAATGCACCAATTGGGCAAGAACCTAAAGCTCCCGGACAAGAATAGCAGTTAAGCCCCGGAACACAGAGCTTTTTTAAATCTCCTTTGTAGATTTTCATTTGAGCAAATCCTGCTATGTAGCCGTTGGATACCGCTGTGACACAGGCTTGAATAAAAAGACGAAACTTCTCTTTTTTATTGAGTGCATCGTGTCTTCTTTTACTCTTTTCTTCCCTCTTTTTTATCACCTTTTTTTGTTCCATCTCATCCCACTCCGATACATTCCAAACAGATGTTAATGGCTTTTTGCCAAATCACTTCCACTTCTCCCCTTGTTATACCTAAGACGCAAAACAGGATTCCTAAACAAAATACAGCCGCTGCAATACTATTTTTCTTTTCTTGTATCTTCCCAATCAATGCCATACTCCTTTCTTTTCCTTCTAAACTATTCCAATCTTTAATTGCAAATCTTATCTTTTATGATTGTACTTCTTTTAGCTTTTCTTGGATAATCTTCTCCCAATCCGCTTTTGATTTTGCCCCTAAATATCCATCACCAACTAAATTGCCATCAGAATCCACAAAAATAGTTGCTGGCACAGAAGATACCCCTCCTAATAGCATACGAATCAAATCATTGGTTGGCAACAATGTTGGGTACTCTACTCCTGTCTTTGCCACAATTTCTTTTGCCAAATCCATTTGTGAATCAATAACCGTACCATTGCTATTTAAAACATCGGTAATCGCTCCAATCACTTGAAATCCTTGATCTGCATATTCTTGATTTAGTTCATTTAGATGTGGCATTTCATCAATACAATATCCACAAAAGGTCGCCCACACATTAACCATGGTGAGTTTCTTTTCTTTGATGATACTTTCATCCACCACTTTACCATCCATTGTAATACTATTAAAATCAGCAAAGCTAGGAGAATCTGTATCCTCTAACTGTGCGATGATAGAATCATAATCAATCGTTTCCGTTTTTGACTCTGTTGCAGTTGAGCTCTCCATCTCCGTTGTAGAACCCTCATTTACATTGGATGTTCCATTCCCACATGCACTTCCAAACAAGATTGTTGTGGCAAGCATCATGGAGAGCAGTGTTTTTTTATACACTCTCACTCTTTATTTCCTCCTTGTTTGATACATTTTTATTGGCTATTTTTAAAAGTATATTTTACCATGTTTTTTATCATCATACGAATGAATTTCTCCGAATATCTACTTCCCCTTTTATTGACCAAGAAATATCCACCTTTTTGAATCTTCTCTATTAGTATAGAAATGCTTTCTTAACAGTTCTAAAATATTTTCATCTACAATTTGAATATAGCTTTTTTGAGCTTTTTTCCTTAATTTCTGATATAAATAATTTAATAATTATTTCATTTCTTGGTATAATTTTAGATAATCTTATTGTTTCTTTAAACTTCACTTTTATTCTCCTAAACAGATTTTGGAATTCTTTATCTTCTTCCTCTAAGTAATGATAAAAAACTCGTATACTTGCAATCTTTCATTTTATAGTCTTTGGTTTAAACATTTCATGAAGTGTTGTAATATTCATAACTGCTTCTTGATTAACGTTTTGTCAATTATAACATAATAGATAAAGGAAGATAAGTACTAATTATCCTTTTTTATATAAAATCCTATATTATGATATTTTATAATATGACCATTTTAGAGAATTATATGTTCTGAGCAACCATAACCGCCAGCTTAGCTTAGCATCATAAACTTAAAAAAATTTACTATATTCTTAAAAGGGATTTATAGAAATTTCTTTTCGTCAAGTCTATTTCATTAAAAAAAGCTCACAATCCTCTCTTAAATAGAATGTGAGCTTTTTAAAAACTATTTTTTTGATTATTTTTGTATTTATTAGAGCTATTTTTCTTATGCTCTTTACTTGGTAGCTTTCTTATTGATAACACATAGTATCCATCTCTTGTTGTAATTCTTCAAGTTTCTTTATACGTTTTGTTATTTCCGATTCTAAAAGAATCTGTTTATAATGTTGCACATAGCAGGTAGTTTTATTGTATACAATACAATAAAAATGTTATCGCAAACTTTTTTATAAATATATCACCGTACTAATTCTCTCTTCTCATATTATATTATTATAATAATATCGTCACTAAAGTTAAGAATAAAATTGATATCTTATTATTTTTCATCTAACTTATCAAAAATAGGCCAATCTACCCCCGATATCATAGTCACATTATAATAATCTGCATATCCACTCCAACGCACTATGCTATTTGAACGTGTTGTAATAAAATAATCTACATTTTTAAATAGCGAACGTTCATCTTCTACTGGTATATCTTGGATGGTTACATAGGCTTTACAACTTTCATATTCTTCTAAAACTTTTACTAATTCTTCGTATTTCTCAGGTAATGTATTCTCCTGTATATATATCAGTAATTCATATTCCTCCCTATCTTTTCTAAAATATTCTCTTAGCACTCTCTTCCATACAGGATATGGGTCTTCTAAATCAGGAATACATAGAATAACAGGGCGTTCTTTTATCTTTACAAGAGGTTCTACTAAACCTAACTCTTTCTCCTCTCTTTTTAGATGTCTTGAAATAGGCGTTTGCGAAACGCCAGAATCCGTATAAATACGGCATTTTTTCTTCCTAAAAATCAAATAACTCCTCACTGGATATGGTATAATAGGCGTTTGCGAAACGCCAGAATCCGTATAAATACGGCATTTTTTCTTCCTAAAAATCAAATAACTCCTCACTGGATATGGTATAATAGAGTTGAG
>CASDVE010000074.1 GCA_949284175.1 uncultured Eubacteriales bacterium
TTCGATTCGTTTTTAAGGCTCCTATCGTATGAAATCCTTTTTCAGCAAATGCGTTGATAATCTTTTCTGAGGTGTACCAACTGTCGCAGAGAAAATAGGATAGAACCGGTGGTACTGGAAGTTCTTTTGCAATCGTTTCTACAATCTCAATCTTAGAGATAGACTTATTGTATAAAACAAAGGCATAATTAAGAACAATTCCATTACAAGCAAGTAAGACAGCAACTGCTTGATGTCCATAGTCTTGTTTTCCTTTTAAATGGGATTGATGAAAATACGCATCTTCGATTGGGTGCAAAGCCTGTAAAGCCTGTAACGAAGGTTTTGTCTTAGAAGCAATCGTATCGTCTACCATACAGAAAACAGGTTTTCCACTGCGCTCAGATTCCGCATAGATGGTGGCAATAACAGAGGATTTCAAACAGTCATTTAATCGGGAATCATCCCATTTGCCATGATTCAAAAAGTGAGCAATGGTTGTTCTATGACAAGGACTATTTTTTGCCATATCTGTAGTCTTTCCATTGTATCCTAAGCAGAAAATGCTGATTAGAATACTCATGAAATGGTTGATAATTCTGTTGGAAAAATATTTGCATAAATGGTGTCTCTTTTTTTATGCAAAATCACGAACTTGCTCATTTATAGTTAAAAACATAATCAAACGTTCCGGATACTCCAGTTTTGCAGAGTGATCCTCACAAATCCATTCTGGAACCTTCTCCGTACATTGCATAAACGTGTATGTGTAACCAATACAAAGTTCTTTCTCCATTTTAAGTTCTGGATTATGGACATCCTCAGTTTTTTTCTCAATTTCTTTTAAATATTCTTTTGCTTTTTCATATTGATCTGAATATAAATAAATCCGAACCATAAGAAAAAGACCAGCGATTTGGATGCTCACTTGTCCAAATTTTTCTGCTATTTTAATGGCTTGATAGGCAAGAGATTTCGCCTTAGCAAACTGGCATCGCAATAACTGCCCTTCTGCTTCCATTACAATATCGCTCCCCATAGCGTTATCGCCCGTTAGTTCATAGTACTTCTTCATACAACACTTTAGCTTTTCCACAGTGCTATCAAGGGTTCCCGGTTCTGCATAATAAATATGCAAAATAGATGGGCTTCCTCGTGTCCAAACCATCCCACTATCATAAACCATGGAATTCCCCTTTAAAAGTTGTACTGCCCGTTCATAACTCTTATCCATCTCTTCCAAATTTCTATCATATTTAATGGATCGGATCAAACAAATTTCCCCTTGTAACTGCTCTTCTTGTCGACTGGAAAGTTTCAAAATATGCGTAGTAATCTCATCTACCTCATCCAAAATGAGCTTCCCTTTCTTTGGCTCATTCCATAAGAAAAAAATACAGGCGGAAAGAAGTGGAAATCTTGTATACTTGCATTTTAAAAAATAAGGACTTTGTTCCATTATCGACCAAAGCTGAGTTAGAAATTCTTGATTCACACAGGCACACAAATCGGATAATTGATATGGATATTGGAAAATGGGTTCATATTCTTCTAAAGAACTATAAATTTTCATGCTCTCAAAAAACATTCTTTGTGTTTCAAACCATTTTGCTCGCCTTCGATAAATCCGCCGTTGCATAACCCAAGATAATCTTTTTATTTTTCGCTTTAGGTAATAATAAAGCACCTTTTTTACTATATAAACATCATGGATTATATCATATTCAATAAAAGGGTTTTGATCAATTACTTTATGAATAATCTTACTTTGCTCTTCTTCCTTTTGACCAATCAACATTTTAATCTGTTCTAACTTCATTTCTTGAAAATCAAATAAAGAGAATAAAGCTTCCTCTTCCTCTTGATTATATGTCTGAATCAAATCCTTCTCCAACAACTCGTCCACACCCGTTCCCGGAACAAGTTTTCTCTGATAAAAATATTCCCGAACGCCGAGCATAATCGCCCCCGGCCATCCGCTCGAATATTCATATAAAAGTCTCGCTGACTGATAGCTGATTTTAATTCCATTTAGCTGATAAAGCCTTAAAATATCTTTTTCTTTTAGCTCCAGATCATCTTTTGTGATACTATGAATGCTATTGCTTAAATGAATCTCACTCATCCTAACGGGGTGAGACATAATGCAAACGCAATGAACCTTCTTTTTCCATTTTTCATGAAACTGTTCGCCCCTTAACATCTCTTCTATGCCATCGATTCCTTCACATCCATCAAAAACATAAAGCCACTCACCTTCTTGTGTCTGCTCTAATTTTTCAAGAACATAAGTTAAATACTCTTTCTTCTCCTCATTATGCAAAATAATCCATTCAACCTTTGCTCCTCGTTCCTTCGCTCGCCTTGCTGTCTCTTCTACCGAAATACTTTTGCCGAATGCAAGCGGTGCTGAAACAATGGTAATCGGATAATCCATTACTCTATCCATCGCCTTGTCAATCCTGTCATTGAAATAAAAACGTTGTTCCATAAAAACACTCCTCGTTTCTATTCTATGCAATGTTCATCGTCTATTTTATATGATAGCAAAAGAACATGGATAATTCAATGCGACGGTTAGCAAATTTTACTGCGCACCCTTATAAATTCAAATAAAATTGTCACGAAAACTTTTAGTAAATTCTTCCTTTACTTCCACGTGAAAATGAAGTAACGTTTGATAGAGAGCATCCAACACCTCTTCCACATCCTCTACATTGGCATTTTCACCCATATGCCCAATGCGGATGACTTTTCCTTTCAAGTGTCCAAAAGAACCTGCCAACATAATATGGAACTTCTCTTTCATATAAGAAAGAATCTCTTGATCTGTCACTTTATCTGGGACATAAAAAACGGTGACCGTATTGGAGTAACCATTTTCCCCATATAAACGAAGTCCTCCTTTTGTAAGAGCCTTTCTCACAGCACTTGCAATTTTCTTATGGCGATTTACAAGCTCTGGCTCTGCCAACATATTTTCAACTGCAACCTTTAAACCGTAAATATCGCTAATTGGCATTGTATAAGGAAACCATTTATCTTCATAATACGTTTTAAAATTTAATAGATTACAATAAAAGGATGCCACATTCGTTTTACGAGACTCCATTGCTCTCATCGCCCTATGGCTCACTGCTACAATGGTAAGTCCTGGCGGTGCAGAGATCACTTTTTGAGATCCTCCGCATACAATATCTAATTTTCCTTCATCAATATGTAACTCCTCTCCTCCCATAGCGGATACAGAATCCACAACGGATAAAATACCAAATTCATGCAATACCTTTCCAATTGCCATTACATCATTTGTCATTCCGCTAGGGGTATCATTATGTACAACGGTAGCGTATTTAAAATCATGATCATTTTCTAAATAGACTCTTAATTCTTCTACATCAATCGTACGACGATAATCTTTTTGATAAAGAACAGGATTGCCTCCATAAAGAGATACAAAATCCGCAAATCCATGTCCATAAATCCCATTGTCAATGACAAGAACTCGATCTCCTTGTTCTGTTAACGAAGCACAGGCACATTCAAGCCCCAAAATTCCTTCTCCACTTAAAATATATACCTGTCCAGATGTATGAAGTAATGTTGCAATTTTATCACAAGTTTCTTTATACTCCTCTACAAAACTGGTATCTATATCAGGATTCGTTGTTTTGATACTTCTTGCCATTCTAACATTTTCTCTTACTTGAACTGGACCTGGAGTCATTATTTTTAATTCACATTCTTTTATTGTTCCCATATTTTTTATTGTATGGTGTATTTTTAGGAAAATCCATCCATACGCTCCTTTCTCCTTCTATTTGATCGTTGTTATCTCCTGAACCTTATTTTTCCTTGCGGTTTCTTATTATACTATCATAGATTCTCGCCCCACAATTTTCCCCCCTCTCTCTTCCTCATATTTTTGATACATACCGTTTATTTATCACATTACTGTCATAAAGTTTGTTTTATTATATAGAATTTCTGGATTCATTAAAATATCCAGTTATAATTTTATTTATAGTGCCAGTTTTTCATTATAGAGGAATGTCACTAGATAATTCATTCCCTTCCACCCAAACCATGAAAACGATGAGAAGCACGCTTTGCGAATTTCTCACGTTCGTGGGCGGCGTCAACATGATAAATGTTCGCGGGCAGTCGTCATAAACTTATGCAAGCATAGTTTCTGACTCGTTGCCTTCGCGTAAA
>CASDVE010000075.1 GCA_949284175.1 uncultured Eubacteriales bacterium
TATCCATAAGACTATTATGAAACAAAATCGGAAAAAAGAAAACCCCTCATGATTGAGGGGCAGGGGAGTTGAGAGTGTGCAAAGCACACTTTGTTCTATGATAGGAAATTTCGTTTCCTATCATATAAAAAAGCACTACGTGCAAGCAATGCGCAGCTCGCAGAGAAGAAATCTTTACTACGTAAATTGCTCGCGCGCGGCAAAGTGTGCATTGTTAGAAGCAACCTAAAGTCGCGAAGAGTGTGCAATGCACACTTTGTTCTGATGCAGCAGAAGGACTGTTGGCATCAGTCATTTTGTTGATTGCAGAATACTGTGAACCAGAGAAACGACATATCATTTCTGTGTTCAAACTCATTCAGGACTTGCTTGCTCCATCACCAGTAAAAAATCGCAGTCTGTTCCAGCTTTTGATGGATAAACTGCCTCTAACACATAAGGCGAAGTGGTTCGCAGGTGCAGCACTCAATAGTGCAGAGCAAGCAATGGCTTCTGTATTTTCTACTACAATATCTCGTTTAAATGCGTTTTTAGATAGTGAGATGGAGCAGATACTCTGCTTTGACAGTCAACTGGATACGGAAACATTCTGCAAGGAAAAATCCGCTATTTTTATCGTGTTGCCGGAGGAAGATAACACAAAGTATTTTATGGTGTTGTTGTTCCTACAACAGTTGTACAGAGAAATGCTAACCATAGTAGATGAACAAGGAGGAAAGCTGCCAAAACGTGTGATGATGTTTGCAGATGAGATAGGTACCATTCCTAAAATTGAGTCAATGGAAATGATGTTTTCAGCTGGACGTTCCAGACGAATCAGCATGGTTCCTATTATTCAGAGTTTTGCACAGCTGGAAAAGAATTACGGAAAGGAAGGCTCCAGCATTATTATCGATAACTGTCAAGATATTTTGTTTGGCGGTTTCGCTCCAAACTCTGAAAGTGGGGAAATTTTGTCCAAAGCACTTGGTAATCGGACTGTATTGTCTTGTTCTATTTCCAGAGGAAAGAATGATTCAAGCCAAAGCCTGCAAATGATGAGTCGTCCGTTGATGTTACCAGATGAACTGAAAACTCTGCCAAAAGGATACTTCATTCTTGCCAAAACAGGAAATTGTCCTATGCAGACACGACTTCCGTTATTTTTAAAGTGGGGAATCCAATTTGAGAACATCTATGAAGTTTCAGAACAGGCAGCAAGGACTGTGAAATATGCAGACCGATTGGAAGTTGAACAAGAAATTATTCGGTGTAGGGATAGAGAAGAAGCTCATAGAGAAGAATCTGATGCAATGCTAGCACCAGAAGAAAAACGAACAGGTGGTCAGTATCAAACAGCAAAAGAACACAGCAGTGCTCCAAAACGTCCACCTCTACGAACCGACTAGGGGGTGGTTTTTGTTGGGATACTTCTCAAAAATTTATGATGCAGAACTGCCACACCGAGCAAAAACGGTATATATGTATTTGAAAGACCGAAGCAACACACAGGGACAATGCTATCCTGCGATTGGTACCATCGCAAAGGAGTTACACTTATCTCGATGCACGGTAGAACGTGCCATTCAAGATTTGATTACAGCTGGATTTTTAAAGAAAGAGCAACGCTGGAGGAAGAAAGGCGGTAAAAGTAGTCTGCTTTATACATTGATAGAGGAAGAGTGAAAAAAGCCACCAAGGGGAAAGTTTATCTTCTTGGTGGCATATGAAAGAAGGTAACACAGTTAAGTATTATATAAGTAGAGAAAAGAACTTATGATAGAGCTGTAATTATAACTGATTTTCTTTATTGTTTAGCATCTCTTGAACAGTAGATTTTATGATAGACTTACATTAATTTTTTAATTGCAGTTTACGGAAACTTAAGTTAGAGCTTATTTGACAAGTAATGATCACATCTGTTACTATAAAATTATACAATCGTTAATAGTTCAAACTATTGCTTGTTACACTTACACTACTACATTAAGAGATGAATTTAGCTATGTTGGTGCAAAATGTTTTGTATGCGTTAACTTGTAGGTTTGCTGATTTCGTGCTCTATTTCTGGAGGATGACTAAAAATCAGCAAGATTAGTGTTATAGCTCATATTGCCTTTTCAAAGCTATACACCGTTCAAAAAGAAATAAACTAGAAAATTTCTAGGAAGGGTGGTTTAATTATGGGGAAGTATTTAGGAAATGTATATAACGGTTCTTCAAGTTTAGCTTCTTGTAGTGCGAACGCTTTGGAGCTTATGGTGCAAACGCCTGTTTTTCCTATTTCGTTGATATACTTCCAAACTCCGAATTTAGTGTTGGATAATGGATAAAATATATTTGGGACAGAATTAGAAGTGTTTGTAATACATACCTGATAGATTTTCTGAAACGTATTGTACTTTCGCTATTGTAAGAAATGAGATCTCTGAGCTGTTGTATTGTAAGTTGTAACAGTGGCAAGGCACAATTTTCAGTGTGCCTTGCTACTTACTGTTTTACTTTGTGGGAAGGAGTTAAATTCATGAAAAAGTTATATAGAACAACCTCAATTGTTGGCTTTACTTTAATGTCCATTCCATTACTCTTTACTTTCCAATATGTTACTCAACCATCTCACATTTCATATTTGGGATTTGCTATTGTTTCTTTTTTGTTAGCAGGTATTCTTTTATCATTCAATGTAATTGACACCATCAAGTTGAGTAGCTTGAAAAAGAATGGTCAGTGCTTTAGTTTGAGAATTATTTCCCTTGTTCCGATAAAGGTTCTTCATGTAAGGGGGTTTTATACCTTTAGGATCATATCTGAATATGAGGACGGTGACGGAATTAAGCACAAAATACACACCGTTGCGTATTCTGTTTTAGATTTTTTTCCACATTCAAAATTAGAGTCTTTTTATATTGATAATTTAAATGCAAATATTTATGTTAAAAATAGTGTACATTGTATTGAGGTGATTTACAAATAAGTTGGGAGGGTATTATGAAATTTTCGAAGTTTAATTTAATTCTTCCTTATGATGGCAACAAAATATTGTTTAATACACTTACAGGATATTGTGTTGATATTGAAAATGAAGTCGCAAACATCATTGATAATAATCAGATAAACTCACTTGCCCCAAAACTGGTCAAAGATTTTATTAATTTGGGTATTATAGTTGAGGATTCGGTTGACGAAAATTTAGTTGTCAAATATTATCATGATAGAGAAAAATATTCATCAAATATGCTGTTGAGTACAGTGTTGCTTACATGGGGGTGCAATCTTAAATGTGTGTATTGCGTTGAAGGAAGCGATCATAATTTCCACAATATAATCTTTGGATTGTCAACACTTCGTCAGACAACTTTTTAAGGGTATGTTTTTCGAACTTTTTTGGTGTTAAATAATCAAGTGAAGAATGAATTCTATGATGATTAAACCAGTTGACATAGTCAGCTAATTCTATTTGTAGTTGTTCTAGTGATGCAAA
>CASDVE010000076.1 GCA_949284175.1 uncultured Eubacteriales bacterium
GAAAGCTATTGGCTTTTCTGTCAGGGATTAAAAAACAATGGCGTCACTGTATTGGCAATTGCGGATACCTCTTACGATTCATTAAGCTTAAATCTCAAAAATTCAATTCATGATTTCTATCAAGTTTCAAATTTAGAAAATTATGATGAAGTATTTAAAGCTGTAGCCTGGTTTACATACAAATATGGAAAAATTGATTGGATAGAATCAAACAATGAATACTGGCTTCGTCAGGATACAAGATTGCGACAGGATTTTCATGTGTTAAATGGAATTTCGTATGATGATTTAGATTATTGTCAAAGAAAGCATTGTATGAAAGAATGCTTTAAACAAGCTGGAATAAAAACAGCTCGCTGGCAATTAGCAACCACCTTAAAAGATGCCCTTGAATTTGTATCTTTAGTTGGTTATCCAATTGTCATAAAACCTGACATTGGTGTAGGTGCCAGCGATACCCATAAGATAAAAAACGAAGAAGAACTTACTTCCTTTTTTGAAAAAGGGTTAAAAGAGGAAATGATCATGGAAGAGTTTATTGAAGGCAGCTGTTTTTCATTTGATGGCATTACAAACAGTAAAAAAGAAATTTTATTTACTTCTTCTCATCAATATACCGATAGTCTTATGGACGTAGTAAACGAACAAAAAGGTATTGGCTGTTATTCATATAAGGATATTCCTGAGGACATTATAGAAATAGGGACAAGAGCTGTTCAGGCATTTCCAAGCGCTCAGCGTTTCTTCCATTTTGAATTTTTCCGTCTAACCAAAGATCAGCCAATCGGCAAGGCAAATGAAATTATCGGATTAGAAGTAAATATGCGACCACCAGGAGGCTTTCTTCCTGATATGATTGATTATGCAAATGATTGTAATGTCTATCAGCTTTGGGCTAACATGATAGTACATGATACAGTTCAATATAAACAAGAAAGAAAATATTCCTCTGGTTTTATAGGTCGTCGTGATCGTTTGACTTACCAGCATACCATGCAGGAGATAAAAGATCTTTATAGAGAACATGTACTTCTAATTCAGCGAATGCCAAAAGCATTAGCTAGCGCTATGGGAGATGAAATAATCGTTGCTCGCTTTAAAACAGAAAGCGAAATACAGGATTTTTTCCGATTTGTACAAGAATAACAAAATAAAAAAAGCTAAATAAATAGCTTTTTTATTTTGATAAAGCATCTAGAAGAGGCTTTAACGAATTAACTTAATTTAGGTAGTTAATTCGTTAGCTTCTTTTTTTTAGGCTGAAAAATAAAAAAATCACATTATTCTGCATCTGTGACCATATATTACCTTATTTTTTATTCTTTTTTACTATTTTTGGGCGCACTTCACCTATCATCTGCAAAAAAACTTCTTTTTTAGGGCTTCTGCCTAATTTTTCCACTGGATTTTTCTATTTTTCTTATCCTGTTTCAGTCTATATTTATGATATTTTTTCAGATTATATCCTAAACATACGATAAGAAATTCCATTTTGGCGTTCTGTAATCCTCTTCTTCTAAATCTTGTGAATTTCATATCCTGTTTTATTACTCCGAACGCTCCTTCGACCTGTATGCTCCTCTGTTTTTTTAGTTCTTTTCCTTGCTCTGTGGATAAATTCTGATCTACCGTCATATAGAACTCTTCCAACACCACATCTTTAGTCAGTATTCTCTGATGTCTTTTATTCCTGCAGCATTCCTCCATGAACGGACATCCTTCGCAGCTGCTTTCGCTTGTGTATTTCTGTTTTATGCTTAGATAAGCACCTTTGTCATTATGCGTTTCTCCTATATATTTATCAAATGTATATCCATTTGGACAGATCTTGTATCCTTTCTTATCTTTTTCCCAGTTTATTGGATCGAACTTTTTCTTTTTGAATCTTGGTTCGTTTTTCTTTGCATACATCGCATACTTCATATATAGTTCCATTTCATTTTTTACACAAAACATGTAATTATCATAGCTTCCATATCCTGCATCTGCCATCGGATATTTTGGATATTCTCCTATATATTCATTATATCGTTCCATGAATGGCATGAATGTTTTCGCATCTGCAGGCCTCTGAAACAGATCTGCATTAACGATTACTCCATCACTTACCGCTATCTGTGCATTATAACATGGTCTGCTTAATCCCGTATTACAGTAATAATCCATCTTGGTAGCACACATCGTCGCATCATGATCTGTTTTCGAACAACTATTCCTGTCTTCTCCGATGATGTTCAGCCAGTATTCATATTCATCAAGTTTCATATAATATTCAAGAAATGTGTCATACCATCTTTGAATTTCTGTCTTTCTTTTTCCTTTTCCATATATAGGATTAATATCGTTTTCTACCATTACTTCCATAAGATACTGTGTTATATATCCTATTTCCTGTGCGCAATACATATAACCATAGGGAAAATTAAAGCCTTTTTCCATATTCATGGATAGGATCGCATCTGTTATTTTCATAAATAGTTTTTTTCTAGCATTGATGATTCTTGTCTTATATACGAATGAATATTTATTGGCATCTGCCTCTATCTTCGTTCCATCTATATATTGAACAGACCTATCGATATTCATAAGATTACCGATATGACTGGTTATATCAAAAAATATATAATCGATATCAACGATTAGATAGTCCTTCATCAGTCTTTCAAAAGCCATGAAGCTAGGTGTCTGTTCCTGTGTAATATACATGAACCGGATATCGTGGCGACAAGCCTTTTCAAGACCTTCAAGTGACTCGATTCCGATCATTCTCGCAAAAAGGATGACCTTCAAAAGCATTACGTTATCATATCCCTTTCTTCCTCGACAACCTTTTCTTTTCAGATATTTATACAAGTTCACTCCTTCTATTGCCTTTAGGAAAGAAACAACCTCATCATTTTCATCGATTTTAACACCTAAATCTAGTGGTAAAGATAACTGAAATGCGTTATAATAATTACTGTAATTAGATTGTGTAAAAGTTGTGTTTTCCATAATCTAATTATACCAAAAAAGGCAATATTTATCAGTATCACTCATACTGGTCATTGCCTTTTTTTGTTTTTTATTGTTTAGGCTAATTTCGTTAAAGCCCCGGTCATTGCCTTTTTTTGTTTTTTATTGTTTAGGCTAATTTCGTTAAAGCCCCAGTTAGAGAAAGCGTTGCGGCTGTCAGGCCTCAGTGGTCGAAGGACCACGCGCAACAATATGCCCTTATAGGGCGAGTCCATACCACCAGTTTACTGGTGGTTTTGATGTGTGACGGGCATGTCACATATCTAGGGTGAAAGTCCCTAGGGGCGTAGTTATCAGCGAACCCTATAGCGACTTGTAAGTTTCATACCGCGAGGTATGGGAGAGAGGAAGCAATAGCGAAATCGTGGCCTAACGGATAGGTATCCTGTTGGAAACGGACAGGAGGCTGATATTAAGGCGGTATTAGGGGGTAAGATGGCAAAGAACATCAAAGCCCAAAATGATAGCCGTAACCTAATATTGTAAATCAGATAGGTAAACGAGGAAAGATATGTGGCTTACCCCGTGAGGTCTCATTGGCTTAGTAGGCCAGACGTAGAACGACGTGTAACCGAGGAGCAGTAACAACGAACAATGAGAAGTCAGCCGAGGTAATAGTAGATTCGTAAAAAGAATCGAAGGACCGAACGTTTTAATATTGTGCGATAAGAATGTATGTTTTATATGACAATCTGACAGGAAGGTAGATAGAATCGTAGGTCTAATTGAAATCCGAAACATAAGATGGTTCATATAAAAGCGGAAAGGAAAGGAGCGCAAGGGTTATGTCAGAACTTTTAGATAAGATTCTAGCTAGAGAAAATATGAATCGAGCATACAAACATGTAACTGCTAAGAAAAGCAGTGCAGGCATTGACGGTATAACCGTTGATAATGCATTTGACTATATCAAAGAAAACTGGACTAGAATCGAAGAGGAGATACGGACGAGAAAATATAAACCAACGCCAGTTAAAAGAATAGTGATACCAAAGCCAAATGGAAGAAAGAGAAATCTTGGAGTTCCAAGCGTAATGGATAGAATTATTCAACAGGCAATGGTTCAAATATTAAGTCCTATCTGTGAAGTGTATTTTTCTGAAAATAGTTATGGGTTCAGACCTGGTAGAAGTTGTGAAATGGCAATCATGAAGTTACTGGAATACTTCAATGAAGGATTCATATGGATAGTGGATATAGACCTAGAAAAATTCTTTGATAATGTACCACAAGATAAGTTGATGAGCTATGCACATGAAATCATAAATGACGGAGATGTAGAATCTTTGATAAGACGATACCTGCAAGCAGGTGTGATGGAAAATGGAGCATATCAAGAAACTAAAGAAGGTACGGTACAGGGGAATCCAATCTCGCCACTCTTAAGTAATATAATGCTTAATAAACTTGATAAGGAGCTAGAAGCTAGAAATCTGCGATTTACAAGATATGCAGATGATGTAGTCATAGTAACGAAGAGCAAAGCGAGCGCAAACAGAGTCATGCACTCTATAACAAAATGGATTGAAAGAAAATTAGGATTAAAGGTAAATGCCACCAAAACCAAAATCACAACACCAACAAAACTAAAATATCTAGGATTCGGTTTCTATTATAATAATGCACAAAAAGCATACAAAAGTAGGCCGCATCAGGAATCCATACAAAGCTTCAAAAGAAAATTAAAACAGCTAACTATCAGAAAATATAGTATGACAGTTTCAGATAGAATCAGACAGCTAAACCAGAAGATAAGAGGATGGGTGAACTATTTCAGCATCTGTGATATGAAAACAGCAATGAAAGAAATAGATGCCCATCTTCGAACTCGTTTAAGAGCGATTATTTGGAAACAATGGAAAGTGCCAAGCAAGAGACAATGGGGATTACAAAAACTGGGTATAGGAAAAGACCTGGCAAGATTAACTTCATATCTAGGAAATCGTTATCAATGGATAGCGACCAAGACATGCGTGGTAAGGGCAATATCAAAAAGGATATTGGCAAAGAAAGGGTTAATTAGCTGTCTGGTGTGAGAGGGTAATTAAATTTACTCTACTTGATTTTTCAGTAAAGAAATGTATGAAAATTTATGAAAATAATCATAGGTATTCAGTAACCTTTGTGTTAAAATATATGCATGAGGTGAATCGAAATGAACTGGTTAACAGAATTAGAAAAATATCAAGATGAATTTATTCAAGATTTAAAAGGATTAATTGCGATTCCTTCCGTTAGAGATGATTCTAAGAAAGCAGAAGGAGCCCCTTTTGGAGCCGGATGCAGAAAAGCATTAGATTACATGCTGGAACTTGGAAGAAGAGAAGGCTTTGAAGTAAAAGATTATGATGGTTATGCCGGTGTGATCAGCTATGGCGACGGTGAGGAAAGTGTTGGTGTACTAGCACATTTAGATGTTGTACCTGTAAATGCTAATGATTGGAATAGTGATCCTTTTACATTAACTTATAAGGATAAGAAATTTTATGCTAGAGGCTCTATAGATGATAAGGGTCCGGTTGTTGCTTCTTATATAGCCTTAAAGATTCTTAAGGATATTGGCTTTAAGCCAAATAAGAAAATAAGATTAATTTTAGGCTGTGATGAGGAATCAGGAAGTAGATGCCTACAAAGATATTTCAAGCATGAGCCAAAGCCTAGTATAGGTT
>CASDVE010000077.1 GCA_949284175.1 uncultured Eubacteriales bacterium
ACAAGATATTTTCACCAAGGGATAAGTGCACCCTTTTTTAGTCCTAAAATATAATCAATATTTTTTAAATTTCTTATTGACATTTATTAGCTGGACTTTCTTATTCTTTTTGAATATTTGTTATAATTTTTCTTTAGTTCGTTACTATTAGATGATTTTAATCTAACAGCATAACCCATTATATTATTTTCAAATATATAAAGATTTTAGAAAATATTTATTTTTATATTGCAAAAACAGAACATTTGTTCTATAATAAAATCAGCTATCTTAGAACGTGTGTTTAATGTATTGGAGAGTGATAATATATGTTCGATTATGTTTCTACGATTATAAAAATGCTTCATAATATTAAAGACGAAGAAACCTTAATAAAAATTTATACAGTCGTAAAAACACTTATTTCTTAAAGTTGGGGAAACCTGACTTTTTTAGTTTGCACAAAGACAACGAGCTATGTGAGAGCATTTATGCTCACATATGGCGACTGTCTGCAAACATGAGAAGTTTATGAAGTGTGCTTCTCATCGCTTGGAAGTTCGTATTTAAGAAATGGAACATAGTGATCTGGACGAGGGTATTTTCCCCATTTTGTAAAAATATAATCAGTAGATATAGATTCTATTTTTGGAGGATTTAGGTAGTTATTTAAGACAAAGTTTAATTGTTCGCCATAAGAATCCAATTCTTGTATAGAATCTAATTTATATCGACACTCGTTCTTATTTTCATCAGGAAGAATCAATGTGATTTTAGAGTCTGTTATGATGACCGGAGCAATCCATTTTCTTGTATTTCCATTATATAAGATAGCTAAATAAGAATCAGTCTGTTTATAAGTGATTTCTTCCATATCCACTAAATTATTTAAAAGAGTTTTGATTTTCATGACAGCATCAAGTTCGAGTTCTGAAAGTTCTGGAGATGCTGGAGTAGGAGTGCTTACATACCCAGTATTGTTTACAAGAGATGTCATTCGTTCCTTTGTAATGCTCCTTGAGGAAAAAGCGAACGAATTCATCGCTTGGATTAGAAAATTGTCTTTCTAATTCTAAACGAAAAATATTAGCATATTTCAGTAAAGAAGCATTATATAAAATATCTTCTTCATTAAAATTTGATTTTGCAAATTGAGAGAGGGTATTAATATCGTCTTCTGTTAAATTTAGCATATTAAGTTCATAAAATGGTTCTCTATCCATTCTATTTTTCTCAGATAAGTCAGTATAAAATTTATAAACAATCCCATTTGTTAAAATGGCAAAGCGAGCATTTGTAGTCGAAAAATAACGGAATAACTGTGAATCTTGCTTTTCTAATTTACGATTAACAGACTTAGCTTCAATTAAAATAATAGGATGTCCATTTAATAAAATGGCATAATCCACTTTTTCTCCTTTTTTTATCCCTACATCCGCAGTATATTCAGGACAAAATTCGGTTGGATTGAAAATATCATAACCAAGTGTTTGAAATAATGGAGCGATTAAAGCCATCTTTGTAGATTCTTCTGTTGTTATTTGGTCTTTTAATTGTTGTACTCGTTCAGATAAGGAGTACAGTTCTGTTGTAAGATTCATAAATTTTCCTCCTCTAATGTTATTTCTGACTATTTTTGACCACCTTTTTTAGATAGTCTGTGAAAATTTGTTTACTATCGTCATCTAGTTTCCAATATTCAATTAACATTTGCATAGCGAATTTATCATTGGATTTTGAGATGGAGGCAGCAGCCTTCATAAATTCATCTTCTTCTGGAAGTTCAATAAACATAGAGCCCTCGCCAGTACGAAGCCAATTCTCATTTACATTGAATTCTCGGCAAACGTCTCGAATGATTCTATCAGATGGTGTTCTGAGTTTTCGTTCTATAAGAGAAATAGTTGATTTTGTTACGCCTAATTTAGAGCCAAAGGATTCTTGACTTAGCTCTTTGGTTTGTCGAAGATAACTAATTCTATCTTCAATTGTATGTTCAATCATAAAGAGAATTCCTCCCTTCTTGATCAAAAGTATATATTAAAGTGTCGACAAAGTCAACAAAAATCCAAGAAAGGCATTGATAAAGTTTAAAAAGATGATCATAAAGACGACATAGTAAATAAAAAAGACTCCATTAAGTCATCTTGATTATAGGAGAAAATTTAATAGAGAGTGAGAAGTCAAGATATTTGGATTTTAGGTAGTGATCGGTGCAATTATGTTGCTCTAAGAAATTAATGACAAGGAGACAAACCAAGTGGGCATAAGATAGAAAGGAAGGAGGTGATTCAGTTGAATATCATTAATCTTGTACGATTGCGAGGAAATGTATATTTGGCAGAGGATTTAGGAGAGATGAAGAAGAAAATCGCAAGTCAAATCAATAGACAAGGGCTATATGCTATGGGATATAGAGAGGAACGAGAAGAAGATAGAATTGCTCTTGATAAGGAGAGAGAAGAGGTAAAGGCTTGGTTAGATACAGAACTACATACAATTCCAGTGTGGACACCAGAAAGAAGTAAGGCGATGAGAGAAGAGTTATGGAGAAAAGAACAGGAAGAGAAGAAAAAACAAAAAAAGAAAAGTTAACACAGTTTGATCTTGTAGAAGCTGTTTGTATCATATTTACCAGCCGTTTTTTCTAAAAATTAATACAAATGGCGTAAATACGCCGTTTTTAATAAATTTAAAAGATATAGGAAACGGCTGGTAAAAAATAAGGAAAAGGTTGAATATTAAGGGAAAAGAGAGTATAATGAAAAACAGAAATGCCGAAAGTACGATGGTTTAATGAGAACAAGAGTTGTATTGAAATAGCGTTCCACTTGTCATATCCAATCCTCTCAATTGGTTTAATGAGATAGGCGTTTGCGAAACGCCAGAATCCGTATAAATACGGCATTTTTTCTTCCTAAAAATCAAATAACTCCTCACTGGATATGGTATAATAGAGTTGAG
>CASDVE010000078.1 GCA_949284175.1 uncultured Eubacteriales bacterium
CTGATGAAGGAAGAAAGCCTTCTTCTGTTATCTAATTTATAGAAACTTATTAACCAAGTAGTCTTGATTGACTACATCATTATTATACTAGGAGGAATCAATATGAAAAAAGAGTTGCCTGCATGTCCAGTGGAAACAACCCTTATGTTAATTAGTGATCGTTGGAAAGTTTTGATCATTAGAGATTTGTTAGACGGAACAAAACGCTTTGGAGAATTAAAAAAATCGATTGGTAGCATATCACAAAAGGTTTTGACATCGAATCTTCGTGCTATGGAAGAGAGCGGACTTCTCACAAGAAAGGTTTATCCAGAAGTACCACCAAAAGTGGAATACACTTTGACGGAAACGGGATACAGCTTAGAACCTATTTTAGATGCTATGAAAGAGTGGGGAATACATTATAAGAAGATTGTAGATGAGCAAGAGATAAGATAGGAGTGTTAGTATACTTTCTTGAATTTTTCATAAAGAGGGGAGCAGTTTTTAATTGGTTGTTTTTAGGTAAGTGATGAGAAACACGTGAAACGTGTTTCTCATCACTGTTTAATATGGATAAAATAGATTAAAACTGCCGTAAATACATTTTTTCTACAAAGTTGATGGCAGAATAAAGAGCCATTGCCATCATACAAAGTAAAACGATGGACATTAAAACCCAGTCTAGTTTAAACACCTGACTTCCATATAAAATCAAGTACCCAAGACCACTTCTAGATGCCAAAAATTCTCCAATAATTACGCCCACTAAAGAAAGACCGATATTCACCTTCATAATGCTGATAAAAAGTGGAACACTACTTGGCAAGACAACCAGTCGTAAACAGTCAAATTTTCCACCTTTTAGTGTTTGAATCAGTTTTAATTTATCAGGATCAACACCACAAAATCCCGTATAAAGATTTAAAATACTTCCAAATACAGCCACAGAGATGGCGGCGATAATAATGGTTTTCATGTTGCTACCAAGCCAAACAATAAGGATAGGAGCAAGAGCCGATTTTGGTAAACTATTTAATACAACAAGATAAGGTTCTAATATTTTGCTAATCGTATCATTCCACCAAAGGAGAATGGCAAAAATTAAGCTAATGACAATAACAAGTATGAAACTTATAAGGGTTTCTGCTAGAGTAATGCCAAAGTGTAGAAATAAAGTCTTATCGACAATCATTTCACAAAAGCACTTAATGATTCGACTGGGGCTACTGAAAATAAAAGGATTGATAATTTGAAGGGAACTTGCAATTTCCCAAGTACATAATAAAAATAGAAAAAGAGCAATCTGATAAAAGCGAATGCGCACTTTTTTATGATGCTCTACCCGTAAATAATCTTCTTGACTTGTGATTGGAATGTTATACATGATTAATCTCCTTCCATATTAAATTAAAATATTCTGGAAATTCTTTTGCATTTCTTGCATTCGCAGGTGTTCGTTTTCCTGGTACTGTCAATTCAATTGGAACAATTTTTTTAATGCTAGCAGGTCGAGTGCCAAGAACGATGATACGATCTGCCATACTAATTGCTTCTGAAAGATCATGGGTTACTAAAATGGCCGTTATTTCTCGCTCTTTTATGATAGTTCCAATGTCGTCTGATACGTTGAGTCTTGTTTGATAGTCTAAGGCACTAAAGGGCTCATCAAGCAATAGAATCTGAGGAGAGAGTGCCAGTGTACGAATTAATGCAGCACGTTGTCGCATTCCTCCAGAAAGTTGTCTTGGATAGGCATTTCGAAAGTCATATAATCCATAGGACTTTAATAAATGTTCAATATGATCAAGATTTTCACGAGTGACTCGTTTTTGAATCTCCAGCCCAAGGGTCAAATTGCGATAAATAGTACGCCATTCTAACAGTTGATCTTTTTGGAGCATATATCCAATTGGTTCATAAAATTCACCCAGCGGTTTATTATCTAAAAGAATCTGCCCAGTGGTTGGTGTTAAAAGCCCAGCGATCAGATTCAATAATGTTGATTTCCCACAGCCACTAGGGCCAACAATTGCAATGAATTCTCCTTTCTTCACAGAGAAGGAAAGGAGGTCTAAAGCCTTTGTTTCACCAGTTGCAGTATAGTAAGTATAAGAAACATTTGTCAGTTTTAATGTGTTTTGCATAGAAAAACCTCCTTTTTTCTATACTTATAGTGTATGCGAAAAAAGGTGAATGGATAGTGTGATTATTTTTTATCCTTGTGTTTGAAATAAAAAAAGATGGAAAGAATAGATCTATGTAAAACATAGATACTATTTATTTCAATTTCAATGGAGGAATAAAAATGAAAGCAAATGTAAATGAAAATTGTATTGGATGTGGAATGTGTGCAGGAATCTGTCAAGAAGTCTTTGAAATGACCGATGATGGCGTTGCAAAAGCGTGTGGAGAAGTTCCAAACGGATATGAGAATCAAGCCATAGAAGCCAGGGATGAGTGCCCTGTGATGGCAATTGATATCGAAGAATAGGAAATACCTGTATTGATATTCTTTTTATAATTTTTTAAATGTCTGAATCGCATGAAATAATTGGTGATTCAGACATTTTTGATTTACGCAAAGACAACGAGCCATGCGCAACATCATAAACTTAAGGGGGTATGAAGGAATTTATTTATAAATAGTCAAATTTCTTCTTTTATGATAAAATATAGACAGGGATGCATAT
>CASDVE010000079.1 GCA_949284175.1 uncultured Eubacteriales bacterium
CTAAAAATAAGAATTAGGAATGATGCAATAAAAAGTCCTCTAAATATAGAAAGGAAACGGATTGTAAAAATAATCCACCCCAACCATTGACATAGAGCCCATATAAGTAAAACTCCTTTACTGATGGATATGGTTAATTGTTACAGCATCTCAATTTTACCATGAATCAGTGAGGAGTTGTTTTATTTTTTAGAAAAAAAAATCCTATATTTATGAGGGTTTTGGTGTTTCGCAAACGCCTATGTAGTAATACAGCAGAAAGGAGGTGCATCTAAAGTGTATGAAATGATCAAGAGAAAAATTATGACTTCCTTTTCCATAAATTTTTTATCCCATAACTCACAACCCCTCTTCTATATAATCTGCTACAAAAAATCGCAAAAAGAATGACTTCTACTACTTGTACCAAAATTCTTATCATCACTTCAAGCCATGTGATATGTTCTAAATCAATGACAGTAAAACTCATCATCGAAGAAAAAAATGGTAAATACGATACAAGGTTTACCCATGTCATTTCTGGTTTTTTTATGACGATAAGACTCACTATATAAACAACAATTGGTATCATTAATACGGGATAGAGCAGTGGGCCTGAATCTTGTACACTATCTGCAAATGCACCGAGCGCTGCATATAAAAATCCATATAACATAAAACCAAGTATCATAGAACATACAAATAATATAAGCACTCTCTCATTCATCAAATAAGATAGCGTTTCCAAAAATGTATTCGGCATATTTGCAATTTTAAATATCACAATATAAATCAATCCCCAAGCAATAATATGCGTCATCATACCAAGCACAAATCCTAAAATCTTCCCACTTAGTATTTCAATTGGCTTTGCATAACAAAGCAAAGTTTCTATTATTCTTGAACTTTTTTCTTCCACGACTGTATTTGCAATCCCTGTTCCATATAAAATCATTGGCATCAACATTGCTATCATTGCAAAATATTGTACAATTGCTCTCATATCCTCTTCTGTTTCCTTTTGCTCTGCTACCATAGTTGTTTCATTTTCTTCATTACTCATGACCCAGTTTGCAATTTTATCTTCTTGTGTGCAAAAGAAAATAAAACCGATTCCTAATACAAATAATATAAGAAACCATTTTGCATTCACCACTTGTAAATATGTAAATGATGTGACTATTTTTAATTTATGATTCATGATCGGACAACTCCTTTATAAATATAGATTGTAAAGAACACTTTGGCTCTTCTACTTTTATTAACTGAATATTTTGTTGCAATAGTTCTTGATACAATACTGTCAAATCTTCTTTTTTCTCATATTGAATTTCAAAAATTAAATTATGTTCTGATTGCAATTTTAAATTTTTATTATGAAGAAATGGTGTAATGTCTTGATTTACTTGTAAAAGTATTGTATTTTTCTTAGAATATTTCTCAATCAACCCGCTCACTGTATCGTTTTCTACAATGTTTCCTTTATTCAACATCACAATGCGATCACACATCTCTTCCACATCTTCCATTCTATGGCTACTAAATAAAATAGTTGTCCCATTCTTTTTTAAATCCAAAACTGTATTTTTAAATAGTTCAATATTGACAGGATCTAGTCCACTAAAAGGTTCATCTAAAATTGCAATTTGTGGTCTATGTAAAATAGCACTAATCAATTGTATTTTTTGTTTGTTTCCTTTTGATAAAGTCTTCACTTTTTTATTGAGATATTGCAGTATTTCAAACTGTTCTAATAATTGCTTAATCTCTTGTAATGCCTCAGCCTTGCTAAGACCATTTAACATACCAAAATATACCAATTGATCTTTTACTCTTGTATTCATATATAGCCCCCTCTCCTCTGGCAAATATCCAATGCTAACGCTATCCCTTGTCAAGGGCTTTTTGTCAAATAGAATATCTCCAGAATCTGGCTCTATAATTCCCATAATGCTTTTAATCGTAGTCGTCTTCCCTGCACCATTTCTGCCTAAAAGTCCCAATATCTGTCCACGTTCCACTGAAAATGTAATACCATTGAGTGCTTGAAAATTCCCATAGGACTTTACTAAATTTTGTACTTCTAACTTCATGCTATCCATCTCCATTTCCCAATTTTTTACATTTTATATATTATAAATTTTTCCACAAAAAATTCAGTATCAATTTATAAAAATGCAATATTCAAATTATGCAATTCAATATATGCCTATATTTCAATGCCTTATCATGAATTTTGATTTAATCTCAGATTTATTTATATCATACTCAATATTCTATCCCTATCATTCTTGTACATTCTTATATATTTCTTAATTAAACCTATAGTATCTAATAATATTAATACTCCTACCAACAAAATAAAAAGCACAACTATATTATTTTGCTGTAAGAAAATATAAATAGAACGTGAACTCACTATCCAAAATACTGGTCTAAATACTATAGGTTTCTTTTTCCTAAGATTTGTAGCCGAAGTCGTTTCAATCGAACACGTAGAGCACTTGTTTCAGTGACAGAACTACTACGTGAAAAGTTGCTTTCTGTTTTTAGGATTCCATACAGTCGCTATTTTATTATAGACAGTTTTCCTTTGGCAGTCTGTAAATTCGGACGGGCACATTTTTGTCAATCTTTCCGCGAGAGTGGTGCTGATTATGGA
>CASDVE010000080.1 GCA_949284175.1 uncultured Eubacteriales bacterium
TGGGACATTATCTAAGATATATGTTATACTCTAAACCTCATATTTTTATTGGAGGTTTGATGATGAGAAAGGTTGACTTAAGAATGAATGAATTAAAAAAATATGAAATTATTAAAAAACTTGTTGAAACGAATGGCAACAAGAAACGTGCTGCCATTAAACTTGGCTGTTCTCTTCGAACTGTTAACAGACTTATACTCAAATATAAAAAAGATGGTAAGGCTGCTTTTGTTCACGGTAATCGCGGTAGATGTCCTTCTACCACTTTCCCTCTTGATGTGAAGAATTTGATCGTTTCTTCCTATATCAACGATTATTCTGATACCAATTTTATTCATTTCTGTGAAATCGTTAAAGAGGATTTTGGTATCAATATCTCTGATACTACTCTTAACAAATGGCTCAGAGAAGAAAATATCCTTTCTCCTAAAGCGAGAAAAAAGACCAAGAAACTCATGAAAAAAAAGCTTAAACAGAAACTTGATCAGACTTCCTCTCAAAAAATTAAGAATCAGATTAAACTGGCTATCGTCTCTGTTGATGATGAAAGCGCTCATCCTAGAAGACCCAGATGCAAATATTTTGGTGAAATGATTCAGATGGATGCCTCTTCATTCGAATGGATTCCTGGTCATATCTGGCATCTTCATCTTGCTGTCGATGATTCTACCGGTACTGTTGTTGGAGCTTATTTTGATACTCAGGAGACTTTAAATGGTTATTATCATGTTTTCTTTCAAATTCTGACCAATTATGGCATCCCTGCTCTATTTTATACTGACAGGCGTACTGTTTTTGAATATAAAAGAAAAACCAAGGCCTTTGATGACGAAGATACTTTTACTCAATTTTCTTACGCATGTCATAACCTTGGTGTCGATATAAAGACAACAAGCATCGCTCAAGCCAAAGGCAGAATTGAAAGACTCAATCAGACATTTCAGTCTCGATTGCCGGTTGAATTAAGACGAGCTCATGTGTCTTCTATAGAGCAGGCCAACGAATTTTTAAACTCCTACCTAAAAAAATTCAATAATCAGTTCGCTCTACATCTTAATACTACACAATCAGTATTTGAAAAGCAACCATCAATGGAAAAAATCAATTCCACATTGGCCGTTCTTTCCCCTAGAAAGATCGATTCTGGTCATAGTATCAAATACAAAAATAAAATCTATATTCCTGTCTCTGATAGAGGGATTCCATACTATCTGAAAAAGAAAACAGATTGTATGGTTATCGAATCATTTGACGGTAGGCTATATGTCAATGTACTGGATGAACTTTTTATCATGAAAGAAATACCAGATCACGAAAAACATTCAAAGGAGTTTGATGGCAAAATCAAAGAAAATAAGCCAAAAAAACAATATATTCCTCCAATGGATCATCCATGGAGAAATGACGATTTTCTTGGCTTTCTGGCAAAACAGAAACATCGTAATAACGGTGCTAGTGTTTAACTTTTTTTAGGACATTTTCAAAATTGCTTGACATATCAATCTTTCTAAACTAATTATTTTAATCTATAAACAAAAAAGCCTTACCTATGTAAGACTTCTATTTAATATGATCAATAATATGTCGTGCTACAATAATACCATTTGCACCAGCTTGAGCTAATCCTCTTGTTAAACCGGCACCATCACCAGCAACATATAAATCATCAATTTCACATTCAAAACCTTCTCGAACTTTTGGACGAGCTGAATAGAATTTTGCTTCAACTCCGTATAATAAAGTATGTTCATTAGCAATACCAGGCGTTACTTTATCTAATGCTTCAATCATTTCTATAATTGATTTCATCGTATTATAAGGTAATACTAAACCTAAATCACCAGGAACAGCTTCTTTAAGAGTTGGAACAGTATAACCTTCTTTTAAACGTTTTTCTGTTGTTCTTCTTCCTCTTTTGATATCACCATATCTTTGAACTAATATCTTTCCATTACCTAGCATATTAACAAGTTCAGCTACTTTTTTACCATATTCAATAGGCTCGTTAAAAGGTTCAGCAAAGTTATGAGAACTTAATATAGCTAAATTAGTATTATCAGACTTTAGATTCTTATATGAATGACCATTAACTATAGCAAGATTATTATCATAGTTTTCTTGGCTTACAAAACCACCAGGGTTTTGACAGAAGGTTCTTACCTTATCTTTAAATGGAAGAGGATGTCCAATTAATTTTGATTCATAAAGAACATTATTAACACTTTCCATTACCTCATTTCTAAGTTCTACTCTAACACCAATATCTACTGGACCTGCAGAATGGTTAATATTATGTTCAACACACATATCCTTTAACCAGTCAGCACCTTTTCTACCTGTAGCAACAACAACTTTATTACTGAATACTTCTTCATCCTTTTTCTTAGTTAAGGAATCAGTTAATAAGGCTCCAGTAACAGAGTTATTTTCTATAATTAAGTTTTTAACTAATGTATCAAATTTAATTTCAACACCAACTTCTAATAGG
>CASDVE010000081.1 GCA_949284175.1 uncultured Eubacteriales bacterium
TATCCATAAGACTATTATGAAACAAAATCGGAAAAAAGAAAACCCCTCATGATTGAGGGGCAGGGGAGTTGAGAGTGTGCAAAGCACACTTTGTTCTATTTATGCCTCTACCATATCTAAAAATTCATGGTGGAGAACTTAAGCAATTCATAGCAGATGGAAGTTATAAACCAAATCCGGTAAGAAGGGTAAAGGTACCAAAAGATAACGGGAAAACAAGATTATTAGGGATATCAACAGTATTAGATAGGACCATTCAGCAAGCAATCACATAGTTGATATCAAATTAAACGATGCTTGTGAATGGGTCATAGATATAGAGCAATTCCTTGATAAGATAAACCATGACAAATTAATTCAGATACTTAGGGAACAAGTCAAGTATAGTACAGCATTAAATCTGATATTTAAATATTTGTGTATAGGAATAATGGAAAACGGACTGGAAAAAGTAACAAAAATAGGTAGGTGTACCACAAGGAGGAGCACTTTCAGTTATTTTGTCAAATATCTATCTTGATAAGTTGGATAAGGAAGTAGAACAAAGAAGGATTCGTTTCACAAGATATGTAGATGATATGCTGATGTTTACAAGAAGTGAAATGTCAGCAAACAGAGTTATGAAATTGATTTCAGATTGGTTGGAAAGAAAATTATTTCTAAAAGTAAATGCTATAAAAATAAAGGTGGTAAGACCAGTGAGAAGTAAATATCTTGGATTTACATAAAAAAATGGTGGTGAATAGAAAGTAAAATCAACCAATGATAAGAAAAAGGCATTGGAGGAAAAACTAAGAGAATATTTAAGACGGAACAAAGCAATAGCAAGACCGCTAGCATTAACGGGAAAACGAGTGAATGAAATTGTGCGAGGATGGAGTAATTATTTCAGAATCGGAATGATGAAACAATTCATGGAAGAATTCAGACAATGAATCAGAGATAAGCTAAGGGTGATTGTATTTAAATAATGGAAAACAGCAAAAACGATTTATAGAAATTTGAGAGACCTAAACAAAAAATAAAACAATGGATTTAGTAACGAAGAAATTTATAAAGTTGGGAACACAAGGTCTGGATGGTATAAGAGAAGTTGTATGAATGTTGTGAATTTTATAATTAGCAAAGAGTTGCTTGAAAAAAAGATAAAGGACTCAGCAGGGGTGCTAAATCCTTTATCATATTACTTAAAAGATGTTGGCATATAAATTGTAGAGCTGTATACGAGACCTGAACTACGGTTCAATTAGAGGGGAATAATACTTGTTATTGTTTCTCTATTCTATTTGAAAGAGTGTGGATTATAATTGATACTTGGAAAAAGTTACATGAATACTCGGTTTTTTTACAAGAAAAGGATTTTGAAGTGTTTTTGTAGTAGTGTATAAAAAAAAGAAAGGAGATTCAAATTATGAAATTTAAAAATGTAAAAGCTCAGCCAGCGAAAATGTTGGCAAATGTATCTCTGAAACTTGGCAAAATGTCCGCAGATAGCGCTTGTTGCTATATTTATCATCAGCCGAAAATGCCGGATGCACTGAAAAAAATGAAAAAGCTCTAAGATGAAGCAGTTATCAGAAAAATTAACGAGATACGTTATTAAAACGGGTGCAGTTTCAGAGGAATTATATGCGGTATATCAATATGGATTTCAAATAGGTCTTGAAATGCTGTGTTGTTTTGCAGTTTGTTTGGGTATAGCAGTATATCTGCAAATGATTCTAGAATTTGCCGTGTTTACTGGAATTTTTATGTTACTGCGAACTTACGCTGGTGGTGTGCATATGAACAGCTTTGGTGCGTGTTTTATATGCTCAGTTGCTGTACAGACAGTAACATTGCTTATTGATAGCAAGTATAAATTTTCAGTAACAAATGCATGGATTATTATCCTAGTAAGTACTATTTTAATATTGAAATCTGCGCCAGTAGAGAATGTAAATCGGAGACTTGACAGAGACGAAAAAGAACACTGTAAAAAAGTGACTATGAAAATTTTAATTGGTATTTTTATATTTGCAGGTTGTTGTACGATTGGTGGTATAAATAGCATTGTGTCATTAGTTGCATTAATTTTGCTTGTAATTTTGCTTTCTCAATACGTTGGTGTGGCGAAATATAAAATTAAAAAAAGTAAGAATAAGCGGGGATGATAAAGAACTTTTATTTCCATTTTTGTAATTATAGAAGATGATAAGTTGCTGGAACTGATCAGAAATATGAGAGAAAAATACAGAGATATTGTTGCAAATAATCAAGAAATTTTAGTACTCCATATATCCGTGTCGTCTTTTGCCTTCATAGAAAAATCTCAATATCCGTTTATGGATATCCATATATTTATTGGCTCTATGTCAATGGTTGGGGTGGATTATTTTTACAATCCGTTTCCTTTCTATATTTAGAGGACTTTTTATTGCATCATTCCTAATTCTTATTTTTAG
>CASDVE010000082.1 GCA_949284175.1 uncultured Eubacteriales bacterium
TTTCGCGAAAATAACACTTGGCTATTTATCCCTTGTTTTACTGTTTGGGTTGTTGATTTCTCAACGACCAAGAATGTTGGACTTTCGTCCACCGATTGAGTTCTCAATCTTTATTTCTCTTGGAATTTTCAAGGTTGTTTTATTATTCAATTATCAATTTTCTCTTGTTTGTTTTTGTCTGTTTTCTTCGAAACAGCTTACTCATTATATCTTACTCAGTTTTGTTTGTCAAGAAGTTTTTCTTCTTTTTTAAAACTTTTCATTTTCGTTCGTCACATTAGCTGTAACGAACTATATATTATCACACTACTCTTAAAATGTCAAGTTTTTTCAAAAATTATATATTTTTAATTTTTTCCGATTTGTTCATTCTTTTAAAACATTTTTCATGTGACTTGTATTACTATACCACCCTTATTCATCCATGTCAACTCTTTTTTCAACTTTTATTTTCAAACAATAAAATCACAAATCTAGTTTCTGATCCATTATCTTCGGGTAGAAAACAAAGTGTTTACTGTTTGCACGCAGTGCCTTTTTATATGCAAAAAACATCAAGAAGCTTCCTATCTCTTCTTGATGTTTTCCTCATCTATTTTTTTATTTCTCCATTTTCCAATAGCATACACTATATGGCTCTAATTGGCTTCCTCCACCAAAATCATGCTCTTTGTCGGTAAGTAATTCTTGTGCTTTTCCACACCCAGCATCAAAATGTGCCATATATGGTTGTTCATCAGCATTAATAGCAACAAGTATTCTTTCATTTTCTGTCTTTCGCTCAAAAATCACCTGTTTGTTTGTCAGAAGAACAGATCGAAACTCTCCATAACAAAGAGCTTCCCTTTCCTTATGAACCTTTGCCAATTTCCCAATCCATTCTGTCAATTCATTTTCCTTTGGTTGTTCAAAATATGGTCTAAGACTCGGATCTCCATTTGCCTTATCCCCTTCTGCTCCCCATTCACTTCCATAATAAATGCAAGGAATGGCTGGCATCCCAAAGAGCAATCCATAAATGAGCGGAAGATGTTTTTTATTTTGTAAGATAGTAGCTACCCTTGTCACATCATGATTATCCACAAATCCTAATAAATGTTTTCCTTTATAAAGCGTCCAATTCTCTGAACCAAATTGACGAAGTAGACTGTGTGTAATTTCAAACATATTCATGGTATTAAAACTAGAATACAAACCTTTATAGCATTCATAGTTCGTGCAACTATGAAGTTTTTCATCATTGACAAACTGGTTATAATCTCCATGCAAAAGTTCTCCCACCAAGAAAAACTCAGGCTTTAATCCATCACAAAATTTTCTCAATCTCTTTAAAAATTCCCCATCAAGGCAATACGCCACATCAAGACGTAAGCCATCAATGTCAAACTGTTCTACCCATCCTTTGACGCACTGGAAAATATGCTCCATCACCTGTTCATTTTGTAAATTCAACTTCACAAGTTCAAAATGCCCTTCCCATCCTTCATACCAAAAACCATCATTATAATTGGAATTTCCTTCAAAATTAATGTGAAACCAATCCTTATATGGAGAATCCCACTTTTTCTCAATCACATCTTGAAAGGCAAAAAATCCCCGTCCAACATGATTAAATACACCATCTAAGACCACTTTTATGCCAGCTTTGTGAAGTTCCTCACATACGTGAGCAAATATCTCGTTTGTTCCCAATCTACAATCAATTTTTCTATAATCTCTTGTATCATATCCATGACTATCAGATTCAAATACAGGTGAAAAATAAACTGCATTTGCTCCCGTTTTTAAGATATGAGGAATCCAATCAATAACCTTTTCAATTCTATTGTTTATAATACCATCATTTTCATATGGTGCACCGCAAAATCCAATTGGATAAATTTGATAAAATACACTTTCATATGCCCACACGATATCTCCTCACTTTCTTATCATATAATTAGGCGTTTGCGAAACGCCAGAATCCGTATAAATACGGCATTTTTTCTTCCTAAAAATCAAATAACTCCTCACTGGATATGGTATAATAGAGTTGAG
>CASDVE010000083.1 GCA_949284175.1 uncultured Eubacteriales bacterium
AAGCAGAGAAACGAATTGGATTATTGTTCTCTCCCATCCTTTCGAAAGTTAAGTCTATTCCGGAAACGTGGTTATGCAATACCCCTAACGGAAAAACAGATACCTCCTTTTTACCATCATTACTATTTCTATGATAAACAATATAATCTTTAATTTTATCATCTCCTTCTCCTTCTTCATGGTAGTACATTTCCACACAAGTCGGATGCACGGTCACATAGGAAGCACTATTGTTCTTGGAAACTTTAAAATATCCTGATAATATCATTTCAGCTATTGGTTTAAATGCTTCAGATATTTTGCCATTTTTATCATCCTTATCAACTTCACCATTTTCTCTAAGATTGAATTTCGTAATTTCGTTCTTTAATTCCATATTCATTTTTAATTTATTATTATATTTAATATATACGGTTTTGTGAAATTTTTTCTTTTAAGATGAAGAATACTATTTTGAAGGGAGGGGATAAACTACTAATCTTCTTCATTCGGTAAATGTAAAAAGTAAAAAAATACGGAACTCACTTTGAATCCCGTATTTTCCATTTACACAAAATATTTCATAGCGCCTTTTTAAAGTTCCCATACATGAATGCCATAATTCTCCAGATCTTTTTTTAGTTCACCCATTTCTTTCTTTCCGACTAACAATAAAGTGTAGTCTTTCGTGATATACCCCCGTTTAATACCCAATTTGCATCCGTCAATAGAAGAATACTCTAAATTTACAGAGTCTATTTCTGAAAAATAAACGACCGTTTCATATTTTGGATTCTTCTGATGCCGAATTATCAAAGATACGTCTGTAAGAATTACATACTGCAGAGAGCGCCGAAATAATAATGTAACATAAAGAACACTAACGAATCCAGGGATTGCAATAATAGGCAGTTTACCTGTGATAAAGGGAGTAATGACCATAGCGATTCCCAACAATATACTGCTTACTTTCATAAAATCGTAGAACAAGCATCTTTTTTTTCGATAATTCTTTATACTATTCATTCTACTTTAATTTACATCATTAAAAAAACGTGCCACTACACTCTCACTAACTTCTACATTTATCTCTTTCCGAAGTAGTTCTTCGGTTATTTGTTTTAAATCATGGCGATGATCAATACTTGACACAAGATACTTATGTGATTTCTTTCCGTTTGAAACAAATTGAAAATATACATAATTGTACTGACCTAAATCATCTTTTATCATAATTTTTTCTATGTCTTGGTACATAAATGTCCGACTCCAAAACCTATAAATTCTGTTTTTCAGTACGATGCGATTGTCGTATAAGATTAAATAATTGAAATAAATGGCCCAGACTAAAAAAGCTAACGCATAAACAATTATAAGATAGGTAATTGCTAGTTTGATAATTATTTGCTTGCTATAAATCTCAATAAACATATACATAACACTTGGAGAAACGAAGCCCCAAATCAAAATCTCTTTCCAAGGTTTTTTAATGTAAACTTTCATACATGAATTATTTTACTCCCAAATGATTGCCATATAGTATCATATTTTCCTCTGTGTTTTACCGTTTTTAATCTTTTAGACAATCAAAAAAACAATAGCACACAATAGAATTGCAACAATAGTCACAACGTAAAAGTAACATATATTTTTCATATTTTCTTATGACTGAAAGCTAATTTTTGATGCTGAAATACTTTTCATTAACAAAATGTCAATTACTTGAATCTTACATCCAGGCTTTCCAGTTTACCCCTCCAAGATTCTGTAATTCTCTTTTTGAGAAGGAAAAACCTATTCACAAATTCAAACAGAAATCAAATCAGAAAATATTTCACCATAATTACACCTGGAACTATAAACATACGTCCATAATCCACAAGTCCCATAAAAAAAAGCTACAAAAAGACACTTTCACTTCATCCATAATTTATCTCATTCCAGCAACGAAAGTCCTCAAAAGTCTTCACCCACTTTCCCCTCTCAGAAGTCTCAGAAACGCCTTTTCCAAAACGCAAGTACATTTGAACTCAAACGCACTTGCGT
>CASDVE010000084.1 GCA_949284175.1 uncultured Eubacteriales bacterium
CGTAACACCAAGGATCAAAGAAATCAAAAACTTTTTCATTTTCCTTTACCCCCTTCTCCACAATACACGATGCAATAATGATAAGCACCCTGAAATAACAATCAATCCGCCAATCGTCATAAAATATGCGCCAACTAATGTAACTCCTTCAAAACTGAATACAATCATTACGCCTAGCACACAACAAAGACCTACAATGACCATTACACATGGAATCATAAGGATGAAAAACAATAAATGACTAATTAATGTGATAATTTTATTTCCTTGTGACTGTTCCTTTTTCTTAGGTTCTTCTTCCCATTTGATCTCTTCTTCATCATTTGTTTGAGCTGTATCTTCTTTATTGGAAAAGGAATGTACGGTTTCTTTTGCTTTTTCAAAATCAAAGCTTTCTTTAAAATCCTCAAATACAGTTCCTTGTTCATTATTTTTATGTACTTTACGATATCGAGATAATCTTTTAGAACATAAATTAATAAGCACAACAACAAAAATGACCACAAAGGCTAAACCAATGATAAAACGCCATACCATAGCTAACAAAGAACCGATACCATATCCTCCAACAGAATGAAGCAGACTGCTTCCTATTGATGAAATTATACGGAATGGTATATGTAAAAGTGATAATAGGATTAGAATTACTAAGATTTCAAATACCAGTCTTACAACATCATCTACATCTAAAGAAGTTAAAGATCCTAAGAATCTTTGAAAACTTTCAAATAAGGAATCTAAAACTTTATTCAGTTTTGCATCAAAAGATTGATTCACACGCTGTGTATTGATTTTATAGGCATCTAAGATTTCTTCTACCAGCTCATCAATATCACCAAAATCCTGAATAACTTCTTCTTCAGTTTTACCTTCCTGCATCTTCATTTCAATATGTGTTCGGTACTCATCGATAATATCTTTACGTTCCTTCTCATTGATTACATCTAGTTTTCTTTCTAATACACGCAAGAATTCCTCTTTACTCATATATGTCAGCCTCCTTTATAAAGCGAGATACATTCTCATGGAATTCATTCCATTCCTTTAGAAGCTCTCTTGTTTTTATCTTCCCATTTTCGCTTATACGATAATACTTTCTAGGTGGACCTTCTTTTGACTCACTCAGATAGGTTTCAAAATAATGTTCATTTGTCAATCGTTTTAATAATGGATAGATTGTCCCTTCATTGACATCGATGATTTTCCCAACTTCTGATACTAATTCATATCCATACATATCTCTTTTGTATACCGACAATAAGACAATTAATTCTAATACCCCTTTCTTAAACTGTGTGTTCATATTATCACTCCTACTATTATAGTATATACAGTACCTTGCATTGTCAAGTACTAAATGTTATATAATAGTAAAAAAGTGACGGAATAAATTCCGTCATTTATTTTGTTTTGAGAAAACGCGTTTTACAGTATAATATATCTGGGTGATATTTAGTGATCAGTGACAGTCTAGCGAAACCGATTTCTAAAGTGGCTACAAAATCTTTTTCTCATATGTCTAATTCTAAAAAGCCTTCTATTCAGCTGATAATCACTGGGAAGAATTTTTGACTCATCCTGATGTCATTAAAAATGGAATGCGTCCTATCGTCCCAATAGAAGTCGAAAAAATGCTTTCATGTGGGACCATCGATGCTGGTTTTGAAATCTATGAATGTCCTAACTGTCATAAATCTCACATTATCTGTTATACCTGCAAAAGCAGATTCTGTAATTCTTGTGGTACGAAACAAGCTAAAATCAGAGCACAGGAAATTACGGAACATACTTTGGACGTCTCTCACAGACATATGGTCTTTACCATCGATGAAAGTCTTCGTTACTACTTTAAAAAGGATCGCCCACTTCTTAAAGCTCTTTTTGATGCCGTAAAAGACACTCTTGTCTATGTTTTCGATAATATGAACGGAAAAGATAAGACCTTCCGTCCCGGTTTCATCCTTACTCTTCATACTTTCGGAAGAGATCTAAAATGGAATCCTCATATCCATTGCCTTTGTACGGAAGGAGGCATGGATGATGATGGCAAGTATAAATCCATAAAATATATCAGTTATGAATCTCTTCGCAAATCCTTTATGAAGCAGCTGACACAACATATGAAGGACTTTTATCAAGATAATCCGGCAACACTAAAAGAACTAAAAAAAGTAATCAATGATATTTACAAAGAAAAGAAAAACGGATTTTATGTAAACGCTCCTAAGCCTAAATCTAAAAAAGGAAAAGATTCCATCGTAT